>NZ_AP018338.1:0-600000 GCF_002356415.1 Streptococcus oralis subsp. tigurinus
GGATTCTCCTTTATTTTAGTATTAGAAAGTTAATAGTAATAATAGAGTGTGTGAATTCTGTGGAAAACTGAGTTCTATTTAGTAAACTTAAGCTTCTAAGCTTGTTTAAAAAATGTGGATAAAAAAGATAAGAAAGGAAAACTTATCCACAAGCTACTTAATTTTCTTTTTGATTGCTTCTATTTCTAAACGTAAATTATCGTCTTCGTCAATCAATGATTTGATTTTAGCATGGGCATGAATCACGGTGGTGTGATCCTTTCCGCCAAATTCTTTTCCGATTTTTGGAAGACTGTTATCTGTCAGTTCTCTAGCTAGATACATAGCAACTTGACGCGCTAAAACGATATTTTGAACTCGTCTCGTACCCTTCATTTCTTTGACACTCACTCCATAAAAATTACCAACTTCAGTTTGGATTTTCTCAATTGGAATAACAAGTATCTGGCGGGCGTCTTGCTTACGTGCTCTAATAGCTTCCGCAGCAATATCAATAGTGATATCCTTAATCTTCTTCACTCTGGCAATTAAAGTGATATCGTTGATTGCTCCTTCCAGTTCTCGAACATTTGAGTCAAATTGGCCAGCCAAGTATTCCAGAGTATCACTTTGGAAATGGTAATCCAAATGCTCTGTTTTACTTTGAAGAATGGCGATACGTGTCTCAAAGTCAGGAGGGGTGATATTTTGCGTCAATCCCCAGCTAAAGCGCGTGACAAGCCTCTCCTCAAGGCCTTCTAGGTGTTTAGGACTTCGATCACTGGTTAGGACAATCTGTTTCTGCTTATCATGAAGAGCATTGAAGGTATTGAAAAATTCTTCCTGGGTTGCGACTTTTTTACCGCTGAGAGATTGGATATCATCAATCAATAAGAGATCAAGACTACGGTAAGTCTTTTTGAACTTTTCCATTTCCCCAAGTCGCAAGTGTTCAAGAAAGTCGTTGATAAAGCTTTCGGCAGGAATGTATTTGACACGCGCATCAGGAATATTTTTCAAAATCTCATTTCCAATCGCATTGAGCAAATGAGTCTTTCCAAGACCAGGTCCTCCATAGATGAAAAGAGGATTATAGGTCAGAGCTAAATCTTCAGATACAGCTAGTGCAGCTGACACCGCCCAAACATTCCCATCACCTTGAATAAAGTTATCAAAGGTATATTTTTCTTTTAATCCCGTTTCAGAATAGGGAATCGTTGGTAGTGTAGGTGTATAATCGTAAGTAGAGACACTATTTGTATCATTTACTTGAGGAGATTCTGTACTCTGAGGTTTAGTGAAAATATAGTGAGGTTTGATTTCAGAATCATAAATTTCAAAACCAGCAGCAATGATAATATCTTTTAATTGCTTTTCCCACACCATTTCCATCTCTGATCTCGGTAGAAATATAGTAGCTGTATTTTCTTCTACTTTGATAAGTTCAGCAGGTGTAGCATAGAAATCATACATAGATCGCGTCAATCTTTCTTGAGCAAATTCTAAAATACGATTCCAAAATTGCTTTTCTTTCAACTATTTTTCCTCCTTTACTATGATTTTAGTAGTTTAGTGCTAGACTTATTTTACCATAGATAGTAGGAATTTTCCACAGATTGTGGAAAAGAATCCACAATGTTAGTAGTATTTATCCACAGGTTGGGGATAAATAGATATTTCCTTGATTCAATAGGCTTTTTGATAAAAAAATTGGTGGATAAATTTGTGGGTTGAGAAAATAAAAGAACAGCCTCATTTCAGGCTGTTAATAATTCTATCGTATTCTTCTTGACTTGAAAAAGAGATGACAATCTTTCCAGTATCTTTTTTAGAAAGTTTAATTTCTACACTTAAACCTAGTAGTTTTTTTAATTTATCTTCTTCATCTTTGATGAAAGAATCGCTTTTTTTCTGCTTCTTTTTTTTTTTTTCTGTCAGTAGTGCTTCCAACCTTCTCACAGAAATATCTTCATTTTTGATTAGTTGGAAGAAATAGTCTTGCTGCTCTTTGTCCAAACCAACTAGTGAACGTGCATGTGCTTGAGAAATGTTCCCATTTTCTACTTCAGCTAAGATATATTCTGGTAGGGAAAGTAAACGAATAAAATTAGTGATATAAGGTCGAGATTTCCCCATTTTATCGGCTATCTCAGTGTGAGTAAATCCTTTTTCTACTAGAGATTCATAGGCGCGTGCTTCTTCAACAGGATTTAAGTTTTCTCTCTGCAAATTTTCAATGATTGATTGAACCATCATTTCCTGATCTGATAGGTGTTTCACAACGGCTGGAATAGAGGTCAGACCAGCCAAGAGAGAAGCTCGATATCGTCTCTCTCCTGCAAGGATTTCATAACCAATTACAGGAGATTGACGAACGATGATTGGTTGGATGAGCCCATTTTCTTTGATTGACTGAGCCAATTCTTTTAATTTTTCTACATCAAATTCTTTCCGAGGTTGGTAAGGATTTTTTTGTATTTCAGAGATAGAAATCATTTCAAATTTTTCCATGATTCTACACTAACATATCTTTTACTTTCTGTAAAGTTTTCTTTACACTGATGTCAATTAACGTTCCAAATCACCAGAATTCTTATCTAGTTTTATAGAGGTTGTTTCCTCCTTACCATTACGGTAGTAGGTTATTTTTATAGTGTCTCCAATAGCATGGTTGTAAAGAGCATATTGTAAGTCTGTTGATGAAGTAATCTCTTTGTCGTCAACTTTAGTAATGACATCGTATTTTTGAAGATGTCCATTTGCAGGCATATTACTTTGAACAGATCGAACAACTACCCCTGAAGTGAGGCCACTTGGAATGTTTAGTTTTCTAAGATCATTAGCTCCAACGTTAGATAGATTGACCATTTGGATTCCAAGAGCAGGACGAGTCACTTTACCATCACTTTCAAGCTGTTTAATAATATTTTGTACATCGTTTGAAGGAATTGCAAAACCAAGACCTTCCACAGATGTTCCACCATTACTTGCAATCTTACTTGATGTAATACCAATTACTTGTCCTTGAATATTTACAAGCGGACCACCAGAGTTACCAGGGTTAATGGCCGTATCTGTTTGAATGGCTTTTGTTGAAATAGCTTGACCATCTTCAGATTTTAGAGAAACATTTCGATTAAGACTTGAGATGATTCCCTGTGTAACTGTATTAGCATATTCTGAACCTAAAGGACTACCAATAGCAATCGCTGTTTCTCCAACATTAAGTTGGCTTGAATCACCAAATTCTGCCACTGTTGTAACTTTTTCTGAAGAAATTTTTACGACAGCAATATCAGAGAAGGTATCCGATCCGATAATTTCACCAGGAACTTTTGTACCATCAGCTAAGCGGATATCAACTTTTGAAGCTCCGTTAATAACGTGAGTATTTGTTACAATATAAGCATCATTTTCGTTCTTTCTATAGATGACACCTGATCCTTCACTTGCAATCTGTTGATTATCCGTATCAGAATTTGATTCTTCGGTTCCAAATACACTACTTTGTTTATTAGCAGAGTAAGTAATGACTGATACAACAGCATCCTTAATTTTATTCACTGCTTGAGTAGTTGAGTTTTCATTCTTGTATGATGTTTGAGTTACAGTGCCAGAATTATTATTTGTAGCTTGATTTCCTTGTTTTTGATAAAGTTGTAATGTTACGAAACTTCCTAAGGCACCACTTAAAAATCCTATTAGAATGATTACAAGAACTTTAACTCCCTTTTTGTAAAATTTTTGTAAGTGTTTCATAAACGCCTCCGTTTGTTATTTATTTACTCAGATTATAAACCTATTAACTTAATCCAAACTTAAAAGCTTAAAGTTTTACACAAGTTGTGGATAACTCACCTTATTCTGTGAATTTAATAGTATTTTTGGATGATTTTTTTGTGTATAAGATGTGAAATGAAGTGTGTATATGATAGAATAGAAGAATGAAAATAAAAATTGTAACAGTAGGAAAACTGAAAGAGAAATACTTAAAAGATGGTATTGCTGAGTATACCAAACGAATTTTACGTTTCGCCAAATTAGAAATGATTGAGCTCGCTGATGAGAAGACACCTGACAAAGCCAGTGAATTAGAAAATCAAAAAATTTTGGAAACAGAAGGCGCAAGAATTCTTTCTAAGGTTGGAGAAAGAGACTTTGTCGTTGTACTAGCCATTGAAGGAAAAACACTCTCCTCAGAGGAATTTAGTAAGCAACTAGAGCAGGCTTCTATAAAAGGATATTCAACTCTTACTTTTATCATTGGAGGAAGTTTAGGTCTAGCTCCTGTTGTAAAAAATAGGGCTAATCTTTCTGTCAGTTTCGGACGTTTAACCTTACCACATCAGTTAATGAGATTGGTTTTAATTGAACAAATTTACCGAGCTTTTACAATTCAGCAGGGATCTCCTTATCACAAATAGAAGATTGACTTAGCTCTTGTTTTTTGATAGAATGTTCATGTTAGGTCTCATAGCTCAGCTGGATAGAGCATTCGCCTTCTAAGCGAACGGTCGCAGGTTCGAATCCTGCTGGGATCAATTTTAGATGCAAAGCTGGGAGTTTTCCCAGCTTTTTTCTTAAAAAAGTGCGTTTCAGGTGCAAAAATGTACAGTTGAGAAAAATTTTTTCTTACATGGTCTTCATTTTGTATAATAGATTTGTAAGTTAACTTACAAGAAAAAAATAATACAGGAGATTTCATTATGAAAAATACAGTAAAATTGGAACAATTTAAAGAGGTAACAGAGGCAGAATTGCAGGAGATTCGAGGTGGAGAAATTAGAAAGGAAAATAATTTTTTATTTTATTTTTTTAAAAGAAAGTAAAGGGAGAAAAGAATGGATTTTTTCGCAATAATAAGCGTTATATTACATATTTTTATTACTAGTAAAAGTTATAATTTGATTTGTAATACAACTAGAAAAGAACAATACTTCTTTATTTTTTACACAGTAATAGTAGAATTTGTAATTGAATTTTTCTTCTATTCTATATATTTAAGTGGACTAGGGATTGAAAAATTTTTATATCCATTTATTTTATACGCTTATTTTATATGGTTTAAAAAGTTTGATAAGTATAGGGGAGTATTCCTAAGTTTCTTGCTTTCTCTCTTATATCATAGTACTCATACTTTTATAGCTGTAACCCTATCCTCGATAACAGGTGATGAGCTTGCATTACACTATGAAAGTATATTCTTTCTAGTAGTATTGTTGTTGACTTATTTTGTTATTTTAAAAACAATTCGTTATTTTCATTTGGAAATAAAATATTTTGATAAAGATTATCTGTACCCTTTTTTAAAAAAAGTAATAGTTGCTTTCTTTGGTTTGCATATCTTATTGTTTGTTTCAGATATAGTAAGTACGATTCATCACTTAAATAGTTTTGGAAGTATTTTATCAACCATTGTTTTTATCTGTCTGCTATTAGTTTTCTTTGCAATGAATTCTTATAAGGTTCAAATTGAAAAAGAGATTGCCCTAAAGCAGAAGAAATTTGAACAAAAGTATTTACAAACTTATACAGATGAGATTGTGGGTTTGTATAATGAGATTCGAGGTTTTCGTCATGACTATGCAGGGATGCTTGTCAGCATGCAAATGGCGATTGACAGCGGAAATTTACACGAAATTGACAGGATTTACAACGAAGTCCTAGTAAAAGCAAATCAGAAATTGAGGTCAGACAAATATACTTACTTTGATTTAAATAACATAGAAGATTCGGCTTTACGAAGTTTAATTGCTCAATCGATTGTATATGCACGAAATAATGATGTAGAGTTTACATTGGAAGTAAAAGATGTCATTACTAGATTGTCAATGGATTTACTTGATCTTGTTCGCATCATGAGTATTTTATTAAATAATGCTGTTGAAGGTGCCGCAGATAGTTACTTGAAACAAATGGAAGTTGCAGTCATTAAAATGGATTTTGAAACAGTTATAGTTATCCAGAATTCATGTAAAATCACTATGACGCCTTCAGAAGATTTATTTGCCTTAGGTTTCTCTACCAAGGGAAGAAACAGAGGTCTAGGACTTAATAATGTCAAGGAGATCTTAGATAAGTATGACAACATTATTTTAGAAACAGAAATGGAAGACAACACATTTAGACAAATTATTAGATTTAAGAGAGAATTTGAATGAAAGTATTAATTTTAGAAGATGTTATTGAACATCAAGTGAGACTAGAGAGAATATTAAATGAAATCTCGGAAGAATCGAATATTCCTATTTCATATAAGACAACAGGAAAAGTTCGTGAGTTTAAGGAATATATCGAAAATGATGAAGTAAACCAGCTTTATTTCCTAGATATCGATATTTATGGAATTGAGAAAAAGGGATTTGAAGTGGCTCAGTTTATTCGTCATCACAATCCTTATGCTATTATTGTCTTTATTACCAGTCGATCTGAATTCGCTACTTTAACTTATAAGTATCAGGTATCAGCTTTAGATTTTGTAGATAAGGACATCAATGATGAATTGTTCAAAAAACGTATCGAGCAGAGTATTTTTTACACTAAGAGCATGCTGCTTGAAAACGAAGATGTTGTAGACTATTTTGATTACAACTATAAGGGAAATGATTTGAAAATTCCTTACCATGATATTCTGTATATCGAAACAACAGGTGTTTCTCATAAATTGCGAATTATTGGTAAGAATTTTGCCAAAGAGTTTTATGGAACTATGACAGATATTCAGGAGAAGGACAAACATACTCAGCGATTTTATTGCTCCCATAAATCTTTCCTTGTCAATGTAGGAAATGTGAGAGAAATTGATCGAAAAAATTTAGAAGTTGTCTTTTATGAAGATCATCGTTGTCCTATTACCCGTTTGAAAGTTCGTAAACTAAAAGATATTCTAGAGAAAAAATCTAAAAAGTGATTGACAATAAGTAAGAAATTGATATAATGGTTATATCTGCTACAGATAGATGGTCCGTTGGTCAAGGGGTTAAGACACCGCCTTTTCACGGCGGTAACACGGGTTCGAATCCCGTACGGACTATTTTATCCGCCATAGCTCAGTTGGTAGTAGCGCATGACTGTTAATCATGATGTCGTAGGTTCGAGTCCTACTGGCGGAGTTAGATAAAAAGAACACCATCTGGTGTTCTTTTTATTCTTAGTTTGTATCACCTAACATTTTCATAAGGAAGTCTGTCATTTCTTGCGGACTTTCTTTTTTCCCATGAGCAATCCAAGTCTGACAAACACCAAATAGGGCATTTGTTAGATAAATACTGCTATATTCTAACTCAATTGAATTTAGTTGTAGTTGCATAAAACGTTTCTGAAGATCAGTACTAAGCATAATATGCAGTTTATTTCTCAAAAAATTTTGGATTTCTTTGGTTCCATTTTCAGAAAGAAGAGCAGCCAGAAGTGGTTCTGATTCTAGATATTCAAATACTTCTAGAATAGCATCTCTTTTATGATGAACATGTTTTTGGAAGATATATTCAAATGTATGAAATAACTTACTTTGATAGTGTTCAATCATATCATACTTATCCTTGTAATGAGTATAGAAGCTAGAACGACTAATTCCAGCTTTTTCTGCTAATTTAATTGTAGTAATTTGATCGAAGGGGTGATCTATCAATAATTGAACCATGGCATTTTCAATATTTCTCTTTGTCTTTAATCGTTTGTTACTTTCTTTCATAGTTTCTCCTTATGAACAATTTAGACTATATGTCTAAAAAATATTTTTTTATCTTGTAATTTAGATTTTTTAATGTATAATCTATTATATCAAAAATTTAGACAATATGTTTAAAAAAGGAGGAAATATGTTTAAAGAATGGAAAGCAATTTTTAAAAAACCGACATTCATTATTGTAATGATAGGAATTTCTCTTATTCCAGCTTTATACAATATCATATTTTTATCGTCAATGTGGGATCCATATGGTAAAGTATCGGAGTTACCTGTAGCAGTTGTTAATAATGATAAGGAAGCTTCTTATAATGGACAGACAATGACAATAGGTGAAGACATGGTGTCTAATTTAAAAGAAAATAAGACTTTAGATTTTCATTTTGTCAATGAAGAAGAGGGGAAAAAGGGGCTAGATGATGGCGAATACTATATGGTAGTAACTTTACCAAGTGACTTATCTGAAAAAGCTACTTCAATCCTAACAAATCACCCTGAACAGATGCAAATTGATTATCAAACTTCAAGTGGCCGTAGCTTTATTGCAAGTAAGATGAGTGATTCTGCAATGACACAATTAAAACAAACCGTCTCTACGAATGTAACTGAAACATATACTAAGGCACTATTTCAAAAAATGAGTGACTTGAAGTCTGGGATAAATAAAGCAGCTGATGGAAGTGAACAACTGGCTGATGGGACTAATCAGTTAGCAAAAGGAAGTCAAACATTGACGGCAAATCTTAATACTCTAGCTAACTCAAGTGTAACTTTTTCAAATGGAGCTGATCAATTTACAAAAGGCATGTCTGCTTATGTATTTGCCATAGAGCAATTACATCTTGGTTTAGGGGCTTTTAATAGTGGTTTACAAAGTTATACAAATGCCGTTTCACAAGTTGACACTGGACTTAGTCAATTATCTTCAAAAACTCCTGAGTTGGTGACAGGTATAAATCAGCTAAATACGGGCATAAAATCTTACACAGGTGGCGTTTCACAACTGGATGCAGGTCTCAGTCAATTTTCAGTTGGTGTAAATGCTTATGCAAGTAGTGTAGAAAAACTTTCCAGCGGAACGAGTCAATTATCTAACCAATCAGATACACTAAGAGATGGAATAGAGCAATTAAATACTGGTATTAAAGAAATTTCAAGTCAATTGGAGTCCTCATCTCAACAGAATGAACAAATAACTCAATTGGCGACTAGTCTAGGGGAACTGAATAAAATACTACAAGCTCTTACGATATCAGATACTACTCAACTGAAAAGTACATTATCAGAAGCTTTGCCAAATCTAACAACTCTTGCACAGGATATTGTGACTAAAAGTCAGACAGAACAAGAGAAAACTATTGTTAACCTTCAATCAACAGCTACTTATCAATCTCTTACAGAGGAACAAAAGAAAGAACTGACAGAAGCTATTTCTAAAAATTCTAATTCTACTATTGAGTCAGCAAAAACAATTTTAACGACAGTAGGGGGATTAAAAGAAAGTATAGAGAATTCAGAACAACAAGTATCTAATCTATCTGATGTGCAGACGAAAGCAAATCAACTCTTACCTGCAGCATCTAGCTCCTTGACAACCTTGTCAAATGGATTTACAACATTACAAACTTCTGTAAATAATCAGTTAGTTCCTGGAAGTCAGTCAATTGAAAAAGGAGTTGTAAACTATACTAAAGGATTGGATACTATTTCTATAGGTGCTAATCAACTAAGTGAAAAGAATGCAAGTTTAACAACTAGTCTAGATCAATTAGTTTCTGGATCAAGTAAGTTGACAGAAAACACATCAACCTTGACAGCTGGAGTAGATGCGTTAGCTGGAAAAGCTCCAGAATTAGTATCAAGTATAGAAAGTTTGTCATCTGGTTCTGCTCAATTGAATAATAAGAGTCCAGAGTTGATAGCAGGTATTACTAAATTACAATTTGGCTCTGGTCAATTAACAGATAAATCAACACAGTTACTTTCTGCAGCATCTCAACTAGGAAGTGGCGCTATGAAGATTGCAGATGGTGCTGGAAAACTAGCAGATGGTGGAACAACTTTAACCTCTAGTCTTGAAGATTTACAAACAGGAGTTGATTCATTAGGACAAGGATTAGGCAATGCTAATAATCAACTCAAATCAGCTTCGACAGAATCTAAAAATGCAGAAACATTATCTGAACCTCTAGTTCTCTCAAAAACAGACAATGACCAAGTTCCTGTAAATGGGATTGCCATGGCTCCTTATATGATATCAGTTGCTCTTTTTGTTGCTGCTATATCTACCAATATGATTTTTGCGAAGTTGCCTTCTGGACGTCATCCAGAGAGCCGTTGGGCTTGGTTGAAGTCTCGCTCTGAAATAAATGGGATTATAGCTGTCTTAGCAGGTGTTTTAGTTTATGGAGGTGTCCATCTTATCGGATTGACTGCGAACCATGAGATGAGGACCTTGATTCTAATTATAATCACAAGTTTAGCTTTCATGTCTATGGTTACAGCTTTAACAACTTGGAATAGCCGTATAGGAGCTTTCTTCTCTCTTATTTTACTTTTATTACAGTTAGCATCAAGTGCAGGGACTTATCCACTTGCTTTGACAAATGATTTCTTTAAAACTGTCAATCCATGGTTACCAATGAGTTACTCAGTATCAGGCTTACGACAAACAATCTCTATGACAGGAAATATTCATCATCAAGTAATTTTCCTTATTATAACTCTAGCCTTCTTTACTGTTTTAGGTATGCTGGCTTATCAACCTAAGAAGATGCAAGAGGATTAAAAAGATTGACCAAGGAATTGGTCAATCTTTTTCTGTCTTAGATAAATTTCGTCTGTGATTATAGATCCCAAAAAGAAGAAGGGCAGTTACTGAGCAGACTGCTCCAATAACAAAACCATTGGGAATAAAGGAAAGTGTAATGGTGCCTTTTCCCTTTGGGACATCAACTTTCATAAAACCAGTTTGAGCCTGCTTGATTTCAAGTTTTTCCCCATCTTGGTATGCAGACCAACCTTTGTCATAAGGTATAGTGAAGAAAATAGAAGTATCTTGTTTGACTTCATATGTAGCAAAGACTTTATTTTTAGAGGTGGATACTTCTATAGGTTGTTCTTTAATTTTTTGGATTGCTTCAGTAAGAGCCTGAGTATCTAAACGATAGAAGGTTGGAGATTCAAATGACACCTGAGAATTTCCAGGGAAACTAACACTGATATTGAAAGTTTTTTGTTCTTCAGTATAACCCAAATTAAAGAAATTAAATGCATTGTCAGTTGTAAAAGTCTTTTTTTCACCGTTGACAATGATGTCAACTTTCTTTTGCTTGTCGTTTGTAAAATGAAGATTTGAAAAAGAGAGATAGACTTGGCTATTTTGAGGAACCTCAATTTGATAATCAATCTTTGCATCTTCATTCGCAGAACCTGTGATGCTCGATAAACCTTCAGAATTATCTGTTTTATCATATGCTATTTGGGAGAAGTAATCTAAGTTGAGATTAGCAAGCTGGTTTATAAATAAAGCCTGATTATCTAGAGTATGATTATTAAAGTTTACATCGGTGTAAATAGATTGAGTGGCAAAGGCAATGGGTAAAGAGAGTTGATTTTTATATAAGGTTAAATGATCCTTTTGATAAATCTCTTGAAAGCCATACTTATCAAGTGAAGTTTCAGAAATATTGTACTGGATTCCAAATAAACTGTCTGCTAAAAGACTGTTATTTGCATAACGGAGATTGAGGTTGGTTCCAGAGGATTTGAATCCAAGTTTATCTAAACTAGTGCTAGCTGAACGATTTCGTACAGACGAGAATTGAGAGATTCCATTGTAATTAAATTTCATACTGTCATTTCCTGTCTGGATTTGCAGTTTTTCAGTACGTGTAAATGGATTGTCAATTTGGTTTATAATGGATTCCATAGCGGTGATATCTCTATTATAGGCGCTACGAGAAGCAAAGGCCCATTCTTTAGCTATTCCTTCCATTTGAGATGAAGCATTTAAGCTTATCTCAAATGTTATAAATAAAGACAAAAGAATTGCAAATAGATTTACAGAGATAAATTTTCTAATGACTGCAAGAAGTAAAAGAGCATAAACTAGTAGAAATTCAAGGGTGAGTAGGATATTCAAATCTGTTAAAAAAGAATAGTGTGATTTAAAGTATACAGTAGCCAAAAATCCTGCTAGTACAAGAAACAGTGAGAGAAATAGATTCCATAGCTTCAGTTCTTTCAGACGATTTAAGACCTCTGCTGCAGTATAAATTAACAGAGTAGAAAAAATCCAAGCATAGCGATGTAAAAACATATTTGGAGTATGCATCCCCTGCCAAAATAAATCAAGTGCCTCTATGTAAAAGCTTGTTATTAAAAAAGTGAAGAAGATTGCATAGATAAGTTTCACGTGAAACCTTATGGATTTTATTGTGAAAAATAGAATGGTTAAAATAAAAGGAAGCAATCCAACAAAAATCATTGGGATAGATCCATACTTAGTTGTATCAAAAGATCCAATGAATTGTTTTGCGAAAATATCCAGATACCAACTACTATCTGTCTTTAATTTTGTGATGGCAGTTAACTTCTCCCCATGAGTTTGTAAATCAAACAATGTAGGAAGAGTCATAATCAAACTAGCCATTCCTGCTAAAAAGGAGGTAACAACAAAATCAAGAAAAGATGATCTTCGATTTTTAAAGTCCCATGAAATTTGGCAGAGATACCAGAAAATAAGAAACAATGCTGTCATATATCCAAAATAATAGTTTTGAATAAACAAGATTGACAGACTTGTAAAGTATAGCAGGCGCTTCTTTTCTGTTATAAGCATGTGTAAACCAGTTATAATTAAAGGAATCAGGATAAAAACATCTAGCCAGGTTTTTATCTCTAACTGACTAACGGTAAAGCTCATTAAAGCATAGGAAGTAGATAAGGACAGTTTTAAAGATTTCGGAATATCTTTAAATAATCTATTTAGACTAAAGAAAGTTGACAGGCCAATCAATCCAAATTTTAATAGAGTTGTTAGATAAACAGCATCTGGCATATTCGACAGATTAAAAAAGTAAACCAGAGGTGAGAGAAAACTACCCAAGTAATAACTAGATAGAGCATAGAAATTCAGTCCGAGGCCACTTGTAAAGGTGTAAAACAAACTACCATTTCCATGTAAAATATTTCGTAAAGCCATATCAAAAATAACGTATTGATGGAAACCGTCTCCTAATAGTGGAGATGTATCACTATTCCAGTAGATACCCTGAGATAGATATACCCCTAACATAATTACTAAAGGAATAATGAAAGAAATAAAATAGGTTCGATATGTTTTTAAAAATGATTTCATGTTACCTCGTAGAATGGTAGAAAACTCAGTTGGTTAACCCAACTGAGTTTTGAAGTCTTATTTAGTCTTTCCAAAGGTCTTTGACTTTTGCTTGTACTTCTGCATTTTCTAGGAATTCATCATAGGTTTCATCGATACGATCGATGACGCCATTCTTAGACAAAACAATGATATGGTTTGCCAAAGTTTGAATGAACTCGTGGTCATGACTGGCAAAGATGATTGATTCTTTAAAGTTTTTTAATCCATCGTTTAAGCTTGAGATAGATTCCAAGTCCAAGTGATTTGTTGGATCATCAAGTACAAGGACATTTGATTTCAAAAGCATAAGTTTTGAAAGCATGACACGAACTTTTTCTCCTCCTGACAAGACATTTACAGGTTTGTTAACCTCATCACCAGAGAAGAGCATACGACCAAGGAAACCACGTAAGAAGGTATTATCGTCTTCTTCTTTACTTGCAAATTGACGCAACCAGTCAAGAATTGATTCTCCTCCTGCAAAATCAGCAGAGTTATCTTTTGGCAAGTAAGAGCGACTAGTAGTAACTCCCCACTTAACCGTTCCTTCATAGTCAATGTCCCCCATGATTGCACGAATTAGTGCAGTCGTTTGGATGTCATTTTGTCCAATAAGAGCCGTCTTATCACCTGGACGCAAGATGAAGCTGATATTATCTAAAATAGTCTCGCCATCGATCTTGACAGTTAGATTTTCTACTGTCAAGAGATCGTTACCAATCTCACGCTCTGCTTTAAAGTTGATAAATGGGTATTTACGACTGGATGGAACAATTTCTTCTAATTCAATCTTGTCAAGCATTTTTTTACGAGACGTTGCCTGTCTTGACTTAGAAGCGTTGGCAGAGAATCGAGCAACGAATTCTTGCAATTGCTTAATTTTTTCTTCCGCTTTGGCATTACGGTCTGCTAACAATTTGGTAGCAAGCTCAGAAGACTCTTTCCAGAAGTCATAGTTTCCGACATAGAGTTTGATTTTTCCAAAGTCAAGGTCGGCCATGTGAGTACATACTTTGTTGAGGAAGTGACGGTCATGGGATACAACGATGACCGTGTTATCAAAGTCAATCAAGAAGTCTTCTAGCCATGTAATTGATTGGATATCCAAACCGTTGGTTGGCTCGTCCAAGAGCAGAACATCTGGTTTACCGAAAAGTGCTTTGGCAAGGAGAACTTTTACTTTTTCACCATTGGCTAATTCGCTCATATTTTGGTAGTGCAATTCTTCTGGAATATTCAGGTTTTGAAGTAGTTGAGATGCTTCACTTTCTGCTTCCCAACCTCCAAGTTCAGCAAACTCACCTTCGAGTTCAGCTGCGCGAACACCATCTTCATCGGAAAAATCTTCCTTCATGTAAATAGCATCTTTTTCCTTCATGATGCTATAGAGTTTTTCATTTCCCATGATAACTACATCAATTGCACGTTCATCTTCATAGTCAAAGTGATTTTGACGAAGAACAGAGAGACGTTCATCTGGACCAAGAGAGATATGACCAGTTGTAGGTTCGATATCACCAGCTAAGATTTTTAAGAATGTAGACTTCCCAGCACCATTAGCACCAATTAATCCATATGTATTTCCTTCTGTAAATTTGATGTTGACATCATCAAAAAGTTTGCGATCACTAAAACGTAGTGAAACATCAGATACTGTAAGCAATGTTTTTCTCCTACTAATATGTAATACATTTATTCTACTAGAAAAGAGAGAAATATTCAAATTTTTCTTTGTCAATTTTATGTCAACTAAGTTTACAGTTGTATTTACAGTGAATTGGCTCTTTGATTTAAATAATTTTCTGTTATTTTAACAAAAAAATGCTATAATTGAAGAGACCATTTCGAAGGAGAAAAAAATGACGAAACCCATTATTTTAACAGGAGACCGCCCAACAGGTAAACTGCATATTGGACATTATGTTGGGAGTCTTAAAAACAGAGTATTACTGCAGGAAGAAGACAAGTATGACATGTTTGTTTTTTTGGCGGACCAACAAGCATTGACAGATCACGCCAAAGACCCTCAAACGATTGTAGAATCGATTGGGAATGTTGCCTTAGATTACCTAGCAGTTGGATTAGATCCAAGTAAATCAACTATCTTTATTCAAAGCCAAATTCCAGAATTGGCTGAATTATCTATGTACTATATGAATTTGGTGTCACTAGCTCGTTTGGAACGGAATCCGACAGTAAAAACAGAGATTGCTCAGAAAGGGTTTGGAGAAAGTATTCCGACAGGATTTTTGGTTTATCCGATTGCGCAAGCAGCAGATATTACTGCCTTCAAGGCTAATTATGTTCCTGTTGGGACAGATCAGAAACCAATGATTGAGCAAACTCGTGAGATTGTTCGTTCCTTTAATCATGCTTATAATTGTGAGGTCTTGGTGGAGCCGGAAGGTATTTATCCAGGAAATGAGAGAGCAGGGCGTTTGCCAGGTTTAGATGGAAATGCTAAAATGTCTAAATCCCTTAATAATGGTATTTATCTAGCAGATGATGCGGATACTTTGCGTAAAAAAGTCATGAGCATGTATACTGATCCGGATCATATTCGAGTGGAGGATCCAGGTAAGATTGAAGGAAATATGGTTTTCCATTATCTAGATGTGTTTGGTCGTCCAGAAGATGCTCAAGACATTGCAGAGATGAAAGAAAACTACCAACGTGGTGGTCTTGGTGATGTAAAGACGAAACGTTATCTACTTGAAATATTAGAACGGGAACTTGGCCCTATTCGTGAGCGCCGTATCGAATTTGCTAAGGATATGGGAGAAGTGTACAATATGCTTCAAAAAGGTAGTGAGAAAGCGCGTGAGGTTGCGGGGCAAACTCTATCTGAAGTTAAGGGAGCAATGGGAATAAATTATTTTAAATAATAGATAAAATATGAATCGTAAAACTATCTCTTCCATAGGATCACAGGGATAGTTTTTTTATGATTTCTACCATAAATATAATTGACAAATTTTCATAGAATGGTATGATAGATACAATACAAAAAGAGTCAAGTTCAAAAAGAAAGAAAAGAGGAAACTTCAATGTCTAATTGGGACACTAAATTTTTGAAAAAAGGTTTTACCTTTGATGATGTATTGCTTATTCCAGCTGAGAGTCATGTGTTGCCGAATGATGCAGATTTGACAACAAAATTGGCAGATAATCTGACTTTAAATATCCCAATTATAACAGCCGCCATGGATACAGTCACAGAAAGTCAAATGGCTATTGCCATTGCTCGTGCAGGTGGTCTTGGAGTAATCCATAAAAATATGTCTATTGCGCAACAGGCAGATGAAGTTCGTAAGGTAAAACGTTCTGAAAATGGTGTTATTATTGATCCATTCTTCTTGACTCCAGAACACACGATTGCTGAAGCAGATGAACTGATGGGACGTTACCGTATCAGTGGTGTTCCAGTTGTGGAGACACTTGAAAATCGTAAATTGGTTGGTATTCTAACAAACCGAGATCTTCGCTTTATTTCAGATTACAATCAGCCAATCTCAAACCATATGACTAGTGAAAATCTTGTTACTGCTCCTGTTGGTACAGATCTTGCAACAGCTGAAAGCATTCTTCAAGAACACCGTATTGAAAAACTTCCTTTGGTTGATGAAGAAGGCCGTCTCTCTGGCTTGATTACTATTAAAGATATCGAAAAAGTAATTGAATTTCCTAATGCAGCAAAAGATGAGTTTGGTCGTCTTCTAGTTGCTGGAGCGGTGGGTGTCACTTCAGATACATTTGAACGTGCCGAAGCCCTTTTTGAAGCAGGAGCGGATGCAATTGTTATTGATACTGCCCATGGTCACTCTGCTGGTGTTCTACGTAAAATTGCTGAAATTCGTGCTCACTTCCCAGACCGCACTTTGATTGCAGGTAATATTGCAACTGCAGAAGGTGCGCGTGCTCTTTATGATGCAGGTGTAGATGTTGTCAAAGTCGGTATCGGACCAGGTTCTATCTGTACTACTCGTGTGATTGCAGGGGTTGGTGTCCCACAAGTGACAGCAATCTATGATGCAGCAGCAGTTGCGCGTGAATATGGTAAAACAATCATTGCTGATGGTGGAATCAAGTACTCTGGAGATATTGTAAAAGCCCTTGCTGCAGGTGGAAATGCGGTTATGCTTGGATCAATGTTTGCTGGAACAGACGAAGCACCAGGTGAAACGGAAATCTTCCAAGGACGTAAATTCAAGACTTACCGTGGTATGGGATCAATCGCAGCAATGAAGAAAGGTTCAAGTGACCGTTACTTCCAAGGTTCTGTCAATGAAGCAAACAAACTCGTTCCAGAAGGAATTGAAGGTCGTGTTGCCTATAAAGGCGCAGCAGCCGATATTGTCTTCCAAATGATTGGTGGTATTCGCTCTGGTATGGGTTACTGTGGTGCAGCTAACCTTAAAGAACTACACGATAATGCTCAATTTATTGAAATGTCTGGGGCTGGTCTAAAAGAAAGCCATCCTCATGATGTACAAATCACTAATGAGGCGCCAAATTACTCTATGTAAGAAGTAAAAAAGAACTCCTGAAATTCAGGAGTTCTTTTTGTTTACATAAGTGTCAACTTTGATTTACAGATATCTGACCGTTTTGAATATTGAAAATACTAAGGTTCTCTGGCAAGTTTTGTAAGTGATCCAAAGTTGTTATTGTGATAAAGGTTTGGATAGATTGAGAAATGGTTTCTAGTAATTTTAGTTGTCGTGTGTTGTCAAGTTCGCTCATAACATCGTCAAGCAAGAGTATTGGAGACTCGTTAGTAATGCTTTCCATTAGTTCAATCTCTGCTAGTTTGATAGAAAGAACAAGACTGCGATGTTGCCCTTGACTTCCAAAACTAGCATCCATACCATTGATATAGAAAGCAATGTCATCTCGATGAGGGCCAACACCAGTATTCTTTTTAAATAAATCTCTTGCTTTACTTTTCTCTAAAGCCATTTTAAAAGAATTCGTTAGCTGTTCTTCATCAGTGAAGTTGACAGATGATTGATAAAATATTGACAACTCTTCTAATTGATTTGAAATTTCTAAGTGTTTTTTTTGACCAAATTTCTCTAACTCTTTAATGAATTTTATCCGATGCTTTATGACGCGACAACCGTATTCTACTAACTGATCGTCTAAGACTGACAGAAATGTTTCGTCAATCTTCTGGCTGGATTTTAGGTAAGTATTTCTTTGCTTGAGTATATGGTTATAGTTTGACAAGTCTGACAAGTAGATTGGTTTAATTTGTCCCAGTTCAATGTCTATAAATTTTCGACGAACAGAGGGCGCTCCTTTAATTAACTGGAGATCTTCAGGTGCAAAGAGGACCACATTCATATGTCCGATATAGTCTGAGAGGCGAGCTTGCTTTAAGTGATTGACTTTAGTTACGCGCCCTTTTGGTGTTAAATCAATTTCTAGAGGGATAGAACCTGTTTTTTTCTGTAGCAAGCCAGAAAGATGGA
Source organism: Streptococcus oralis subsp. tigurinus (assembly GCF_002356415.1). NCBI lineage: Bacteria > Bacillati > Bacillota > Bacilli > Lactobacillales > Streptococcaceae > Streptococcus > Streptococcus oralis. The sequence goes on from NZ_AP018338.1 coordinate 18,524, forward strand.
GTTGTTCTTCATCAAAATGAATGAGATTTTTATCTGTCCGAGTACGATGGCTACGTGTTAAGGCCAAGAAATAGATTGCTTCTAGAATGTTGGTCTTTCCTTGTGCATTTTGACCTAGAAAGACGTTTAATTTTGGATTAAAATCAATTTTTGTCTCTTTGTAGTTTCGAAAGGTTTTTATTGTTAAATGTTGGAGCCACATGATTATCTTCCTGGAAAACGTGGAGCTTGTTTGGTTTTAGGTGATAAAGTAGTTTTTTGTTTTTCTTTCTTTACACCTTTATTCATATCTTTGACAAGTTTAGCAATCCGCTCTTTTTCAATTTTATCTGCTTGATATTCTTCTTGCTCTTTTAAACTTGGTTGTGTTAATGTGATGTCAATCTTTAAATCAGGGATGTCAATTATATCTCCTATACGGATCTTTTTCCCACGTCTAGTTTCTAATTCACCATTAAAGTAAACTTGATGTTCCATCAAAAAGGATTTAATAGCACCACCGCTTTGTATAATTCCAAGCTCTTTTAGGAGCGCTTGGAGCGTAATAAATTCTTCAAATAATTTGTATTCCATAATTCACCTCAATCTATGGTATTATACCATATTTCTTAGAATTAAGTGAGCGAAATCACTGAAAATGAAAACGATTTTTCTTTTAAAAGCGATAAAGAGAATAAGAAATATTTTCCTTTTCGTGATATAATAGAACTCTATATGTAAGGAGGTAAGGTATGGAGTTAGTGCCTGGAATTTCAGCACATTTTGTTCAATCCAAAAAGTTTAAAACAAATAAAATCACTGTTCGTTTTACTGCTCCCTTATCTCTTGAGACAGTAGCAGGACGCATGTTAAGTGTGAGTATGTTGGAGACTGCCAATAAAGCTTACCCAACTTCTCAAGCTTTTCGTAGATATTTAGCAAGTTTGTATGGGGCAGATATTTCTACGAGTGCTTATCGTAGGGGACAGGCACATGTTCTTGACTTAACCTTTACCTATGTACGAGATGAGTTTTTGAGTAAAAAAAATGTCTTGACTTCTCGAATTTTGGAATTGGTGAAACAGACTTTATTTGCCCCCTTAGCTCTAGATGGAGCTTTTGAGCCAACCTTGTTTGAAATTGAAAAAAAGCAATTATTGGCTAACTTAGCTACTGATATGGATGATTCATTTTATTTTGCTCATAAGGAGTTGGATAGCTTGTTCTTTCATGATGAGCGTCTTCAATTGAGATACAGTGATTTACGAAATAGCATTTCAAATGAGTCTCCTGAAAGTAGCTATACTTGCTTTCAAGATGCTTTGAAAAATGATCGAATTGATTTCTTTTTCTTAGGTGATTTTAATGAAGTAGAAATTACAGAATCGCTGAAGTCATTGTCCTTTACAGCTAGAAAGAGCGATATTTCCATCCAGTACCATCAGTCTTATTCGAATGTTCTACAAGAAGGAATGGTTCAGAGAAATGTAGGACAATCTGTTTTGGAAATGGGCTATCATTCTCCTGTAAAATATGGTGATGATCAGCATCTGCCTATGCTTATTATGAATGGTTTGTTGGGTGAATTTGCACATTCGAAACTCTTTACAAACGTTCGTGAGAACGCTGGGATAGCCTATACTGTCTCTAGTCAATTGGATTTGTTTAGTGGTTTGTTAAGGATGTATGCAGGTATCAATAGAGAAAATCGGAATCAAGCTAGAAAAATGATGAATCATCAGTTGATGGATTTGAAAAAGGGCAACTTTACAGATTTTGAGCTTGATCAAACCAAGGAGATGATTCGAAGATCTTTATTGATTGCTCAAGATAGTCAGCATACCCTAGTTGAAAGACTCTATTTATCTGTACTATTTGGAAAAGCGACTTTTGACATTGATCGGATGTTGGAAAGATTAGAGAGTGTCGATAAAGAAGCTGTATGTAAAGCTGCCAACAGTTTGAAGTTACAAGCGATTTACTTTATGGAAGGAGTAGAATGACGAGGGTTACTTTTGAAGAAAAATACTATCCTGCTGTAAAGGAAAGAGTGTACAAAACACAGTTGTCAAATGGGTTGACAGTTTCTTTACTTCCTAAACAAGATTTTAATGAGGTTTACGGGGTTGTAACGGTTCAATTTGGCTCTGTAGATGCAACTTATACCAGTTTGGAAAAAGGGTTATGTCATCATCCAGCAGGAATTGCCCATTTTCTTGAACATAAATTGTTTGAACGAGAAAACTCTAAGGATATAATGGCTACTTTTACTCGATTAGGTGCGGACAGTAATGCCTTTACAAGCTTTACTAAGACTAGTTATCTTTTTTCAACAATTGACCATTTATTAGATAATTTAGATTTGCTTGATGAGTTAGTTGGAGATGCTCATTTTACAGAAGAGTCTGTTTTGAGGGAACAAGATATTATCCAGCAAGAACGAGAAATGTACCAAGATGATCCAGATTCGCGTTTGTTTTTTGCAACATTAGCCAATCTTTATCCTGCTACTCCTTTAGCAACAGATATTGTTGGGAGTGAGAAATCAATTTCTGAGATTCAAGTTTCAAATTTAAAAGAGAATTTTACAGACTTTTACAAACCTGTCAACATGTCACTGTTTTTGGTTGGAAATATTGATGTAAAAGTTGTTGAGGAATACTTTTCGAAAAAGGAAAAGAAGACTTTAGAACAGTTTACAGTTACAAAAGAGAAACTACCCTTGCAGCCTGTGAAGCAAACCGATAGCCTTCGGATGGAAGTTTCTTCACCCAAACTTGCTGTTGCGATTAGAGGTAATGGGCAAATAACAGAAGTGGAGTCTTATCGTTACAATATTTTATTGAAATTGCTATTTACGATGATGTTTGGTTGGACCTCGGATCGTTTTCAAAAGTTATACGAGACAGGGAAGTTAGATGCGTCATTGTCACTAGAGGTTGAGGTAAATAGTCGCTTTCATTTTGTGATATTGACGATGGATACCAAGGAACCTGTTTCTTTGTCGCACCAGTTTCGGAAAGCGATTCGTCAGTTTAGTAGTGATGCAGATATTACTGAGGAGCATCTCGATCTTGTTAAGAGTGAGATGTTTGGAGAATTTTTCAGTAGTATGAACTCTTTGGAATTTATTGCAACTCAATACGAGCCGATGGATCGCGGAGAAACAATTTTTGATTATCCGAAAATTTTACAGGAAATTACTTTGGAAGATGTTCTTGAAGCTGGGCATCGTTTGATTGATAATGGTGATCTAGTTGATTTTACAATTTTTCCAGCCTAAATAAGGCAAGAACACTAGAAAGAAGGAATGGTAAGTATGAGAAAAAAAACAATTGGCGAGGTTCTGCGTTTAGCTAGAATTAACCAAGGATTGAGTTTAGAAGAATTGCAGGAAAAAACTGAAATTCAGTTGAATTTTCTAGAAGCAATGGAGGCGGATGATTTCGATCAACTTCCTAGCACTTTTTACGCTCGTTCTTTTTTAAGAAAATATGCTTGGGCAGTAGAGTTAGATGAAAGAATTGTCTTGGATGCCTATGATTCAGGTAGTATGATCACCTATGAAGAGGTCGATGTTGATGAAGAAGCTCTGTCTGGTCGTAGACGGTCAAATAAGAAAAAAACGTCTTATCTCCCTTTGTTTTATTTTGTGCTATTTGCTTTATCAATTTTAATTTTTGTGACTTACTATGTTTGGAACTACATCCAAACTCAGCCAAGTCCTTCGTCAGCTAGTTATAGTGTTGTCAACTCAACTAGTTCCACAACCTCAACTAGTTCATCTTCTAGTGGTCAGACGTCTAGCTCATCTTCTACTACGGAATCAACTATTACAGTGTCAGGCGAAGGAAACCGCATTGAAGCTCGCTATAAAACGAGCAAGGAAACAGCTACGGTTCAGCTGACTGTTTCGGATGCAACTAGCTGGGTAAGTGTTTCAGGAAGTGAACTTGAAGGTGGTGTGACCTTGTCATCAGACAATAAAAACGCAAAAACAACAGTTTCGACGAAAGAACCTGTGACGATTACTTTGGGTGTAGTGAAGGGAGTTTCTTTAACTGTGGACAATCAAACAATCGATACCTCGAAACTGACAACTCAGACTGGAACTGTAACACTTACATTTACTACAGATTAAGGAAAAATCAATGAAAAAAGAACAAATTCCTAATGTATTAACTATTGGTAGAATTCTCTTTATACCTCTCTTTATTCTTATTTTGACTTTGGGCCATTCACAAGGCAGTCATTTGCTAGCAGCGATCATCTTTGCAGTTGCTAGTGTAACGGATTATCTTGATGGCTACCTTGCTCGTAAATGGAATGTAGTCAGCAATTTTGGAAAATTTGCTGATCCGATGGCTGATAAGCTGTTGGTTATGTCAGCTTTTATCATGTTAATTGAGTTAGGTATGGCTCCAGCTTGGGTTGTTGCTATTATCATTTGTCGTGAACTTGCGGTGACAGGCTTGCGCTTGTTGCTTGTTGAGACGGGAGGGACAGTTCTAGCAGCAGCTATGCCAGGGAAAATCAAGACCTTTAGTCAGATGTTTGCCATTATCTTTTTGCTCTTACATTGGAATTTAATTGGTCAGCTGTTGCTTTATATCGCTTTGTTTTTCACTATCTACTCTGGTTATGATTATTTTAAGGGTAGCGCTCATGTATTCAAAGGAACATTTGGTTCAAAATGAAATCGATTATTGAAGTAAAAGATCTGTCTTTTCGTTATAAGGAAGACCAGGATCATTATGATGTTAATAATGTCTCGTTTCACGTGAAACGGGGAGAATGGCTTTCGATTGTAGGTCATAACGGGAGTGGGAAATCGACAACTATCCGTTTGATTGATGGATTGCTTGAAGCAGAGTCTGGGGAAATCTGGATAGATGGGCAATTGTTGTCCTCTGAGAATGTTTGGGACTTGCGTCGACAAATTGGTATGGTTTTTCAAAATCCAGATAACCAATTTGTGGGGGCGACTGTTGAAGATGATGTTGCCTTTGGTTTAGAAAATCAGGGACTTCCTCGTGAAGAAATGAAGAAGAGAGTGGCCGAATCTTTGGAGTTGGTAGGGATGCTGGACTTTAAGAAGAGAGAACCAGCTCGTTTATCTGGTGGACAAAAACAGCGTGTGGCTATTGCGGGAGTTGTTGCCCTGAGACCAGCTATTTTGATTTTGGACGAGGCTACAAGTATGTTGGATCCTGAGGGACGCAGAGAACTGATTCAGACAGTTCAAGAGATTCGAAAAGACCACCAGATGACAGTCGTCTCCATTACACATGATTTAGAGGAAGTTGCGATGAGTGACCGTGTCTTGGTCATGAAAAAAGGCCAAGTGGAGTCAACCAGCAGCCCAAGAGAACTTTTTTCTCGGGATGACCTTGACCAGATAGGGTTGGATGAACCTTTTACTAATCAATTGAGAGAATCTTTGAGAGAGACTGGTTATCAGTTGCCGGATGGCTATTTGACAGAAGGAGAGCTAGAGGACAAGTTATGGGAATTACTCTAGAAAATGTGAGCTTTACCTATCAAGAGGGAACTCCCCTATCTTCATCAGCCTTGACTGATGTTTCTTTGACGATTGAGGATGGTTCCTATACAGCTTTAGTAGGGCACACAGGTAGTGGAAAATCAACGATTTTACAGCTTTTAAATGGCCTATTGGTACCAAGTAAGGGTTCTGTTCAAGTTTTTGATACTGTCATTACCCCTACATCAACCAATAAAGAAATTCGCCAGATTCGAAAGCAAGTCGGTCTAGTGTTTCAATTTGCTGAAAATCAGATTTTCGAAGAGACTGTTTTAAAAGATGTTGCGTTTGGACCACAAAATTTTGGAGTTTCTGAGGAAGAAGCACAGAAAATTGCGCGTGAAAAGTTAGACTTGGTGGGCATTGATGAGTCACTCTTTGAGAGGAGTCCATTTGAACTTTCGGGTGGCCAGATGAGACGTGTGGCCATAGCAGGTATGCTGGCCATGGAGCCAACTGTCTTGGTTTTGGATGAGCCGACAGCAGGGCTAGATCCTTTGGGCAGAAAAGAATTGATGACCTTGTTTAAAGAACTCCACCTTTCTGGAATGACAATCGTCTTGGTAACGCATTTGATGGATGATGTAGCTGCATATGCTGATCAGGTCTATGTTATGGAAAAGGGGCGTTTGGTCAAAAGTGGCAAACCGTGCGAAGTTTTCCAAGATGTAGCCTCTATGGAAAAAGTACAGTTAGGTGTGCCTAAAATCACAGCCTTTTGTAAACGTTTGGCAGATAGGGGTGTAGCTTTTAAAAAACTGCCAATCAAGATAGAGGAGTTTAAGGAGTCGCTAAATGGATAGTATGATTTTAGGACGTTATATACCAGGAGATTCCATCATTCATCGCTTGGATCCCCGTAGTAAATTGCTCGCTATGATCCTGTTGATTTTGATTGTATTTTGGGCCAATAATCCCCTCACCAATCTCATTCTGTTTGTAGCGACAGGTATATTTATCGCTTTGTCAGGCGTTTCTCTCTCATTTTTCGTTCAGGGATTAAAATCCATGTTCTTCCTGATTGCTTTTACGACTCTTTTTCAGCTCTTTTTCATTTCAAGTGGAAATGTCTTATTTGAGTTTTCTTTTATAAGAATAACGGATTATGCTTTGCAACAAGCTGGGATCATTTTCTGTCGTTTTGTGTTGATTATTTTCTTTTCAACTTTGCTAACGTTAACGACCATGCCTTTGAGTTTGGCAGCTGCAGTTGAATCTCTCTTAGCGCCTCTAAAACGCGTGAAAGTTCCTGTTCATGAAATTGGTCTCATGTTATCAATGAGTTTGCGTTTTGTTCCAACCTTGATGGATGACACGACGCGAATTATGAATGCTCAAAAAGCGCGTGGGGTTGACTTTGGCGAAGGTAGCATCGTTCAAAAAGTAAAGGCTATGATTCCGATTTTAATTCCTCTTTTTGCTACTAGTTTAAAACGTGCAGATTCATTGGCAATAGCCATGGAAGCGCGTGGTTATCAGGGAGGAAAGGGTAGAAGTCAGTATAGACAGTTGAGATGGAGTCAAAAGGATACACTGGCGATTCTTGTGATTCTGGTGCTGGGATGTTTCTTATTTTTCTTAAAATCTTAGCAGGTTTGTAGGATTGATAAGAAGCTCACAGTAGCAGATTTTTAGTATAAAGGTAGGAATATGAACCGTTTTAAAAAATCAAAATATCTAATCATCGTTTTTGTCACAGTTCTCGCAGTTTCTGTACTATTAGTGACAACTTATTCAAGTGCTATTGTGACGAAACTAGGAGATGGGATCTCTTTAGTGGATAGAATTGTCCAAAAACCCTTTCAGTGGTTTGACGATTTCAAATCGGATTTGGACCATTTGACGCAGACTTATAATGAAAATGAAAGCTTAAAAAAGCAACTCTACAAACTAGAAGTGGAGTCTAATCAATCAGAAAGTTTAAAAACTGAAAATGAACAACTACGTCAGTTGCTGGATATGAAGTCAAAATTGCAGGCTACAAAAAATTTAGCAGCAGATGTGATTACGCGCTCACCAGTATTTTGGAAGCAAGAGTTAACGATAGATGTAGGAAGTTCAAAGGGTGCTTCTGAAAATATGTTGGCCATTGCAAACGGGGGGTTGATTGGTAGTGTTTCAAAAGTAGAGGAGCATTCAACAACAATCAACTTGCTGACAAACACTGAAAATTCCGACAAAATTTCAGTTAAAATCTTGCATGGTTCTACTGAAATTTACGGAATCATCGTTGGTTATGACAAGGAAACCGAACTGCTTAAAATTAATCAATTAAATAGTAACAGCGACATTAGCACCGGAGACAAGGTGACTACAGGGGGACTCGGAAACTTCAATGTTAAGGATATTCCTATTGGGGAGGTTGTTGCCACAACTCATAGCAGTGATTATCTAACACGAGAGGTGACAGTAAAGTTAAGTGCTGATACTAAAGATCTTCATGTGGTAGAGTTAGTGGGGAATTAGCAATGAGACTGTTAAAACAAGTTGGTATTTTCTTTTTACTTCCTTTTCTTGTGCTAATTGATGCACATATTGGTCAATTAGTAGAATCCTTTTATCCACATTTTCACTTAGCCAGTCATTTTCTGTTTTTATTTCTCTTGTTTGAGACAATCGAAGTGTCAGAGTATCTCTATCTAGCTTATTGCTGTATAGTAGGTTTGGTGTACGATATCTATTTTTTCCACTTGATAGGAATTGCGACACTTTTATTTATCTTGATAGGTGCCTCACTTCACAAGTTTAATAGTGTGACTTTGTTGAACCGTTGGACGAGAATGTTAACAATAGTTGTGATGAGCTTCCTATTTGATATGGGTAGTTATCTCCTGGCCCTTGCTATGGGACTGACAGTAGAATCAATGCCAGTTTTCATTGTCTACAGTCTTGTCCCATCAATGATTTTAAACTTTTTGTGGATGGTGATTTTCCAGTATATTTTTGAAAAATATTATCTATAAGAAAGAAATAAAAATGTAACAAAGGCGTAATATTTATTATGTCTTTTTCTGGTATACTAGTAATGTCTTAAATAGAAGGAGTATCTACACAATATGAAGAAAAAAATCTTAGCGTCACTTTTATTAAGTACAGTATTGGTTTCACAAGCAGCGGTATTAACGACTGTTCACGCTGAAACAACTGATGAAAAAATTGCTGCTCAAGATAGTAAGATTAGTGACTTGACAGCTCAACAAAAAGAAGCTCAACAACAGGTAGATGAAATCCAAACGCAAGTTACAGCTATTCAAACACAGCAAGCAAACTTGCAAGCTGAAAATGAAACACTACAAGCGGAATCTAAAAAACTTGAAGGAGAAATTACAGAGCTCTCTAAGAATATTGTTGCTCGTAATGAATCTTTGGAAAAACAAGCACGTAGCGCACAAACAAACGGTGCTGCAACTAGCTATATCAACACAATTGTAAATTCAAAATCAATTACAGAAGCTATTTCCCGTGTTGCGGCTATGAGCGAGATTGTATCGGCTAACAACAAAATGTTAGAGCAACAAAAAGCTGATAAAAAATCAATCTCAGAAAAACAAGTCGCAAATAATGAAGCAATCAATACTGTCATTGCGAACCAACAAACGCTTGCTGACGATGCACAGACATTGACAACAAAACAGGCGGAATTAAAAGTTGCTGAGTTAAACCTTGCTGCAGAGAAAGCTACTGCAGAAGGCGAGAAAGCTACTTTGTTGGAACAAAAAGCAGCAGCTGAAGCAGAAGCAAAAGCAGCAGCTGAAGCAGAGGCAGCTTATAAAGCACGTCAAACAAGTCAACAAGAATCAGTTGTTGCTTCTGGAAACACAAGTTTCTCAGCTCAAGTGCAAGCAACATCTACATCAACGTCAGCATCAGCATCTGATGACGAGGACTCAAGCTACACTCCAGCACCTACACCTACTCCAACTCCTACTAGACAACGTCCAACATACAGTACAAATGCTTCAAGTTATCCAACTGGTGAATGTACTTGGGGAGCTAAAACATTAGCACCTTGGGCTGGAGATTACTGGGGTAACGGAGCACAGTGGGCTACAAGTGCAGCAGCTGCAGGTTTCCGTACTGGTTCTCAACCACAAGTTGGTGCGATTGCATGTTGGAATGATGGTGGCTATGGACACGTAGCGGTTGTTACAGCAGTTGATTCAACTACTCGTATTCAAGTATCAGAATCAAACTATGGTGGAGATCGTACAATCGGTAACAAACGTGGATGGTTCAACCCAACTACAACATCTGAAGGTTATGTTACTTACATTTATCCAAACTAATGAATGAAACGAAGAGGCTCGATTTGAGCCTCTTTTATTATTTTTAATCGAGAGCAAGATCGAAATCTATCAAAATCACTTGAAAATATCGCTAAAATGTGGTAGAATGAAACTTGTCGTGTAAACGATAATACTCATTCTTGATGAATTGTGAAACTGTTGCCCTCGGGTCGTTTTGCAAGTTGAAATCAAGAAGAGGAAAAAAACAAAAAGGAGAAATACTCATGGCAGTAATTTCAATGAAACAACTTCTTGAGGCTGGTGTACACTTTGGTCACCAAACTCGTCGCTGGAACCCTAAGATGGCTAAGTACATCTTCACTGAACGTAACGGAATCCACGTTATCGACTTGCAACAAACTGTAAAATACGCTGACCAAGCATACGACTTCATGCGTGATGCTGCGGCTAACGATGCAGTTGTATTGTTTGTTGGTACTAAGAAACAAGCTGCTGATGCTGTTAAGGAAGAAGCAGAACGTTCAGGTCAATACTACATCAACCACCGTTGGTTGGGTGGAACTCTTACGAACTGGGGAACTATCCAAAAACGTATTGCTCGTTTGAAAGAAATCAAACGCATGGAAGAAGAAGGAATCTTTGATGTTCTTCCTAAGAAAGAAGTTGCACTTCTTAACAAACAACGTGCACGTCTTGAAAAATTCTTGGGTGGTATCGAAGACATGCCTCGTATCCCAGATGTAATGTACGTAGTTGACCCACATAAAGAACAAATCGCTGTTAAAGAAGCTAAAAAATTGGGAATCCCAGTTGTAGCGATGGTTGACACAAACACTGATCCAGACGATATCGATGTAATCATCCCAGCTAACGATGACGCTATCCGCGCGGTTAAATTGATCACAGCTAAATTGGCTGACGCTATCATCGAAGGACGTCAAGGTGAAGATGCAGCAGAATTTGAAGCTTCAGAAGCTCAAGCTGACTCAATCGAAGAAATCGTTGAAGTTGTAGAAGGCGACAACGCTTAATTCAAATAAGTAATCATTACCTAGGAGGGCGGGGCTTAGCCCGGCTCTCCTATTTTTAAAAAATATAGGAGAATCAAAATGGCAGAAATTACAGCTAAACTTGTTAAAGAGTTGCGTGAAAAATCTGGTGCTGGTGTTATGGACGCTAAGAAAGCATTGGTTGAAGTTGAAGGTGATATCGAAAAAGCAATCGAATTGCTTCGTGAAAAAGGTATGGCTAAGGCAGCTAAGAAAGCTGACCGTGTTGCAGCTGAAGGTTTGACTGGTGTATTTGTTAACGGTAACGTTGCAGCAGTAGTTGAAGTAAATGCTGAAACTGACTTCGTTGCGAAAAACGCTCAATTCGTTGAGTTGGTAAATGCAACAGCTAAAGTAATTGCTGAAGGTAAACCAGCGAACAACGAAGAAGCACTTGCTTTGACAATGCCTTCAGGTGAAACTCTTGAAGCAGCCTATGTATCTGCAACAGCTACAATCGGTGAAAAAATCTCATTCCGTCGTTTTGCTTTGCTTGAAAAAACAGATGCGCAACACTTTGGAGCATACCAACACAATGGTGGTCGAATTGGTGTTATCTCTGTTATTGAAGGTGGAGACGAAGCGCTTGCTAAACAAATCTCAATGCACATTGCTGCGATGAAACCAACAGTTCTTTCTTACAAAGAATTGGATGAGCAGTTCGTTAAAGATGAGTTGGCACAATTGAACCACGTGATTGACCAAGATAATGATAGCCGTGCAATGGTTGGTAAACCAGCTCTTCCACACTTGAAATATGGATCAAAAGCTCAATTGACTGATGAAGTGATTGCTCAAGCTGAAGAAGATATCAAAGCTGAATTGGTTGCAGAAGGCAAACCGGAAAAAATCTGGGATAAAATCATCCCAGGTAAAATGGATCGCTTCATGCTTGACAACACTAAAGTTGACCAAGCATACACACTTCTTGCACAAGTATACATCATGGATGACAGCAAGACGGTTGAAGCCTACCTTGATTCAGTTAACGCTTCAGTAGTTGAGTTCGCTCGCTTTGAAGTTGGTGAAGGTATCGAAAAAGCTGCAAATGATTTTGAAGCTGAAGTTGCAGCTACAATGGCAGCAGCCTTGAATAACTAAAGAATCTGAAACAAAATAGTTCTCAGCCACAAAAAAGCTAGAGGTTTCCAATTGAGGAACTCTAGCTTTTTAATTTTGACTCCTTCTCTTATTGTATTTTAAGAGGTTATTGGCCATGAGTATGAATCCCATGTTAATTCTCACTTGACGCTTACCTCTCAGATTACATCTCGTGTAACCCCAGCAAGCCTTTATCTGCCCCAAAACTTTGTTTTAGAGAATAGGCTCTATATGAGTATATAAAAAGCCCTTTAATAAGGGCTAAGTGCATTTAGGAGACTACACTTCAAATTCGTAGAGTGCTGTAGACAAATAACGTTCGCCGTTATCTGGTGCTAAAGCAAGAACTTTCTTCTCTGTACCTAATTTCTTGGCAACCTCAATTGCCCCGTAAATTGCTGCAGCTGAAGAAATCCCAACAAGGAAGCCTTCTTTTCCACCAATTTCACGTCCGAGTGCTAGAGCATCATCTGACGTTACGCGGACGATACCATCATAGGCTTTTGTATCAAGGGTTTCAGGAATAAATCCAGCTGAGATGCCTTGAATTTTGTGAGGTCCTGGTTTTTCACCAGACAAGATAGCTGACTCGTCTGCCTCAACTGCATAAACTTGAATGTTTGAATTTGCTGCTTTAAGAGCGTGAGAAACACCTGAGATCGTTCCACCGGTGCCAACACCACCCACAAAAGCATCTAGTCCATCAGAACCGAAAGCAGCCAGTATTTCAGCTCCTGTTGTTCTTTCGTGCACTTCTGGATTAGCTGGATTATTAAATTGGAGGGGAAGGAAGCTGTCACGTTCAGCGGCGATTTCCTGAGCTTTGGCAATAGCCCCTTTCATTCCTTCACTTCCAGGAGTAAGGACGAGTTCAGCACCATAGGCTTGGATAATCTTACGTCGTTCCACACTCATCGTTTCAGGCATGACGATAACAACTTTATATCCTTTAGCGGCACCAACCCATGAAAGACCGATACCAGTGTTTCCACTCGTTGCTTCAACAATGGTAGCACCCGGTTTTAGAATACCATCTTGTTCTGCTTTTTCAATCATACTAAGGGCAATACGGTCTTTTACTGACGATCCAGGGTTAAAAGCTTCTAGTTTAACATAGACGTCTGCAGCACCCTCTGGAACAATGTTGTTGAGTTTAACAATCGGTGTTTGTCCAATTAGTTCAGTGATATTATTATAAATAGTCATAGATATACCTCTTTGTATAAGATGATACTAGTATAACGCGCTCAAGGCTATTTGTAAAATATAGAAATCCTATCAAAGTGATAGGATTTTTTTATATCAAAGGTCTAAGCCATTAATTTTTAATCGATTGTGATAAGCCAATTCTAATAAATAGGTGTAAAGCGGAAGGATGTCCGTTTTTTTAGGGAATTCAAATTTATGGAAACTCAGATGCTCATTATGTGCTTTTAGAAAGACATTTTCTAAATAAGTGATCGTAATCTCACTATCATCTATACCTGCTCCAGCAGTTTCCATTTCAACGTTTACAATGTTCATCAAAAAGAGTGACTTAACAGACATCTTGCGACCAGTGGCACCTTGCTTATCTGTAAAGATGATACGGATATTTGTAAAAATAATTGAATCGCGAATAAGTTTATATCCACTTTGAATTTCTTCATTCTCTAGTAGATATTGTCCATATTCTTTGATAAGAGTCTCTTTGTTTTCCTCGCTGAAGTTACCAGCAAGTCCTTGAATAAATTTTCCAAACGCCATGTATTTCTCCTTTGTTTACACTAAGTTTACAGGGACTTCAACTTCTCGTAAACCTTGATCCGTTAAAGTAACCTTTCCATTAAAAAACTCTACAAGAGCAGCCTTGATATTTTCTTTCTCTTCCTTATCAACATAAATCATTGTATCAACTTGATCTGTAAAGTTTGTATCCAGCTCCATGAGATTATGTTCTTTAAGAAAATTGCCATATTCTTGATACTGAGTGTAAGACATCTGAATGGCTATGCCAGCCTGTTCTTTGATTTCAATAATGCCAATTTTTTTGACAGCCAAGGCCACACTACCTGCATAAGCACGAATTAAACCACCAGCACCTAGTTTGATGCCACCAAAATAGCGGGTAACTACTACACAGACATTGGTAAGATTATGATTTTCTAAGACTCCGAGCATAGGGACTCCAGCAGTACCACTAGGCTCCCCATCATCACTCGTACGCTTGATTTCACTGCGTTCCCCTACAATAAAAGCAGAGCAGTTATGGGTGGCTTTATAGTGTTCTTTTTTGATGGTAGTGATAAAATCACGGGCCTCTTCTTCGCTATAAATACGCTTGACATGGCAGATAAAACGGGATTTTTTGATTTCTTCTTGGACCTGCCCATCCTCTTTAATTGTTCTAAATTCCATGATTTAATTGTACTAAAAAAATACCTAAAGTGCGAGATTTTTACGAATATTAAAGTATGAAAGTAAATCCAAATTACCTCGGTCGCTTGTTTACTGAGAAAGAATTAACTGAAGAGGAACGACAGATGGCGGTGAAACTGCCGGCAATGAGAAAAGAGAAGGGGAAATTGCTTTGTCAACGTTGTAATAGTACGATTCTAGAGGAATGGTATCTGCCTATCGGTGCCTACTATTGCAGGGAGTGTTTACTGATGAAGCGAGTCAGGAGTGATCAAGCTTTATACTATTTTCCGCAGGAAGATTTTCCTAAGCAAGATGTTCTCAAATGGCGTGGTCAGTTAACCCCTTTTCAGGAAAAGGTGTCAGAGGGATTGATTCGAGCAGTCGAAAAGAAAGAACCGACTTTAGTTCATGCTGTAACAGGAGCTGGAAAGACGGAGATGATTTATCAGGTTGTGGCCAAAGTGATTGATGAAGGTGGTGCAGTTTGTTTGGCCAGCCCTCGAATCGATGTGTGTTTGGAGCTGTATAAACGACTACAGAATGACTTTGCTTGTGAGATAGCACTACTTCATGGTGAGTCAGAACCCTATTTTCGAACACCACTAGTTGTTGCAACAACTCATCAGTTATTAAAATTTTATCATGCTTTTGATTTGTTGATAGTGGATGAGGTAGATGCCTTTCCTTATGTTGACAATCAAATGCTTTACCATACTGTAAAGAATAGTGTAAAGGAGAATGGCATGAGAATCTTTTTAACAGCTACATCTACTGATGAGTTAGATAGGAAGGTTCGCACAGGAGAATTAAAAAGATTAAGCTTGCCGAGACGGTTTCATGGAAATCCTTTGATTATTCCTAAACCAGTCTGGTTATCGGATTTTAATCGCTGTTTAGAGAAAAGTCAGTTATCACCTAAGTTAAAGACCTATATTGAGAAACAGAGAAGAACAGGTTATCCATTGCTGATTTTTGCATCAGAGATTAAGAAAGGTGAGGGACTAAAAGAAATACTAAAGGTGCATTTCCCGAATGAGAGCATTGGCTTTGTATCTTCTGTCACAGAAGATCGATTAGAGCAAGTACAAGCTTTTCGAGACGGAGAACTAACAATACTGATCAGTACGACAATATTGGAACGCGGAGTTACCTTCCCTTGTGTAGATGTTTTCGTAGTAGAAGCTAATCATCGTCTCTTTACCAAGTCTAGCTTGATTCAGATTGGTGGGCGAGTTGGGCGTAGTATGGACAGACCAACTGGTGAGTTGCTCCTCTTTCATGATGGATTAAATACTTCCATCAAAAAGGCAATCAAGGAAATCAAGCAGATGAACATGGAGGCAGGTTTATGAACTGTTTATTATGTGGACAGACTACCAAGTGTGAGCTGACTTTTAGTAGTCTCTTCCTTTTGAAGGATGACTGCAGTTATCTTTGCTTAGCTTGTGCTTCTAGTTTTGAGAAGATTGGTGAGAAATATTGTCCAAACTGTATGAAAACAGGGGTGTCAACTCAGTGTCAAGATTGTAAACTTTGGTGTAAAGAAGGAGTGCAGGTTGATCATAAGGCGATTTTTACCTATAATCAAGCTATGAAAGACTTTTTCAGTCAATATAAGTTTGATGGCGATTTTTTGCTTAGAAAAGTTTTTGCTTCTGTTCTTGCTGAGGAGCTGAAACAGTATAGAGGTTATCAATTTGTTATAATTCCCCTAAGTCCTGAAAGATTGCTTGAGAGGGGATTTAATCAGGTTGAAGGTTTGGTTGAGGCAGCAGGCTTTTCTTTTAAAGATATATTAGGAAAAAGAGAAGAGAGTGCTAGTTCCTCTAAAAGCCGTTTGGAAAGGTTGACTACTGAAATTCCATTTTTTATTAAAAATGGAATCTCACTTCCTAAGAAGAAGATTTTGCTGATTGATGACATCTATACAACAGGGGCAACTGTGAATCGTGTGAAACGACTTCTGGAAGAAGCGGGTGCTTTGGAAGTTAAAACTTTTTCCCTTGTAAGATGAGGAAAAAATTTGCAAAATGAAAATGAAAGCGCTATAATATAGTTAGAAAAACAAAAATGTTTAGAAAGAAGGTACTTATATGATTAAATATAGTATCCGTGGTGAAAACCTAGAAGTAACAGAAGCGATTCGTGATTATGTAGTTTCTAAACTCGAAAAGATCGAAAAGTATTTTCAACCTGAGCAAGAGTTGGATGCACGTGTGAATTTGAAAGTTTACCGTGAAAAAACAGCAAAAGTTGAAGTAACGATTCCACTTGGATCTATTACTCTCCGTGCAGAAGATATTTCTCAAGATATGTATGGCTCTATCGATCTTGTAACTGATAAAATTGAACGTCAAATTCGTAAAAATAAAACAAAAATCGAACGGAAGAATAAAAATAAAGTTGCGACAAGCCAACTCTTTACAGATGCCCTAATTGAAGATGAAAATGTTGTGCAACCAAAAGTAGTTCGTTCAAAACAAATTGATTTAAAACCAATGGATTTAGAAGAAGCGCTTCTTCAAATGGATTTATTGGGACATGATTTCTTTATCTATGTAGATGTAGAAGATCAAACAACAAATGTTTTGTATCGTCGTGAAGATGGTGAGGTTGGTTTGCTCGAAGTAAAAGAATCATAAAATTGAAATAACTAATAAGAGTGGTTTACTGATTTGTAAACCACTTTTTCTTGTGCCTATAAGTAAGTAGAAAAACGAGGAAATCCTTGATAAAACAGTCAGAATCGGACCCTATAATCTGAACTTATAGGGGTGTTTATATTTATTAAGTAGACAAAATAATACCCTAAGGGATAGAATGGGGTTGTCAACAAATAGCGAATACAAAAATGTAAGCGCTCTTATAACAATTAAAGGAGTCATGACTATGGCAACAAAAGAAGAAATTTTACGCGAACTATATCCTGAAGACCTTTTTCACTATGCGGATGGTCTAACTTTGGGAGAAGCAGAGGTTTTACAAGAAACTCGCCGTTTGATTGAGAAACATCTCCGTCCGGTTATTAATGAATACTGGGAAAAACCTGATTTTCCTTTTGAAGAATTCTATGCTGTAGCTAAGGGCGCTCAAATTATGAACAATCCAAAATTGTTTGAGGGACGTGAAGGTAGCTGGAAACCATCTGAACTTTATATTGCCTTCTTGTATCTTGAACTTGCTCGCTTCGATGCTTCTATGGCAACATTCTACACTGTTCATGGCGGACTTTGCTACAACACAATTCTCTTGGGTGGTGATGAGCGTCAACAAAAAGAATTTCTTCCAAAACTAGCTGCATTTGATTGGCAAGGTTGCTTCGCTTTAACTGAACCTCTTTCAGGTTCTGATATTGCTGGAGGACTTGCAACTACTGCAGAACGTGTTGGAGACAAGTGGATTCTAAATGGTGAAAAACGCTGGATTGGTGGTTCAGATACTGCGGATGTCGTTCCTGTATTTGCTCGTGATGTTGCGGATGGCAAGGTGAAATGCTTTATCGTTCGTAAGGGAGCTCCTGGATATCATGCAGAACCAATCCCACATAAGATTGCTCTTCGTTGTGTCCGCAATGGCCATATTACTATGAAGAATGTAGAGGTTCCAGATTCAGACCGTTTGGTAAATATCAATGGTTTTGGTGATGTAGCCCGCATCTTGACCTTCACTCGTGCGGACGTTGCTCACATTGCTATGGGAGTGACTTGTGGATCTTATGTAGCAGCTCTTAAATATGCTAAAGATCGTGAACAGTTCAAACGTCCAATTGCCAAATTCCAAATTGTTCAAGAAAAATTGGCTCGTATGCAGGCAAATGCTGTAGCAGTTATTGCTTATTCAACTCGTATTGCTGAGATGCAAGAGAAAGGGAATGAATTGATGCTTAACTCGGCTCTTGCTAAGATGCACAATTCCTTGGTGATGCGCGAAACAGTTGCCCTTGCTCGTGAAACTTGCGGAGGTAATGGTATTACGCTTGAGACAGACGTTGCTCGTTTCTTTGCAGATGCTGAATCAATCTATACCTATGAAGGTTCACACGAAGTGAATGCCTTAATTGTTGGTCGTGAGATTACTGGACTAGGTGCCTTTGTTTAATGTCAGAAGGGCGATTGAAGGATTTTTGTTCAATCGTCCTTGCTTCATGCACTGGATTTTTGTAGAATAAGAAGGAGAAAATAATGATATCTAAGGTGATGATTATTGGTTCTGGTCAAATGGGAAGCGGAATTGCTCAAGTATTTGCTCAGGCTGGTTTTACAGTTTACTTAAACGATATTAAAGAAGAATTTGTTCAAAGAGGTTTGAACAATATCACAAAACAATTGGAACGTTCAGTTGAAAAAGGACGGATGTCTGCGGATGAGAAGAATCAGGTATTGGCCAATTTGCTTCCATCTGTTTCATATGAAGATGCGAAACAAGTCCAATTGGTGATTGAAGCTGCAACTGAGAATCGTGAGATTAAGTTGAATATTTTCAAACAATTGGATGAATTGACTGATCCTAAAACTATCTTAGCATCAAACACATCCTCTTTGTCAATCACGGATATAGCTGCTGCTACTAAACATCAGGAGCGCGTGATTGGAATGCACTTCTTTAATCCTGCCCCAATCATGAAACTTGTAGAGGTTATTAAGGCCTTGCAGACTTCAGAAGAAGTGGTTCAGGCGGTTCGTGAACTGACAGTGAAAATTGGTAAAACACCAGTTGATGTTAAAGATTCTTATGGTTTTGTTGTGAACAGAATTTTGATTCCTATGATCAATGAAGCCATTTACATTCTAGGTGAAGGAGTGGCTAGTGCCGAGGAAATCGATGAAGCGATGAAACTTGGTGCAAATCATCCTATTGGACCTTTGGCTCTTGCTGACTTGATTGGATTGGATGTTTGTTTGGCTATTATGGGCGTCCTAAACCAAGGGTTTGGCGATCAAAAATACCGTCCTGCCCCTCTTCTTAAGAAAATGGTCGAAGCAGGAAAATTGGGACGGAAGACAAAAGAAGGCTTCTTTACTTACTAGACACTGATGGAGGTAGTCATGAAAGACGTAGTTATTGTTTCGGCAGTGCGAACACCTTTAGGTTCCTTTGGCGGGAGCTTGAAGAATGTTTCTGCTGTTGATTTGGGATCTTTGGTAATTAAGAGTGCTTTGGAAAAAGCGAATATTAAACCAGAACAGGTAGATGAAGTGATTATGGGGAATGTCCTAGGCGCAGGTTTAGGCCAAAACGTGGCTCGCCAAATGAGTATTCATGCTGGGCTTCCTGAATATATACCAGCCTTTACCATTAATAAGGTTTGTGGTTCCGGTTTGAAGGCAGTGCAGTTAGCTGCTCAAGCGATTAAGTGTGGAGATGCAGATATTGTCGTGGCTGGTGGTGCAGAAAACATGAGCCAGGCTCCATATGTTTTGCCAAGCTTCCGTTGGGGTGGCCGTATGGGAGATTCGAAAGTGGTAGATACCATGATTAAGGATGGTTTGTCTGATGCCTTTAATGACTACCATATGGGGATTACAGCTGAGAATGTGGCAGAAGAATATGGTATTAGCCGGGATGATCAAGATGCGCTTGCTTTGGAATCACAGAAACGAGCAGTGGCGGCTATAGAATCTGGACGCTTTAAGGAAGAGATTGTTCCAGTGGTTATTCCTCAACGTAAAGGCGATCCTATCGTCTTTGATACAGATGAATTTCCTAGAAAAGATGCTAGCTTGGAGAGTCTGTCTAAGCTACGTCCTGTTTTCAAAAAAGACGGTTCTGTTACAGCGGGGAATGCCTCAGGTATCAATGACGGAGCTGCAGCTGTCTTGGTCATGAGTGCTGAAAAAGCTGAAGAATTGGGACTTCCAGTCATTGCTCGCATTCGTTCGTATGCAAGTGCAGGTTTGGATCCTAAGATTATGGGATGTGGACCGATTTATGCGACTCGCAAAGCTCTTGAAAAAGGTAATTTGACAGTTGATGATCTCGACTTGATCGAGTCAAATGAAGCCTTTGCTGCTCAGGCTTGTGCGGTTGGGAAAACACTTGGCTTTAACACAGATATTGTCAATGTCAATGGTGGCGCGATTGCTCTTGGTCACCCAATTGGGGCTTCAGGTTGCCGTATCCTAGTGACTCTGGTACATGAGATGATGAAACGTGATGCTAAAACTGGTTTAGCTACTCTCTGTATCGGAGGAGGGATGGGAACAGCCCTCATCGTTGAACGTTAGTTATTAGAAAACTGAACGTCATTTCCTCTTTTTCAATATTACGATTACAAAATGAGATATTGATCCGATCTCATAGTTACATACCTTATCAAGTGTCTTTCTCTAAAAGGGCTTGATAAGGTATTTTTATTTTTCTAAAACTTTAAGGTTGGATTGGATGACCATATACTATAAGCTGGACTTATAGGTATATAAATAAAGATTAAGTAGACGGATGGGGAAAAAAGGGATATGATGAAAATGTAAGCTCTTACATTTTGTGTTGGTATTTGTTGACGCTGTACTCTGTACTCAAAATAAATCAAGTAGGAGCAGAACAATGAGTAAAACTGTTTTATTAGAGGTTAAGAATGGTCTTGGCTATCTAACAATTAACCGTCCATCAGCTTTGAACGCCTTAAGTTCAGAAGTCTTAAAGGATTTGAATCTCGTTTTAGACCAAATTGAAGCAAGCGAGGACATTCGTGTTGTCATTGTGACTGGTCAAGGGGAGAAAGCATTTGTCGCGGGAGCAGACATTAAAGAGATGGACCAAATGTCTCCAATTCAGGCTCATGAATACATGACCTATGCGAACGACACCTTTACCCGCTTATCTGAATTGACCCAGCCAACTATTTCAGTATTGAATGGTTATGCTTTGGGAGGCGGCTTGGAATTAGCTCTTTCAACTGATATCCGAATCGGCTATGACAAGACAATGGTTGGTTTCCCTGAAGTTGGCTTGGGAATCATTCCTGGTTTTGCAGGTACCCAAAGAATGTCTCGTTTGATTGGTACTAGTAAAACAAAGGAATTAATCTTTACTGCTAGAATGGTTAAAGGACAAGAAGCATATGATCTTGGAATTCTTAATAAGTTGGTAGAAGCAGAAGAACTATTGCCTGCAGCAGAAGAGCTGGCGGCAGCGATTATGAAAAATGCCCCGCTAGCAGTTGAAAAAGCTAAACATATTATCCAAGTTGGCTCAGAACTCCCTCTGAAAAATGCTATTCGTTTGGAAACAGAAGCGGAAGCTCTTCTCTTCTCTACAGAAGATAAAGTTGAAGGAATGCGCGCATTTGTTGAAAAACGTAAAGCCGTATTCAATCGTAAATAAAAGTTGAGGTGTTAGTATGAAAGCTGTTTTATCATTACAAGAAGCTATTTCTAAAGTTAAATCAGGTGATGTCGTTGGGATTTCAGGGTTCCTTGCCGTTGGTGAACCATTGGAATTGATCGAAGAATTGGTTAGACAAAATCAACAAGATTTGACTTTGGTTTCAGTTGTTACTTCACATCCAGGTAAAGAAGTGGGTGTTGGACGTCTCTGTGAAAACCACCAAGTTAAGAAATATGTTGCTGCTCACATCGGAACATCTCCTGCTGCTCAAAAAGCATACTTTAGTGGAGAAATGGAAGTAGAATTTACTCCAATGGGTACCGTTGTTGAACGTCTTCACGCTGCTGGAGCAGGTCTTGGAGGAGTTTTGACACCGACTGGAGTTGGTACAATTCTAGAAAACGAACATGAAAAAGTAGTTCGTAATGGTCGCGAGTACCTTATTTATGACCCTCTAAAACTTGACGTAGCATTGATTAAAGCTACAAAAGCTGACAAGTATGGAAACTTGTACATTGATGGTACAACTAAGAACATTTCATTGCAACTTGCTCTTGCGGCAGATACAGTTATCGTTGAAACAAATGAAATTGTTGAAGTTGGTGAAATTAAACCGGATGATATTTACATCCCTGGTATCCTTGTTGACTATGTAGTCCAAGGCTTAACTCCAGAAGAACACCATAAGATGATGGGCGACCTCTGGACAGAGACTAACAAATTAGCGGGGGTAAAATAATATGAAACCAAAAGAAATTATTGCAAGACGTGTTGCTCTTGAATTTAAAGATGGTGATGTTGTAAACCTTGGATTTGGTATTCCAAATGCTTCTGCAGACTTCATCCCAGAAGGTGTTAACGTAATTCTTCAAGCTGAAAACGGTGCCCTTCGATTTGGGGAAACACCGACTAAAGATAACTACAATCCAAACCTAGCAAACTCAGGTGGTGCGCCAATCACTCTTCTTCCAGGAGCTGCTTTGTTTGATTTGCAAACATCATTTGCAATTATTCGTGGTGGTCACGTTGATGCGACTGTTCTTGGAGCTCTTGAAGTAAGCCAAGATGGAAGCATTGCTAACTGGATTATCCCAGGAAAATTTGCACCTGGTATGGGTGGAGCGATGGACCTTTTGGTAGGTGCTAAGCGCGTAATCGGAGCAATCCAACATACTACAGGTGGTGAATCTAAACTCTTGAAAGAGTGCACATTGCCTCTATCAGCTAAAGGAGTATTGGATCTTGTCATAACAGAACTAGCTGTTTTTGGATTCCAAGATGGTAAATTCTTATTGAAAGAGTTGGCTCCTGGTGTGACATTAGAAGAAGTTCTTGAAAAAACAGCTGGGGAAGTCATTGTCTCAGAAGACTTAAAGACGATGCCGATTTAAGCAAAAAAAGAACTATTTTCTACTCAGTGTGTTATAATATAAACTAGATAGTATTGTAAGCGCTTTATATATAACGTTAAAATGAAGTATTCAAAATGTTATTTCGATAAGAAAGTCAGTAGACAACTATTAAACACTAGAATAGTTGTCTAATTGACTTGCTAAAATAGTGAAGGAAAGCTAGGTGATGGGTAAGTGGATATTATCCAAATGAACTATTTCATCAATATCATAGAATGCGGATGCAACCTTTCCATTGCTGCAAAGAAGATTCACATTAGTCAATCAGCCTTGAGTCAATTCGTGACAAATTTTGAAGCAGCTGAAGGGGTTCAATTATTCAATCGCAAGAATGGAAGATTAGAAAGTTTAACAGAGGCGGGACGCAAGATTTATCGTTATGCGACCGAGATTGTTAATCGACATGAAGAAATGCTTTCCATGATCCATATAGAAGCTCAAAAGCAAAAAGGCACCATTAATCTTGGTATTCCATCCTTGATTTTACGAGTTTATTTTGCTAGTGCCTTGCCGCATTTTCTGAAAAATAATCCTCATATCCATATCCAGGTTACGGAAGGTGGAGGGAAGGAAATTCGTCAAAAAATGGTTGATGGAGATTTGAATTTCTCTATTCTGATAGAGCCTACGAGCTTGGATGCTAAAAAATATGAACAACATATCATTCAATTGGATGAATACGTTGCTTATATGGATAAGGATCATCCGCTGGCTCAGAAAAGCTTGTTGGAATGGTCTGATATTGCTAGTTATGAATTGGCAACCTTCAACAAAACATTTACGACTTATGATTTAGTGACAGAAAAACTTCGTTCGCAACGAATTGAGGCTAAATTTGCTTATCTTTCCTCTACTTGGGACTTCTTAGTTGAATCAACTCATCAGACAGATTTGATTGCCCTTTTGCCAAGGCCGGTTGAATTTTTTGTGGACAAGAGTCGTTTTAAGGCGGTTAGATTCAAGGATCCGATTCCATTTAATATTTGGTTTTGTAGACCCTATAAAAACTCCTACAATGAAGTAGAGTCTTATGTGTATGAAGAATTGTTGAAAGATTATTACCAACCGTTTTCTGACAACTAAGATGAGGTGAATGCGATGACCTATAATGACGTGCTGGCGCGAGAATTGAAGGCAGACGTGAAAGTGTTGATTCGGGACTATTTCAAGTCTCGTGAGGATGAACAACAGTTCCCTAGAGAATTACTTTATCAGTTTATCGAGCAATTTGATATCTTTTCCTTGCTTTTAGATAGTCAAGATTCTGTTTTGAGAACTGAGTTTTTGACCTTTATTCGCTTGATTTCAAAAGATTTCCCTGCTTTTTCTGCTGTTCTACTAACTCAGGCATGTTATGGTATCTATCCTATTTTACGATATGGGAGTCAGGAACAACAATCGCGTTATGTAGAACCCTTAGTAAGGGGAGAAATCTTAGCTGGCTTGGGATTTTCTGAAGGAAAATTGATGGACAGCTTGGAGGTTATTGAAACAACTGCAAGGAAAACAGAAACAGGTTGGTCTTTAACTGGGAAGAAGTCAATTGTATCAAATTGTCGCTATACAGATATTTTGTTAATCTTAGCCAAGGTTCAGGAAGCTAACGGACAAGATGGATACGGATTTTTCATTGTTGATACGACTCGACCGGGAGTTGCTTTTGGAGATGATATTACAAAACCTGGTTTACAGGGCTTACCTGTGAATTCGGTAACTTTTGATCAGGTCAAATTGCCAGAAGATAGTTTGCTAGGATTGACCTTAAATGGGGAAAGTCAGTTAAATGATATTATCAAAAAATTACAGCTTGGATTAAGCGCAATCTCTATCGGTATCTCTGAGGGAGCTTTTGAAAAAGGTCTGGCTTTTGTAAAGGTCAAAAGAGGATTTGGGAAACGATTAATCGATGCGACAGTCTATCAACATCAATTTGCAGAATTGTATACTAAGCTGTGTGCGGCTGAATCTTACTTTGCCTCCTACAAGGATAGGATGAAGGAGGATTCACTCTTTATATCTCAAATAAAACTTTATACGACAAAAGTAGCAATTGAGATTTCTGAGGAAATTATTAGATTAATTGGACCTTTTCAAACCTTGGATGACATCCCCATAGACCGTTATCTAAAGGATGCCAAAACGATTGAAATCTATGGAAAATCTGGGGATTCGATTCGCAAAAGAATAGCAGCCCAATGGATAAAGGAGTAAAGCATGGCAGAACTCACCTTACAGGAATATCAATTTCATGATATGAAACTGATATGGCTACGTGGAGCCGATAAATTGACGGATGCAGGGACTCTTTTTGGTCCGGTTCCGAAAGTTGTGTGGTCTCGTTACTACCCAACAAATGATGCTAATATGATGGCGGAATTGACGGATCCTATTTTGATCCAGTACAAGGGTAAAAATTACTTGATAGATGCAAGTTTTGATACGGCAAAATTATCCGATAAACAAAGGCGCAATTTAGGAATCTTGTCTGAAAGTCGTGTAGAAGAAAGTTTAGCTCTTTTAGGGCTCTCGCCTGAAGATATTGACATCGTGCTGATGACACATATGCATCACGATCATTCTGGTGGCTTGACGCATGTGAATGATCAAGGGAAGCTGGTTTCCAAGTATTCAAACGCCAAGATTATTGTGAATGATGTCGAATGGTATGAGATGAGAAACCCTAATAATCGAACGCGGGGAACTTATCTGAGAGAAAATTGGGAACCGATTCAAGATCAGGTGACGACTTTCTCGGAGTATATCAATGTCATTCCAGAAATCCAAATGATTCACACAAGTGGTCACAGCAATGGCCACAGTATTATCTTGCTCAAACAGGGGAAAGATACGATGATCCATATGGGGGACTTGATGTTATCACATGTTCATCGAAATCCTCTCTGGGTTCCAGCAGTTGATGATTATCCTATGAAGTCAATTTTAGCCAAAGAGAAGTGGTTGCGTCAGGCTTTTGAGAATCATTACAAGTTTTTCTTTTACCATGATCAATTTTTCGCGGTAGTAGAGTTTGACAAGGAAGGGAAGGAATTTGTAGATTATGTTCTACGTTCTCGCCCCCCACTGATTCCTTTTACAGATCAGCAGGATCGTAAGCCAGACTTCTTAGGATAGCAGAATATGAGGAGACAAATGTAACATTTTCTTGTTGACGGGGATAATGGTGCATCATGCATCCATTTGCCAACAAGAATCAACAGAAAATAAAAGGAGGACTCATATGTCAATTACAAAACTTTTACAGATTCAATATCCAATTTTCCAAGGGGCTATGGCTCAAATCTCGCACTATCAACTAGCAGCAGCTGTTTCTGAGGCTGGAGGTCTGGGAATTATCGCTTCGGGTGGTATGACCGGAGAACAGTTGCGAGAAGAAATTCGTGAACTGAGAAAGTTGACAGATAAGCCTTTTGGTGTCAACATCATGTTGATGATGAAAAATATCAAGGATATTGTGACCGTTATCATCGAAGAAAAGGTTCCAGTGGTAACTACAGGTGCAGGAACTCCTAAGCATATCATGCCTTACTTGAAAGAAGCAGGAATCAAGGTTATTCCAGTTATTGCCAGTGTCAAGCATGCTCAAAAAATGCAAGAATTGGGAGTTGATGCTGTAATCGCTGAGGGTTCAGAAGCTGGTGGCCATATTGGAGAGACCAATACAATGGCTCTTATCCCACAAATCGTTGATGCGGTAACAATTCCAGTCATTGCTGCAGGAGGTGTGGCAGATGGTCGTGGACTTGCTGCGGCGATTGCCCTAGGTGCACAAGGGGTTCAAATGGGAACAGTTTTTCTTGCTTCAGAAGAATGCCCAATTTCTCCAGCCTATAAAGAAGCTATTTTGGCGGCAAGTGATACAGCAACTGCGGTTACAGGCCGCATTGCGGGAGCGCCAGTTCGTTGTATTCGCAATGAGATGACGGATCACTACATTGAATTAGAGCAGAAAGGTACAAACCGAGAGGAACTGGAAGAAATTACGATCGGTTCTCTATCTAAGGCTGTCTATGAAGGTGATACAGTTCATGGTTCAATGATGAGCGGACAAATTGCGGGTTTGGTGAAAGACATCAAACCATGTAAGGCTATTTTAGAATCAATTGTGAAACAGGCGCAAGAGTGCCTACAAGACATTCGACTAGAATTAGGTGAATAATTTAGTCTAGGTAGAAGATTCTGTAATACTGAGGAGAAAGGAGAGCGAGGTATTTGCTCTCCTTTTTTATATAGGGTTTCTTTAAGAGAATCTTGCTATAATAAAAGCAGTACTTTCTCTTTAAAGGTCGCTTTTTAAGGGCATTTGTGATATAATAATGCGCAAGAGGTTTAGAATGAAAAAAAATAATTTAACTCCGAATTCTGCGATTCTACTAGGGATTGCAACTTTCGGAACCTTAACAATGCTGATTATTTTTTCACAAAATAATGTTGTAACAATCAGTGTCTTGTTTTTATTTGTACTTCTTTATCTGCTTTTATTTGTCTGGCAAAAAAAACAGTATGAAAAGAGCGAAATTGAACAAATCCAATACGTAAATCATCAAGCTGAAAATAGCTTGAGTACTTTGCTTGATCAAATGCCGGTGGGAGTCCTGAAATTAGACTTATCTAGTGGCGAAGTGGAATGGTTTAATCCCTATGCTGAGCTGATTTTGACGAATGAAGAAGGGGAAATTGATGTTGAATTAATTCAAACCATCATCAAGGCTTCTGTTGGGAATCCTGGTTCGTATGCTACCTTGGGCGAAACACGGTATGCTGTTCATATGGACAAGGCTTCGGGTGTTTTGTATTTCTTTGACGTTTCAGGGGAATACGAAGCAACTGTTGAATTGGTAACGAGTCGACCAGTGATTGGGGTCATCTCGGTAGATAATTACGATGATTTGGAGGATGCGACGTCTGACTCTGATATCAGCCATATCAATAGCTTTGTAGCTAATTTTGTTTCAGAATTTGCTAGTAAGTATGCTATGTTTTCTCGCCGTGTGGGGATGGATCGTTTTTATTTATTCACAGATTACACAGTACTCGAGGAATTGATGAATGATAAATTCTCTGTTATTGATAGTTTCCGAGAAGAATCAAAACAGAGGCAACTGGCCCTAACCTTAAGTATGGGATTTTCTTATGGTGATGGAAATCATGAAGAGATAGGGAAAATTGCCTTGCTCAACTTGAACTTAGCAGAAGTTCGCGGTGGTGACCAGGTGGTGGTCAAGGAAAATAACGAAACCAAGAATCCTGTCTACTTTGGTGGAGGAACTGCTGCATCTATCAAACGTACTCGTACACGTACCAGAGCCATGATGACAGCAATTTCTGATAAGATTCGAAGTGTTGACCAGGTTTTTGTAGTCGGTCATAAAAATCTAGATATGGATGCTTTGGGCTCTGCTGTTGGTATGCAGTTGTTTGCAAGTAATATTATTGAGAACAGTTATGCTGTCTACGATGCAGACCATATGCCAGCAGATATCGAGCGTGCTATTCAGTTCTTGAAGAAGGAAGATATCACGAAACTCTTATCTCTTACAGATGCGATGAAGCTAGTTACAAACCGTTCATTATTGATTCTGGTGGATCATTCCAAGACGGCTCTGACCTTGTCAAAAGATTTTTATGATTTGTTCACTCAAACTATTGTTATTGACCATCATAGACGTGATCAGGATTTCCCTGATAATGCAGTCATCACCTATATTGAAAGTGGGGCAAGTAGTGCCAGTGAGCTGGTCACAGAATTGATTCAGTTCCAAAATTCTAAGAAGAATCGTTTGAGTCGTATGCAGGCCAGTGTTTTGATGGCTGGTATGATGCTGGATACCAAGAATTTCACATCTCGCGTGACGAGCCGAACCTTTGATGTGGCTAGCTATCTGAGAACACGGGGAAGTGACAGTATTGCTATCCAGGAGATTGCTGCGACAGATTTTGAAGAATACCGCGAAGTGAATGAACTCATTTTACAAGGTCGTAAGTTGGGTTCAGATGTCTTAATTGCCCAAGCTAAGGATTCGACCACTTATGACACAGTTGTCATCAGTAAGGCTGCCGATGCTATGTTGGCCATGTCCGGTATTGAAGCCAGCTTCGTTCTAGCGAAAAATACACAAGGATTTATCTCAATCTCAGCTCGAAGTCGCAGTAAAATCAATGTTCAACGCATTATGGAAGAGTTGGGCGGCGGTGGCCACTTTAATCTAGCTGCTGCGCAAATCGAGAATATGAGTCTGTCAGAAGCAGGAGAAAAATTGACTCAACTTGTCTTGGATGAACTAAAGGAAAAGGAGAAAGAAGAATGAAAGTAATCTTTTTAGCAGATGTCAAAGGAAAAGGGAAAAAAGGCGAAATCAAGGAAGTGCCAACTGGTTACGCTCAAAATTTCCTGATTAAAAAGAATTTGGCCAAGGAAGCAACTGCTCAAGCAGTAGGCGAGTTGCGTGGAAAACAAAAATCTGAAGAAAAAGCCCATGCAGAGATGATTGCTGAAGCAAAAGCCATCAAGGCCAAGCTAGAAGCAGAAGAAACTGTTGTAGAGTTTGTTGAAAAGGTTGGGCCAGATGGTCGTACATTTGGTTCCATCACCAACAAGAAGATTGCAGAAGAATTGCAAAAGCAATTTGGTATCAAGATTGACAAGCGCAATATTCAAGTGCAAGCACCAATTCGAGCAGTAGGTTTGATTGATGTACCAGTGAAGATCTATCAAGATGTTACAAGTGTCATCAATCTTCGTGTAAAAGAAGGTTAAGTTTACAACTTCTTGACAAGATTGTAAAAGGAAGGAAAGTCGGATGGCAGAAGTAGAGGAACTGCGAGTTCAACCTCAGGATATTTTGGCAGAACAATCTGTTTTGGGGGCTATTTTCATAGATGAGAGTAAGCTCGTTTTTGTCCGAGAATACATTGATTCCCGTGACTTCTTTAAGTATGCCCATCGGTTGATTTTCCAAGCGATGATAGACTTGTCGGATCGTGGGGAAGCGATTGATGCGACGACGGTTCGGACGATTTTGGATAGTCAAGGTGATCTCCAAAATATTGGTGGCCTGTCCTATCTTGTCGAAATTGTCAACTCTGTACCAACTTCAGCTAATGCAGAATATTATGCTAAAATCGTAGCCGAAAAGGCTATGCTACGTCGCTTGATTTCCAAGTTGACAGAGTCTGTCAACCAAGCCTATGAGGCTTCTAAGCCTGCAGATGAAATCATCGCTCAGGCTGAAAAGGGACTCATTGATGTTAGCGAAAACGCCAATCGTAGTGGGTTCAAGAATATTCGCGATATTTTAAATATCAACTTTGGGAACTTAGAAGTTCGGTCACAACAAACAACGGATATCACTGGTATTGCAACGGGCTATCGAGATTTGGACCATATGACGACAGGTCTCCACGAGGAGGAGCTAATTATCCTAGCGGCGCGACCAGCGGTTGGTAAGACGGCCTTTGCCTTGAATATTGCTCAGAACATTGGGACTAAGTTGGACAAGACGGTAGCTATCTTTTCACTGGAAATGGGTGCGGAAAGTCTAGTAGACCGTATGTTGGCGGCCGAAGGCTTGGTGGAGTCTCATTCTATCCGTACAGGTCAATTGACTGATGAGGAGTGGCAAAAGTATACCATTGCTCAAGGGAACCTAGCCAACGCGAGTATCTATATCGATGATACGCCAGGGATTCGAATCACGGAAATTCGTTCGCGCTCACGTAAACTGGCTCAAGAAACAGGCAATCTAGGCTTGATTTTGATCGACTACCTACAGCTTATCACAGGGACTGGTCGTGAGAACCGCCAACAAGAAGTCTCTGAAATTTCTCGTCAGTTGAAAATCCTAGCTAAGGAGCTAAAGGTTCCAGTCATTGCTCTCAGTCAGTTATCTCGTGGTGTGGAACAGCGTCAGGATAAGAGACCAGTCTTGTCTGATATTCGTGAATCGGGTTCCATTGAGCAGGATGCGGATATCGTAGCCTTTCTATATCGTGACGACTATTATGATCGTGCGGGTGAAGAAGAGGAAGGAATTCCAAATAACAAGGTAGAGGTTATCATCGAGAAAAACCGTAGTGGGGCTCGTGGAACGGTGGAATTGATTTTCCAAAAAGAATACAATAAATTTTCAAGTATCTCAAAGAGGGAGGCATAAGATGTCAGATGCATTTACAGATGTAGCCAAGATGAAAAAAATCAAAGAAGAGATCAAGGCGCATGAGGGACAAGTCGTTGAAATGACTTTGGAAAATGGCCGTAAGCGCCAAAAAAACAGACTGGGTAAGTTAATTGAGGTTTATCCATCTTTATTTATCGTTGAATTTGGGGATGTTGAAGGAGACAAACAAGCCAATGTTTATGTTGAATCCTTCACCTACTCAGATATCTTAACAGAGAAGAATTTGATTCATTATCTAGACCAAGAATCCTAAAATGAAGTGAGCTTTGCTCACTTTTTTCTTTTTCTTTCGAATAGTATAAACGAGGGTAACCTCGGAAATTTATATTATTAAGGAGAATGAATGACGTTTTTTAAATCAGGAGTTAAGAAGAGTAGATGTACTCAGTTGAGTGTAGGGCTGGCTACTTTGTTCGTTACGAGTACCTTTTTGTTTGGTGGGGAATCGGTTCAAGCCGACAGTGTAGCGCGTGGAGATGATTATCCGCTTCACTACAAAAATGGTAGTGTAGAAATCGACCAGTGGCGGATGTATTCTCGCCAGTGTACCTCTTTTGCGGCCTTTCGTTTGAGTAGTGTAAATGGCTTTGAGATTCCTCCTGCTTACGGAAATGCGAATGAATGGGGACATCGTGCAAGGCGAGAAGGCTACCGTGTGGATACTAAGCCAGAAGTTGGAGCTATTGCTTGGTCGACAGAAGGTTATTATGGGCACGTGGCCTGGGTATCAAATGTATCAGGGGATACGATTGAAATCGAAGAGTATAACTATGGGGTTCGAGAAAAGTATAACCGTCGAAAAGTCAAGGCTAGTTCGATGACAGGTTTTATTCATTTCAGGGATTTATCAGCTACCCATAGTGTGAGTGAGGGTTCTCGTAACTCAGAGCTTCCGTCCAGCGGGACAATAGTATTCACGGGGAAATCGCCGATTATGGACCAACCGTCAAGTACAGGACAGGTTATTGATTACTATTATGCTGGTGAGAGTGTGAGTTATGATCAAGTTCTTGAAAAGGATGGTTATAAGTGGCTCGGCTATCTATCCTACAGTGGTGCTAGAAGATATGTGCAGTATGCAGAGTTAAGCAATACAGAGAAAGGCTGGAAAAAAGAAGGAGGGAGTTGGTATTACCGAGAGAATGGTAAGCTAGTGATAGGCTGGAAAAAAGTTAACGACAATTGGTATCATTTAAAAGAAAATGGGGCCATGTCAACTGGCTGGATTAAGGATGGCTCTCACTGGTATTATCTAAAGGCTTCAGGTGAGATGCAGACGGGATGGCTCAAGGAAAATGGAACATGGTATTATTTGGAGAGTTCAGGGGCTATGAAGTCTAGCCAGTGGTTCCAAGTAGGAGGAAAGTATTACTACGTTAATGCTTCAGGGGCTTTAGCAGTGAATACCACTGTGGATGGCTATCAAGTAGATAGTAACGGAGCTAGAATCTAGAAAGAATATAAAAAAGAGGACTTCATTACCATTTGCCTATTCTTTCCGATGGTATTTTTCCCCTCTTTCCTTTATAATGGGTGTATGGACAAGAAAAAATTATTATTAATTGATGGATCTTCTGTTGCTTTTCGAGCTTTTTTTGCGCTCTATCAGCAGTTGGATCGTTTTAAAAATGCTAATGGCCTTCATACCAATGCAATCTATGGCTTTCAACTCATGTTGAATCATGTCATAGAGCGGGTTGAGCCCAGCCATGTTTTGGTAGCTTTTGATGCTGGTAAGACGACTTTTAGAACAGAGATGTATGCAGACTACAAGGGTGGCCGTGCTAAAACTCCAGATGAGTTTCGTGAGCAATTTCCCTTCATTCGTGAGTTGTTAGACCATCTTGGGATTCGCCATTATGAGTTGGCCCAGTATGAAGCCGATGATATCATCGGGACTCTAGGCCGTTTGGCTGAGAAGGATTCTTTTGATGTGACTATCGTTAGCGGAGACAAGGACTTGATCCAGTTGACGGATGAGCATACGGTGGTCGAGATTTCCAAAAAAGGTGTGGCTGAGTTTGAGGCCTTTACGCCGGACTATCTCATGGAAAAGATGGGCCTCACGCCAGCTCAGTTCATTGATCTTAAGGCTCTTATGGGGGATAAGTCTGATAATATACCTGGTGTCACCAAGATTGGTGAAAAGACGGGCATTAAGCTCTTGTTAGAACATGGGTCTCTTGAAGGTATTTATGAAAATATCGATAGCATGAAGGCTTCTAAGATGAAGGAAAATCTCATCAATGACAAGGAACAAGCCTTCCTGTCTAAAACCTTGGCGACTATTGAGACTCAGGCACCGATTGAGATTGGCCTTGATGATTTGCTCTATAGTGGACCAGATGTGGAAAATCTCGGAAAATTCTACGATGAGATGGGCTTCAAACAGCTCAAGCAAGCCTTAAATATTTCATCAACGGATGCGCCTGAAAACTTGGATTTCACTATTGTTGACCACGTCAGTCAAGACATGCTGAGTGCAGACTCTATCTTCCACTTTGAGCTTTTTGGTGAGAACTACCATACAGATGACTTGGTTGGTTTTGCATGGTCTTGTGGAGACAAGCTCTATGCTACAGATAAACTTGAGCTCTTGCAGGAACCGATTTTCAAGGAATTTTTAGAAAAAACGCCTCTGAAAGTGTATGATTTTAAGAAAGCCAAAGTCCTCTTAAATCGTTTTGGTTTGAATTTACAGGCCCCTGCTTTTGATAGTCGCTTGGCCAAATACCTTCTCTCTACTGTCGAGAATAATGAAATTTCAACAATCGCGAGTCTCTATGGTCAAACTTACATGGTCGATGATGAGACCTTCTACGGCAAGGGGGTCAAGAAGGCCATCCCTGAGAGAGAGAAATTCTTGGAGCATTTGGCTCGCAAGGTTACTGTATTGGTTGAGACCGAACCTGTTTTACTTGAAAAAATCAGTGAACATGGACAGTTAGACCTTCTCTATGACATGGAGCAGCCTCTGGCCTTTGTCCTTGCCAAGATGGAAATTGCTGGTATCAAGGTCAAAAAAGATACTTTGATCGAGATGCAGGCTGAAAATGAACTTGTCATTGAAAAACTGACTCAAGAGATTTATGAGCTGGCTGGTGAGGAGTTTAATATCAACTCGCCTAAACAGCTTGGTGAACTACTTTTTGAAAAGTTAGGTCTCCCCCTCGAATACACTAAGAAAACCAAGACAGGTTACTCAACAGCGGTGGATGTGCTAGAGCGCCTAGCCCCTATTGTGCCAATTGTTAAGAAAATTCTAGACTACCGTCAGATTGCTAAGATTCAATCGACTTATGTGGTTGGCTTGCAGGATTGGATTTTAGATGATGGCAAGATTCACACGCGCTATGTACAGGATTTGACCCAGACAGGTCGTCTGTCTAGTGTGGATCCAAACTTGCAAAATATTCCTGTTCGTTTGGAACAAGGTCGCTTGATTCGTAAGGCTTTTGTGCCAGAGTGGGAGGATAGTGTACTACTCAGCTCGGACTATTCACAGATTGAGTTGCGCGTTTTGGCGCATATCTCTAAGGATGAGCACTTGATTAAGGCTTTCCAAGAGGGAGCCGATATCCATACCTCAACAGCTATGCGTGTTTTTGGAATTGAACGCCCTGAGGATGTGACTCCAAATGACCGTCGCAATGCCAAGGCTGTTAACTTTGGAGTGGTTTACGGGATTTCAGATTTTGGTTTGGCAAACAATCTTGGTATTAGTCGTAAGAAGGCCAAAGCCTACATTGATACCTATTTTGAACGTTTTCCTGGAATCAAAAACTATATGGAAGAAGTGGTACGTGAGGCGCGTGATAAGGGCTATGTAGAGACCCTTTTCAAGCGTCGTCGAGAGCTACCAGATATCAATTCGCGCAACTTTAACATTCGTGGTTTTGCAGAGCGGACAGCTATCAACTCTCCTATCCAAGGTTCGGCGGCGGATATTCTCAAAATTGCTATGATTCAGCTAGACAAAGCTCTAGTTGAAGGTGGCTATCAGACCAAGATGCTCTTGCAAGTGCATGATGAAATCGTCCTTGAGGTTCCAAAATCAGAACTAGAAGCCGTCAAAACTCTAGTGAAACAAACCATGGAAGAAGCCATCCAGCTCAGTGTCCCACTCATTGCTGATGAGAATGAAGGAGCAACCTGGTACGAGGCTAAATAAGAAAGTTATGAAAGAGTTTGAAGCATTTGCCTTCAAACTCTTTTTCATGGTTTTCTGTAAGCAGTTTCCTTGACATCTTACTTGTTTTGCGTTATCATATGTCCATATAATATACGGGAGTCTGTGTACAGTCTGAGAGGAAGTGTTAAACTTCGACCGCACCTGATCTGGGTAATGCCAGCGTAGGGAAGGATACTTAGTCGAATTCTGCACCTTTTCCGTATATATGGGAAAGGTTTTTCTTTTTGTCAAAAGGAAACCTGAGAAAAGGAGGTTTTTATGAAAGCAAGCATTGCCTTGCAAGTTTTGCCCTTATCACAGGGGATTGATCGAATTGGTATTATCGATCAAGTGATTGCTTATCTGCAAGCTCAGTCCGTGACCATGGTGGTGACACCATTTGAAACGGTCTTGGAAGGGGAGTTTGATGAGCTTATGCGCATTCTCAAAGAAGCGCTTGAAGTGGCCGGGCAGGAGGCAGATAATGTCTTTGCCAATGTCAAAATAAATGTGGGAGAGATTTTAAGCATTGATGAGAAACTTGAAAAGTATGATGAGACGACAGATTAGTCTTTTGGGATTTCTCGGAGTCTTGTCGGTCTGGCAGTTAGCGGGAATATTCAAACTTTTACCCAAGTTTATCCTGCCAACTCCTTTTGAAATTCTCCAGGCCTTTGTTCGCGACAGAGAATTTCTCTGGCACCATAGCTGGGCGACCTTGAGAGTGGCTTTACTAGGTCTAATTTTGGGAGTTTTGATTGCCTGTCTCATGGCTGTGCTCATGGATAGTCTGACTTGGCTTAATGATCTGATTTACCCTATGATGGTGGTTATCCAGACCATTCCGACCATTGCGATAGCTCCTATCTTGGTCTTGTGGCTAGGTTATGGGATTTTGCCCAAGATTGTCTTGATTATTCTGACGACAACCTTCCCTATCATTGTCAGTATCTTGGACGGTTTTAGACATTGTGACAAGGATATGCTGACCTTGTTTAGTCTGATGCGTGCAAACCCTTGGCAAATCCTGTGGCATTTTAAAATTCCGGTTAGCCTGCCTTACTTTTATGCAGGTCTGAGAGTCAGTGTCTCCTACGCCTTTATCACAACCGTGGTATCTGAGTGGTTGGGAGGTTTTGAGGGTCTTGGTGTTTATATGATTCAGTCAAAAAAACTGTTTCAGTATGATACCATGTTTGCCATTATTATTCTGGTGTCGATTATCAGCCTTTTGGGTATGAAATTGGTCGATGTTAGTGAAAAATATGTGATTAAATGGAAACGTCCCTAAGATAAGGATGTTTTAGAAAAAGAAAAGAGGAAATGAAAATGAAGAAAACATGGAAAGTGTTTTTAACGCTTGTAACGGCTCTTGTAGCTGTCGTGCTGGTGGCTTGTGGCCAAGGGACTGCTTCTAAGGACAACAAAGAAGCAGAACTCAAGAAGATTGACTTTATCCTAGACTGGACGCCAAATACCAACCACACAGGGCTGTATGTTGCCAAGGAAAAAGGTTATTTCAAAGAAGCTGGAGTGGATGTTGATTTGAAATTGCCACCAGAAGAAAGCTCATCTGACTTGGTAATCAATGGCAAGGCACCATTTGCTATCTATTTCCAAGACTACATGGCTAAGAAATTGGAAAAAGGGGCAGAAATCACTGCCGTTGCTGCTATCGTAGAACATAATACATCAGGAATCATCTCTCGTAAATCTGACAATGTAAGCAGTCCAAAGGACTTGGTTGGTAAGAAATACGGTACTTGGAATGACCCAACGGAGCTAGCTATGTTGAAAACATTAGTAGAATCACAAGGTGGAGACTTTGAGAAGGTCGAAAAAGTACCAAACAACGACTCAAACTCCATCACACCGATTGCCAATGGTGTCTTTGACACTGCTTGGATTTACTACGGTTGGGATGGTATTCTTGCCAAATCTCAAGGCGTAGATGCTAACTTCATGTACTTGAAAGACTATGTCAAGGAGTTTGACTACTACTCACCCGTTATCATCGCAAACAACGACTATCTAAAAGACAACAAGGAAGAAGCTCGCAAAGTCATCCAAGCCATCAAAAAAGGCTACCAATACGCTATGGAACACCCAGAAGACGCTGCCGATATCCTCATTAAGAATGCCCCTGAACTCAAAGAAAAACGTGACTTTGTCATCGAATCTCAAAAATACTTGTCAAAAGAATATGCAAGCGACAAGGAAAAATGGGGACAATTTGATGCTGCTCGCTGGAATGCCTTCTACAAATGGGACAAAGAAAATGGTATCCTTAAAGAAGACTTGACAGACAAAGGCTTCACTAACGAATTTGTAAAATAATGACAGAAATTAGACTCGAACATGTAAGTTATGCCTATGGCGATGAAAAGATTTTAGAGGACATCAACCTGCAGGTGACTTCGGGTGAAGTGGTTTCTATCCTAGGTCCAAGTGGTGTTGGAAAGACCACCCTCTTTAACCTAATCGCTGGGATTTTAGAAGTCCAGTCTGGGCGAATTATCCTTGATGGCGAAGAAAATCCCAAGGGGCACGTGAGT
Organism: Streptococcus oralis subsp. tigurinus; assembly: GCF_002356415.1. Classification (NCBI taxonomy): domain Bacteria; kingdom Bacillati; phylum Bacillota; class Bacilli; order Lactobacillales; family Streptococcaceae; genus Streptococcus; species Streptococcus oralis. The sequence continues at coordinate 56,501 of NZ_AP018338.1, forward strand.
TATATGCTGCAAAAGGATCTCCTCTTGGAGCACAAGACGGTTCTTGGCAATATCATCCTGCCCCTCTTGATTCAAAAGGTGGATAAGGCGGAGGCCATCGCCCGAGCGGATGAAATCCTTGCGACCTTTCAGCTGACAGCTGTACGGGACAAGTATCCTCATGAACTTAGCGGTGGGATGCGTCAGCGTGTGGCCTTGCTTCGGACCTACCTTTTCGGGCACAAGCTCTTTCTCTTGGATGAGGCCTTTAGCGCCTTGGATGAGATGACCAAGATGGAACTCCACGCTTGGTACCTTAAGATTCATAAGCAGCTGCAGCTGACGACCCTCATCATCACGCATAGTATCGAAGAGGCCCTCAATCTCAGCGACCGCATCTATATCTTGAAAAATCGTCCCGGGCAAATTGTTTCAGAAATTAAACTAGATTGGTCTGAAAACGAGGACAAGGAAGTCCAAAAAATTGCCTACAAACGTCAAATCTTGGCGGAATTGGGATTAAATATTTAGAAAAATAGGGAGTTGGTGAAGATTATTCTTTACTTGCTCCCTTTTCCTTTTAAAAAATCAAAAATTTCGGTATAATAGTCAATTATACCGAAATCATTCTATAATCGTTGATACATAAGGGTTTTATGTATCGCTTTTTTTATTTTGTGGACTTTTTTAAGAACTTTTTATTTTTTCGAGGGCAGTTTCAAAGAATGAGACTGCTCTTTTTTGGTTCTCTTTTGATAAATGGCTGTAAGTATCCATAGTTACAGATATTTTTGCATGGCCAAGCCGTGTCTGTATTTCCTTGTATGGCAGGCCAGCATTAAGCAAGATACTAGCGTGAGTGTGTCGGAAAGCATGAAAGCCTAAATCAGTACAGTTAGCGTTTTTTAAGTGCTTATGTAGGCGATAATCAAGCTTTCGAGTATTGATATAGTTGTCAAAGCTATCAGAGAATACTTTCTCATAGGTTAAGCCAATGTTTCTACCGTTTTCTGCTTGTCTTGCTCGGTAGAGACGAAGCATGAGCACTGTTTTATGATCGATATCTAGAACTCTATAGCTTGATTTTGTCTTAGGACTGTTTACCTGGTTTAAAATGTTGAGTGTTTTATTAATATCGATCGTTCCGTTCTGCAGGTCAATATCAGACCATTCCAGGGCCAGACATTCACGGATACGCAGTCCAGTAGCTAGGAGCGTTTTATAAAGCACAGTATCATAAAAATTGATAAAGGTATTTTCTAGGTTATCGAGATAGAAGAGAAAGCTTTTAAGTTCCTGATCTTGAAAGTATTTAATTTCTTGTTTATCTCTGGTTATCTTTCTAGGAATGACAATATCACGAGTAGGGTTATTGTCTAATGCTTGGATAGAAACCCCATACTGTAGAATACGTTTATTTAAGGCGTGAAGATGATTGTATTCTTTATACCCCGTTCCGTCCTGATTATACTCATCCGCCCACTTATTTACTTGAGTTTGGATAATAACAGGAGTAAGTTTATCTAGTTTGTAAGTACCAAATGAGGGCAAGAGGTAGTTATTTAAGCAACCTTTTATCTTAATCTGCGTATTAGTCTTTACGGTATGCTGGTAGGTTTGCCAAAACAAGTCCACAAGTTCGCTATAGGTTGTTATATGCGAGCGTTGTTTCCGTGTAGAGCCGTTTTTCTCAAATTCTACCTTAGCCTGGGTGGCTTTGTTTTTGAGTTCTTTTTTTGTTCGTGCTGATATGGTAGTCTTGACCTTTTTTCCAGTCACAGAATCAATGCCAAGATAGATACTAGAGCGGTAGACTGCTGATCCGTCTTTTTTCGTGTGTTGTGTGATTTTCATGGTTTTAACTCCTTTTCCATCAGCAGGCAAGCAATTAGAAAAGGTTTTGAATTTATAGAGTGTAATAAATCACAAGTACGTTATTGTTTTTACAATATTTCTAATAATTTTTTATTGATAGTTTTTAGAAGTTGACTATCACTTCTAAAAATTATAAAATAGTGTTGAAGAATGTGTCTTTTTCTAATAGTCTATTAGAACCTGCCTTCTCGCCCACTCTGACGATAGTTTTCTGCTAATTCTTGCAGTCCTCTATCGTTTTTTTTTGTCTAAATTATATCCCCGTTTTTAAGTAAGTCATAAGCTAATAATAGTCTTCTTTGAGCAGATAAGTCACTCACTCTATTAAAGTAGCTTTCTCTTAAATTTGGAAGAATATTACTGTTTATGAAATCTAAAACACTGTCTACCGAAAATTTATTAATATTATAGGTAATCAATTCTAGCTTTGCTAATTTTGGAGAAGATAATCGTAAAATATCTTCTATTTTATCATATTCTTTTTGATAAGCTTTAGGAATAGAATCGATTAAATTATCTAATTTCCCCATAATGGAAATTCTTCTTTCTATTTTTTCTATTTCTTTAGGAGATAGGAAAGAATACTTATTTAAATCAACATTTTTTAGGTATTTTACTAAAGGAATTCTTGTCTGGGTATTTTCATTTGCAATAAAACGAAGTGCAACTTCGGGTAAAAAAGTAGCACCATCTTTAAAATAATCCTCCACATAATCAATAAAATCAGGGTTAACAAACATATTTTTTTTATCCCCTAATGCTACAATAATGCGACGTTTTTGAATATCTTCAGGTAAGGTATCAAGATTTTCAGCACTAACAAGAAAGTTATCTAATTCACCTTTTTCTCCAAAAGTCACAACAATTTTTTTAATCGCTGATTCAAACTTACTAACTTCGTAAGGAGTTAATCCCTGATTAATCTTGCCTATTTCCTGAAAAAGTCTCAAATAATTATTAGTTTTTAGTATAGAGTGAGAGATATTTATTGAAGGGTTATTGATTATTAGCTCATCAAAAACATCTATATCTTCGTGGTATTCAACTACAGTAATTCTGTTAGTATTTTTTCGTAGGTCGTCATTAGGTAACTGAGAAGCAAAATCAGTTAAAAGTTTCTGTACATTTCTATCAGAAAGCGAATAACCTATAAAAATAATTGGAGAATTGATAAGATTTGAAAGGATTTTAGCACTAATTAATATCGAGTTTTTATCATAACTGTTATAATCTTCCTCAGTTATAACAATACTTGAAGGATCGTTTACATCACCATGAATTTTAAATAATTCAGACCAGTTAAAAGTTTCATCAAAGAATCCTTTTTGGCCAACATAAATAGTTGGTTTTTGATTTATCGATTCTAGTAAATCTTCTGTTAAGGTGTCATAATTTGTGGTCACGATAACCTTTGCTTTCGATAGAAATATTTTATACTCCTCTAGTTCTTCTTTCATTTCTTCTTTGATTGTGTATTCAGAGAATCTTTTGGTAATCGAAAAATTGAAAGGAGAAATTTTATTCACGTAAGCTTCCTGAATTGTTAGGCCATCAAGTGTTATTTTGTTGCTATAAAATAAATCGTCGTACTGCTTTTTTATGTAACTTGCAGTTTTGATATTTATTAAAAATTGTCTTTTATCCTCCAGAGTACTTTTTATTTCATCGTCATTCTGCTCTAAATTTCTCATATATTGGTAAATATTTTGATTTTCATTAAGTTGTTCCCAATACTCTTCGAGAAGATTAGACCAAGTAGGGAAATTTTCTAAGTATCTTTTAGACATTCCTGATCCAATAAAAACGATAGGATAACTATTATTTTCAATAATATCTTTAATCATCAAATTATCCCCCTGATTTTTTTAAAAAATTAGTAAGTATGATTAAATTGTGGTTTACACAATATTTTAAAACTATGTTTCTATGTTTTTAATATGTACCTAAAAGTGTTATTACTTGTATATTTTTTTATATATCTTTATATTTCTTTTTCTTTTAGATAGAAAAGGTTTTGAGTTTATACCATGCGAGGAGCTACGAGAATGCCCCTATTTTCGATTTTAAGCAGTCAGACGGCAATTGTACCAGATAAGAAAATAAAGCGCTTATGGGGCTTATAAAAGATATTAATTAGATAATCTTCTCAAATACCATTGTAGCCTGGATACGGTCACCACCGCCTAGTCCTTTGCTTCCGCCATTGGCGGTTGTGATTGTATGCAGGCGATAACCTTTTGAAGCTTGTTTATTGATAACATCTTCTAATTCTGTAAGGTTTCCTGATCTAGTGCCGAAAAACTTTTCTTTCAATGTTACCTGAAGGACAACGTAGTGTAGTCCATTTACTCCAGATGCAGTAGAAAAACTACCTTCTTGTTTTACAGTATCAAAAAATCCCATGGGGGTTACTCCTTGTTATACATATTTTTATTTGTTATTTATCTGACAACGATTTTAATAGGTTTAACACAATCTGTTTATCTTCTTCAGATAGAAAGATGAAGTTTACCAATAATTGAACCTCTTGAGGGTTTAATGTTCCAAGAGTAAATAGAAAATCATTAAGTTTTTGCTCTGCTTCATTAATAATCTTATCATCTGATAAGTATTTTTCTATGTCATGCTTGCTTAACTCGTTAAAATTTGGAATGAGACTTTTTAAAATTTCTTCACGATACCTATTTAGAAAATCTTCCCCTTTTAAAGTTAATAGATTCTCAGTACCATCAGCCGTTTTTAATTCATAGTATGCTCTAAAAGCTTTAAAAAAAGCTTCATCTGAACCATCTTTTTGACTAAGTTCTTTTACGGTTTCAATAAAATTATCTTCATGGCCTAAAAGCTGACCAATGCTAACTTTAAAATGTTCTGCTAATTTTTGTAAGTATTCATATTTAATTTTTAATTCTGTTTCTTTTTCCCAACGGGATATAGTCATCTCTGATACTCCAAGAAGTTCAGCAAGTGTCTTCTGGGTATCCCCGTTCTTTTTTCGTAACTCTTGTAATCTGTTCATTGTATATTACCTCAAAATAATTATAACACAAAAAAACAATTTTTAACAAAAATGTTAGAAATTGTTGACAACTAACATTTTATTTAGTAAAATACAAGAGAACTAACAAAAATGTTAGAAAAGAAAGGAGAAATATCATTGCTTATTACCTCAACACAAGCAAAAGCAATCCGCCGAAAGCAAGCAGACAAAAAATTGACTGGTAAGCAAGCAGGCGAGGAAATCGGAGTTACACAAGTTACCTATCGAAAAATTCGAGACGGTGGCGAAGTAAAGCCGAGCATTTACCAAAAAGCCATGCAGTGGCTTGCTGAAGATTATTAGAAAGGAGTCAACTAATCACTATTTTAGTTTATATTTACAGATTTCTTGTATAGTGCTTTAGCACTGAAGATTGATTTATCAGACTAGCTAACTATTCGCTAGATTAAGATGCTTGCTACCTATGGCAGTATCAAGGATTTATAACGGTTTTGTCTCCTATCTCAATTAGTAAATCCATATGATACTGTTTTAAGTGGCAAGCATGAGCAAAAAGAAGAAAGGAAACTTATTATTTAAGTGTAGAAATTTTAAGAATGGACAATAATATAGAATTTGAAACAATTACTAACAGCAAGGGTTTTCCAATTCCCAAGTATTTCAAGGATTTTAAAAAGCTAGTTGAGAAAGACAGACAACTAGCCGAATATCTTTGTATGAACTATGAGGACTTAGAAAGTGAAGACCTGGGCGCATTTCTTGAAACAGTGGAGCAGGGACTCAGTTGGATTCTGGATCTTATCGAAAGTAAAGACTTGCTATATAAACCCAAGTCAGGGAAAAAAGCATGAAAAAGACAACAAAAAAAGTCACTTGCTCAAATTTTGGTCGAGGAGAGCAAGCGACAATAAATTGGTATAGATATTTTTTCTATACCTTGATTATAGCATAGAAAGACAAGGTACACAATGGGAAAGAAACACCAATCAGTAAAATTTAAGGATATTGCTGAAAAATTGCCTGAACTAGAGGGCAAAAACTTAGAAGAAATTGCTAGAGTGCTAGGCTACCGTAACCTAGACAGTTGCAAGGTTAATCTTTACAATCTCAGACAAAACAAGCGACTAGGTTTTTAAAGTAGAAAAAGGAGTTTACACTAAGTTTGAACTCTTGGACGATACTGTAAAAGAAGAACTGGAAGACAAGGAACTTGGGGAACGTGGTCGCTGTTTGAAGAGCGTAGACAGATACAAGGCTATGTTAAATGCTTTTTCTATCGCCTTTGATAGTACGGTCAAGGCGGAAACCAGACAAAAAGCAGGACACGACGGCTTGAAAGCCTTGGATAGAATACCAGATAAACATTACGCCCTACTTTATGACATGATGGAGAGTTAGGGATGGAAGAAAAGACACATTTTGCTAGATTCATGCGTAGAGCTATGGAGTTAGCAAGGCAATTACATAGCAAAGAAATCCAACGTGATGATTTTGATAGAGCCTGGAAAAGATTAGGCGATCAAATCGAAAACGAAACAAAGACAAACTAAAAAACCGAAGTGCAGGCAAGCAATTAGAAAAGGTTTTGAAAAATGAGTGCTGACACGGCGACTCTAAGCACTTGTTTAGAAAAAATGTGGGTGATTACCCACGATTACCCACGAAACATCACTACATGCGTCCGCCAACTTGGGGCAATCGCCCAGCGTTTGGAGTGGTGATAATTCAGTATAGGAAACGGCAAGAAAAAGGATAACAAAGCAAAAAATGACAATAACAAACTTAAAAATAAATACACAAGCAGACCTTGACAATCTAATGTCTGAGGTCAAAGCAGAAAGTCCAAACCTCTTTCAATTCATAAGTGATTTTATCAATAAAAAAGTATCCATAGAAGAAGTGGAAGCCTTTCTAAAAATGGAACATGAAATACAACAGTTATACATCAAGAATTACAAAGCGAGGACATAGCATGAATGAACTAGAATTAACGAATATACAGGCTCTTTTCTCTAGCGTGGTACTTATTGGTTTACTGGTTTATCTAAACCACCGAGACCGCAAAAAAAGCGTCCAGATTGAGCGAGAAAATAGACAGATGAAAGAAACACCTAGCGAGGATTTAAGTCCTTGCTACGGACGATATATTCAGCTTGCAGGGGTGAGACCGTGGGGGTGCTAGTATGTTTGAAAAAATGATTGAGGATCTAAAGTCGAATATTCTGGAATCAGTGGAACGGTATCTAAAGAACCATGAAAAAATTCCTCCAAAGAAGTTGAATTTGATTAGTAAAACGGAACTTAAGAAAGAGTTAAATATAGGTGATAAAACCCTGAGTAGTTGGGAACATGCAGGTTTACGACAATATATTCCACCAATCGAGGATACTAGAAAGGCTTATTATAAAATTTCCGAAGTTCTCAAGTTCTTGGGGGTGGAAGAATGCGAGTGATCGAGTTGATTTTATCAGCTGACAAATTAGCATTATTTGCCTTTCTTAAGTCTACCCCTACCCAAGTTTGGAAGAATGGAAACTATTATAAGTTTGTCTACTATGAGCCAATAGGTGAGGGGTTGACGGATTTTCGTTACAAAGGCTTATATGTGGCTATCAGAGACGAAAAAAGTGATAGGGAAGGCTGGGAACTAGCTAGACCATTAGAAATTACCTTGGCTAGTCCTGAATTGCTGATGATCCTGAAAGATTTAGAGGTAAATAAATTGACAGAGCAACGGCAGGGGCTTGGAGTGGAGTTAAAAGGCTGGGTTTTTGACCTGATTTGTAATGGCATTTATACCAGGTATGAGACTTCACTTTTTGTCCGATTGCTATTTGTGAATGGTTACAGTTTTAGTCAGTTAGTGGATTTGTTTTCTACTATCGTCAAACGGAAAGAATTGGCCAGTTATTTCCTTGAAGTAGCGACAAAATTCTATAAGGAGGTGGCTTTTGAATAGTGAAGAAATTGTAACTAAAATTATCGAAGAGAATCAGCAACAAATACCGCCTACCGTGGTGGACTTGACCCAAGCAAGAGAGACCAACGAGGATAATAATAGTCTGAATCTAACACCGAAAACCAAAGGGAAAGGCTTTGCGGTTACCTTGGACAATCTTAAGAAGATTTTAAGTGGAGATAGCAAACTGAAGGGGGCGATACAGTACAATACATTCACTTATGAAATTGACGTGACAAAAGCAACAAAATTGAACGGTAGAACCTTAAGCGGAACCATTGACGACCTAATTATTAGAGAGATTAGGGCTTATATTGCTACAAAGTACAAGATAGATTATAAAAAAGGGGATATCGCTGATATTTTGGAGGTGGTGGCTGGTGAGCATAGCTACAACCCTTTAAAAGACTATCTGGAATCATGCGAAAGCGAATATAGAGAGTTAGTGAATCAGCGTGATCCCTTTGCTATTTTAAGGCATTATCTGAATATCAAAGATGACGAATATAACCGTATTGTCATGGACTTGTTTTTCCGTGGGGCGATTGCTAAGGTATTTGATCCCTCTATTAAGTTTGACTTTGTGCTGGACTTGACTGGAAGGCAGGGAGTAGGAAAGACCCAATTTTTTGAGGGACTATTCACTCACAAGTATTTTACAACCGTTGAAACTTTCACAGACAAAGACGATAAGGCTAGAATGGTTAGAAATTGGTGTGTATTTGATGATGAAATGGTGGCCAGTAAAAAGGCTAGTTTTTCAGAGTTGAAGAAGTTCATCACCGAAACCAAACTAGAGTATAGACCGCCTTATGCTTCCAGTGATAGACGACTACCCAAGAGTTTTATCATCGTGAGGGCAACTAATGATCATGATTATTTGAACGACTTAACAGGGGAAAGGCGCTTTCTTGTTGCTGAAGTACATAAGGATACCACTTATAAGGACAGGAAGTGGACGGAAAAAGACCGTAGAGCCTTTTGGGGCGCTATGGTAGTAGCTTGGAAGTCTAACCAGTCTTTGACGCTGACAGACGAGCAGGAGAACCTGGTAAATGAGGTAAGAAGTAGGTACAAATTTGCTGATGAAACTCTTGAGGATTTGGAGCGTTATTTAGCCTTGCCTTATCCCAAAAATATGTACCAGTATCCAATATCAGATCGGACAAGATACTATTATATCTATGACATGATGAACGAAGGATATTTTAGAAATAGCGAAGGTGGAACGGCGGAACTGGATACAGATAAATATGGTGAATTGGTAGATAGGAGCAAGATGACCATTAACCTATTTTTCCAAGAGGTATATTTGACTGATAATGTACCATCAAAGGATAAGGCAAAGGTTAAAAAATTCATGCAAAATCGTGACGGTTGGGAACACAAACGATCTTTAAAATTTGGAAAAAGTGTTAAGCCTGGTTACTCAAAACCTAAAAGGTAGTTAGGGTAGTCACTAATTCAAAAAATAACTACCTTTTAGAGGGTAGCTAAAGCCTTTAAACAAAAAGGATTTAGAAAAAGGGTAGTTTTTAAGATTTTACTGACTACCCTATCAAACCCTTGATATTATTGACTTTTATATTAAAAAGTAGTTATTTTACATTATTTGTAAACTATATAGAGTAAATAGAATTAAGGTGTTTATTATTATTTTTTTGTGAGCAAGGTGACTACCTGACTACGCTTTTTGTAACCCCTTGGGACTGTAAGGTGGAGGTGGTAGTCACTAGATGCCCAAAAATGACTACCTTTTTGAAACTGATTATTTTTCAGTGATTGGATTTGATTTTTGGAGGTTATTTTAGCTATAAAATTCATGTGTATTTAACATAATGAAAAAATGTAAATTAAAAAACGCAAAACAGACCTATCCCCTTGATACAAAAGGGATTGAGAAAACGGCTTGAATTTAACAGAATAGAAGATATGTTAAATATATGACACTAAAAAAGAGAGGAAAAACAGATGAATCCGAACAAAGATTACACGCCATTTTTACAGGATAACTTTATTATTTTTGTCAAAAATGGTATAATAGAAATGAAAAAAATACCAGACTTTGGAAGTGTAGTATTTACCAGTCAAGATGGTAATATTGTCCAGATTGAAACAACAATTAAAGAAAGATAGCTGACTAGAAAACTAGAGGCGTAACATTAAAGCTAAGTGGCTTTTTGTTACGTCTCTTTTTACTTTTGGAAAGAGGAGAACAATGAGGAATAAAGATCCAGTAGACAATCGTAGGTAACAAGTACAATAAAAAAGAATAAAAGAAATGAGGAATAAAAACATGGAAACATTACAAACTATTGAAACAAAAGTAACTAAACTAATCGAACAAAACCAAAAAGATATTACAGAAGCTGAAGAAGAACTAACTAAGACAGGGCAAATTATTTTAGAAGCACAGGCAGAGTTACTACAGGCTCAAAGAGAAATAAATGCCCAAAAGTATACAGAAGCAAAAACGAAACTATGGACAGCAGAGCAAACAAAAGAATTGTATGAAAAACAACTAGAGACAATAAGTAATCAGCCTGTAATTTCTTATGAAGAATATCATGAAATTATTGGTGATATTACAAAACTAGCTAATAAAGAGCAAGAGGACTGCTATACACAAGCTTGTGAAAAGTTGAAAGAAGTTGTGGCAATTGCTAATATTGCTCTAGAAAAAGCTAACAAAGCTGATCAATTGCTTAAAAAAATCGAAGGCCAATTAACTAAGAATAGTGAATCATACAAGAAAAATAAAACAGGAGTATATCTATTCTACTCCGGGGTAGGCTATAACCCGCAGAGAGCATTTTATAAACACAAAGAACAATTAGAAAGAATTATAGATAATTTTTCAAAATAAAGGAAAGGAAAGAAAACATGAACTTATTTAGTCATAAAAGAGACCTTGGAGAAATTATAGGAGAACTACAAGTAGGTGCTCAAAAAGAAAGAGAAGAACAACAAGAACAATATAACAAAATCAGAGAGAAGGAACTTGAAAGGGATTTAAAGGAACAAAGAGAATATGAGAGTTTAATAAAAAAGACAAGTATACACTTAGAGCAAGAAAAAGAAAGAGCATACAATACTAAAGTAAAACAACTTACATCGGATGCAAAAAAAGAAATAGAAAAGAAAGTAGCGCAAGAAAATCATTATAAAACGGCTGAAGAAAAGGCAGAAGATGATTGTTATCGTTCTCTGATAAAAGGAATAATTTTTGAAGAATAAAAAAAACACAAAAAAATTAGGATAGGGGGGGTATCCCCCTCCCCCTCGGAGCTCCCGGACTTCACGCCGTCACTGTACATTTTTTCTCGCGCCAAATCACAGAATTAAGTAATAATGAAATAAAATGTTAGGGCTTAGAAATATAAAAAATGATATAATCGAGGTGTGGTAATTATGTATGAAAAAAGATGAAATTAAAAAATATTTAGAGACCGATCTTGAATTTAATGTTAATGGCCGAGGTGCTTGTTTCTTATCTAGCGTTTGTGTAGTTGGTTATGATTATGAAGGTCAGCAGTTTAATACGATTGATGAAGCTATGGAAGCTAAAGTTTTTGATGGTAAAAGTTTAGTGGATATATGGGATGAAGTTTTTCCACAAGTATCTTAAAATAAAAATATGGTCACATTATTTGACTAAGATGATAGAAAGAGCCTGAATGATGTTAAATAACGACTTAACGGAATGCGATAAACCAAGTTCATCCGATGGAATGGATAAAGTTTTTATTTCAGAGTCTAATATTGAAGGATACAGTGATTTTTACAAAAATAATGAAGAATCAAAAATTTGGTGGATTGATAAGATAGATGTTAGAGGAGAGCTGTTGTTCAGTTTTGATCAGCAAAAAATTTATAACTTATTTCTTGATTATCCCCACAATATGATGGAAGAAGAAGTTAGAATTTTTGATAGTGAAAATCCTTTCTGGAGAGAATTTTTTCAATGAGTTGGGTAGTATGAAATGGACGTAGACAACACAGAAACAGCAAAAAGAGCATATCATTTTTTGAAAAGTTACAAGTCGCTGAAGAAGTTAGCCAATCTTAGAGATACTCCAGGCGCATTTGAAACCAAAGCTATCGAGATTGTCAAAATGATAGACTCTTATAGTAGTGGCCTAGACGAAAAGAAACGTAGTATATTTTATAATTTATTTATTGTTTCCCAAAAACAAAAGCATACTTTAAAAGAACTATATAGCTTACTGAATATTGATAAAACAGAGTATGACCGTCTCAAAAGTGAAATCCTACTAGATTTTGCTCGTAGTTATCGAGAAGGAGCATTATTGACATATTACGATTGAAAACTACTGGTGGAATAAAAAGCCCCTAGAAACAAATCTAAGGGCTTTTTGACTGCTCGGTTTTATCAGCAATTTCAACTTTTAAAATTTCATTTTCAAATAACCTCGTCCATCGTAAACCTGTTTTAACAGATAAAGCATCATACTCTTCATCAAAAGTATCCTTATCTTCAAAAAGACAAATTCCCTCAAAGGTCTGGTTATCAACGTCTGTAATCGTTACAACTTTATTGTTAAACTTTCTAAGTTTCATTTTTTTATTTTCCTGATTTTGTAGCACTATAGTTTGTTATATTATTGGAATCCCCTTAACGTAAGCTTCCTTAACTTCTGCAAGAGTTATAGTATCATTATACTTCAATATTGGAGCTATTGCTAATGATTGAGAGAGTATTCTAGATATGCTATAATATTACCAGGTAATAAAAAAGCACGTTTGACCGTGCTAGTTTCTTGCCTGCTGAACTCGTCAATATTACGCCCTTTTTAGGGCTCTTTTTTGTGGACTTTTTTAGGAACTTTCAAGAAAAACCAAGGCGTCCTAATGCCTTAGTATTTTTAAAGAAAGTCAGTATTTTCAAGGGTTGAGCTCTAAAAATTTGACTTATAGAGTGTTAAATGATAGTATAGTCAAAGATAGTCAAGGTTCAAAGAAGGAGTTTGATTTACTATGAGATTTAAAAATACATCAGATCATATCGAAGCCTATATCAAGGCAATTTTAGACCAGTCTGGTATCGTGGAATTGCAGCGGAGTCAGTTGGCGGATACCTTTCAGGTTGTGCCAAGTCAGATCAACTATGTCATCAAGACACGTTTTACGGAAAGTAGAGGTTACTTGGTTGAGAGCAAGCGAGGTGGTGGAGGCTACATTCGCATTGGGCGGATTGAGTTTTCCAGTCATCATGAGATGCTCCGCGATTTGCTTTACTCGATTGGTGAGCGAGTTAGTCAGGAGATTTATGAGGATATTCTCCAGCTTTTGGTGGAGCAGGACTTGATGACCAAGCAGGAAATGACCTTGCTGACTTCAGTAGCAACAGATCGTGTCCTAGGGGAGGAATCCTCAGTTGTCCGTGCCAATATGCTCCGGCAGCTATTACAAGAGGTAGATAGAAAAGAGAAGTAAGATGAATTATTCAAAAGCATTGAATGAATGTATCGAAAGTGCCTACATGGTTGCTGGCCATTTTGGAGCCCGATATCTAGAGTCTTGGCATTTGTTAATTGCCATGTCCAATCACAGTTACAGTGTGGCAGGTGCGACTCTAAATGATTATCCTTATGAAATGGACCGTTTAGAAGAGGTTGCGTTGGAACTGACTGAAACGGACTATAGCCAGGATGAAACCTTTACAGAATTGCCCTTTTCCCATCGTTTGGAGGTTCTCTTTGCAGAAGCAGAGTATGTGGCCTCAGTGGTCCATGCTAAGGTGTTGGGGACAGAGCATGTCCTCTATGCGATTTTGCATGATGGCAATGCCTTGGCGACTCGTATCTTGGAGAGGGCTGGTTTTTCTTATGAAGACAAGAAAGATCAGGTCAAGATTGCTGCCCTTCGTCGCAATTTAGAGGAACGTGCAGGATGGACTCGTGAAGACCTCAAGGCTTTACGCCAACGCCATCGTACGGTTTCTGATAAGCAAAATTCTATGGCTAATATGATGGGCATGCCTCAGACTCCAAGTGGCGGTCTAGAGGACTACACGCATGACCTGACGGAGCAAGCGCGCTCTGGCAAGTTAGAGCCAGTCATCGGTCGGGACAAGGAAATCTCGCGTATGATTCAGATTTTGAGTCGGAAGACCAAGAACAATCCGGTCTTGGTTGGGGATGCTGGTGTCGGGAAAACAGCTCTGGCACTTGGACTTGCCCAGCGTATTGCTAGTGGTGATGTGCCTGCGGAAATGGCCAAGATGCGTGTGTTAGAGCTTGATTTGATGAATGTCGTTGCGGGAACACGTTTCCGTGGGGATTTTGAAGAGCGCATGAACAATATCATCAAGGATATTGAAGAAGATGGCCAAGTCATCCTATTTATCGATGAACTCCATACTATCATGGGTTCTGGGAGCGGGATTGACTCGACTCTGGATGCGGCTAATATCTTGAAACCAGCCTTGGCTCGTGGAACTTTGAAAACTGTTGGTGCGACTACTCAGGAGGAATATCAAAAACATATCGAAAAGGATGCAGCCCTTTCTCGTCGTTTCGCCAAAGTGACGATCGAAGAGCCAAGCGTGGCCGACAGTATGACCATTTTACAGGGCTTGAAGGCTACCTATGAGAAACACCACCGTGTGCAAATCACAGATGAAGCGGTTGAAACAGCTGTCAAGATGGCGCATCGTTACTTGACAAGCCGTCACTTGCCAGACTCTGCCATCGATCTATTGGATGAGGCGGCAGCAACAGTGCAAAACAAATCCAAGCATGTGAGAATGGATGAAACCGACTTGAGTCCAGCTGACAAGGCCTTGATGGATGGCAAGTGGAAACAAGCAGGCCAGCTAATCGCAAAAGAACAAGAATTGCCTGTCTATAAAGACTTGGTGACAGAATCTGATATTTTAACCACCTTAAGTCGCTTGTCAGGTATCCCAGTCCAAAAGCTGACGCAAACAGATGCTAAGAAATACTTGAACTTGGAAGCAGAACTGCATAAACGCGTCATCGGACAAGATCAAGCTGTTTCAAGTATTAGCCGTGCCATTCGCCGTAACCAGTCAGGTATTCGCAGTCACAAGCGTCCGATTGGCTCCTTTATGTTCCTAGGACCGACGGGTGTCGGTAAGACCGAATTGGCTAAGGCTTTGGCAGAAGTTCTTTTTGATGACGAATCAGCCCTTATCCGCTTTGACATGAGTGAGTATATGGAGAAATTCGCAGCCAGCCGTCTCAATGGAGCTCCTCCGGGTTATGTGGGCTACGAAGAAGGGGGGGAGTTGACCGAGAAGGTCCGCAATAAACCATACTCCGTACTCCTCTTTGACGAGGTCGAGAAGGCCCACCCAGATATCTTTAATGTCCTCTTGCAGGTCTTGGATGATGGAGTTCTAACAGACAGCAAGGGGCGCAAGGTTGACTTTTCAAATACCATTATCATCATGACGTCAAACCTTGGTGCGACAGCCCTTCGTGATGACAAGACTGTCGGTTTTGGGGCCAAGGACATTCGTTTTGACCAAGAAAATATGGAAAAACGAATCTTCGAAGAGTTGAAAAAAGCTTATCGACCAGAGTTTATCAACCGTATTGATGAAAAGGTGGTCTTCCACAGCTTGGATAGCGAACACATGCAGGAAATTGTCAAGATCATGGTTAAACCATTGATTGCTAGCCTAGCAGAGAAAGGCATCGACTTGAAACTGCAAGCTTCGGCACTGAAGTTACTAGCTAGTCACGGTTACAATCCAGAAATGGGAGCTCGTCCACTTCGCAGAACACTGCAAACAGAAGTGGAAGACAAGTTGGCAGAACTCCTCCTTAAGGGAGAACTGGTAGCAGGTAAGACCCTCAAAATTGGTGTCAAAGCTGGACAATTGAAATTTGATATTGCTTAAAAATGAGAATCAGGAGGAATCCTGATTCTTTTTTATCACTTTTTTATAAAAAATAATAAAAACCCTTGAAAAAATAAAAATATAAGATATAATAAAAACATAGAAAATAAAAATATCAAAAATTATAAAAAGGTAAAATGTTTATGAAAAAGAAAACAGCAGTAGTATTTGGGACCTTTGCCCCTCTTCATCAGGGTCATATCGATCTGATCCAGCGAGCGAAGCGTAAGTGTGACCAGGTCTGGGTAGTCGTTTCAGGCTACGAGGGAGACCGAGGGGAGCAGGTAGGTTTAAGTCTTCAAAAACGATTTCGCTATATCCGAGAGGCTTTTCGTGATGACGAATTGACCTCTGTCTGCAAGCTGGATGAGACCAATCTTCCCCGTTATCCTATGGGCTGGCAGGAGTGGTTGAACCAGATGTTAGAGGAGATTTCCTATGATGAAACCCAGCAAGAACTGACTTTCTTTGTGGGAGAAGAAGAATACCAGCAAGAACTAGCTAAACGTGGATTTAGCACTGTCTTGCAAGAAAGAAAGTTTGGTATCTCAGCGACTATGATTCGAGAAAATCCAAGCAAATATTGGAAATATATTGCTCAACCCTTCCGTCGTCAGTTTACTAAGAAAGTGTTAATTATGGGAAGTGCTAGCAATGGGAAGACCACTCTGGCCAAGGATTTGGCAAGGTATTACGATGCGCCCGTTAGTCTGGAATACGCGCGTGAGTACCAGATCAAAAACAATGTCCGCGACGATGAATTGACTCCAAAAGATTACTATTATCTCCTTTTAGGGCAGTATGACCAGACCTCCAAGCTAATCGATAGCAATGCCAATCGAGGCCTAGTGATAGCCGATACCAACTCCTTGGTAACCAAGGGTTACTATGACTATTACATGGAGACTGAGGACCAAGAGGACTTATCAGGAGAAACCTTTGACAATCTCTTTGCCTCCATCTTGGCCAAGGAAAAATGGGATTTGATTCTCTTTTTGCAGCCTGTTGGCTCCTATGTCAATGACGGATTTAGAGATATGACCATGGCAGAAGACCACATTCGCTACAGTTTTTCCCAGCATTTGGACCAGATGAGGGAGCGATACTTAACCACCATTCCTTTAGTTTATCTAGCAGAGGATTATCTAGGCAATTATGAAGCAGCAAAAGTGGCTATTGATGCCATTTACCAAGCAGATTAGGAGAAAAATATGAAAAAACTAACTGAAAAAATCACACAATTTATCGAAAACTTTAAAAATGTCCATGCCGAAGCCCGCAAGATTGGTTTTGCAGGAATCATGCGCTTACTATGGAAAGATCTCTTTGTCGGCCGTAGCCTTTTCCAGTGGTTGTATCTCATCGCCCTGTCAAGTGTTCCCTTGATCTTGGAGTTTACACAAAATACGGAAAGCCATGACTGGCTTAGCTTATTTGCATCCTGGACTGGGATTGTCTGTGTTATCTTGGTAGCAGAAGGGCGTGCAAGCAATTATCTCTTTGGGGCCATTAACTCAGCAATCTACTTGATCTTGGCCATGAATGCGACTTTTTATGGCGAAGTCTTGACGACGGTTTACTTCTTTGTCATGCAGCCGATTGGTCTCTATGCTTGGCTGTCCAATCGTATCAATGAACAGGAAAAACCAGAAGAATCCCACTTTGAAGCTAAGAAATTATCTGTTCTTGACTGGCTCAAGTACTTAGCCTTGACTGCCATTATCTGGATTGGTATGGGCTTGGCTTACCAAAGTATCCATAGCGCTCGCCCTTTCCGTGATAGTGTTACCGATGCGACCAATGGTGTTGGTCAGCTCTTGATGACACGTCTCTACCGTGAGCAATGGATTTTCTGGATTGCAACTAATCTCTTTAGTATCTACCTCTGGTGGGGTGAAAATATCCACATTCAAGGGATGTACTGGGTTTACACACTCAATAGTCTAGTGGGATGGTACCAATGGACCAAGGCAGTTCGAAAGGAGGCATAAGATGGCAGACATAAAGATTCCATCAGGGATGATGGAAAAAGAATATTTTGAAATTCATGCCAGTCAGGAGGAGTTTTTAGACTGGTACTACAAGCAGGAACTCCCTCAATATGAAAAACCAAGTGTGACAGTGGATATGGTAGCCTACTGCTTTGTCGAAGGAAAGATCAAACTCCTGCTGATTCGTCGCAAGGCTCACCCTTATCAGAACTGTTTGGCCTTAGTTGGAGGCTTTATGGACAAGGGAGAAGATGCTGCACATGCCTGTCAGCGCGAAGTGAGAGAAGAAGTCAATCTCGATCTACCTTTGGAAAAAATCGAGCAATTGATGACCGTATCGACTCCCGGGCGTGATCCGCGGGGCTGGACAGTGACCATTGCCCACTTGGTGTACCTACCTAGTCGTGCCTTAGACCTCGTTCAGGCAGGTGACGATGCTAAGGATGTCGTTTTCGTAGATGTCGATTTCCAGACAGGCAAATGCTTCCTAGAGGGAGTGGAGCTGGACGAGCAAGCCTTCGCCTTTGACCATTATGCCATTATCCAAGAATCTATCAAACGAATCCAAGGCCGTCTCGACTGGAATCCGACCTTCCTCTACCTGCTGGAGGAGGAGTTCACTGTCTACGAGGGGACTGAACTGGTCAATCTTATCAACCCAGGTCGCCCCATCGTCAGCAATAACTTTCTCGTAAAATACGGAGAATATGTAGAAGAAGTCGGGCTCAAACGAGTACCTAAAAAGAAGCCAAGAAAAACCTATCGATTGAAATAAAGAGGTCGGGACCAAAATCCCGACCTCCTTGTTTACTATTATTAGATTGCTTTTCTGTTGCGACTGTTTTTATTATAGAACAATGCAAGCGATTATATAAGTACGATGCAAAAAATAGGACTCTAATCTAGGAAATTTTTCTATTTTTTCGTTTCAATTACGAATTGAAATAGTGGAGGGAACAATTTTTAAAATAGGTTCTCTAAATAGTTGACAGATTCAAAGCCCAATGTTACAATTATATTACAAAAAGATTTCTTAACATTTCAAAAATGTTACAAAGGAGTAGAAAAATGAAAAAGAAAACCTATATCAAATTGATGGCAGCGACTGTATTGGCTTCTACCTTGCTACTGGGAGCTTGTGGAAATAAAAACGAAACCGCTCAAACCAGTAGCTCTGCCAAGACAAGTCAATCATCAAGTTCCAAAGCAGCTTCTTCTAGCAAAGAAAGCAAGACTCAAAAATCTTCAAGCTCAGCTTCATCTGAAAAGGCTCAGGCATCTTCTGGTCAGTCTTCTACAACAGCAGATCAGTCACAAGCGAAACCAGCGCCTGAATCAAGACAAGAACAAGCAGCTCCTAGTCAACAAGCTCCAGCTCAGGCTCCATCAACTCAGCAAGGTTCTCAAGCCCAGTCTAACCAGTCAGGCTATGATCCAACAACTGACCGCAAACTTCAAGACAAGCAAGCAGAACACAACAAACGCTACAAGGGTGTTTTAACCATGGTCGATGGTGATTTCTCAGCAGCTGCAGGCAACTGGAAGGGAGCGAATGGCGAAACTATTACGGTTTCATCAGGGGGCCAATTTACAGTAGAAACTGCAGAAGGAAATAAAGAAAACTACTCTATTAGAGGCTACTCTTACACTCTTGATGATGGCAAGTATAATGCTAAAATCGGAGGAGGAAAAATCATCCAAATTACAACAGGTGCGGATGGTAAAGTTTCAAGCGTTGCCTTGATTCAATAATAAAATTTTGTGTTTTAACTCTTACTAGAAATCGTTCTGTAAAAGAGTGAATCAACTGTTTTTCACTTAGTTTCTCCAAGAGAATGTGGTATAATAAAAAAATCAAAGGAAAACGAGTGATAATACATGGCGGATAAATTAATCTTACCTCAAAACACACGATTGATGGGAGTATTTCTTGGGTTTGTAGGTGGTTCTTTGGATGTGTTTTGCCATATTCAATACCATAGTTTGGTAGCGACACAGACAGGGAATATTCTCCTACTTATATCTGATTGGCGCTACTCAAATGTTATCAATACGATGTTGCGATTCTGCTCCATTATTTTCTTTTCTCTAGGATTTCTGTTTGCATTGCACATGAAAGAATACCGCAAAACGGCCTACTGGCGGGTTAAGATGTTGCTCCCCTTATTTATCGGGACCCTTATCTTGCCTTTCTTTTCACGATTTCCTCTATTAGAAGTTCCTTTCATTGCTTTTGGAACAGGAATGATGATGCTAACATTTACGGGCAGTTTGATTGAAGATCATCCCTATGTCATTTTTATGACATCTGGAAATTACCGAAAGATGTTGACCGCTTTGTATCGCATTGCTAGAAGAGAAGGAAATATCCAAGAATACCGTCGTCAAGCCTTAAATTATGGGATTGTTGTGGGAAGTTTCATAGTGGGGGCAATCAGCTTGGCTGTATTGATGCATTTTCTTCATGAATGGTCTGTTTGGATTATCAGCCTCAATTTGTTTTTGATTATGTCCTACTATATAGCTAGAGTGAAGCAATTAGATTTACAAGATGAAAACATATAAAAAACGGCAAAACTCAAAAATGAGTCTTGCCGTTTTTGTAAGTTGTAGATGTGAGACTATGCTTTGTCTAATTGCAAGAGGGCTTCAATTTCTGCCAGAGTGCTAGCTTGTGAAATGGCTCCACGAAGTTTGGCTGCACCAGATGTTCCCCGAAGGTAGTGAGGAGCGAGTCCACGGAATTCACGAACTGCAATGTTTTCCCCTTTGAGGTTAATCAAGCGTTTCAAGTGTTCGTAAGCAATTTTCATCTTGTCTTCGAAGGTCAAATCAGGGAGGATTTCTCCAGTTTCAAAATAGTGATTGATCTGGTTGAAGAGGTAGGGATTTCCCATGGCTGCTCGGCCAATCATAACTGCGTCAGCACCAACTTCTTCGATACGCTGTTTAGCGTCTTGAACCGTACGAATGTCACCGTTGGCGATAAATGGAATCTTGGTCAAAGCTTGAGCGACCTTATGAAGGGTCTCGAGGTCAGCGTGACCAGTATACATTTGCTCACGGGTACGACCGTGCATGGTAAGGGCAGAGACACCAGCAGCCTCAGCGGCGAGAGCATTTTCCACGGCTAGGGATGGATCAGACCAGCCGGTGCGCATTTTGACAGTAAGTGGGATATCAAGGACAGACTGGACTTTGTTGATGATAGAGTAGATTTTGTCTGGATCCTTGAGCCACATAGCGCCAGCTTCGTTCTTCACGATTTTGTTAACTGGGCAGCCCATGTTGATATCGACGATATCGGTCTTGGTGTTTTCTTGGATGAATTCTGCTGCGCGTGCGAGGCTGTCTTCATCGCTACCAAAAAGTTGGATAGAGACAGGGTTTTCGCCTTCATCGATATGAAGCATGTGCAGGGTTTTTTCGTTGTTGTATTGGATTCCCTTGTCAGAGACCATTTCCATCACAACGAGTCCAGCTCCAAGCTCTTTTGCGATGGTACGAAAGGCTGAGTTGGTGACACCAGCCATGGGCGCTAAAACAGTACGATTGGGAATCTCAACATTGCCAATCATAAAAGGTGTATTAAGATTTGTCACGAATGAGTTCCTCCAGGTCGTTTTCATCAAAATTATAAGTTGTTTGGCAGAATTGACAAGTGATTTCTGCCCCGTGGTCTTCCTCTTTCATTTCCTCTAAGTCTGAGCTTGGAAGGCTGGCAAGAGCATCCATAAAGCGGTCTTTGCTGCAGTCACATTGGAAACGGATTTCTTCTTCGGAAAGGCGTTTGTAGGATTCGTCGCCGTAGATAGCCTTGAGAAGGGCTTCGATATGGTCGTCGCTTTCTAGAAGAGTTGAAATGGCTGGCATTTCTTGGATGCGTTTCTCAAAGCGAGCAATCTCTTCTTCCTTGGCCCCTGGCAATACTTGGAGAAGGAAGCCACCTGCGACTTTGACCTTGTCGTCTTTATCCAAAAGAACATTGAGGCCGACGGCTGAAGGAGTTTGTTGACTTTCGGTCAGGTAGTAGGCCAAGTCTTCACCGATTTCCCCGGATATGAGGGGAGTCATAGAGTTGTAAGGATTTCCAGTACCATAGTCTGTGATAACGAGAAATTGACCATTGCCGACAAAAGGTCCGACTAGGACTTCACCTGTTGCGGTCTTTTTGATGTCAACACCTGGATTTTGAACGTAGCCTTTGACATTTCCCTTGGTATCTGCGACCGTTATGATGGCACCGAGAGAGCTCGTTCCAAGAACTTTTACAGTAATCTTGGTATTTCCTTTTTCATTGGCTGCGAGAATTTGGCTAGCGATAAGGGCACGACCAAGTGCAACAGTCGAACTGGCTTGAGTTTGATGTTTTTCTTGAGCAGTGCGGACGGTTTCTGTGCTGTCAAGGACAAAAGCACGAAAGGCTCCGCTTTCTGATATAGTTTTAATAATTTTATCCATAGCTACTATTTTAGCATAAAAATGCCCAAAGAGGGAGCCGTGTGTTTGTTGTTATTCTTTAAACTGTTTAATTTCTGATGACTGGTATAGGAGATTTATAGAAATGGAAATCTTTGCCTGCATCTACTGTTAACATTTTAATTTATCTTAAAATAACCTAAAACGAACTTTTAAGTTATGGTAAACAGTTGAAAAAAAGGTTGATAAAGTGGTAAAATGTTAGGAAGATAAGTTACTAATAGTGCGTATTTGTAGTCGATAGAAATGATATATTAATGGATAGCTTATGAAAAAACAACGAAACCTACATGTATTTTTAGGCCGGACGGCCCTATATTTTGTAATCTTACTTGGCTTGCTTTATTTTTTTAGTTACCTTGGGCAGGGACAAGGTGGCTTTATTTATAATGAGTTCTAGTTTAAAGGAGAAAAGGAACAGTGTCTAATAAACCGATAAAAGATATGATTGAAACGATTGAGCACTTTGCTCAAACACAGCCAACATATCCTGTCTACAATGTTTTAGGTCAAGAGCATACTTATGGCGATCTGAAGGCTGATTCAGATAGTTTAGCTGCAGCTATCGATCGACTTGACTTGCCTGAGAAATCTCCAGTCGTCGTTTTTGGTGGTCAGGAATATGAGATGTTGGCTACCTTTGTAGCACTGACTAAGTCAGGGCATGCCTACATTCCAATTGACAGCCATTCGGCCTTGGAACGAGTTTCTGCTATCGTAGAAGTTGCAGATCCAAGCTTGATTATTGCTATCTCAGATTTTCCATTAGAGCGAGTCTCTACGCCAATGATGACTTTAGCTCAGGTTCAAGAAGCCTTTGCTCAAGGGGCTAGTTATGAGATTACACATCCAGTCAAAGGAGATGATAATTACTACATCATCTTTACTTCTGGTACGACCGGTAAGCCTAAGGGGGTGCAGATTTCCCATGACAATCTCCTCAGCTTTACCAACTGGATGATTACAGATAAGGAATTTGCGACGCCAAGTCGTCCACAAATGCTGGCTCAGCCCCCTTATTCTTTTGACCTATCTGTCATGTACTGGGCACCGACCTTGGCACTTGGTGGCACGCTTTTCGCTCTTCCTTCAGCCATTACTCAGGACTTCAAAAAACTCTTTGCGACGATCTTTTCCTTGCCAATCGCTATCTGGACCTCAACACCGTCCTTTGCAGATATGGCCATGTTATCAGAAGACTTTAACAGTGAGAAAATGCCAGGAATCACGCATTTCTACTTTGATGGTGAAGAATTGACGGTCAAAACAGCTCAAAAACTGCGCGAGCGATTCCCAAATGCTCGTATTATCAATGCCTACGGTCCAACAGAAGCGACAGTAGCTTTGTCAGCAGTTGCCGTCACTGATGAGATGTTGGCGACTATCAAACGCCTGCCAATCGGCTATACCAAGGCGGATTCTCCAACCTTTATCATTGACGAGGAAGGGAAGAAAGTTCCAAATGGTGAACAGGGAGAAATCATCGTTTCTGGGCCAGCTGTTTCAAAAGG
Source organism: Streptococcus oralis subsp. tigurinus (assembly GCF_002356415.1). Taxonomy (NCBI): domain Bacteria; kingdom Bacillati; phylum Bacillota; class Bacilli; order Lactobacillales; family Streptococcaceae; genus Streptococcus; species Streptococcus oralis. Next base: position 80,187 of record NZ_AP018338.1, read on the forward strand.
CTATATGAATAATCCTGAAAAAACGGCAGAAGCTTTCTTTGAATTCGAAGGTCTTCCAGCCTACCACACAGGGGATGTAGGAACCATGACAGATGAGGGCTTGCTTCTCTATGGTGGACGCATGGATTTCCAGATTAAGTTTAATGGTTATCGCATTGAACTTGAAGATGTCTCTCAAAACCTCAACAAGTCTCGCTATATCGAGTCGGCTGTTGCTGTCCCACGTTATAACAAGGACCACAAGGTACAAAATCTACTGGCCTATGTCATCCTAAAGGACGGCGTTCGTGAACAGTTTGAACGTGATATCGATATTACCAAGGCTATCAAAGAAGACCTAGCAGATATCATGATGTCTTATATGATGCCGTCTAAGTTTCTCTATCGAGACAGTTTGCCGCTAACGCCTAATGGTAAAATTGATATCAAGGGCTTGATTAACGAGGTAAACAGTAGATGATGGAGCTTTATAAACAGCTACCTCATTTGGAACCTTATGGTGATCTTCAGTACTTTTTATACGTAATTGCTGCGACTTTACCTATCTTTATTGGTCTTTTTTTCAAGAAACGTTTTGCCTTGTACGAGGTGCTTGTTAGTCTCTTCTTTATCGTCACCATGTTGGTAGGTGGAAAGACGAATCAAATAAGCGCACTTATCCTTTATGTTATCTGGCAAGTACTTCTTGTATCTTTCTACAAAAGGTACAGGAAACAATGGGATAGTAAATGGATATTTTACCTGGTTAGTTTTTTATCTCTATTGCCTATCGTCTTTGTGAAAGTATCTCCTGCTATTCATGGACCTCAATCTTTGTTTGGATTTTTAGGGATTTCTTACCTAACCTTTCGTGCTGTTGGGGTTATCGTTGAGTTAAGAGACGGTGTCATTAAGGATTTAACGATTTGGCAATTCTTACGTTTTCTTCTCTTTATGCCGACTTTCTCGAGTGGTCCCATTGATCGTTTTAAACGCTTCAATGAAAATTATGAGACCATTCCTGAACGGGATGAGTTGATGAACATGCTAGAAGGGGCTGTCAAGTATATCATGCTTGGCTTCCTTTACAAGTTTATCTTGGCCCATGTTTTGGGAGAGATATTACTGCCTCCGCTGAAAAATTTGGCCTTGCAGACAGGTGGTTTCTTTAACCATTATGCTCTTGCAGTTATGTATACCTTCGGTTTAGAACTGTTCTTTGACTTTGCGGGCTACTCTATGTTTGCCTTAGCCATTTCAAACTTGATGGGTATTCATAGTCCTATCAACTTTAACAAGCCCTTTTTGTCAAGGGATTTAAAAGAATTTTGGAATCGCTGGCACATGAGTTTGTCTTTCTGGTTCCGTGACTTTGTCTTTATGCGGATGGTCATGGTGTTGACCAGAAAGAAGGTCTTTAAAAATCGCAATGTGACCTCAAGTGTAGCCTATATTCTCAATATGCTGATTATGGGATTTTGGCATGGTGTGACCTGGTACTATATCGCCTACGGACTTTTTCATGGGATTGGGCTGGTCATCAATGACGCTTGGGTTCGTAAGAAAAAAGCGCTCAATAAAGAACGGAAAAAAGCTGGAAAGGGTTCCTTACCTGAGAATCGCTGGATTCAGTTGCTTGGCATGGTTGTCACCTTCCATGTCGTGATGGTTTCATTCTTAATCTTTTCTGGATTTTTGAATGATTTATGGTTTAAAAAATAAAAGGATATGAAAAATGGATATCAAATCAGAAGTTATTGAAATTATTGATGAGTTGTTTATGGAAGATGTTTCTGACATGATGGACGAAGATCTTTTTGATGCCGGTGTCTTGGATAGCATGGGAACGGTTGAATTGATTGTTGAGATTGAAAACCGTTTTGACATTCGTGTTCCAGTGACGGAGTTCGGTCGTGATGACTGGAATACGGCTAATAAAATCGTAGAAGGTATTACGGAGTTGAAGAATGCTTAAACGCTTGTGGCTGATCTTCGGGCCTATCTTCATTGCTGGATTTTTGGTTCTTCTACTCATCTTTTTTTATCCAAGTACAACAAGCCATAATCTGACGGAGGAGAAATACTCCGCGGCTTCTATTAGTACAGAGAGCTTTAAGGAGAGAAGTCAAAAAGTGAGGGCTCTTACGGATCCAAATATGCGTTTTATTCCTTTTCTAGGGTCCAGTGAATGGATTCGATTTGATAGTGTCCATCCAGCTGTTTTAGCGGAAAAATACCATCGTCCCTATCGTCCTTACTTTCTAGGTCAAGCAGGAGCAGCCTCTCTAAATCAATATTTTGGTCTACAGCAAATTTTGCCAGAAATAGAGAATAAGCAGGCGGTATTTGTGATTTCGCCTCAGTGGTTTACGGAGACAGATTATGAACCCGCAGCGTTTCAGAGATTTTTTAACAGTGACCAATTGACAGCTTTTTTGGAAAATCAATCTGGTGATATTGCTGCAAAGCATGCGGCTATTCGATTGTTAAAGCAGAATCCTAATGTTGCATTAAAAGGCATTGTTCAAAAACTGTCAAAGGGTGAAGAATTATCAGAGGTTGATCAGGTTGCTATTGATATTTTTGCGCGATTCAATGAAAAGCAATCCGCTCTCTTTGGACAATTCTCCATTCGAGGAAAACTCAAGTACAAGGAACACGTGGAGAACTATTTAAAGGATCTTCCGGATCAATTTTCTTATGATGAGTTAGAAAAAATTGTTCGTAAGGACGCAGAAGCAAATACGACCAATAACGATATGGGGATGGAAAATCATTTCTATACGAGAGAGGTTAAAAAGGATTTAAAAAAATGGGAAGGGTATCAAAAAAATTACAACTTCCTCAAGTCCTCTGAGTACAATGATTTGCAGCTGGTCCTCAATCAATTTGCTAAGTCGAATGTCAATGTACTCTTTGTCATCCAGCCCGTTAACAAGAAGTGGATGGAGTACACAGGGCTCAGCGAAGAGATGTATCAACATGCAGTGGAGAAAATTCGTTACCAATTAGAAAGTCAGGGCTTTACCAATATTGCTGATTTTTCAAAAAATGGAGGAGATCCATATTTTGTTAAAGATACCATTCATCTAGGATGGTTGGGTTGGCTAGCTTTTGATAAGGTTGCCAATCCTTTCTTAACGGATCCAAAGCCAGCTCCAGACTACAAGATGAATAACCGCTTCTTTAGCAAGGACTGGGCGACCTATGATGGGAATATGAATGATTTCCAATAAAACCAGATAAAAGTTTGGGATTTGAACCCAAGCTTTTTTTGTTTAAATAGCGAATGTTTTAGATGAAAATAAGTCAAAAGTTTCAAATTTTCTAGAAATATCGTATAATATAAAGGAAAAAAGAAAAGAAAAGGATTTCAAAATGAATAAACGTTCTTTGTTACCTGTCTTATCGACAGCTCTATTAGCCCCAGCCTTTTTAGCTGGACAAGTATACGCTGAAGAAGCAACAACTCCTGCAGAAAGTTCAGCTGTTGTAGCAACTCCCGCCACGTCGGAGGCTCCTGCTCCTGTGTCGAACCCTGTAGCGTCAGCAACTCCAACAAACGAGGTAGAGACTCCAGCAACCGTTGCATCTGCAGAAGCTCCGTCAGCTCCTGCTGAATCTACTAAAAGCGAAGAAAAGGACACCGTTATCTTACACACCAATGATGTCCATGGTCGTATCGTAGAGGAAAAAGGAGTAATTGGAGATGCCAAGTTAGCGACTGTCATTGAGCAGGAACGTGCGAAATCAAATCAAAATACTCTGGTTGTTGATGCGGGAGACGCCTTCCAAGGTTTGCCGATTTCCAACTCTACGAAGGGTGAAGCGCGTGCTGAAATTCTCAATCAGATGCAGTATGATGCCATGGCAGTAGGAAACCATGAGTTTGACTTTGGCCTTGATGAAGTTAAAAAATACAAGGAAATCTTGAAATTCCCATTACTTAGCTCAAATACCTATGTCAATGGCGCTCGTCTTTTTGAAGCTTCTACAATTGTTGATAAAGATAAGACTGTGGAAGGTGATGAATTTGTTGTAATCGGTGTGACAACACCTGAAACCGCTACAAAAACCCACCCTAAAAACATTAAAGGGGTAACTTTTACAGATCCAATCTCTGAAGTCAATAAGGTCATCGAAGAAGTTCAAGCCAAGGCTCGTGCAGAAGGCAAGGACTACAAACACTATGTTGTGCTCGCTCACTTGGGTGTAGATACCACAACTCCAGTCGAGTGGCGTGGTTCAACCTTGGCAGAAGCTCTATCTAAAAATCCTCGTCTCAAAGGCAAACGTGTGACAGTTATTGATGGGCATTCTCATACAGTAGCTTCCACAACTTATGGCAACAATGTTACCTATAACCAAACAGGAAGTTACCTTCATAATGTTGGGAAAGTTATCTACAAATCACGTCAGCTTTTGGGGAATCCTACGTTGATTGCAGCTGCTGATGCCAAGAAATTGACTGCCAATCCAAAAGTTGAAAAACTAGTCAAAGACATTAAACAAAAATACGATGCTGAAAATGCAGTTGAGATTGTCTCAAACAGCCCTGTAGAACTAAACGGTGATCGTGAAAATGTTCGAGTTCGTGAAACCAACCTCGGAAACGTCGTAGCAGACTCCCTCTATCAGTATGGTCAAACAGGATTTAGCCATCCGACAGACATCGCTGTGACAAATGGTGGTGGCTTGCGTGAAACCATTGCAAAAGGCAAACCAATCACTAAAGGAAATGTCATTGCTGTTCTTCCATTTGGAAATACCATTTCACAAATCCAAGTGACGGGGCAACAAGTCTTAGATATGTTTGAAAAATCACTCGGATCTATCTTGCAGGTCGATAAGGATGGCAAGAAGGTCTTGGATGAGAACGGACAACCATTGCTAGAACCAAGTGGTGGCTTCTTGCAAGTTTCAGGTGTGAAGGTCTACTATGATACCAACCTACCATCAGGTAAACGTGTCTTGGCCATCCAGGTCAAAAACCGTACAACTGGTCGTTATGATCTCCTAGACCTCGCAAAAAACTACTATCTTGCAACCAATGATTTCTTAGCTGCAGGTGGTGATGGCTACACTATGTTGGGTGGCGCTCGTGAAGAAGGCCCATCTATGGATGCTGCCTTTGAAGAGTATCTGAAAACCGCTGATTTGACCCAGTATGAAAAGATTAATCCGAACTCACGGACGATTTCTGTGGATTCTACAACTTTTAGTCTGCCAGTAGAAACGCCTCAAACGAATGCAGCTGCTAGCGATGCGACTACGAATGTACCACTGACTTATGAGGTGGCAGGTCAATTTAGCAAGAAGGCAGTTGTCTCAGAAAAAGCTCTCCCAAATACAGGAAGTGAGCAATCCATCTTCTTGCTCTTGATGGGAATGGTAGCTGGTTTGGCAGGTATCTTATCGAGCCGAAAACCAAAGCTAAAATAGGTTAAATTTCACATCTAGAAGAGTCTAGGGAAACGTTTTTACGCCTTTTTCCCTTGACTCTTTTTTGGTTTATGATATAATTAACCAGTAAAGAATCGGTGGCTATCTATGTTTTTTTACTAAAAGATAGCTAGGGAAGGAGTAACACATGAGACAGCTTGCACAGGAAATCGATAACTTTTTAAACGAGGTGATCTTGAGATCTGAGAACCAGCATGAAATTCTGATTGGGCATTGCACAAGTGACGTAGCCTTGACCAATACTCAGGAACACATCCTCATGCTCCTGTCAGAAGAATCCTTAACCAACTCGGAGTTGGCTCGTCGTCTCAATGTCAGTCAGGCGGCAGTGACCAAGGCTATCAAGTCTTTGGTCAAAGAGGGTATGTTAGAGACATCCAGAGATCCAAAGGATGCGCGTGTGATTTTTTACCAACTGACAGAACTGGCTCGACCAGTGGCAGAGGAACACCACCATCATCATGAACACACGCTCTTAGCCTATGAACAAGTGGCAAGTCAGTTTACTCCAAATGAACAAGAAGTGATTCAGCGGTTTTTAACTGCTTTAGTAGGAGAAATCAAATAATGCGGTATATTACAGTAGAGGACTTGTCTTTCTATTATGACAAAGAGCCTGTCCTCGAGCACATCAACTATAGTGTTGATAGTGGGGAGTTTGTTACCCTGACTGGTGAAAATGGAGCTGCCAAGACGACGCTGATTAAGGCTAGTCTAGGCATCTTGCAGCCAAGATTTGGCAAGGTAACCATCTCAAAAACAAATACTCATGGGAAAAAGCTTAGGATAGCTTATCTTCCCCAGCAAATTGCCAGTTTTAATGCTGGCTTTCCAAGTACAGTTTATGAATTTGTCAAGTCGGGTCGCTATCCGCGAAAGGGTTGGTTTCGTCGTTTGAACGCCCATGATGAGGAGCATATCAAGGCCAGTCTAGACTCGGTTGGTATGTGGGAACATCGTGACAAACGAATTGGTTCCCTTTCGGGAGGGCAAAAGCAACGAGCAGTGATTGCCCGGATGTTTGCTTCTGACCCAGATATTTTTGTCTTGGATGAGCCGACGACAGGGATGGATGCGGGAAGCAAAAATGAATTTTACGAACTCATGCACCATAGTGCCCACCATCATGGCAAGGCTGTTTTGATGATTACCCATGATCCTGAGGAGGTTAAGGACTATGCGGATCGCAATATCCATCTAGTGCGCAATCAAGACTCGCCGTGGCGTTGTTTCAATGTTCACGAAAGCGACCAGGAGGTGGAACATGCTTAGTTTGTTATCTTATGATTTCATGCAGCGTGCCTTCTTGGCGGTCATTGCCATGAGTCTTTTTTCTCCAGTTCTTGGGACCTTCCTTATCTTACGTCGTCAGAGTTTGATGAGTGATACCCTCAGTCACGTTTCTCTGTCAGGGGTAGCCTTTGGTCTGGTTTTGGGAATTTCTCCAACTATTTCAACCATTGCTATCGTCTTGATCGCAGCGGTCTTTCTAGAGTATCTCCGGACAGTCTATAAGAACTTTATGGAAATCGGAACAGCTATCCTCATGTCAACAGGACTTGCAGTGTCTCTTATCGTGATGAGTAAGGGCAAAAGTTCTAGTTCCATGAGTTTGGACCAATATCTCTTTGGGTCTATTGTGACTATTAGCCAGGAGCAGGTGATGTTCCTCTTTGCCATTGCTGTGGTCGTTTTACTCTTGACTTTCTTGTTCTTGCGACCAATGTATATCCTGACTTTTGATGAGGACACGGCCTTTGTGGATGGCTTGCCAGTTCGTACCATGTCTATCCTCTTTAACATGGTGACAGGGGTGGCGATTGCCCTTATGATTCCAGCAGCAGGAGCCCTTTTGGTGTCGACCATTATGGTCTTACCGGCTAGTATTGCCCTGCGTCTGGGGAAAAACTTCAAATCCGTTATGTTGCTAGCCAGTGCTATAGGCTTTTTGGGAATGGTGGCAGGTCTCTATATTTCCTACTATGCGGAAACCCCTGCCAGCGCTAGTATTACCATTATCTTTGTAGCTGTCTTTTTGTTAGTCAGTCTACTGAAACGTTTTATCAAATAGGAGAATGAAATGAAAAAACTGAGCTTACTACTAGCTAGTCTATGTGCCTTGTTTTTAGTGGCTTGTTCCAATCAAAAGCAGGCAGATGGGAAGCTAAATATCGTGACAACCTTTTACCCTGTCTACGAATTTACCAAGCAAGTCGCAGGAGATACTGCTAATGTAGAACTTCTAATCGGTGCTGGTACAGAACCTCACGAATACGAACCGTCCGCCAAGGCAGTTGCTAAAATCCAAGACGCAGATACCTTCGTCTATGAAAATGAAAATATGGAAACTTGGGTTCCAAAATTGCTAGAATCCTTGGATAAGAAAAAAGTGAAAACTATCAAGGCGACAGGTGATATGTTACTTTTGCCAGGTGGTGAGGAAGAAGAGGGAGACCATGACCATGGAGAAGAAGGCCATCACCATGAGTACGATCCCCATGTTTGGTTATCACCAGTTCGTGCCATCAAACTAGTAGAACATATCCGTGACAGCTTGTCAGCAGATTATCCTGATAAAAAAGAGACTTTTGAGAAGAATGCGTCTGCCTATATCGAAAAATTGCAAGCCTTGGATAAGGCCTACACAGATGGCTTGTCTCAAGCTAAACAAAAGAGCTTTGTGACCCAGCACGCTGCCTTTAACTACCTTGCCTTGGACTACGGTCTCAAGCAAGTATCTATCTCAGGTCTCTCACCAGATGCAGAGCCATCAGCAGCACGTTTGGCAGAATTGACAGAGTACGTCAAGAAAAATAAAATCGCCTATATCTACTTTGAAGAGAATGCCTCTCAAGCCCTTGCTAATACCCTTTCCAAAGAGGCAGGTGTCAAAACAGATGTCCTCAATCCTTTAGAAAGTCTGACAGAAGAGGACACCAAGGCGGGAGAAAATTACATCTCTATCATGGAGAAAAACCTCAAGGCTTTGAAACAAACAACAGACCAAGAAGGACCAGAAATCGAGCCAGAGAAGGAAGAAAACACCAAAACAGTTCACAATGGTTACTTTGAGGATGCAGATGTCAAAGACCGCACCTTGAGTGACTATGCAGGTAACTGGCAGTCGGTCTATCCTTTCCTTGAGGATGGAACTTTTGATCAAGTCTTTGATTACAAGGCTAAGTTGACTGGCAAGATGACCAAAGATGAGTACAAGGCCTACTATAGAAAAGGCTATCAGACAGATGTGACTAAGATCAACATTACGGATAATACTATGGAATTTGTTCAAGGTGGACAAAGTAAGAAATTCACCTACAAGTATGTCGGCAAGAAAATTTTGACTTATAAGAAAGGCAATCGTGGGGTGCGCTTCCTTTTTGAAGCGACAGATGCGGACGCTGGACAGTTCAAGTATGTTCAGTTTAGTGACCACAATATCGCCCCAGTCAAGGCAGAACATTTCCATATCTTCTTTGGAGGTACTAGCCAAGAAGCCCTCTTTGAAGAGATGGACAACTGGCCAACCTACTACCCAGATAACCTATCTGGACAAGAAATCGCCCAAGAAATGTTGGCGCATTGATGCAAGAGAAGATCCCGCAAATCTGCGGGATTTTTTGCTAGAAATGATTAGGTTGTTAGGTATTATAGTATCACAGATGTACTGTTCACAATGTGATAAAGTAGTCATTTTCTACTGGCTGCTTCTCACTAGCTGGCGAATGCAAAAGCTACGATTGTACAAATTATAGAATCTTTTCAGGGGATTTAGGAAGGGAGCTTAGTCATATTGACGCTGCTATCGCTTTTTGTTATAGTCAAGGAGAGAGCGGTCTGGAACACTAGTTTATTCACAGTCTGTGGATAAGTCTAGGGGAAAATGATATATAATCCAGGGCGATGAAGCATCCTGATAATAGCTCCGTATGTTAGTGAATTTCTGGAAAGTTAGTATAAACCCTAGTACAGAGCTGTTTGATAAAGGTCTGTTTAGCGTGAAGGCTCCCAAGTCTAAGAGCTGGCTTCTGGAGAAGCTGATTTTTAGGCATGCTTTCTTATCCACAAATTGTGGATAACTTTGTGAACAAGAGAAAGAGATACGAGATGATGACGAAAATAAAACCGCATGGACCATTACCAAGTCAGGCCCAGCTAGCTTATTTAGAGGATGAACTAGCTGCCTTTATCCATTTTGGTCCCAATACCTTTTATGACCAGGAATGGGGAAGTGGGCAAGAGGATCCTATGCGTTTTAACCCGACCAAGTTGGATGCGCGTGAATGGGTTCGGGTGCTCAAAGAAACGGGTTTTAAAAAGCTGATTTTGGTGGTGAAGCATCATGATGGTTTTGTGCTCTACCCGACAGCACATACAGATTATTCGGTTAAGGCTAGCCCTTGGAGGGATGGAAAGGGGGACTTGCTCCTTGAGGTTTCCCAAGCTGTGACTGAGTTTGATATGGATATGGGAGTGTATTTATCTCCTTGGGATGCTCACAGTCCCCTCTATCACGTGGACCGAGAAGCGGATTACAATGCCTACTATCTGGCTCAATTGAAGGAAATCTTGTCAAATCCTGCCTATGGAAATGCTGGTAAGTTCGCTGAGGTGTGGATGGATGGTGCTCGAGGAGAAGGGGCTCAGAAGGTCAACTATGAGTTTGAGACTTGGTTTGAAACCATTCGTGACTTGCAGGGCGATTGTTTGATTTTCTCAACTGAGGGAACTAGTATTCGCTGGATTGGAAATGAACGAGGCTATGCAGGGGATCCCTTGTGGCAAAAAGTCAAGCCAGACCAGTTGGGGACAGAGGCGGAATTAGATTATCTACAGCACGGAGATCCCTTGGGGACGCTATTTTCAATCGGTGAGGCAGATGTTTCTCTTCGGTCAGGCTGGTTTTACCATGAGGATCAGGATTCCAAATCTCTCGAGGAATTGGTCGAAATCTACTTTCACTCGGTAGGGCGGGGAACTCCACTCTTGCTTAATATCCCACCGAACCAAGATGGCCTCTTTGATGAAAAGGATATCCAGCGTCTCTATGAATTTGCTGCCTACCGTGACGAGCTATATAAAGAAGATTTGGCTTTGGGAGGCACGGTATCTGGCCCTGCTCTATCACCAGACTTTGCCTGTTCTCATCTGACAGATGGGCTAGAGACCAGTTCATGGGCAAGTGATGCAGAGTTGCCAATCCAATTAGAGCTTGATTTAGGTGCACCTAAAGCTTTTGATGTGATTGAGTTAAGAGAAGATTTGAATTTGGGGCAACGTATAGCTGCTTTCCATGTTCAGGTAGAGCTGGATGGTGTCTGGCAGGAGTTTGAATCCGGCTATACTGTTGGCTATAAACGCCTTTTGCGAGGATCCATGGTAGAGGCTCAGAAGGTGCGTGTGATCATTACAGAGGCACAGGCTTTGCCTTTGTTGACCAAGATTTCACTCTATAAAACACCTACCTTGTCGAAAAAAGAAGCTGTTCAACAGTTAGAGTTTTCAGAAAAAAGTCTAGTTGTGACCAAGGGAGAAAATGTCCACTTTACAGTGAAGCGAAGAGAATCTAGCAGTCCTTTAGAAGCTAAGATTTCGATTCAACCAGGGACGGGTGTGCATGGTGTTGCTTATCGGGACGAGATTCAAGTCCTTGCGTTTCAAGTTGGCGAGACTGAAAAAAAGCTGACGCTACCAACCTTGTATTTTGCAGGCGATAAAAACTTAGATTTTTATCTAAATCTGACGGTAGATAGGCAGCTGGTTGACCAGCTTCAGGTCCAAGTTTCATAAAAGAAGAACCTTTGCGCGATGCAAAGGTTCTTTTGGTTAGGAGTGATTTGGTAGCCAGCTGAGGGTGAAGGTCAGTTGCTCAGCTTTCAAGAGGTCTTGGTGTTGAATGCTAGATACAGGAGCCTTGTCCAATCGGCATTCTTTGACAAAGTTGAAATGGCTGTGGTTTTGCTCGGCATGGATATCCAGCCATTTATTTTCCTTGGCTAGGTAGATACGGAGGTGGTCAAAGAGAGGAATTCCGAGATCGTAACTTGGCTTGCCCGGACAGATCGGGTAGAATCCAAGAGCTGACCAGATGTACCAAGCAGAGAGACTGCCATTGTCCTCATCGCCAGGATAGGCTTCCCAGCTGGGGTGAAAGGCTTTCTGACGCAAGGTTTTGATGAGTAGAGCAGTGTAGTCAGGGTAGTCGCTGTAGCGGAAGAGATAAGGGATGTGGAAGCTCGGTTGGTTGGAAATGGCGATTTGCCCAAAAGGAGCGGTAGCCATCTCGCTCATCTCGTGAATCTCGTAACCATAACCAGTTGTTTCAAATAGAGGAGCATCTTGACAGATTTTCAAAAGGTAGCGGCTAAAGTTTTCCTTTCCACCCATCAGTTGACGCAAACCTGGGATGTCATGTAAGACGCCTAAAGTCGCTTGAATAGCAGAACATTCGGCGTAGTCACGTCCCCAACTATAAGGAGAGAAGTCTGGTCGGAAGTTGCCTTGACTATCTCGCGCTCTCATGTAGCCCGTCTCGGCGTCAAAGAGATGGCGGTAATTCTGCGATGCGACCTTATAAGTTTGGGCGATGTCATTTTGACCAAGCTTTTCGGAACAGCTGGCGATACAAAAGTCGCTATAGGCATAGTCAAGGGTGTGGCTGACGCTTTCGTGGTGGTCGGTTGAAAGATAACCTAATTCTTGGTATTGAGCTAAACCGTGGCGACCGTTGATGCCAAGAGGATCAGACTTGGTGGCTGTCTCCAGCATGGCTTGGAGGAGTTCTTCTTCCAAGTCGGGGGCCATTTCCTTGCAGGCGCTATCTGCGATAATGCCGTCTAAAAGAGTGCCAGGCATCATGCCGCGTTCATCTGGGGCTAGCCATTTTGGAAGAAAACCAGTATCGCGGTAGCTATTGAGGAAACCTTCTAGAAAGCGGTGATAGTGTTCTGGTATGATAAGGGCAAAGAGGGGGAAGGTGGTGCGGAAGGTATCCCAGAAACCATTGTTGCTAAAGAGAACACCAGGTTTGATAGTGCCAGTAGAAAAATCCATGTGGATGGCCTGCCCTGACTCGTTCACCTCATAAAATGTCTGTGGGAAGAGGAAAAGTCTGTAGAGGCAGTGATCAAAAAAGGTTCGGTCGGCTTCCCCTGTCTCCACGATATCAAAACGATGGAGGAGATTTTTCCAATCCGCTTGGGCCCTTGATTTACAGTTATTAAAATCTTCTTGAGGTAGATTAAGCAGTGCTTGAGAAGGGGAGATGAAAGAAGTCCCTAGCTGAATCTTGGCATGACTATCTGCGAGGTCAATTCGCCAGTCTCCACTTTCTTGGCTCATAGCAAGAATATCCGTATTCATTTGTAGAGCAGTAAAGAGTATCAGCGGATTTTTATTGGTCTCTGTTTCGCCCTCTTGTCTTAGGGCCAGAGTCCGCTTATCTACTTGCTTGACTGTCAAGTCATCTGCTGTGTGAAGATAGAGGGATAGGGCCTTGCCTTGCTTTTGCTCCAAACGAATAGAAGCGCCATAGCAAGTCGGTGTGAGCTGGATTTCAATCTGAAAGCGCAGGGAGAAAATCTTCAGATAATGAGGTTGGAAAGAGGCCTTATCCATATCATAGGAGGATTGACGGTGAAAGAGGCTATCTCCCCCAAGCTGGCCGGTGACAGGTGTCAGAAGGAGCCAAGAGTAGTCCCCAATCCAAGGACTGGGCTGATGGGTTAATCGAATTCCCTGAAAAATGGGCAGATGCGGATCGAAAAACCAAGCTCCCTCATGGTCACTGGTCTGGGGTACAAAATAATTCATCCCAAAAGGGACGCCTGTGTAGGGCAGGGTATTTCCCCGAGAAAAGGCATGCTTGCTAGCAGTACCAAAGCGGGTATCGATGGTTTCAAGTAGTGGTTTCATGGTATTTCCTTTAGCTGTTTTTCTACATTATATCAGAAAAATGAGACCTTTAGATATGGGGTTCGAAAGTAAGCAATTTTGTAGAAAAATGACTATCATTTGTGTATGTATTTTCTGTCTCAAAAACTATATACTGAACATGAAACTTGTTTGAAAGAGGAAACTGCACGATGATTTATTCGAAAGAAATTGTTAGAGAATGGCTAGACGAAGTAGCGGAGCGGGCTAAGGACCATCCGGAGTGGGTGGATGTCTTCGAGCGTTGCTACACAGACACCTTAGACAATACAGTTGAGATATTGGAAGATGGTTCAACTTTTGTGCTCACAGGAGACATTCCCGCCATGTGGCTTCGTGACTCGACTGCCCAGCTTAGACCCTACCTTCATGTGGCTAAGAGAGATGCTCTTTTGCGCCAGACAATCGCTGGTTTGGTCAAGCGTCAGATGACCTTGGTGCTCAAGGATCCTTATGCCAACTCCTTTAACATTGAGGAAAACTGGAAGGGCCACCATGAGACTGACCACACGGACCTTAATGGCTGGATTTGGGAACGCAAGTATGAGGTGGACTCGCTTTGCTATCCTTTGCAGTTGGCTTATCTCCTTTGGAAAGAGACTGGTGAGACCAGTCAGTTTGATGACACTTTTGTCGCTGCGACCAAGGAAATCCTTCATCTCTGGACAGTAGAGCAGGACCACAACAACTCTCCATATCGTTTTGTCCGCGATACGGACCGCAGGGAAGATACTCTGGTAAATGATGGTTTTGGACCTGACTTTGCCGTGACAGGAATGACCTGGTCAGCTTTTCGTCCGAGTGATGACTGCTGCCAGTATAGCTATTTGATTCCGTCAAATATGTTTGCCGTAGTCGTCTTGGGGTATGTGCAAGAAATATTTGCAGAACTAGACATAGCTGATAGCCAAAACATCATGGCAGACGCTAAACGCCTGCAAGCAGAGATCCAAGAAGGTATTGAAAACTATGCCTACACCACCAACAGTAAGGGCGAAAAGATTTACGCCTTTGAAGTGGATGGCCTAGGAAATGCTAGCATCATGGATGATCCAAACGTCCCAAGTCTACTGGCTGCTCCCTATCTTGGTTACTGCCATGTGAATGACGAAGTGTATCAAGCGACTCGTCGTACCATTCTGAGCCCTGAAAATCCCTACTTCTACCAAGGAGAATACGCTAGCGGTCTCGGAAGTTCTCATACCTTCTATCGCTATATCTGGCCAATCGCCCTTTCTATCCAAGGCTTGACGACAACAGACAAGGCGGAGAAGAAATTCTTGCTCGATCAGCTCGTTGCCTGCGATGGTGGGACAGGTGTCATGCATGAAAGCTTCCACGTGGATGACCCAACACTTTACTCTCGTGAATGGTTCTCTTGGGCCAACATGATGTTCTGTGAGTTGGTACTGGATTACTTGGATATACGTTAAGGAGCATGCTTTCGCTCAATTGATTCTAGGAAAGAATCACAAATTCACGTTTAAAACGTTAAAAATAAAAATTTAAGTTAGAATGAGGTTTTACTTCATGGAAAATGTTGTTGTACATATTATTTCTCACAGCCACTGGGATCGTGAGTGGTATCTACCTTTTGAAAGCCACCGTATGCAGTTGGTGGAATTATTTGATAATCTTTTTGACCTTTTTGAAAATGACCCTGAGTTCAAGAGTTTCCACTTGGATGGACAAACTATTGTCCTAGATGACTACTTGGAAATTCGCCCTGAAAATCGCGACAAAGTCCAACGTTACATTGACGAAGGCAAACTCAAAATTGGTCCCTTTTACATCTTGCAGGATGATTACTTGATTTCAAGTGAAGCCAACGTCCGCAATACCTTGATTGGTCAAGCAGAATGTGCAAAATGGGGCAAATCCACTCAGATTGGTTACTTCCCAGATACCTTTGGAAATATGGGGCAAGCTCCCCAAATCCTTCAAAAATCAGGTATTCACGTGGCAGCTTTTGGGCGTGGTGTGAAGCCGATTGGATTTGACAACCAAGTCCTCGAAGATGAGCAGTTTACTTCCCAATTTTCAGAAATGTACTGGCAGGGTGCGGACGGAAGTCGTGTCCTCGGTATCCTCTTTGCCAACTGGTATAGTAATGGGAATGAAATCCCAGTTGATAAGGATGAGGCCCTGACTTTCTGGAGACAAAAATTGTCAGACGTACGTGACTATGCTTCGACCAACCAATGGTTGATGATGAACGGCTGTGACCACCAGCCTGTACAGCGAAATCTGAGCGAAGCCATTCGTGTGGCAAATGAACTCTTCCCAGATGTAACCTTTGTGCATAGTTCCTTTGATGACTATGTCCATGCAGTAGAAAGTGCCCTACCGGAGCAGTTATCTACGGTTACAGGTGAGTTGACGAGTCAAGAAACAGATGGTTGGTACACGCTTGCCAACACTTCCTCATCACGGATTTACCTTAAACAAGCCTTCCAAGAAAATAGTAACCTGCTAGAACAAGTGGTGGAGCCATTAACTGTCATCACTGGTGGGCACAACCATAAGGACCAGTTGACCTATGCTTGGAAAGTTCTTCTACAAAATGCGCCACATGACAGTATCTGTGGCTGTAGCGTGGACGAGGTTCACCGTGAGATGGAGACACGTTTTGCCAAGGTCAACCAAGTCGGAAACTTTGTGAAAACTAACCTTCTCAACGAGTGGAAGGGTAAAATCGCAACCCATGAAGCCCAAAGCGACCATCTCTTTACGGTTATCAATACAGGCTTGCATGATAAGGTTGATACGGTCAGCACAGTGATTGATGTGGCGACTTGTGATTTCAAAGAATTGCACCCAACAGAAGGCTATAAGAAGATGGCAGCCTTGACCTTGCCAAGCTACCGTGTTGAAGACTTGGAAGGACATGCTGTAGAAGCGAAAATCGAAGATTTGGGAGCTAATTTTGAGTATGATTTACCAAAAGACAAGTTCCGT
Source organism: Streptococcus oralis subsp. tigurinus (assembly GCF_002356415.1). Taxonomy (NCBI): domain Bacteria; kingdom Bacillati; phylum Bacillota; class Bacilli; order Lactobacillales; family Streptococcaceae; genus Streptococcus; species Streptococcus oralis. The sequence goes on from NZ_AP018338.1 coordinate 96,519, forward strand.
CAGGCTCGTATTGCTCGACAAGTGCGCGTGACAGTCCCTGTTCATCTAGCACCTCTCTCTTGGACAACCTTCCAATTGCTTGAAGGAGAACAAGAACACCGTGACGGTATTTACCAAAATGGAGTGATTGATACGCCATTTGTAACGGTCAGTGTGGATGAAAACATCACGGTCTACGACAAGACAACTCATGAAGCTTATGAAGATGTTATTCGCTTTGAAGACCGTGGTGACATTGGAAATGAGTACATCTACTTCCAACCAAAAGGAACAGAGCCTATCTACGCAGAACTCAAAGGCTATGAGGTCTTGGAAAATACAGCACGTTTTGCCAAGATTTTGCTCAAGCATGAATTGACAATTCCAGTAAGTGCAGACGAAAAACTGGATGCGGAACAAAGAGGCATCATCGAGTTTATGACGCGTGAAGCTGGGCGCTCAGAAGAATTGACAAGCGTTCTTCTTGAAACAGAGATGACCGTCTTTGTTGACAATCCACAAATTCGTTTCAAGACTCGCTTTACTAACACAGCCAAGGACCACCGTATCCGTCTCTTGGTCAAGACTCATAACACACGTCCAAGCAATGACTCTGAAAGCATCTATGAGGTGGTGACACGACCAAATAAACCAGCTGCTTCTTGGGAAAATCCTGAAAATCCTCAACACCAACAAGCCTTTGTCAGTCTGTATGATGATGAAAAAGGGGTGACAGTGGCTAATAAAGGATTGCACGAGTATGAAATCCTTGGAGACGACACCATTGCAGTGACCATTTTGCGTGCATCAGGTGAGTTAGGTGACTGGGGTTACTTCCCAACACCAGAAGCTCAGTGCTTGCGTGAGTTTGAAGTTGAGTTTACACTTGAATGCCACCAAGCAGGGGAACGTTTCTCAGCTTTCCGTCGTGCCAAAGCCTTCCAAACACCATTCACTAGTCTTCAGGTTGCTAAACAAGAAGGAAGTGTTGCTGCGACTGGTAGCCTCTTGAGTCATGCGGCACTCAGCTTGCCACAAGTCTGCCCGACAGCCTTTAAGGTAGCTGAAAATGAAGAAGGATATGTACTTCGTTACTACAATATGAGCCAAGAAAATGTGCGCATATCTGAACACCAACAAACCATTCTTGACTTACTTGAGCGACCATATCCCGTTCATTCAGGACTATTGGCTCCACAAGAAATTCGTACAGAATTGATTAAAAAAGAAGAAATCTAAGATTTGAAAGTGTTTGATAACTAATAATAAGAGATAGAAAGGAGGGGCGAAAGAGTAAGGATTGACTACTGATTCGCCCCTTTTTTGGTGAAAATATGACCATTGCAACGATTGATATCGGAGGGACTGGGATTAAGTTTGCCAGTCTGACTCCTGATGGAAAAATACTAGATAAGACAAGTACACCGACACCAGAAAACTTGGAGGATTTACTGACTTGGCTAGACAAATGCTTGTCAGAGCAAGATTATAAGGGCATTGCTATGAGCGTTCCAGGCGCGGTCAATCAAGAAACAGGTGTAATTGAGGGAATCAGTGCCGTACCTTACATCCATGGCTTTTCTTGGTATGAGGCTCTTGCTCATCATCAGCTACCTGTCCATCTAGAAAATGATGCCAACTGTGTTGGACTTAGTGAATTGCTGGCTCACCCAGAGATTGAAAATGCAGCCTGTGTCGTGATTGGGACAGGAATTGGCGGAGCTATGATTATCAATGGTAGGCTTCACCGAGGGCGACACGGCTTGGGGGGAGAGTTTGGCTACATGACAACCATTGCCCCAGCAGAAAAGCTCAATAACTGGTCGCAACTAGCTTCTACAGGGAACATGGTGCGATACGTGATTGAAAAATCTGGTCAGACTGACTGGGACGGACGCAAGGTTTACCAAGAGGCCGCAGCTGGCAATGTTCTTTGTCAAGAAGCCATTGAGCGTATGAACCGCAATCTGGCTCAAGGCTTGCTCAATATCCAGTATCTCATCGATCCAGATGTCATTAGCCTAGGTGGCTCCATCAGCCAAAACCCTGATTTTATTCAAGGTGTCAAGAAGGCTGTCGGTAACTTTGTCGATACCTACGAAGAATACACGGTCGCACCTGTTATCCAAGCTTGCACCTATCATGCAGATGCCAATCTCTACGGTGCCCTTGTCAACTGGCTACAGGAGGAAAACCAATGGTAAGATTTACAGGACTTAGTCCCAAACAAGCGCAAGCTATTGAGGTTTTAAAAAGTCACATTTCCCTACCAGATGTGGAAGTGGCAGTCACTCAGTCTGATCAAGCCTCTATTTCTATCAAGGGTGAAAGCGAATACTATCAACTAACCTATCGCAAACCTCACCAACTCTACCGCGCCTTGTCCTTGTTGGCAACGGCTCTAGCAGAAGCTGACAAAGTAGAGATTGAGGAGCAGGCGGCTTATGAAGATTTAGCCTACATGGCAGACTGTTCCCGCAATGCGGTGCTGAATGTGGCTTCTGCCAAGCAGATGATTGAAGTCTTGGCTCTCATGGGTTACTCGACCTTCGAGCTCTACATGGAAGACACCTACCAGATTGAGGGGCAGCCATACTTTGGTTATTTCCGTGGAGCCTATTCGGCTGAAGAGTTGCAGGAAATCGAAGCCTATGCCCAGCAGTTTGACATGACCTTTGTGCCTTGCATCCAGACCTTGGCCCACTTGTCAGCCTTCGTCAAATGGGGTGTCAAAGAAGTGCAGGAACTTCGTGATGTGGAGGACATTCTCCTCATCGGAGAAGAAAAGGTGTATGACCTGATTGATGGCATGTTTGCCACTCTATCTAAACTGCAGACTCGCAAGGTCAATATCGGGATGGACGAGGCTCACTTGGTTGGTTTGGGGCGCTACCTCATCTTGAACGGCGTTGTGGACCGTAGTCTCCTTATGTGCCAACACTTGGAGCGTGTACTGGATATTGCTGACAAGTATGGTTTCCACTGTCAGATGTGGAGCGATATGTTCTTTAAGCTCATGTCAGCGGATGGCCAGTATGACCGTGACGTGGAGATTCCAGAGGAAACTCGTATCTACCTAGACCGTCTAAAAGACCGTGTAACCTTGGTTTACTGGGATTATTATCAGGATAGCGAGGAAAAATACAATCGCAATTTCCGCAATCACCACAAGATTAGCCAAGATATTGCCTTTGCAGGCGGAGCTTGGAAGTGGATCGGTTTTACGCCCAACAACCATTTCAGCCGTCTCATCGCTATGGAGGCCAACAAAGCCTGTCGTGCCAATCAAATCAAAGAAGTCATCGTGACGGGTTGGGGGGATAACGGTGGCGAGACAGCCCAGTTTTCTATCCTACCCAGCTTGCAAATCTGGGCAGAACTCAGCTACCGCAATGACCTAGACCGTTTGTCTGCACACTTCAAGACCAATACAGGTCTATCGGTTGAGGACTTTATGCAGATTGATCTAGCCAACCTCTTGCCAGATCTACCAGGCAATCTCAGTGGTATCAATCCCAACCGCTATGTCTTTTATCAGGATGTTCTTTGCCCGATTCTTGATAGACACATGACACCTGAACAGGACAAACCGCACTTCGCTCAGGCCGCTGAAACGCTTGCTGCTATCAAAGAAAAAGCTGGTGACTACTCTTATCTCTTTGAAACTCAGGCTCAATTGAACCAGATTTTAAGCAGTAAAGTGGATGTGGGACGACGTATCCGTCAGGCCTACCAAGTAAACGATAAAGAAGGTCTGCAAGAAATCGCCAGACAAGAATTACCAAAACTCAGAAGCGAGATTGAAAACTTCCATGCTCTCTTTAGTCACCAATGGTTGAAAGAAAATAAGGTCTTTGGCTTGGATACAGTCGATATCCGTATGGGCGGACTCTTGCAACGTATCAAGCGAGCAGAAAGCCGTATCGAAGCCTATCTGTCTGATCAGATTGACCGCATCGAAGAATTAGAAGTTGAGATCTTACCATTTACTGACTTCTACGCAGACAAGGATTTCACAGCAACTACAGCCAATCAGTGGCACACTATTGCGACCGCATCGACGATTTATACGACTTAAAGGTCTTTTTTCCGAGTCAGAGTGTTTCTCGTGAAACCTATTTCTTATAAAAAACTTCTCCACAAAAAATAATTTGTGGAGTTTTTTCTATAATTAGTAGTTTAACCTGACCTTCAAATAGGAGTATACTAATAATGTAATCGTTATCAAACCTAAAAATTCGATGAAATCAGTTTTTAGGAATAAAAAGGGAGGAAATTATGAAAAAGTTTTCAAAGACCTTGAGAGATAACTGGATCTTTCTCTTGATGGTTTTACCAGGGGCACTCTGGTTGATTCTATTCTTTTACATTCCAGTATTTGGGAATGTGGTCGCCTTTAAAGACTACCATATGACCAGTAATGGTTTCATAGATAGTATTGTGAATAGTAAATGGGTCGGGTTAGATAATTTCAGATTCTTGTTTAGTTCAAAAGATGCCTTTATCATCACTCGAAATACCGTTCTTTATAATCTCGGCTTTATCTTTATCGGTTTGATTGTATCAGTAGGGATTGCCATCATCCTCAGCGAGCTTCGCTCTAAGAGAATGGTTAAGATTTTCCAAACGTCTATGTTGTTCCCTTACTTCCTGTCATGGGTTATCATCAGTTTCTTTACAGATGCCTTCCTAAACATTGACAAAGGGGTCTTCAACCATTTCCTAACATCCATTGGCATGAAGGAAGTCAACTTCTACGCTGACTTAGGCATTTGGCCATACCTTCTCCTTTTCCTAGGTATTTGGAAAGGCTTTGGATATAGCAGTGTCATGTACTATGCGACGATCATGGGGATTGACCCAACCTACTATGAAGCAGCAACAGTGGACGGGGCTAGCAAGTGGCAACGCATTCGCAACGTAACCATTCCTCAGTTGACTCCACTTGTGACAGTTTTGACCATTCTTGCAGTCGGAAATATCTTCCGTGCAGACTTTGGTCTCTTCTATCAAATCCCGCACAATGCTGGTCAGCTTTACAATGTAACTAACGTTTTGGACGTATATGTCTTTAATGGTTTGACTCAGACTGCAGATATCGGTATGGCTTCAGCAGCCGGTCTTTACCAATCCGTTGTCGGTTTGATACTGGTTATCCTATCAAACTTGCTTGCAAGACGAGTCGATCCAAACTCAGCTTTATTCTAGAAAGGAGGAGAATATGGCAGAAAAGAAAATTAAAAAAGAAAAAATCGATAATGTCGGCATTCACTCCTTTAGTAAGAAGGCAGATATCTTCTTCAGTATTATTTCTGGATTGATTGCTCTCTCTTGTATCTTGCCCTTTATCTTCGTTATCATCATTTCGGTGACAGACGAAAAGAGCATCCTCCAGTATGGATATAGCTTTTTCCCTTCGAAGTTTGGTGTAGATGGATTCCAGTTCCTAGCTCAGTTTAAAGATAAGATCCTCCAAGCGCTCTTTATCTCAGTTTTTGTAACCGTAGTCGGAACAGTGACCAACGTCTTCATCACAACCACCTATGCCTACGCCATCTCACGGACAACCTTTAAGTACCGCAGATTCTTTACAATTTTTGCCCTTCTTAGTATGTTGTTCAATGCTGGTTTGGTACCAGGCTATATTGTGGTAACTCGCCTGCTTCAACTGGGTGATACCGTTTGGGCCTTGATTGTTCCAATGCTTCTCTCACCATTCAACATCATCTTGATGCGTTCCTTCTTCAAGAAGACCATTCCAGAAGCCATTCTCGAATCTGCTCGTATCGATGGTGCCAGTGAAGCCCGGATCTTCTTCCAGATTTGTTTGCCATTGTCACTTCCAGGTATCGCAACCATCACGCTTTTGACAGCTCTTGGTTTCTGGAACGACTGGTTCAACGCCCTTCTTTACATCAAGAGTGACAACTTGTATCCATTGCAATATTTGCTCATGCAAATCCAGCAAAATATGGACTACATCGCAAAAGCAGTCGGCCTATCTGGTCAACTGGGAGTCGCTCTTCCAAAGGAAACAGGACGTATGGCCATGGTTGTGGTTGCAACCCTTCCAATCGCGATTCTGTATCCATTCTTCCAACGCTACTTTGTTAAAGGTTTGACCATCGGTGGTGTGAAAGAATAGCACTTGCTGAGAAACACCGTTTCTCTCTTCCCAACTTCATCTTAGTGATTGAAGTAAAAATCATTAAATCGTTTATAAGTTTAAAAACAAAAAAAGGAGTTTTTATCATGAAAAACTGGAAAAAATATGCTTTTGCATCTGCTAGCGTAGTCGCTTTGGCTGCTGGTCTTGCTGCTTGTGGAAACCTTACAGGTAATAACAAAAAAGCTGCTGATACTACTTCAGGTGAAAAACCTGTTATCAAAATGTACCAAATCGGTGACAAACCAGACAACTTGGATGAATTGCTAGAAAATGCAAACAAAATCATCGAAGAAAAAGTCGGTGCTAAATTGGATATCCAATACCTCGGATGGGGTGACTATGATAAGAAAATGTCCGTTATCACATCATCTGGCGAAAACTATGATATCGCATTTGCATCTAACTATGTCGTAAATGCTCAAAAAGGTGCTTATGCTGACTTGACTGATTTGTACAAGAAAGAAGGAGCAGAGCTTTACAAAGCACTTGACCCAGCTTACATCAAAGGGAACACTGTAAACGGTAAAATCTATGCAGTACCAGTTGCAGCTAACGTTGCGTCATCTCAAAACTTTGCCTTCAACGGAACTCTTCTTGCTAAATATGGAATCGATATTTCAGGTGTCACTTCATACGAAACACTTGAACCAGTCTTGAAACAAATCAAAGAAAAAGCTCCAGATGTAGTACCATTTGCGGTTACGAAGAACTTCATCCCATCTGATAACTTTGACTACCCAGTACCAAACGGACTTCCATTCGTTATCGACCTTGAAGGGGATACTACTAAGATTGTAAACCGTTACGAAGTACCTCGTTTCAAAGAACACTTGAAGACTCTTCACAAATTCTATGAAGCTGGATACATTCCAAAAGACGTAGCAACAAGCGACACTTCATTTGACCTTCAACAAGATACTTGGTTCGTTCGTGAAGAAACAGTAGGACCAGCTGACTACGGTAACAGCTTGCTTTCACGTGTTGCTAACAAAGACATCCAAATCAAACCAATCACTAACTTTATCAAGAAAAACCAAACAACACAAGTTGCCAACTTTGTTATCTCAAACAACTCTAAGAACAAAGAAAAATCAATGGAAGTGTTGAACCTCTTGAACACTAACCCAGAACTCTTGAACGGTCTTGTTTACGGTCCAGAAGGCAAGAACTGGGAAAAAGTTGAAGGTAAAGAAAACCGTGTACGCGTTCTTGATGGCTATAAAGGAAATACTCACATGTCAGGTTGGAACACAGGTAACAACTGGATCCTTTATATCAACGAAAACGTTACAGACCAACAAATCGAAGATTCTAAGAAACAATTGGCAGAAGCCAAAGAATCTCCAGCGCTTGGATTTATCTTTAACACTGACAGTGTGAAATCTGAAATTTCAGCAATTTCTAACACAATGCAACAATTCGATACAGCTATCAACACTGGTACTGTAGACCCAGATAAAGCTATTCCAGAATTGATGGAAAAATTGAAATCTGAAGGTGCCTACGAAAAAGTATTGAACGAAATGCAAAAACAATACGACGAATTCTTGAAAAACAAAAAATCATAAGCTCGATTGATTTCGTGTATTCATTCCTAATTCCTAAAAATGTGATCACTGCCTTCCTTAGTTTCCTAGGGGAGGTAGTGATTTTTAGGATGTAAAAAAAGAAAAGAGTAGTTCTAAGAGTTTTGGCGATGTGATACACATGTATCTACAGGAGGTCCATTATGAAAAAATATCGTCTTCTTTTCAAAATGAGTGCTGTCTTCTCCTACCTATTTTTCGTATTTGGTCTTTCTCAGCTGACGTCTATTGTTCAAAATTATTGGCAATTTTCTTCTCAGGTAGGAAATATCTTCTGGATTCAAAATATCTTAAGTCTGCTATTTAGTGGAGTCATGATTTGGATTCTGCTTAAGACAGGCCATGGTTATCTCTTTCGCATTCCGAGAAAAAAATGGTTCTGGTATTCGATTTTGACAGTCCTAGTAGCGGTAGTTCATATATCTTTTAATATTCAGACAGCTAGATATGTTCAGTCAACTGCTGAAGGTTGGGCTCTACTGATTGGTTTTAGTGAGACTAATTTTGCTGAGCTAGGTATCTATATAACTCTGTTCTTTCTAGTGCCACTGATGGAAGAGTTAATCTATAGAGGATTACTTCAACACGCCTTCTTTAAACATTCGCGATTTGGCCTTGATTTGCTTCTTCCTTCCATTTTGTTTGCTCTCCCTCATTTTTCAAGTCTGCCTAGTCTGTTAGATATTTCTGTCTTTGCAACATTTGGAATCATCTTTGCCAGTTTGACCCGCTACACCAAGAGCATTTATCCATCCTATGCGGTGCATGTGATTAATAATATTGTCGCGACATTACCATTTTTGCTGACTTTTCTACATAGGGTATTTGGGTAAAATATTGGTACGAGAGTTAGGAATGATAGCTTTTCAATTTAAGGAGGAAAATAAGTATGACACCATTAAAATGGTTTGCTGGAGGAAGTGAAAGACGTTGTGAAGCCATGACTATCATAAATCATCTATTGGAAGATATAAAGGATGAGCATCAACTTACTCCCTTGAAAAATCAGTTAGTGATTTATAAAAGACGACTAAGGGACGACGGGACCTCTGTTCCATTTATATTGAGCCAAATGAATGTTGACCTTTCGCGTGTATTGATTGAAAACAAGCTAAGTTTGTCAGAAAGTCAAGCCGAGCAGATCAAAAAATTGAGAGAATTATCTGTTATTCGGTATGGTTACTGATGAAGTGCAGTGGCAGGTCTCTCTATATAATTTCCGGTCAAATAAATTGCATTCGTTTTCTCAAGTGGGTATACTAGAATAGTCGAATGAAAAATTCTGAAAATTTAAGAATAGAAAAGAGAACAAATCTTATGGCAAAAGATATTCGTGTCTTACTTTACTACCTCTATACTCCAATTGAAAACGCAGAGCAATTTGCGGCAGATCACTTGGCTTTCTGTAAATCAATCGGCCTTAAAGGCCGTATCCTAGTCGCTGACGAGGGAATTAACGGAACAGTTTCAGGTGACTACGAAACAACTCAAAAATACATGGACTACGTTCACAGCCTCCCAGGAATGGAAGACCTCTGGTTCAAGATTGACGAAGAAAATGAACAAGCCTTCAAGAAGATGTTTGTTCGCTACAAGAAAGAAATTGTCCACCTTGGTTTGGAAGACAACGACTTTGATAATGACATCAACCCACTTGAAACAACAGGTGCTTATTTGTCTCCAAAAGAGTTCAAAGAAGCCCTTCTTGACGAAGATACAGTGGTCCTTGACACACGTAACGATTATGAGTACGATCTAGGACACTTCCGTGGGGCTATCCGCCCAGACATCCGCAACTTCCGTGAGTTGCCACAATGGGTTCGTGACAATAAGGAAAAATTCATGGACAAGCGTGTTGTGGTTTACTGTACAGGTGGCGTTCGCTGTGAGAAATTTTCAGGCTGGATGGTCCGTGAAGGCTACAAAGATGTTGGCCAATTGCACGGAGGAATCGCAACTTACGGTAAAGACCCAGAAGTTCAAGGTGAACTTTGGGATGGGAAAATGTACGTCTTTGACGAGCGTATCGCCGTTGATGTCAACCATGTCAACCCAACCATCGTAGGAAAAGACTGGTTTGATGGAACACCATGTGAACGCTATGTCAACTGTGGAAATCCCTTCTGTAACCGTCGTATCTTGACATCAGAGGAAAATGAAGACAAGTACCTTCGTGGATGCTCACACGAGTGTCGTGTTCACCCACGCAACCGCTATGTTTCCGAAAATGAATTGACACAAGCAGAAGTGATCGAGCGCCTAGCTGCAATCGGTGAAAGCTTGGATCAAGCAGCTACTGTATAACATCAAACAGTCCTTAGGGGCTGTTTTTCTATGCTTTTTATCTAAAAATCTAAAGTTTGTTTCTGTATCTTTCAGGAAAATAGGTTATACTATGTGTAAACGATTTCAAAGGAGGCCAGTTATGGCGAAAACATTTTTTATCCCAAATAAAGAAAGCATTCTAGGACAACAGGAGGTTTTGACTGCCAAGTCTATCTTGGCCTTGGTGGAGGGCTTGGAGTCACACAGTTATGATGCGGTCTATCTCCGTCAGTCCCTCAATCGTCTCGAGTATATCGAGTGTGGGATTGTAGGCCAGTCGCAATTTCTCTTCAAGGTCAACTATGTGGATAGCCGAAAAGGCTATCAAGTGGTGATTCCAGATTTTCTTACTAGAGCGGACTGGGAGATTGTAGAGACTCTCCTCCAGGCCCTATCGAGCAAGTTGGGGGAAGCGGTAGAAGGGCTAGATGGTTTTGATTTTGAAGCTTATTTCCGACAAACGGTCAAGCATTATTTAGCGGATAAGGCGATTCGTTTAGTATATTGCCAAGGACTCTTGTCCCCTATCTATCTCAACAAGGAATACCTCGAGAGCTTTTTGGCTGAGGATGGATTGGCACGTTTTGAAGAGCTGGTCAAGAAGGTTCAAGGATCTGATGCCTACCTTGCCAGTGTGAAATTTTACCCAGACGCCCAAGGTAAGGTGCACGGTATCTATCACCTAGCCCAGGGAGTCAAGACAATTTTGCCAAAGGAACCCTTTGTACCAGCTCCTTATACCGAGCAGCTGGCGGGCAAGGAGCTTATTTGGGAGATTGACCTAGTGACGATTTCTGGTGATGGCTCAAAAGCAGAAGACTATGAAGCCATCGCTCGCTTGGATTATGCAAGATTCCTAGAGTCATTACCAACAGCATTTTACCACCAACTAGATGCCAATCAACTAGAAGTACAAGCCATTTTGGGAAAAGACTTTGAAGAATTGGCACAAGAAAAGTAAAGCAGGTCAACTGCTATTTAGCATGCGAAAGATAGTTTAGCTTAGTTAGGTTTTGTAATGTGAAATTTCAAAAATTGCTTAGTTCAATGAAAAATAGTATAATATAACAAAAAATAGAATATTGTTCGTTAAATAATGATCAGGAGATCTTGAGATGGATATCAAGAAGGAAGTAGGTAAAAGAATCCGAATGTTGCGAGAGATGAAACATATCACTCGTGAAACTCTTTGTGATGATGAAACTGAGATAACGGTGCGCCAATTAGCACGGATTGAATCAGGGCAGTCTTCCCCAAGTTTATCTAAGGTAGAGTATATAGCTTACAAACTAGGTTGTCCAATTTCACATATAGTAGATATGGATCATATGATTTTACCTTCAGAGTACTTGATAGTAAAGGATAAACTTATTAAGTTTCAAACTTATGGAGATGATGATAGAATCCAGGTTAAGGAAGAGTTGTTTGAAAGAGTTTACGAACACTATTATGACAGTCTACCTGAGGATGAGCAGATTGCTGTTAGTGCCTTACAAGCTAGTTTTGATGTCTTTGTAAGTGAAGATGCAGGGTTTGGCGATGCTTTGCTTGATGAGTATTTTGAGCAAGTAAAGATAAGGAAAAACTACTCGGTGAATGATTTGCTTTTGATAAAGCTGTACTTTGTTTCATGTTTAGCAAGACCGACTGAGTATAATCCTGAACTATTTTGGATGCTTTCTAAAAAACTTATAAGAGAAACAAATTCATCAGATTTAGAGACAGCCTATATGTTAAAAAGAACTGTGCTTGATTCTTTAGCTGTTCAATGGATGGAAAAATCTTACTCCACTTTTGAGCCTTATGTTAAGGCAATGAACACATTGATGACCTTATCGCAGGATTTTCAAAACAAGCCAATTGTCGATATGCTAGATGCTATGTGTACCTTATTTCATAAACAGGATAAGGAAAAAGCTATCCAATTATATGACAGAGCTATTGTTTGTGCTCAAGCATTTGGGGACTCAGTATTAGAAGCGCGTATATTGGGAGAAAAAGAAAGAGATTTAAAAACTTTTGAGGAAATGAAGAGCTAACATGACATTTTTGTCATGTTTTTTTGTTTTTGAAAGCGGTAAACTAGAGATGTAATGAAAAGTCAAGAGAGTTATTTGGGTTAGGAGGGAAGAGATGAGCAATCTTAGTATCTCACTAGAGACTTTTATACAAACTCGCCACAGTTTGATAATTCGAAATAACACGACTGATCAAAAGTTGGTAGAGATAGTATTAAATAACGAAGTCTTTCGCCTAGCAATTTTAGATGCAGGTGAAGAGCGAGTTTTAATTCTGCCTGAGGAAGTTACAGATGTAAAGAATTTTGGAATTTCAGAGGTGGAGGATAATTCATGAAGCCAAAAGATCTAATGAACGGAGAGAAACTATGAATCGTGTGATTTTAAGTCTTAAAAATATCGATAAAACATATGGAAAAGAACAGGTTCTCCATAATGTTTCCTTTGATATTGGGAAAGGGGAAATATGTGGCCTTATTGGTGAAAATGGTGCTGGCAAGACAACATTAATGAGAATTCTCCTAGGACTCATTCGAGCTGATAAGGGAGAAATCGAGAGTGTTTCGCAGCATAAGATTGGCAGTATTATCGAATCACCTGCCCTTTATCCAAACTTGACTGGACGTCAACACCTGCAATATTATAAAACAAGATTTGGTTTAAAGACAGATATCACAAAAATGTTGGAATTGGTTCACTTGCCTGAACCGTCATGGGATCGAAAAGTAAAAAACTATTCTCTTGGCATGAAACAAAGATTATCGATAGCAATTGCGCTTTTGGATAATCCAGAGCTTATTATCTTAGATGAACCCGTGAATGGGTTAGATCCTCAAGGGATTTCAGATTTAAGAAAAATGATTTTGAATTTAAGGGATCAGTTAGGAGTTACTTTTTTAATCTCGAGCCATATTCTGTCAGAATTGGAATTTATAACAGATAAGTATATCATCATGAAACAAGGAAAGATTCTAAATGTGATGAGTTCACAAATGCTAGCGACCAATTTATCTGAAAAAATTTTCCTAAAGACAAGTGATAATCAGATTCTACAAATGTTTTTAGAAAAAGAGGGCGTTGACCATTTTGAGCAGGATGACTATCTGGTTGTGACAGAGAAGGAAAAATTAATGGCTATTTTGGAATATAGTGTCGCTTCAAATCTAGTAATACAGGATATTTATATTAAGAAGGAACGCTTTGAGGACTACTATTTGCGTAATATTATCTGATGATTTAAGAAAGGAGGAGAGTCATGAATTCTCTTAAAGCAGATATGTATAAATTTTACTGGGAAAAAAGAGGAGTGCTTCCTAGTTTGTTGATAGGATTATTAATTTTGTTATTCTCCTTATTTTTTAAGTCATCAAATGAAAATGAGCCGGCATTTCGAGTGTTGATTTCAAATGTGAGTGGTTTCATTCCTTTGCTTTTTATCTCTGCCAATTTATTTTTCTGGGGGGAAGATTATAGTTTCCGTACGATCAATATTCTGCTCACAAAAGAAAAACAACGATGGAAGTTATTTTTATATAAAACCTTGGGAACCTTTTGTTTGTCTTTCCTATATGTGATTATTTTTTATAGTTTAACAGCTCTTGTTTATTTGGAAGGGGATATGGTGTTGATTGTTTCGACATTTTTACACCAACTACCATACTATTCTGTCATTATAAGTATCTCGTTATTGATTTTTCAAATATTTGATAAGGTTTATGAATCATGTATGATTTATACACTCTACATTTTACTATTTGATAACCTATTGGCTTACGTCCTTCCAAACTCTGGTGAGAGTGTGAAAGACTATTTACTGATGACTTTAAATTTGAAAGCATCACCAAGTTTTAGTCAATTTACCCTTACAAACGTATGCTATCCTATCGTGGTGAGTATAGCAGTACTTGTGCTTGCGTTAGCTGTATTTAGTAAAAAAGAATTTAAGTAGGAGGACTAATGATGAAAAAAATAGGAATTGTAGTTGGGCTGTTGTTACTGTTTGTAGTAGCTGGAATTTTATTAACCTTAAAACGAGGAGAGACGACAATCAGTGTGAAACAATCATGGACTCTTTCTTCTAAAAGTATTAAAACGTTAGAGTTTTATGGCTCAAAGCAAGCAATTGATGTTAAAGTTGTAAAGAGTGAATCAGATGAAACAAGTGTTCAAATAGAAGGAAAAGTTTCCGAAGAATCAGCGAATAATATATCTAAAAACGTTAAAATGAGTTCAGATAGTCTATATCTACCATTTTCACAACATGGTTTTAATTTGGCTCTGAGTTCAGAAGGGAAAGACAAGTTATATGTAACTATTTCCTTAGGGAAAAATGCTACTTTCGAAAAAATATTTATAGATACTCTTGTTGGCGATGTATCTATTACAGTTCCTCAAGATTTTGATGGGATTTATACTTTACATACAAACAATACAGGAGAAATTTTAAGGGTTCCTACCACAAATCAAACTTCGAATAGCGTCATTGAAGTTGATGGCTATAGTAAGATAAGTGTTGAAAAAGGAGAAAATAATGGTTAGTCACTATAAACAAGCAACTTTGCTGGATTGTGGAATGGCTTGTGTAAAGACAATCATTTCTTATTATTTCCCAAAATTAGAACATTTAGATAGTCTACAATTTGATAATAATAATCACCAAGGACTGTCTTTGTTTGAAATAGAAGGTATGCTAAAAAGCTATGGTATTGATGCGGATTCTTATCAAATTGACACTCCTAGTTTGTTAAATAACGTATCATTTCCTTATTTGATGGTAGTAGAAAGAGCTGGTTTACCTCATTATATTGTTGTATTAGATAGAGATAGTAATTTATTGACGGTTTCTGATCCTGCAAATGAGGAAATTGAGAAAATTTCAAGTTTAGAACTTTTTAGTCAGAGTGTAGGAATTGTTTTAATTCCCCAAAAGAGTGAGAGTGTTAATTTAGAAGATAGAAAAGGTGTTGTTACTTTGAGCTATGCAGATAAGTTATATCATAGATTTCTATCTTCACTTAGTTGGAAGAGAAAGTTTGCAATCTTTTTCTTGGGAATAGCCAAAATTATCTTACCAGTTACTATTGCTTTTTTTCTACAAATAACAATGTCTAATCTGCTTAATATTCAGTTTAGCTTTCAGTTATTTAGTCTCGCTTCAATAATATTAGCTTCATATTTGTATTGGCAGTTCTCTATATTAGAAACGAGATTAAAAGGAAAGATTGAGAATGATTTTTTAAATGATATTCTGTCCTCTTTTTATCAGAACCAATTAAATGATTTTTCTTTAACTAAGAATTATGAGTATGTTAGTAGTTATTTTTGGAATTTGTTGTTATCAGCAACAGGTATTATGCAAAAATTTTACTTAAAGGTACAGCTTTTAGTGTTTTGCTTGCTACTATTATTGCTATTAAAATTGAATATCATTATTTTCGCAGTTACAAGCTTATCTATAGTTATTCTTGGTTTATATGTAAATTTTGAGATACGAAAAGTTGTAAAAAATCAACGAGAATTTATTGCTAAGAGTTCTAACTTTAGTTCTCTTGTAGAAAATACAATTTATGGTTTGCAAGATATTATAAGTTTCCAAAAATCTAGCGACTTTATCAAAGAATTTAATGAAAGACTCAATGAACTGTTGGGAACGAAACTAGATAGTACACATATTACCAATAGATTATTAGCTTCTACTCAGATATTTATCGGTTTAACTGGTTCATTTTTGATTGCTACTATAATTTCTATGAGAGATTATGAACATATAGCAGAGTATGCAAATAGTATTTTGATTCTATTACTTTTATCCAGCATTTTAAGTTCTTTAATTACATCTTGGGTAGCATTGAAAAAAAGTCAATATTCCTTTGAGTTTATTGGAACAGAGGAGGTAGAAGCGAAAAGGGATGTTATTCCTGTTTCAGTAGCTAAAATTAAACAGTTGTCATGTCGGAATTTATGTAAAAAATGGGATGAAAGATCGGTGTTTAATAAATTAAATTTCGAGTTTAATAGTGGTGAATTAACCGTTATTACAGGCGGTAATGGAACTGGGAAATCATCTCTTTTGAATATTATTCAGGGATTATCTTCTCCAACAGAGGGTGATATTGTACTGAATGGAATGGAAAGTTTTTCTACTTTAGAGGAGACTGATATTTTGGATTATTTAAGCGTGTATTCATCTGAATTTCATGTATTCCCTGGAAGTGTTTCAAAAAATATTAATTTCACCCTATTTAATAAGGAAAACTATGAATCAAATAATCTTGATAGTCTGAATCTCAATGTATCTCTGAGTCATCAGATTGATGGGAAAGCCACCAATATTTCGCAAGGTCAAAAACAAAAAATTCTACTCATGAGGAGTTTATCACAAGAAAAGGACATCTATCTATTCGATGAGCCTACAGAAAATTTGGACAGAAACTCAACTGAATTATTTCTAAATGAGGTTGAGAAATTAGTGAACGAGGAAAAGATTGTTATTGTCGTGACTCATGATAAGGATGTTATTGCTAGAGCAAGCAAAGTTATTAATATGGATGAATTTCATTAAAAGTTAAAAAATGGAGATTGGTGGTTTCTAATCTTCATTTTACCTATAACTAATTTGCAAAATATTTGGAATAATGAGTTTCATAGCAATGTTATCATACGACTGAACTTTAGGAATAAAACCCATCCTAGGACAAGATTTTGAGGAATTGGCAAGCATCGAGTAGACCTTGTCCAAAAAAGAGTAAGCATAAAAATCCCTGTCATTAACAAATGGCAGGGATTTTAGTTAAAAGAAGGTCAGGATGCGAAGGTAGTCTACTGTCAGCGCGAGCTCTGCAATGAAGAAGGGTAAGAGAATAGCACCATCAAGTAAGACAGCTAGTAAGAAACGATAGAATGGGTCAAGGCCACTAGTCTTACTTGGTTTACTAATCACAAAGAGATTGCCAAGGGCAAAGATGGCCATGCTTAGAAGAGTGAGGATCCCAGCAAATCGTAAGCCACCAAAGAGTGCAAAGAAACTTGCTAGAGCTGTTAGGACAAGCGGGATAGCAAAGAGTCTGCTGTAACGATCGAAAGCTTCTTGAAAAGTGAAGTCGCTCTCCTGGTCCAGTACACGTCGGACAGTAAAGCCTCCCAAAATGATGGAAAAGTAAAATAGAGCGCTAGTGACCAAGATAGAAAGTCCAGCAAAGAGATCTAAAGGTGGGAGCTGGCTAGGAGAGCTATTAGCCATAGAAATCATATAGCCATAGTAGAGGCGCTTGATATGATAGATACTAAAGAAAAGGTTGAACGAGGACAGCAGGGTGAGCAGGCCAAAGACACTGTAACGATGCTTTTGGTCCGTAGTCTTGCTAGCAGTTGGTTCTTGGATAGCATCCAGCAGCCAAGTCCAAAAC
The DNA here is from genome assembly GCF_002356415.1 of Streptococcus oralis subsp. tigurinus. Taxonomy (NCBI): domain Bacteria; kingdom Bacillati; phylum Bacillota; class Bacilli; order Lactobacillales; family Streptococcaceae; genus Streptococcus; species Streptococcus oralis. Next base: position 114,001 of record NZ_AP018338.1, read on the forward strand.
AGTGCGATTTCTTCTTTGAATCGGGCAGTTTTACGAGGATCAATATCTGGGATATAAGGACTTTCTAAAGCCTTGCTGAGGATGCTTTTTTCTTTTGCAGAGTTTTCTTGCTTGTGTTCCTCTTCAGCTTTCCCTTCTCCCTCTTCCTCGGTTTGGGTTTCCTCAATCATTTCGGGAGCTTCCTCCTCATGCCTTTCCAACTCTTTAGGTGAGACAGGTGTTTCTTCGCTTGCTTGTGGTTCAGTTTCCACAGTTTCTGAAGTCTCAGGCTCGTTGGGCTGGTTTTCCGATTTCGTCTGAGGTGATTTCTTCTCAAGATCGGCACTTTCAAACCATTCTTGTGTCATGGTGGAACCTCCTTTTTATGGTCATTTTCTATCTTTAGACTAGCATATGAAAGCGTTTTTGTCAATGGTTTCTAGGTGGAGCAGAGTATTCTTCTTCCTTGGGTAGGTAGATATCCTGATTGGCTTTTATAATGAGCATATCCTTAGCATCTGCTTTGTCTGTCTTGTAGGGGTTGGCAAGTTCATTCTCTTTTTGTCTAGGGTGTTCTCTTTGTGCATTACAATAAATACCGCCATGCTGAGAAGAAATATCTAGATTGATACGATCGAATTCTGTCTTAGAAAGAAAGAGTCTTAAGTCGTTATGAGAGTCTAGCTCAACCTTACCGCGGACCTTAATATTCTCAGCATAGATGTGTTCCTCTTCGGTCTTGACCTGGCTATCTGTCAATTCGGTATCAAAGATATTGATAATACGAGGTGTTGTTAGTGTACTGTTTTTGATAGAGCTTTCTGTTATTCTTAAGAGATAGCCTTTTGTTTTAATTGTCGCATTTTCAAGGTTGGCTTGCCGGATAGTGGTCTGTCCACGATTGGCTGAGACGGTGATCGCTTGCAGTTTTCTTCCTTTAGGGAGAGAGAGAATGACTTCGTCAAAACGATTAGAATAGCTGCTAGCGATACGAAGTAGGCCTTCGATTCCTGAACCGAGAAAACGATGTTGGGAGGCTTGTTTGTCAGTGACGCTCAGTGTTTTGTCACTCATGCCAGTAGTTAGATCGTGACGACCAGACACGGAAGGATGATAGGTGATGTGAATCTTGTCATCTACAGACTCTGTGATGGTTAGGCTATGTTCCTCAAGGGCTAGATCAAGTTTTTCCACTTCATTTCCAAAGGTCACTTCTTCGATACGATTGTCATAGACGGGGTCTTTTGACATGGCAAGTAAACTTTGAATACCATTGGACTGCGCGCCTACAATGATCATGATAAAACCGAGGATTGTAGAAACCACACCAAAGATGAGAAATCCTTTTGTCAATTTACGCATGTCTGTCACCTCTCTTTCCTTTTTTAAGAATCCATTGTGCCAAGCGGACGATTAGGAGGCCAAAGAAACGAGCTACATAGGAGATACCTAGTAGAACAAGAGAAGAAGCACCGATAGAAAGCAAACCAGCCCCAAAAATCAAGATAAAGGCAGATTTGGCTTCGACTAGGACGCTAAAGCTCTCTACGATAAAAAGTCCACCTAGCAGGATACCCGTTACAGAGACGGTAAAGAAGGCTAAAATGACGGAGACGGCTGCGATAATAATACCGATGATGGCCATGAGGATGCCGATCCCGACCGGAATTCCGATAGGAGCTACTAGCAGGGCCAGGAGGGCAATGTGTAGCAGTTGACGGTCATTCTTTTGAGCAGGGGCTTCATTGACTTTTTTATCGAGAAGATCAGAGAGGATATCATGGGCAGCTTCTTTTGGAGTTCCCAGACTGGCAATGAGTTCCTCTTCGCCCTCTGGGCCTGCATCGTCAAATAGTTCCTTAAAGTAGTCCATAGCTTCGATGCGGTCAGCTTCAGGCAGTTTATTGAGATAGGTTTCTAACTGAGTCAGATAGTCAGTTCTTGTCATGGCGGATACTCCCTTCTATGATGCCGTTGACGGTGTCGGTATAGAGCGTCCACTCTTCCTTTAGAGTAACGAGCTGCTCTACGCCCCGATTGGTCAAGGAGTAGTATTTGCGCATACGCCCCTGAAACTCTCTAGAGTAGGTGGTCAGAAAGCCACTGGCTTCCAATTTTTTGAGAATGGGATAGAGCGTAGATTCTTTGATATTGGCGATGAGTTTAATGGTTTGGCTAATCTCATAACCATAAGAATCTCCCTGCTCCAGTACAGCCAAGATGAGAAACTCGATTAAGGCAGAGGATGTTGGGAAGTACATGGGAAACCTCCTTTATATTATATAAAAATTTTATATATACTCTTTTCAAATATATTGTATCTCAAGTTGAAAGCCCTGTCAAGAAATATGTGTAAAAATTTTATATATAAAAAAACTCCTAGTAAAAACTAGAAGTTTAAAGAATTTTATCAACCCGATCCACCATAAAGAGTGAGATGGTCATGATGATATCGATGGCTAGAAGGGCAAGGACAGCTGGAATCCAAGATTGGAAAAGGTCAAAGCTATAACCAAACAAGGTAGGACCAAAGGCCGCCAAGATGTAGCCCCCTGTTTGCGCCAGGCCTGAGAGTTGCGCAGTCTTTTCAGGCGAGCTGGTCTTAAGTGAGAAGCAAACCATGAGATAAGGAAAGAGAGCACTACAGGCCGTTCCAATTAAGAGGTGAGCGACTAGCCAGTAGAGGAAGTTGTTGCTTGGGTACAAGAGCATGGCAATTCCCATCATACCAGCGATAGAGATGATTGCCAGCATGATTCGACGGTGGCAATCAGATAGACGAGTCGTCAGACTTGGGATGGTCATGGAAAAAGGAATGCTGATCAGCGAGAAGATAGAAGCTAGAAGAGCCGCATCGCTATTAGAAAGACCAGCACTAATAGCCATAGTTGGCAACCAGGTCATACTTGTATAAAAGAGCAAGGACTGAAGCCCGCCAAAGATAATGATAGCCCAGACATCTTTACTTTTTAGAATATTTTCTTTGACTTGCTTTTCTTTTTTGCTTTCTAGGTGGTGGTTGTGGCGATGATTTGGCAACCAGACTAGCAGAGTGACCAGACATAGAAAGCTGAGAACGAGGATGAGGCCCTTCCAAGAACTAGCTTGGGTGATAGGGACCGAAAGATAAGAAGCGATGGCCGTTGAAATCCCCATGGCAGTGACATAGAGAGTTGTTAGGAAGCTAATCTTTTGAGGCTGATTTGCCTGAATCATACTAGGGAGAAGAACATTAAAAATAGCAATGCTCGCACCGATAATCAGAGTTCCTAGATAGAGAAGGGGAAGATTGAAAATCCGAATGACAGAGCCAATAGTTAAGAGGAGAAGACAGTAAGTGAAGAGATGTTCTAGTCCAATTTTTTGTGCCAAGCGACTCGCAAAAGCCGAGAAAAGAGCAAACATCAAGAGAGGGAGACTGGTTAAAATCCCAAGAGAACTAACCTCAACTCCTAGTCCCTGAGCGATATCTCTTAAAATGGTTGGAAGAGCAGTGAAAGGAGAGCGTAAAACGGTACCGATTAAGAGAATTCCTAGGATAAAAAAGAGTGATTGTTTTTTCATAAAAACCTCGAATAGATGATTTTATTAACAGCTTATTTTAAGGTTTTTTCTATATAATGTCAAGTAATGATAGCTAAGAAAGTTCGATTGATTTAAGCGAGAATAGAGTGAAAGGAGATACATTTCTTTACTAGAATTTTCCTTGATTTGATATAAAAATAGGAAAGTGAGAAAATTTGTGATAAAATAGTGGAAGGAAATCTATATATTGGAGAAAAACGGTGCCTGAAAAGCAAAAAATCAGCGTCTTGATGTCGGTCTATGTAAAGGAAAACCCGACGTTTTTGAGAGATGCTATCAAAAGTGTTCAAAATCAAACCTTGAAACCGAGTGAACTTGTTCTTGTTGAGGATGGGCCCCTCACGCCTGAGCTCTATCAGGTGCTAGATGAAGTGGAAGCTCAGTCAGACATTCCAGTGAAACGGTGCCCCTTAGAGCAAAATCAAGGTTTAGGCTTGGCTCTTCGTTACGGTGTTTTGCAGTGCCAGTATAACATTATTGCTCGCATGGATACGGACGATTTAGCCGTTCCGGATCGTTTTGAGAAACAGCTTCAACTGATGGAGAAAGAAAATCTCGATCTCTTAGGTGGGCAGATTGCAGAGTTTATTGACAATCCAGATGAGATTGTGTCTTATCGTCGTGTTCCAACTCAGCACGCAGACATTGTGGCTTATCAGAGAATGAGAAGCGCCTTTAACCATATGACAGTCATGTTCAAAAAGGACATGGTCCTCAAGGCGGGCAACTACGAAGACGGGCTTTACATGGAGGATGATCTCCTTTGGCTCAATATGATTACGTCAGGTGCCAAGACTGGCAACCTAGATCAAATCTTGTGTAAGGTTCGTGTCGGTGCAGGGATGTTTGAGCGTCGAGGTGGCTTGCGTTACCTTAAATTCTACCGTCAAGCTCGCCAACGGATGCTTGAGCGAGGGCAAATTTCTTACATAGAATATGCTAAAAGTATGTTCATTCAGGCAATTGTTGCACTTTGTCCAGGTTTTGTACGTCAGTTTATCTTTGTCAAACTTTTAAGAAAGAGCAAGTAAGACCTGATAGATTGAACGATTCGGGTTATCATAACAATAGTATCATTTGACTCTTTTAAGGGGGAGTAAATTCCTATGAATAAAAAACTAACAGATTACGTGATTGATCTGGTTGAAATTTTAAATAAACAGCAAAAACAAGTGTTTTGGGGGATATTCGATATTCTGAGTATGGTGGTTTCCATCATCGTATCTTATATCTTGTTTTATGGCCTTATAAATCCTGCGCCTGTGGACTATGTGATTTACACTCTTTTAGCCTTCCTTCTCTATCAAATCATGATTGCATTTTGGGGGCTAAATGCTAGTATCAGTCGTTATAGCAAGATTACGGATTTCATGAAAATCTTTTTCGGAGTGATGCTCAGCAGTGTTCTTTCTTATGGAATCTGCTATGCCTTTCTTCCATTGTTTTCTATCCGTTTCATCGTACTCTTCATTTTGTTGAGTACCTTCCTCATCTTGCTTCCTCGTATCACTTGGCAGCTGATTTATTCTAAGCGCAAGCAAGGTAGTGGAGATGGAGAGCATCGCCGTACCTTCTTGATCGGTGCTGGTGATGGTGGCGCCCTCTTTATGAACAGCTACCAACATCCAACTAGCGAGCTTGAGATAGTGGGGATTTTGGATAACGATGAAAAGAAAAAGGGACAAAAACTAGGTGGAATCCCAGTTTTGGGCTCTTATGATAATCTACCTGAATTGGCCAAACGTCACCAAATCGAGCGTGTTATCGTAGCAATCCCTTCGCTTGATCCATCAGAGTATGAACGTATCTTGCAGATGTGTAATAAACTAGGTGTCAAATGTTACAAGATGCCTAAAGTTGAGACGGTTGTTCAAGGTTTACATCAATCGGGTAGTGGTTTCCAAAAAATTGATATCACGGACCTTTTGGGCCGTCAGGAAATTCGCCTTGACGAATCACGTCTGGGTACTGAGATTACAGGCAAGACCATCTTGGTGACAGGAGCTGGTGGTTCGATTGGTTCGGAAATTTGTCGCCAGATTAGCCGCTTCAACCCAGAGCGTATCGTCTTGCTTGGACATGGTGAAAATTCAATCTACCTTATTTATCATGAGTTGATTCGTAAATTCCAAGGGATTGATTATGTTCCTGTCATTGCAGATATTCAGGATTATGATCGTCTTTTACAAGTGTTTGAACAGTACAAACCAGCTATCATCTACCATGCTGCAGCCCACAAACATGTTCCAATGATGGAGCGCAATCCAAAAGAAGCCTTCAAGAACAATATCCTCGGGACCTACAATGTTGCCAAGGCTGTTGATGAGGCCAAAGTACCTAAGATGGTCATGATTTCGACTGACAAGGCGGTTAATCCGCCGAATGTTATGGGGGCGACTAAGCGCGTGGCAGAGTTGATTGTCACTGGCTTTAACCAACGTAGCAAATCAACCTACTGTGCAGTTCGTTTTGGGAATGTTCTTGGTAGCCGTGGTAGCGTGATTCCTGTTTTTGAACGCCAGATTGCTGAAGGTGGTCCTGTAACGGTGACAGACTTCCGTATGACACGTTACTTCATGACCATTCCAGAGGCTAGCCGTCTGGTCATCCATGCTGGCGCTTATGCCAAGGACGGAGAAGTCTTTATCCTTGATATGGGCAAACCGGTCAAGATCTACGACTTGGCTAAGAAAATGGTCCTTCTAAGCGGGCACACGGAAAGTGAAATTCCAATCGTTGAGGTCGGTATCCGACCAGGTGAAAAACTCTATGAAGAACTCTTGGTTTCGACCGAATTGGTTGATAACCAAGTCATGGATAAGATTTTCGTTGGTAAGGTTAACGTCATGCCTCTAGAAGCCATCGATCAAAAGATTGAAGAATTCCGTTCACTCAGTGGAGATGAGCTCAAAGAAGCAATTATTTCCTTTGCAAATGAGACAACCCATGCTGAGTAAGGGTGACTAATTAACTAATTATAAATAAAAGGCCAAGGTTCTGTTTGTACAGGACCCTGGCCTTTTTACTCTGTAATTTCAAATCGTTGTATTATTTATAGTTGCCTAATGATATCGTCAATGGTACGGGCAATCCAATCAGGTTGATAGCTGAGCAAATCAGCCTCTTCTCCAAATCCCCAAGTAACAGCAAACTTTTTAATGCCAGTTTCTTGGGCTCCAATCATATCAAATTTGGTGTCCCCGATGATGAGGACTTGGTCTGCAGGGAGTCGATACGTCTGTAAGGCGTAACGGATGACATCCGCCTTGTGAGGCGTTTCAGGACTGGAACCGAAAATGCCATCAAAGAAATGATGGATTCCCAGATTTTTAGTCATATCATGAGCAGTAGGAGTATTCTTTGTTGTAGTGATGTAGAGAGGGTAGTTTTGCGAAAGCTCTTGGAGTAATTCCGTTATTCGGGGGAAGAGTTGGGCTTCGTGGATTCCTTTTTTCTTATAGTAAGAACGATAGATTTGAACAGCTTCTGAGATTTGTTCTTTTGGAAGGCAGGTCGCAAAACTACTTTCAAGCGGCGGGCCCATAAAACCACGAATAGTTTTGGCATCAGGGCTTGGAACTCCTAGTTGTTCAAAGGTATAGGTGAAGGCATTGTGGATCCCAATGGAGCTGTCAACCAGGGTTCCGTCTAGATCAAAAAAGATAGCTGAGATAGAGGACATGATTTCTCCTAATAGATATAGATAAGCTTATTCTCCGAAGATTTCTTTTTGTAGGCGACGACCAGTCGGAGTGGCTGCAAGTCCACCTTCAGCCGTTTCACGAAAGGCAGTTGGGAGGCTGGATCCGACTTGGTACATGGCATCGATAACTTCATCGACAGGGATTTTAGATTCGATACCTGCCAAGGCCATATCAGCCGCGATAAAGGCAAAGCTGGCTCCCATGGCATTTCGTTTGACACATGGAACCTCAACCAGACCAGCGACGGGATCGCAGATGAGACCCAGCATATTTTTAATGACAAAGGCGATGGCTTGGCTAGCCTGATAGGGAGTTCCACCTGCAGCCAAGGTTAAGGCTGCGGCACTCATGGCAGAGGCCGATCCGACTTCGGCCTGGCAGCCACCTTCAGCACCTGAGATAGAAGCGTTGTTTGCGATAACCAATCCAAAGGCGCCTGCTGCAAAGAGGAAATCGAGCTGTTCTTTGTGGCTGAGGTCAAGTTTTTGGCTAGCTGCAGTAAGAACGGCTGGCAAACAACCAGCACTTCCTGCGGTTGGAGTGGCACAGACCAAGCCCATTTTAGCGTTGTGTTCGTTAACCGCGATGGCATTTCGGGCTGCTGATAGGATGGTAAAGTCTGACAAGGCCTTGCCACTTTTGAGATGGCGATCTAGCTTGGCAGCATCTCCACCCGTTAGACCACTGCGGGATTTGTTTTCACTAAGGCCAAGCTCGACAGAGGCTTTCATGACTTCTAGATTGCGTTCCATGAGGAGGAGAACTTCGTCTCGGCATCGGCCAGTCAGTTCATATTCTGTCGCAATCATGAGTTCTGCGACATTTCCTTGGAAGTCTAGGTCTGCCTGCTCGACCAATTCTTTGATAGAATAAAACATGTTTCCTCCTACTTAAAGAAATTGACATTGTGGAGATGAGGGATTTTTCGGATTTCTTCAATCGCCTCTTCGCAACTTCGACTATCGACTTCGATAATCATAATGGCTTTTTCTCCAGCTTTTTCCCGAGTCACATTCATCTGAGCGATGTTGATATCAAAACGAGAGAGGGCTTCTGTGACGTGGGCAATCATACCCGGAATATCCTGATGCACGATGATGATGGTCGGGGTATTCATGTTGAGAGAGACGGCAAAACCATTGAGTTCCGTAACTTGAATATTTCCCCCACCGATGGAAATCCCTGTCACACTAATGGACTTATGGTCATTCTTTACAGTGATTTTAGTGGTGTTAGGGTGAGGAGCATTGCTGTCTTTCTGAATGGTCCAGACAATCTTGATGCCCCGTTTATGGGCAATCTCGAGACTGTTTGGGATGTCGGGATCATCCGTATCCATACCCAAAATACCAGCGACGAGAGCAAGGTCCGTTCCATGACCACGGTAGGTCTTGGCAAATGAGTTAAATAATTGGAATTCTACCTCTGTTGGCGTATCGTCAAAGATGGAAGAGACGATTTTTCCGATACGAACGGCACCAGCTGTATGGCTACTTGATGGGCCAATCATAACAGGCCCGATAATATCAAAGACAGATTGAAAACGAAGTGATTGCATCTGTTTCCCCTTACAAAGATTCTTATATCTATTATATCAAAGAATGAACCTCTGCGCTTATTTCCCTTATCAAAAACTTAAAATGATTAAAGATGGTATAAAATAAGGTCTTTTGTGACAAAAACCTTCGTAAAACGGTAAATATAAAACATTTTTGTAATATTTCTACATATAACCGTTAAACAACAGTAACATTTAAAAGGTATCATAGATATATTCAATAGAAGGAGAATTTTTAGATATGTCATTAACAACTAAAAAAATCAAAACAACTATCGCAGGAGTAGCAGCTTTGCTTGCTTTCTTTGCCCCAGCTCTTGCCTCTGCACAAGAAACTGTAACTTACACTGTTAAATCAGGTGATACTCTTTCAGAAATTGCTGAGAAGTACAACACGACTGCTGAAAAATTAGCAGCAAAAAACAACATTAAAGATATTCACCTTATCTATGTTGACCAAGTTTTGGTCATCGAAGGGACAGCTTCTACTGCAGCTCCAGCAGCAACAACGGAAGAAACAGCTCCAGTAGCTACAGAAACAGTTGAAGAAGCTCCAGCAGCAACAACAACTTATGAAGCACCAACAGCAGAAAGCAACACTGCAGCAGCTTCTACTGTAAGTGGTTCTGAAGCAGAAGCCAAAGAATGGATCGCTCAAAAAGAATCAGGTGGTAGCTACACAGCTACAAACGGCCAATACATCGGACGTTACCAATTGACAGATTCATACTTGAACGGTGACTACTCAGCTGAAAACCAAGAACGTGTAGCAGATGCCTACGTTGCAGGACGTTACGGTTCATGGACAGCTGCCAAGAACTTCTGGCTTAACAACGGTTGGTATTAAGAATACAAGAGTCCTTTAGGGCTCTTTTTTGTTTCTCTATAACAAAAAGCGTAACAATCTTCTCAGTAATGCTCTATTTGTATAATTCCAACGAAATTCTTCAAATTGTTTTAAAACTCAAATAGTATAAATAAGCTTATTATATGTAAAAATATATCATATAATAAGCTTTTTCTTGATTTAAATGAAATAAAATACAGTTTTCTCTTGACAAACGAGAATGAGAGGAGTATTATTTATACAATAATAAAGTATAAAAATAAAAGGAGGCTCTTCTATGAATAAAGTGAAGAAGGTGTTGATGACGATGTTTGGTTTGCTTATGTTTCCCTTATTGTTTGCTTGTAGTAACAGTCAGTCCCAAGGTGTTGAAGCCATTAAGGCTAAAGGAAAATTGGTGGTGGCCCTAAATCCAGAGTTTGCTCCATTTGAATATCAGAAATTGGTTGATGGGAAAAATCAGATTGTAGGTTCAGATGTTGAGCTAGCCAAAGCCATCGCAAAGGAACTAGGTGTAGAAGTGGAGTTCTCTCCAATGAGTTTTGACAATGTACTGGCTAGTCTTGATTCAGGTAAGGCCGATCTTGCCATATCAGGTGTTTCTAAAACGGAGGAGAGAAGTCAAGTTTACGATTTTTCAATTCCCTACTACACTTCGAAAAATAAGGTTATCGTAAGAAAATCTGAATTAACGAATTACCAATCAGTCAAGGATTTGGCTCAGAAAAAGGTTGGAGCGCAGAAAGGTTCTATCCAGGAAACTCTGGCCAAAGAAACCTTGCAGGATTCTTCTCTCGTTTCACTTCCTAAAAATGGAAATTTGATAACAGATTTGAAATCAGGGCAACTGGATGCGGTTATCTTTGAGGAACCAGTGGCGAAAGGATTTGTAGAGAATAATCCAGACCTAGCCATCGCTGAGTTTGATTTTGACAATGACAAAGAAGATTCCTACGCTGTTGCGATGAAAAAAGACAGTAAAGAATTAAAAGAGGCGATTGACAAAACCATCCAGAAGTTGAAGGATTCTGGGGAGTTGGACAAATTGATTGACGATGCTTTTAAAGCTTCTATCGAAAAATAGAAAGAAGGAAGAGAAATGAATAAGGAAAAAGTTATTTTAGCCTATTCAGGTGGATTGGATACATCAGTTGCTATTACATGGTTAAAAAAAGACTATGATGTGATCGCTGTTTGTATGGATGTGGGTGAAGGAAAAGATTTGGAGTTCATCCATGATAAAGCTCTCAAGGTTGGGGCTGTAGAGTCTTATGTCATTGATGTTAAGGAAGAATTTGCTAATGACTATGTTTTAGTGGCCCTTCAGGCTCATGCCTACTATGAACAAAAGTACCCCTTAGTATCTGCTCTGAGTCGCCCTCTTATTTCAAAAAAACTCGTTGAAATAGCTCATCAGACGGGGGCAACTACAATTGCCCATGGTTGTACAGGTAAGGGAAACGACCAAGTTCGGTTTGAAGTCTCTATTGCAGCTTTGGATCCCAATTTAAAAGTAGTTGCGCCTGTTCGTGAGTGGAAATGGTCTCGTGAAGAAGAAATCCAATATGCCAAAGAAAATGGCGTTCCAGTTCCTGCTGACCTTGATAATCCTTACTCTGTCGATCAAAATCTTTGGGGACGTGCAAATGAATGTGGTGTCTTGGAAAATCCTTGGAACCAAGCACCAGAAGAAGCATTTGGAATCACATCTTCACCAGAAGAGGCGCCAGACAGTCCAGAATTTATTGACATTGAGTTTAGCTGCGGGGTGCCCATCTCCCTCAATGGAGAAAAGATGAAAGTGGCGGATTTGATTCAAAATCTAAATGAAATTGCAGGCAAACACGGTGTCGGTCGTATTGACCATGTGGAAAATCGCCTAGTCGGTATTAAGTCAAGAGAGATTTATGAGTGCCCAGGTGCTGTGACTTTATTGGTAGCTCATAAGGAGATTGAAGACTTGACTCTTGTGAGAGAAGTGGCTCATTTCAAACCCATTATCGAAAATGAGTTGTCCAATCTCATCTATAATGCCTTGTGGTTTAGCCCAGCAACTCAGGCTTTGATTGCCTATATCAAGGAGACACAGAAAGTTGTCAATGGAACTGCAAAAGTTAAACTTTACAAGGGAAACGCCCAGGTAGTGGCTCGAAAATCACCAAATTCTCTTTACGATGAAAATTTGGCGACTTATACCAGTGCGGATACCTTTGACCAAGATGCGGCTGTTGGATTTATCAAGCTTTGGGGGCTTCCGACTAAGGTTTATTCAGAAGTTCAGAAAAATGTAGAGTAGTGACGCGATAGAAAGGGACGACAGGATATGTCGAAAAATACAAAATTATGGGGTGGTCGATTTGAAGGCACTGTGGAAGATTGGGTAGAACAGTTCGGTGCGAGTATTTCCTTTGACCACCAGCTGGCAAGATTTGATTTGATGGGTTCCTTAGCTCATGTTCAAATGCTAGGACAGACTGGCATTTTGAGCTTGGAAGAGGCAGAGCAGATCCAAGATGGTCTGAAAACTTTGTTGCGAGATTTAGAGGCAGGAGAGCTTCATTTTGATATTGCAAATGAAGATATTCATATGAATATGGAAGTGTTGCTGACAGAGAAAATTGGTCCTCTGGCTGGAAAACTACATACGGCTCGTTCTCGGAATGACCAAGTTGCAACGGATATGCACTTATATCTAAAGGAGCAGCTTGGCCATGTCTTGGATAAGTTGGCGAATCTGAATAGTGTTTTGCTGGATTTGGCTGAAAAACATGTGGAAACCATCATGCCAGGTTATACTCATTTGCAACATGCCCAACCGATTAGTTTTGCCCATCATCTCATGGCTTATTATAATATGTTCCAAAGGGATAGCGAGCGCTTTGCATTTAACTTGAAACATACGGACCTATCTCCACTGGGTGCGGCTGCCTTAGCGGGGACAACTTTTCCAATCGATCGTCAATTATCGAGTGATTTATTGGGTTTCCAACAACCCTATACCAATTCCTTGGACGCAGTGAGTGACCGTGATTTTATCTTAGAATTTCTGTCAAATGCCAGCATTTTGATGATGCATATGAGTCGTTTTTGTGAGGAAATCATCAATTGGTGCAGTTTTGAGTATCAGTACATTAGCTTGTCTGATAGCTTTTCAACGGGTTCATCTATCATGCCCCAGAAGAAAAATCCTGATATGGCGGAATTGATTCGAGGGAAGACAGGCCGAGTTTACGGGAACTTGCTTGGGCTATTGACCGTCATGAAGTCTTTGCCTCTGGCTTACAATAAGGATTTGCAAGAGGACAAGGAAGGCATGTTTGATACAGTAGAAACGATTTTAAATTCTCTGGATGTGTTGGCAGGTATGCTATCGAGCATGCAGGTTAATAAGGCCAAAATGCAGCAATCCACAGAGAATGATTTTTCGAATGCGACCGAACTGGCAGATTATTTGGCTGAAAAAGGTCTTCCCTTTAGAGAAGCGCATGAAATAGTAGGGAAATTGGTTCTAGACTCTATCAAGCATGGTAAAAATATTCAAGATTGGGATTTGGAGGAGTTGCAAGTCTACCATCCCTTGATTGAAGAGGATATTTATATCTACTTGCGCCCAGAAACCGCTGTTCAGAGACGGAATTCCTTAGGAGGAACCGGCTTTGAGCAAGTGAAATACCAGATAGAACAAGCGAAGAAAGAACTTAAAGGGGAAAATTGATTCGTTTGCAAAGGAAGAAAGAGAGGTTGAGATGATTTATCAGCCTCTTTCTTGTCTTCTCCAACCAAGCGTGTTATAATGAATACTGCTCAAGCGACCTTCAATCGTTAAAGCACACACGACCTTCAATCGTGAACTGGTCATTTCGTTTATCTTTTATTACGTCGTTAACTCGAAATGAGATGCAAGCTGAGCTTGTCTGATTTATAACCTCAATCAGTCTCCCAGACTGATTGAGCGAACTCGAGATATGCCTGCGACTCGTTGCCTATCATATTTTCATTTTAAGATGATAGGCTAAAATGGTCTCCCAGACCATTTTACTCCTAAAAGCAAACGAAAAGACTATACTCGAAGAAATTCTATTGAAAGTCATAGTAAATAGAATTTTGAGGGTATGAATAAACGAATAGATGGGAGACTTACCATGAGTGATAACTCTAAAACACGTGTTGTCGTGGGGATGAGTGGTGGTGTTGATTCGTCGGTGACGGCTCTCTTGCTCAAGGAGCAGGGCTACGATGTGATCGGTATCTTCATGAAGAACTGGGATGACACAGATGAAAACGGCGTCTGTACGGCGACCGAAGATTACAAGGATGTGGCTGCGGTGGCAGACCAGATCGGCATTCCTTACTACTCTGTCAATTTTGAAAAAGAGTACTGGGACCGCGTCTTTGAGTATTTCCTAGCGGAATACCGTGCAGGGCGCACGCCAAATCCAGATGTTATGTGCAACAAGGAAATCAAGTTCAAGGCCTTTTTGGACTATGCTATGACCTTGGGTGCAGACTATGTAGCGACTGGGCATTATGCTCGAGTGGTGCGTGATGAGGATGGCACTGTTCACATGCTTCGTGGCGTGGACAATGGCAAGGACCAGACCTATTTCCTCAGTCAACTTTCGCAAGAACAACTCCAAAAAACCATGTTCCCATTGGGACATTTGGAAAAGCCTGAAGTACGAAAACTAGCAGAAGAAGCAGGTCTTGCGACTGCCAAGAAGAAAGATTCGACAGGGATTTGCTTTATCGGAGAAAAGAACTTTAAAAACTTTCTCAGTAACTACCTGCCAGCCCAGCCTGGTCGCATGATGACTGTGGACGGTCGCGATATGGGTGAGCATGCAGGACTTATGTATTATACGATTGGTCAGCGTGGAGGACTTGGTATCGGTGGTCAACACGGCGGTGACAATGCCCCTTGGTTCGTTGTCGGAAAAGATTTGAGCCAAAATATCCTCTATGTCGGCCAAGGTTTCTATCATGATTCGCTCATGTCAACAAGCCTAGAGGCCAGTCAAGTTCACTTTACTCGTGACATGCCAGAGGAATTTACTCTAGAATGCACAGCAAAATTCCGCTACCGTCAGCCTGATTCTAAGGTGACAGTACATGTCAAAGGAGACAAGGCAGAGGTCATCTTTGCGGAGCCACAGCGCGCGATCACACCAGGACAGGCAGTTGTCTTTTACGATGGCGAAGAGTGTCTCGGTGGCGGTTTGATTGACAACGCCTACCGTGATGGCAAGGTTTGTCAGTACATATAGATTGACAAATTTTCTCAATTTGCTACAATAATAACAGCAATAGAAATGATGGTCAAAGCTCATGGATGTTGCAGGCTTTTTTGTCCTGCACTCCTTTGGAGTTTTGACTGTTTTTGTGTCGTTTAAGGGAAAGGACAAGAATGACTCAGCAAGATTTTCGGACAAAAGTGGGAAATACTGTTTTTGGTGTTCGGGCGACAGCCTTGATTCTTCAAAATCGCAAGCTCCTAGTTACCAAAGACAAGGGCAAGTATTACACTATTGGCGGTGCGATTCAAGTCAATGAAAGCACGGAAGAAGCGGTAGTTCGTGAAGTGAGGGAAGAGCTGGGTGTCAAAGCTCAAGCTGGGCAGCTAGCTTTTGTGGTCGAAAATCGTTTTGAACAGGACGGTGTTTCCTATCACAACATTGAGTTTCATTATCTGGTGAACTTACTTGAGGATGCCCCATTGACCATGCAGGAAGATGAAAAAACGCAGCCCTGTGAGTGGATTGATTTGGATCAGCTCCAGAATATTCAACTAGTTCCAGCCTTTTTAAAAACAGCCCTACCAGAATGGGACGGCCAACTAAGACACATTCATCTTGAGGAATAGGAGAGAAAATGACTTATAATTTTACGGAAGAATACGATATTATTGTAATCGGTGCGGGACACGCTGGGGTCGAGGCTTCCTTGGCTGCCAGCCGTATGGGCTGCAAGGTCTTGCTCGCGACCATCAACATTGAAATGCTGGCTTTTATGCCTTGTAACCCTTCTATCGGTGGTTCTGCCAAAGGGATTGTTGTGCGTGAAGTCGATGCCCTCGGTGGTGAAATGGCCAAGAATATTGACAAGACTTACATCCAGATGAAGATGCTAAACACAGGGAAAGGACCTGCTGTTCGCGCCCTTCGTGCGCAGGCTGATAAGGAACTTTACTCTAAGGAGATGCGCAAGACAGTTGAAAATCAAGAGAATCTGACCCTTCGTCAAACCATGATTGATGAGATTTTGGTGGAAGATGACAAGGTTGTCGGTGTGCGTACGGCGACCCATCAAGAGTATGCTGCCAAGGCTGTTATCGTGACAACGGGGACAGCTCTCCGTGGAGAAATTATCATCGGAGACCTAAAGTACTCATCAGGTCCTAACCACAGCCTAGCTTCTATTAACCTTGCTGACAATCTCAAGGAACTGGGCCTCGAAATCGGTCGTTTCAAGACAGGAACCCCTCCACGTGTCAAGGCTTCATCTATCAACTATGATGTGACAGAGATTCAGCCAGGAGACGAGGCGCCAAATCACTTCTCATACACTTCACGAGATGAGGACTATGTCAAGGACCAAGTGCCATGCTGGTTGACCTATACCAATGGAACCAGTCATGAGATTATCCAAAATAATCTCCACCGTGCACCTATGTTTACAGGTGTGGTCAAGGGTGTAGGTCCTCGTTACTGTCCGTCGATTGAGGATAAAATTGTGCGCTTTGCGGACAAGGAACGTCACCAACTTTTCCTAGAGCCGGAAGGGCGCAATACAGAGGAAGTCTATGTCCAAGGTCTTTCAACCAGTCTGCCTGAGGATGTCCAACGTGAGCTGGTTCATTCCATTAAAGGTCTGGAAAATGCAGAGATGATGCGAACAGGTTATGCCATCGAGTATGACATGGTCTTACCTCATCAGTTGCGTGCAACACTTGAAACCAAGAAAATCTCAGGACTCTTCACAGCTGGTCAGACAAATGGAACGTCAGGTTACGAAGAAGCTGCTGGCCAAGGGATTATCGCTGGTATCAATGCGGCTTTGAAAATCCAAGGCAAGCCTGAGTTGATTTTGAAGCGCAGTGACGGCTATATCGGGGTGATGATCGATGACTTGGTGACCAAGGGCACCATTGAACCCTACCGTCTCTTGACCAGCCGTGCTGAATACCGTCTCATCCTTCGTCATGACAATGCTGATATGCGTTTGACCGAGATGGGACGCGAGATTGGCCTTGTTGACGATGAACGCTGGGCTCGTTTTGAAATCAAGAAAAACCAATTTGACAATGAGATGAAGCGACTAGATAGCATCAAACTCAAACCAGTCAAGGAAACCAATGCTAAGGTTGAGGAGATGGGCTTCAAGCCATTGACCGATGCGGTGACAGCCAAGGAATTCCTTCGCCGTCCAGAAGTTTCTTACCAAGATGTGGTGGCCTTCATAGGGCCAGCTGCCGAGGACTTGGATGACAAGATTATCGAATTGATTGAAACAGAGATCAAGTACGAAGGCTATATTTCCAAAGCCATGGATCAGGTTGCCAAGATGAAACGCATGGAAGAAAAACGCATTCCAGCTAATATTGACTGGGATGATATTGACTCCATTGCAACAGAAGCCCGCCAGAAGTTCAAACTTATCAATCCAGAAACTATCGGCCAAGCCAGTCGTATTTCGGGAGTGAATCCAGCAGATATTTCTATTCTGATGGTGTATCTCGAAGGTAAAAATCGTAGTATTTCTAAAAATCAAGAAAAGAAAGCATAGAAAAAACAGCTCCGAAGACGGGGCTGTTTTGTTGATTTATTCTTCTTCATCTGGTGTGAGGATCATCGGGATGATGATTGGTTCACGTTCTGTATTTTCATAGAGGAAAGGACGAATGGCGTTGACAATAGCACCATTGATGGATTGTACGCTGGCGTCCTTATTTTTCAATGCGATACGAATAGCATTGAAGAGGATGCGCTGGCTTTGGCGAATCAAGTCTCCAGATTCTCTCATGTAGACAAAGCCTCGGCTGAGGATATCAGGACCAGACAAGATCATTTTAGACTTGAAGTCAACAGTTGCGACTGCTAGAACGACACCGTCTTCGGATAGATCACGACGATCTTTGAGGACAGCAGCGCCGATTTCACCGATACGATTTCCATCAACATAGATGTCTTGCGCGTTGAAATGGCCTGCGATACGGGCAGAGTTAGCAGTAAGGGCAAGCACATCACCATTGCTCATGATAAAGATATTGTCCTTCTCGACACCAGTATCCACCGCTAGTCCAGCATGGACTTTCTGCATACGGTATTCACCATGGACAGGCATGAAGTATTTGGGCTTGATCAAGCGGAGCATGAGTTTTTGCTCTTGCTGACCACCGTGTCCAGAGGTGTGGATATTGTTGATTTTACCGTGGATAACTTCAACACCAGCTTCTGAAATGATGTTAATCAGCTTGTTGACGCTAGTCGTATTTCCAGGGATTGGACTTGAAGAGAAGATAACGGTATCGCCGGGTTGGAGTTGCACCTGACGATGAGTTCCATTAGCGATACGAGAGAGGGCTGCCATCGGCTCCCCTTGACTACCTGTACAGAGAATCAGAACCTCGCCTGCAGGATAGTCTTTGATTTCATTTGGCTCGATAAAGGTTCCCTTAGGAGCTTTGATGTAGCCAAGCTCGATACCGTTGACAATGGCCTTTTCCATCGAACGTCCAAAGACCGCAATCTTGCGTCCAGTCTTAACAGCGGCATCCGTTGCTTGCTGGAGACGGAAGATATTTGAGGCAAAGGATGCAAAGATGATACGTCCTTCAATACCTTGAATGATCTTCATGATGGACTGACCAACGACTTTTTCAGAGTTGGTAAAGGTTGGCACTTCTGCATTTGTCGAGTCAGAGAGGAGGCAGAGCACACCCTCTTCACCAAGGGCTGCCATCCGGTGCAAGTCCGCTGGTTCACCAACTGGGGTGAAGTCGAACTTGAAGTCACCTGTACAGACGATTTTCCCTTGAGGGGTATGAATGACAATCCCTAAAGGCTCTGGAATGGAGTGAGTGGTTCTAAAGAAAGTTGCCTTGAGATTTTTAAAGGTCAACTCAGTGTTGTGATTGATTTCGTAAAGTTTGGCGTTGCGCAAGAGGCCGTGTTCTTCGAGTTTTCCACGGATCAAAGCCAAGGCAAGTGGCCCAGCGTAGATAGGGACATTTGCTTGCTTGAGCAGGAAGGGAATCCCACCGATGTGGTCCTCGTGTCCGTGTGTGATCAAGACAGCCTTGACGCGGTCGATATTGTCCACGATGTAAGAGTAGTCGGGGATAACGTAGTCGATACCCAGCAAGTCATCTTCTGGGAATTTAATCCCAGCATCGACGATGATAATCTCGTCTTGGTATTCAATTCCGTATGTATTTTTCCCGATTTCTCCCAGACCACCGATGGCAAAAACGCCGACTTCTTCAGGTTTAAGAGTGTAGGCCATATTAGAACTCCGTAATCTCGAAAGCGCCAGTTTCTTTTTCGTAATCTAGCAATTTGTCAGACAAGAGTTCGATAAATTCGATGTTGTACTCTGGGCGGTTTTCTTCGACAAGTTGGCGAGCAGCGATACGGCCCTCAAGTTCTGAGTTGGCATCGATGTCTAGGTAAAGTGAGCGTGTTGTTTCACGACGTGGGCTACGTTCTTTTGTTTCTTGATAAAAAACTTTGTAAATCATATAGTTCCTTTCTATTTACAGGTCAGCTTATTCCAAACTTTTAGCAGAGATTTGCTTGATTTCATTCCATTTTGTGTCTAGATTGACCTTGATTCGTTACAATTATTTCAATTATACCACAAAATGAAAAATTAGTAAAAGACGGAAAATGAGAAAGTAAAGGCTGACAAAAGCGTAAAACTTGGATGACAAGATGAAATAAAATTGTTTTGAGCAAAAAAGAAAAAGCCCTTAACCGAAGTCAAGAGCCTACTAACAACACTGGGGGCGAATTATTCAATCGCAATTTCAGTTCTTTAGAAACCAAAGTTTCAGGGGTAGTACTGCAACCCGAAGAATCAAAGATTCAACCTGCATTTCCTACCAGTGTGCAATTATATTTTAACATTGATGGTTAAAAGAGTCAAAGAATTTGCTGTCTTTAATTCCCTCTTTTTTCTCAGCAAAAATCGAGTTAAAACATAAAAAGAAAACAATGCAAACAGATGAATCAACTGGTAAGGGTGTAACGATTATGTTTAAATCGTTGAGAATGATGAGCAAACTATAAGAGATGAAGAAAATAACATTCATCCTTCTAAAAATGTGTCTTTTATCTAGCATAATTGATCCAAATTTCTTACGAAAAGCCTTCCTTTTTATCCTTCACTTATTCTATTCGAAAAAATAAGAAAATCTAAAAAATTTTTTGCACCTTGCTACTCATTTACTGGCAGGTCTTTTTTGTTTGGAAACAAAGAAAATTCCCATGCGTCAGCTTTTGTAGTATAATAGTAAGCAGACAAAAAGATAGGAATGTGTTATGAAAGTATTAGCTTTTGATACGTCTAGTAAGGCTCTTTCTCTAGCCATTTTAGAGGACAAGCAGGTTCTTGCCGAGACTATGATTAATATCAAGAAAAACCACAGTATTACCCTCATGCCTGCCATCGATTTTTTGATGTCGAGTCTGGACCTGACGCCCAAAGATTTGGATCGAATCGTGGTGGCTGAAGGCCCAGGTAGCTACACAGGCTTACGAATTGCGGTAGCAACTGCCAAGACCTTGGCTCATACCCTGAACATCGAGTTAGTGGGGATGTCTAGCCTATTGGCTCTGGTGCCACGCCAACAAGAAGGCTTGTTCGTCCCTTTGATGGATGCGCGTCGCAACAATGTTTACGCAGGATTTTATGAAAATGCCAAGCCAGTCTTGCCAGAAGCACACCTGTCCTTTGCGGAAGTGCTAGAGCAGGTCAAGGATGCTGAACAGGTGACCTTTGTTGGAGAAGTTAGAGCCTTTGTGGAGCAGATCCAAGAACAGCTACCACAAGCTAGCTACCAAGAAACCTTGCCAAATGCAGCTAATCTAGCTCTTTGGGCATGGGACAAGAAAGAAGACTCCTTGCACGACTTTGTGCCAAATTACCTCAAACGTGTTGAAGCTGAGGAAAATTGGCTCAAGAACCATACCGAGTCTGGCGAGCCTTACATTAAACGCCTATGATAGAAATCAAACGAATCCAAAGACAGCCTGACCTAGCTCAATCTATCTATGCTGTCATGGCAGCTGTTTACCCAGTCAGCCCTTGGACGCTGGAACAAATCCAAGCAGACCTGTCCCAAGATCAGACTTGGTATGCTCTGGCTTATGACGGGGCAGAAGTGATTGGCTTTCTAGCCGTTCAGGAGAATCTCTTTGAATCAGAAGTCCTGCAAATCGCTGTCAAAAGAGCCTATCAGGGTCAGGGGATTGCGTCAGCCTTGTTTGCAACATTGCCGACAGCCAAGGAGATTTTCCTCGAAGTCAGAAAGTCAAACCAACGAGCGCAAGCATTTTACAAGAAAGAAAAGATGGCGATCATCGCTGAGCGAAAGGCTTACTATCATGGCCCAGTTGAGGACGCCATTATCATGAAGAGAGAAATAGATGAAGGATAGATATATTTTAGCATTTGAGACATCCTGTGATGAGACCAGTGTCGCCGTCTTGAAAAACGACGATGAGCTCTTGTCCAATGTCATTGCGAGTCAAATTGAGAGCCACAAACGTTTTGGGGGTGTAGTGCCAGAAGTGGCCAGTCGTCACCATGTCGAGGTCATTACAGCCTGTATCGAGGAGGCTCTAGCAGAAGCAGGAATTACAGAAGAAGATGTGACAGCCGTTGCCGTTACCTACGGACCTGGATTGGTTGGAACTCTGCTAGTTGGCTTGTCAGCTGCCAAGGCCTTTGCTTGGGCGCATGGTCTGCCACTTATCCCCGTCAACCACATGGCGGGCCACCTCATGGCAGCTCAAAGTGTCGAGCCTTTGGAGTTTCCCTTGCTAGCTCTCTTGGTCAGCGGTGGGCACACCGAGTTGGTCTATGTTTCTGAGGCTGGGGATTATAAGATTGTTGGGGAAACGCGGGACGATGCGGTTGGTGAGGCCTATGATAAGGTAGGCCGTGTCATGGGATTGACCTATCCAGCAGGTCGCGAAATTGACGAGCTGGCTCATCGGGGGCAGGATATTTATGATTTCCCTCGTGCCATGATCAAGGAAGACAATCTGGAGTTTTCCTTCTCAGGTCTCAAGTCTGCCTTTATCAATCTTCACCACAATGCTGAGCAAAAGGGAGAAAGCTTGTCCAAGGAAGACCTGTCAGCATCTTTCCAAGCAGCAGTCATGGATATTCTCATGGTAAAAACCAAGAAAGCTTTAGATAAATACCCTGTTAAAACCCTTGTTGTCGCAGGTGGTGTGGCGGCCAATAAAGGTCTTAGAGAACGCTTGGCAGCCGAAATCACTGATGTCAAGGTCATTATTCCACCCCTACGCCTCTGCGGAGACAATGCAGGTATGATTGCCTATGCCAGCGTCAGCGAGTGGAATAAAGAAAACTTTGCAGACTTGGACCTTAATGCCAAACCGAGTCTCGCCTTTGATACCATAGAATAAAGAGTCAGCTTGAGGCTGGCTTTTTAACTCCGGAAAATGTCAGAATATTTTGACATAAATGTAAAAATGATGATATAATATGTAAAAATTAGGAGGTGGTCAGATGATTGAGAGAATGGAATTGGGAGAATTTTACAAGGAATTACGTTTGGCGAGAAAACTCAAGCAGTCAGATGTGGCTTGTGAGGGTCTGACAGCATCCCAGCTATCCAAGTTTGAACTGGGCCAGTCTATGCTGTCTGCAGATAAGCTGATTCTAGCTATCCAAGGGATAAATGTGACCTTCGATGAGTTTGGACACAAGCTTAATAACTATCAAGAATCCCCGCATATGCGAATCGGTCGAAAGGTTGTGGATCGTTTTGCCCATCAAGATATGGCTGGCTTAGAGCAACTATTAGAGGAAGTCGAGCAGGAACAGATGGCACAGACTTATCGTCGTTTGAATGCTATTGTGATCAAAGATGCTATCCATTCCTTAGATAAAAGGTATCCGTTAGAAGAGGAGGATAGCGAGTTTTTGACCACCTATCTCTATGCTATCGAGTCTTGGACCTGGTTTGAACTCTATCTTTTTTGCAATACCATGCCTTTCTTAAGTAATCAAGATTTGATTTTTTTATCAACCTCTTTACTTGAAAAATCAAAGGAATTTAAAGAGTTGGTACACAATCGATTGTATGTGAAGCAAGGACTCTTAAATATCATCTCAGAGCTCATGGAACGCAAACTTTTCTCTTACGTTCCAATCTTTGAAGCCGAGTTGGAGAGGATGTTGCGACCGTATGATGTTTTTGAAAAAGTATCATGGCAATTTCTAAAAAAATTGAGTGTTTTCCTTCAGACCAAGGGAAGCAATCAAAAAGAGATTGAACACTTTATCCAATCTTTGCAGGTATTAGAGAATCCCCAATTAATAGCCCTTTTTGAACTACGCTTACAGCAATACAAAGAACTTATCGATTAACAAACAATCGCAAATAAGAAATTCCTATAAGAAAAAATGTCAAATATGCGATTTTCTAAAATAGGGCAGTTTTCGTGTTATACTTTCTTTATTTCATAGTATAGGAGAAAATAGGATGAAAAAGATAATCTCACAATATTACTTTATTATAGCTGTTTTGCTTGTCATTGCTGACCAGTTCTTCATTCGTTTGCTTTTACATAGCGATCTTGCTGCTGGTCTATCTGACTTTGCCTATTATTTGTCGGATATGCTGTTGAATTTTCTTGTGGTTCTGCTTACTATTATTGTTATGGTTTGGTCAGGGAAATGGCAGAAAATCAATAGTAGAAAATTTAAAGGATCTTATCTTTTCTATTCTTTTTTAGCTCTGCTTGCTTTTGTTATTTGGAATTTCGTTACCTTTTTTCTTTTCCCGCCTACTCGAAATGAAATTTCTTATCAACATGCTGCTCCTACTTTTACAGGAGCTACGGCATTTTTAATGTATTTTTTCTATCCTGTGATTGCAGGTCCTATTTTTGAAGAGATGATTTATCGTGGATTGGTGATGACAGCTCTGGAAAAAGGAAAGAAATGGGGACTGGATGTGCTCGGTTCGGCTGCTTTGTTTGGAATCTTGCACATTAGTAACCACGGTTGGGTCTTGACAGACTTTTTCGTATATATGGGTGGCGGTCTCATATTTGCAGTCTTATTTAGAGTGACAAAGTCCATTTATTGGCCTATTGGACTGCACATAGTCTACAATGGCATTGGTCAAATTTTACCGTTGCTGTAATTTTGGGTGCTCAGCAATATCGGTCTATCCTTGGGGAAAAGTTCCCATTTGAACTCAAAAAGGAGTTGCGATGAAAGTATTTATTCAAAATAGAGATTTTAGGCAACTAACCATCAACCAGTGGATTTCAATGGTTGGGGATACAATTTTTTATCTTGCTTTTTTGAATTATGTGGCAGATGCTTCGTTTGCCCCCTTGGCAATTTTACTCATTACGATTTCAGAGACTGTTCCTCAAGTTCTGCAAATTTTTATGGGAGTTTTGGCTGACTTTCAACACCATCGTGTTCTAAAGTATACGGTTATTAGTTTTGTCAAATTTGTACTTTATTCTATAGTGGCGCTTTCGCTTTCAGGGCAGCCCTTTTCCTTATGGCTTGTATTCTTTATTTGTTTAATGAACCTTTTGTCGGATACATTGAGTTACTTTTCAGGAGCCATGCTTACTCCTATTTTTATAAGAATCATTGGGAAAGAACATCTGACAGAAGCTATTGGCTTTAAACAATCAACAGTTAGTTTAGTTCGGACAATCAGTAATATTCTAGGAGGGGTTTTACTAGGAATTCTTTCCATTCAGTTCATTTCCTTGCTAAACGCTCTGACGTTTCTGATAGCATTTGTAGGTATTCTTCTCATAAAAAATGATCTTTTGAAAGTTGAAAAAACAATTAGCTATCAAGAAGGTCTTTCTATAAAATCGTTTTGCCAGCATTTGTTCCAATCATCAAAATTGATCTGGAATATGGATAGAGTGATCTTCATTTTATTTATCGTCTCTATCAGCCAAGCGGTGATTAATGTTACTGTTCCTATTTCAACTCTTTTTTTAAGAAACCAACCGTTTTTGGATTTACAAACTGGTCAATCACTCGCTTTGTTATCAACACTAGAATTGTTAGCACTTATTGTCGGAAGCCTTGTAAGTGGCTATCTGAAAAATACGATTTCTATAAAAACAGCTCTATACGCTTCGGTCGTCATCCAGTTACTCCTTCTAGTAGGATTTGCCACAGTTCATTTTGGTTTGATTCTGCTTTTCAGCTCCTTGGATGCCTTCATCGCAGGGTTACTCTCTCCTAGATTGCAAGAACTCGTCTTTAAACAAATACCTGAGGAGTCAATGGGAGCGGTTCAATCCTCTATTGGTGCTATTACGGTTGTCTTACCAAGTCTATTCACAATCGTTTTCGTAACGATTGCTACAAGTTTTGGGGTCCTAGCGGTCAGCTTTATTCTATTGCTATTACTCCTAACCGCATTTGTCATGCTCTTGAATATTCGTGAGAGCATTTAGAGGAGAATTTGTATAATAGGTGTTTGAGACTGGATCGCCAGTCTTTTTATGACGGCCAAAATCAGCAGACTTTTTTCTCTTCTTTGAATATGTTATAATAGTCCGTGCTGTGGCTGTGATGATGAACAGCCTCAACTGGAGAAAATATGAGGAGAAGGATGAAAGAAAAAGGATTTTGGGAAGGTGTACATGCGGCCATGCCGACTGCCCTCGGCTATGTTAGTATCGGTCTGGCTTGTGGGATTATCGGTGCGCCCTATGTGACACCTGTTGAGATGGGCTTGATGAGCCTCTTTGTTTATGCCGGGAGCGCCCAGTTTGCCATGTTGGCACTGATTGCGGTACAAGCGCCTGTGGCAGCTATTGCTATGACGGTCTTTTTGATCAACTTGCGACTCTTTTTGCTGAGCTTGCATGCATCGACCTATTTCCGTCATACTAGTCTCTGGCAAAATATCGGCATGTCTAGTCTCCTGACAGATGAGACCTATGGCGTTTTGATGGGAGAATTAGCCCATACAGATAAAGTCCATCCTATGTGGATGCACGGGAACAATCTCAATAGTTATGTAGCCTGGTTTATTGGGACAGTGGCGGGGACGGCTTTAGGTGGCCTTCTTCCAAATCCTGAAGTCTTTGGCTTGGACTTTGCCCTTGTTGGGATGTTTATCGGGATTTTTACTTCACAATTTCAGATTATGCAAAGACGGGTTCCTGTACGGAATCTGCTACTAATCCTAGCCGTTGTTGCGGTGTCCTTCTTTTTGCTCTTGACAGTAGTGTCTCAGTCGCTAGCTGTTTTGTTTGCGACCTTGCTAGGTTGTACCATGGGGGTGGTCTTAGATGGTCAGTAAATATCTTTTGTTAGCCGTTATCTTTTCAGGCCTAGTGACTTGGATTCCCCGTATGATTCCCTTCATCTTGGTTAAGTACAAGGGCTTGCCAGCTATCGTCGAGCGGTTTTTGAAGTTTTTGCCTGTTTCCATTATCTTTGCCTTGATCCTTTCAAGCGTAGTGACTGGCAAAGTTGGCAGTCTCCCTCAAATCAAATGGCTGGACTTTTTAGCAGTCTTTCCAACGGCTTGGGTAGCCTTTCGCTACCGCAATCTAGTAGGTACGGTTCTTTTTGGGGTAGTCTTGATTGCAGTCTTGCGTCTGGTCTTTTAAATCAGCCATAAAAAAAACCTATCACCGAGATAGATATCATATAATGGCAAAAAAAAATATTTTCTGTTAAGATAGTAAAGTATTCTATTTTGGAGGAAATGACATGAAAAAAATCGTTAAATACTCATCTCTTGCTGCTCTAGGACTTGTGGCTGTAGGTGTGTTAGCAGCTTGCTCAGGTGGTGCGAAAAAAGAGGGAGAAGCAGCTAGCAAGAAAGAAATTATCGTTGCAACTAATGCTACACCAAAACCATTCAACTATGAAGAAAATGGCGAATTGACTGGTTACGAAATTGAAGTGGTTCGCGCTATCTTTAAAGACTCTGACAAGTATGATGTCAAGTTTGAGAAGACAGAGTGGTCAGGAGTCTTTGCAGGACTTGATGCTGACCGTTACAATATGGCTGTTAGCAACATCAGCTACACTAAAGAACGTGCTGAAAAATACCTTTATGCAGCTCCAACTGCTAAAAACCCTAACGTTCTTGTAGTGAAAAAAGATGACCCTAGCATCAAATCGCTTGATGATATCGGTGGAAAATCAACAGAAGTTGTTCAAGGGACAACTTCTGCTAAACAGCTAGAAGACTACAACAAACAACATTCAGATAATCCAACTGTCCTAAAGTATACTAAAGCGGACTTCCAACAAATCATGGGACGCTTGAGCGATGGCCAGTTTGACTACAAGATTTTTGATAAAATCGGTGTTGAAACAGTCATCAAGGACCAAGGTTTGGACAACTTGAAAGTCATTGAACTTCCAAGCGACCAACAACCTTACGTTTACCCACTTCTTGCTAAAGGTCAAGATGAGTTGAAAACATTTGTAGACAAACGTATCCAAGAACTCTACAAAGACGGAACTCTTGAAAAGTTGTCTAAACA
Source organism: Streptococcus oralis subsp. tigurinus (assembly GCF_002356415.1). Classification (NCBI taxonomy): domain Bacteria; kingdom Bacillati; phylum Bacillota; class Bacilli; order Lactobacillales; family Streptococcaceae; genus Streptococcus; species Streptococcus oralis. The sequence goes on from NZ_AP018338.1 coordinate 141,430, forward strand.
GTTCTTCGGAGACACTTATCTCCCAGCAGAAGCTGATATTAAATAGTGGTATGAAATCATCCAGTCTGAGAAAGGCGGATGATTTCTCAATTTTTAGGTATATAGTTTCAAACTATATGTCTGCCTATCTAATAACAATTTGCTAAATCAAATAAAGTATGAGATACTATTACGGTATTATTTTTAAAGGAGATAGAATCATGAAAATTAAAAAATGGCTCGGTGTAGCGGCTCTTGCTACAGTCGCAGGTTTGGCTCTTGCAGCTTGCGGAAATTCAGAAAAGAAAGCAGACAACGAAACAGTTGTCAAAATTGCAACAGTTAACCGTAGCGGTTCTGAAGAAGCGCGTTGGGATAAAATCCAAGAATTGGTTGAAAAAGATGGAATTAAATTGGAATTCACAGAGTTCACAGACTATTCACAACCAAACAAGGCAACTGCTGATGGCGAAGTAGACTTGAATGCTTTCCAACACTACAACTTCTTGAACAACTGGAACAAAGAAAACGGGAAAGACCTTGTAGCGATTGCAGATACATATATCTCACCAATCCGCCTTTACTCAGGTAAAAATGGGGAAGAAAACAAGTATACCAAAGTGGAAGAAATCCCAGATAACGGTGAAATCGCCGTACCAAACGATGCAACAAACGAAAGCCGTGCGCTTTACTTGCTTCAATCAGCTGGTTTGATCAAATTGGATGTTTCTGGAACTGCACTTGCAACAGTTGCGAACATTACAGAAAATCCAAAGAACTTGAAGATTACTGAATTGGATGCTAGCCAAACAGCACGTTCATTGTCATCAGTTGATGCTGCTGTTGTAAACAATACCTTCGTTACAGAAGCAAAATTGGACTACAAGAAAGCGCTCTTCAAAGAACAAGCTGATGAAAACTCAAAACAATGGTACAACATCATCGTTGCGAAAAAAGATTGGGAATCATCACCTAAGGCTGATGCCATCAAGAAAGTGATCGCAGCTTACCACACTGATGAAGTGAAAAAAGTTATCGAAGAAACATCAGACGGTTTGGACCAACCAGTTTGGTAATAAGACACAGGGAGGTGGGAGAGAGTTTCCACCTCTTGCTTTTGTATAGAGCATGGATTGTAAAGAAGACTATAGGTTCATAGAAAGGTAGAGAGAATATGGTTTTTCCTAGCGAACAAGAACAGATTGAAAAATTTGAAAGGGATCATATAGCCCAGCATTATTTTGAGGTTTTGCGTACCTTGATTTCCAAGAAATCAGTCTTTGCCCAGCAGGTTGGACTCAAGGAAGTCGCAAACTATCTGGGTGAGATTTTCAAGCGTGTGGGGGCTGAAGTGGAGATTGATGAGAGCTACACGGCTCCCTTTATCATGGCGCATTTCAAGAGTTCGCGTCCGGATGCCAAGACCTTGATCTTCTATAACCACTATGACACTGTGCCGGCGGATGGTGACCAGGTGTGGACAGAGGATCCTTTTACCCTTTCTGTGCGAAATGGCTTTATGTATGGGCGTGGGGTTGACGACGACAAGGGCCATATCACGGCTCGTTTGAGTGCTCTGAGAAAGTATATGCAGCACCATGATGACCTGCCTGTCAATATCAGCTTTATCATGGAGGGAGCGGAGGAATCCGCTTCTATGGATCTAGATAAGTATTTAGAGAAACATGCAGACAAACTTCGTGGGGCGGACTTGCTAGTCTGGGAACAAGGGACCAAGAACGCCTTGGAGCAGCTAGAAATCTCTGGTGGGAACAAGGGGATTGTGACCTTTGATGCCAAGGTAAAAAGCGCTGATGTCGATATCCACTCTAGTTATGGTGGAGTTGTGGAATCAGCTCCTTGGTATCTCCTTCAAGCCTTACAGTCTCTTCGTGCTGCAGATGGTCGTATCTTGGTCGAAGGCTTGTATGAGGATGTCCAAGAGCCGAATGAACGAGAATTGGCCTTGGTGGATACTTACGCCCAACGAAATCCAGGGGAAATTAGTCACATTTATGGTTTGGAATTGCCTCTCTTACAAGAGGATCGTGTAGCCTTCCTAAAACGTTTCTTTTTTGAGCCAGCCCTTAATATCGAAGGGATTCAGTCAGGTTATCAAGGGCAAGGGGTTAAAACGATTTTGCCAGCAGAAGCTAATGCCAAGTTAGAAGTTCGTTTGGTTCCTGGCCTAGAACCTCACAATGTCCTGGAAAAAATTCGGAAACAGCTAGACAAAAATGGCTTTGATAAGGTAGAATTATACTATACCTTGGGAGAGATGAGCTATCGAAGCGATATGAGCGCACCAGCCATTCTCAATGTGATCGAATTGGCCAAAAAATTCTATCCACAGGGCGTTTCAGTCTTGCCGACTACAGCAGGGACAGGACCTATGCATACGGTCTTTGATGCCCTAGAGGTACCCATGGTGGCCTTCGGTCTAGGAAATGCCAATAGCCGAGACCATGGTGGAGATGAAAACGTGCGAATCGCCGATTACTACACCCATATTGAATTAGTAGAGGAGCTGATTAGAAGCTATGAGTAGAGATATTATCAAGTTAGATCAGATCGATGTGACTTTTCACCAAAAGAAAAGAACCATCACAGCGGTCAAAGATGTGACTATTCACATCCAAGAAGGGGATATCTACGGAATCGTTGGATATTCTGGAGCAGGGAAATCAACCCTTGTACGGGTGATTAACCTCTTGCAAAAGCCATCTGCAGGAAAAATTACCATTGATAACGACGTCATTTTTGATGGCAAGGTGACCTTGACGGCAGAGCAGCTGCGTCGTAAACGTCAGGATATCGGGATGATTTTCCAGCATTTTAACCTGATGAGTCAAAAGACGGCAGAGGAAAATGTAGCCTTTGCCCTTAAACACTCTGGACTCAGCAAGGAAGAAAAGAAGGCCAAAGTAGCTAAGTTGTTAGACTTGGTTGGCTTGGCGGATCGTGCTGAAAACTACCCTTCACAACTATCAGGAGGGCAAAAACAGCGTGTGGCCATTGCGCGTGCCTTGGCCAATGATCCAAAAATCTTGATTTCAGATGAGTCAACGTCTGCTCTTGACCCTAAGACAACCAAGCAGATTTTGACCTTATTGCAAGATTTGAACCAAAAATTAGGTTTGACTGTTGTTTTGATTACACACGAAATGCAGATTGTCAAAGACATTGCTAATCGTGTGGCAGTCATGCAGGATGGCCGTTTGATTGAAGAGGGTAGTGTCCTTGAAATCTTCTCAGACCCTAAACAATCTTTGACCCAAGACTTCATCTCTACTGCAACAGGTATTGACGAAGCCATGGTCAAGATTGAGAAGCAAGAAATCGTAGAGCATTTATCTGAGAACAGTATCTTAGTGCAGCTCAAGTATGCAGGGGCTTCGACAGACGAGCCACTTTTGAATGAATTGTACAAACATTACCAAGTAACGGCTAATATCCTTTATGGAAATATCGAAATTCTCGATAGCACTCCTGTTGGAGAATTGGTTGTGGTCTTGTCAGGTGAAAAAGCAGCGCTAGCAGGTGCTCAAGAAGCTATCCGTCAAGCGGGTGTCCAGTTAAAAGTATTGAAGGGAGGACAGTAGAATGACAGAGTTGATTCAAACTTACTTACCAAATGTCTATAAGATGGGCTGGGCTGGTCAAGCAGGCTGGGGAACAGCCATTTATCTAACCCTTTATATGACAGTTCTTTCCTTCATTATTGGAGGGTTCTTGGGGCTTGTTGCAGGTCTTTTCCTCGTCTTGACAGCACCAGGCGGTGTCTTGGAAAATAAGGTTATCTTTTGGATTTTAGACAAGATTACCTCTATTTTCCGTGCGGTTCCTTTCATCATCCTCTTGGCAATCATGTCGCCACTGTCTCACTTGATTGTAAAGACTAGTATCGGGCCAAATGCAGCCCTTGTCCCACTTTCTTTTGCAGTCTTTGCCTTCTTTGCCCGTCAGGTGCAGGTGGTCTTGGCTGAGCTGGATGGTGGTGTCATTGAGGCGGCGCAGGCTAGTGGAGCGACATTCTGGGACATCGTGGGTGTTTACCTATCAGAAGGTTTGCCAGATTTGATTCGTGTGACGACTGTGACCTTGATTTCCCTTGTTGGGGAAACAGCTATGGCGGGAGCGGTCGGAGCTGGTGGTATTGGTAACGTAGCCATCGCTTATGGATTTAACCGCTACAATCACGATGTGACTATCTTGGCAACCATCATTATCATCTTGATTATCTTTACAATCCAATTCTTGGGAGATTTCTTGACCAAGAAATTAAGTCATAAATAAATGGAAGGAGCCCAACGGGACTCCTTTTTGTTTTCTTACCGAAATGCAAGAAGAGTAAAGTTTCTTTTTAGAAATATGCTATAATAAAGAAAGGCCTCTCAATTAGCAAATCGGAAAGTTTGCTGTAGGAGGGATGATAATGTAAAGGAGTTTGTCTGGTATGAATTATTTCGAGGGGAATGAGTTTTTCCTTCTCTTGTTTGTAGTTTTACTGATTGGTTTTGTGGTAAACTTTTTTGAAAAACGTAAAGACTACTATATTTTGACGCTCTCCCTCTTATTTGCAGGAGCTATTTATGGCAAGAGTAGAGCAATGATGGTCTATTTACTCGCCTTTGTCATTTACCAATATTCTCTAGTTTTTCTAGCACAGAGGATAGAAGCAAAGCGACTGAAACCACTGGTTTTTCTTTCCATTCTTCCTTTGGTGATCAATAAAGTCTTTGCCTTGACTTCTCTGCATTTGTTGGCCTTTATTGGAATTTCTTACATGTCCTTTAAGACCATTCAGATTATGCTAGAAATATCGGATGGCTTGATTAAAGAAAAAATCAGTGTAAAAGATTATTTACAGTTTTTGCTCTTTTTTCCAACAGTTAGTGCTGGTCCGATTGATCGGAGTAGGAGATTTTTAAAAGAGATAAACGATGTCATGCCTCGAAAAGAGTATCTAGAGTTAGCAGGGGACGGTGTGTATCGTATCGTTCTAGGCCTTCTTTACAAGGTTGTTTTGTCAACCTATGTGTACCAGATATTACTCGCTCTAAGCAATACTGGCACAGTCGTTTACTCAATTAAATATATGTACCTTTACACCCTGTATCTATTCTTCGACTTTGCAGGCTATAGTCTAATGGCCGTTGGAAGTAGTAATATTCTAGGTATTCAGACACCGATGAACTTTAACAAACCTTTCTTGAGTGTTGATATCAAGGATTTCTGGACTAGATGGCATATTACCTTGTCGACCTGGTTGAGAGATTTTGTATTTTCAAGAGTATTGATGCAGGTTATCAGGAAAAAATGGTTTAAAAACAGGCTACACAATGCAACCTATGCCTATATGGTCAATATGTTGGTCATGGGTTTTTGGCATGGTCTTAGTGTTAGCTACATTCTTTATGGTTTTTACCATGGTGTCTTGATGGCTGGATTTGAAGTGTATCAAAAGAAAAGCAATTTTTATAAGAAAAATAAAAACAAAAATTGGTATAAGCTACTAAGTTGGTTTGTGACCATGAATTTGGTTATGATTGGTTTCTTTATCTTTTCAGGTGAACCCTATAAAATCTTACTTACGATTTTAAAGAGATAAGAGATTGAAAAGAAATCGGACAGATCGAAGGGATAGGATAAAACGAGATGATTAAATTAAAAGCATTTTTACTATCGCTTGTGCTCGTAATTGCGACGCTTGCCCTTTTAAATGTGACATATGTCAAGAAGATTGATGATTATTATAAAGTCAAGGATAACAGTATTCGTTATAGCACCTCGTATGAAAAATATAAAAGTAGAGATATTTTAACAAGCAATATTACTCCCAATACATTGGTTCTAATGGGTTCTTCAGAGTTGGTTGCGACGATAAATGAAGACTATCATCCAAATAAAATTTTTAACTACAACGATTTTAATATCATGCAGATTGGGACTAGTTATTCTCAAAACATCATTCAGGCTTCTACTTTAGCCTCTATTGAAGGATCTATGAGTAAGCGAAAAGTGGCTATAGTAGAGTCGGTTCAGTGGTTTGAAAAAGATGGGACTCATCAAGATGCCTTTTTGAACAAGGCTTCTCAGGAACATATTTTTCACATGCTAGATAATGACAAGATTAGTAAAGAAACGAAAGAAAAACTAATCAATCGCATTATCGAGATTACCAAGGGGAACAAGCAACAAAATGACATCTACAAAAAATACAAAAGTTATTTCATAGATGGAAAAGGAACCATTGTTGATAAAAAACTATTAGAATTAGATAACGCGATGTATTCCTTTAAGCTCAAACGAAAATTTTATGAAAATCATGAGAAATCAGATTATCCCTCATCAGGAGATAAAACCCCAGACTATGATTGGCAGAAAATGACGAATCAGTTTGTGGAAGAGGTCAAAAAGAAAACAGACAATAATGACTATGCTGTTGATAATAACTACTACAATACTTACTTAAAAGATCGCTATGCATCGCTGAAAGATTCCAATAAAGATTTGAGCTATCTGGAGTCACCAGAATATTCAGATATGGAACTCTTCTTGACAGTTGCCAAAGAATTGGGCATTGAAGTTGAGGTTATTATTTTCCCAGTAAACGGGAAATGGAACGACTACACTGGTGTCTCAAGAGAAATGCGAGAAAAAACTTATAAAAAAATAGAAGATGTCGCAAAAAGCCATGGTGCAACGGTACTAAACTATGGAAACAGAGAGTATGATGATTACTTTTTATTTGACGTGATGCACGTTGGAGTGAAAGGATGGATGGAAGTTGAAAAAGAACTTTACAAATTTGCAAACCAAGCTAACTAACACACACCGTTTAATCTTGTGGACGCTATTTTTCTATACGGTTATCTTGAGCATCGTGATTTACTGTTTTGTGACCGATTTTTCGAATATTCAAGAATTTATCTATAGTGAATTTTAGGATTGTATACAAAAAGGCCCTGGAACTAGGCATTGCTAGTCTTCAGGGCCTTTAGCTTATAGTTTATCAGCTATTTTTTGACTTAGAAATTGGCCAATAACAGCTCCCATCAAGGCGCCTAGGAGGATACTTATGACAAAGAGAAGGATTTTGTCCAACTCTGGAGCGACCATGATACGGTCAATGTATTCTTGGGATTTTCCACGCGCGAGTAAGGTGGCCACGTAAGCTTTGGGGCTGATCCACATGAGGAGGATAGGGCCACTTGTGCTGAAAGCAAAGACGAAGAAGGAGAGGGTGTTTTTGATTCGATCTTTGTAGTTACCGAGACGAGCGATGGCATCTGCTGCAAGACCACAGATGATACCTGGAAGAAAGGTACCAGCACCATGTTTGCTAGCTAGGAAAAAAAGTGCCATAAAAAGACCTAAAGTGGTGATAGAGCCAAAACGAGGGACCTTCGTCAAAAGAAGCATGTAGACACTGCCACCGACAAGGGCAGAAAAGGCAGGTGCGTAGAACATATTACCTGTCTGGTCGACCAGGTGTCCTAGGAAGACTCCAATCCCCACACAGAGAAAGTAGAGGACGGCGGCTAAGAGGGTGGTTAAGATATTTTTCTTCATGAGGATCTCCTTGATGCAAACTAACAAAACCAATTGTATCACGCTTTTTAAGGATTGTAAATGAGAACTCTATATTTTTGAAAACGCTTGAAATATGATATAATGGTTACATTGTTAGTTTAAGGAGAGTAACATGGGAAAATTTCTAGAATTCGTCTTTAATCGTATCTTTTTAGGAATGATTGCGACAGCTTATTTCTGGCTATTAACACTAGCAGGAGGAGTGGTCTTTGGTTTGGCACCAGCTAGTGCCACCCTTATGAGTTTGTATGCGGAGCACGGTTATACCTATCGAGCATACCATTTGAAGGAAGCTTGGGAATTGTATAAGAGCAATTTTGTCAAGAGCAATCTGACTTTCTATAGTTTTGTGTTTGTGGATCTTGTACTGGTTTATGGTTTGTATCTTCTAGTTCAATTGCCCCACCAGACGATTTTCCACCTCTTGGCGACCTTTCTCAATGTCCTTGTAGTTGCTCTTGTCTTTCTAGCCTACACTGTTTCCTTGAAACTTCAGGTGTACTTTGATTTATCCTACCAAAATACTTTGAAACTGTCCCTTATTGGGATTTTTATGAGCTTACCTGCGATTACCAAGGTTTTACTTGGGACGACTCTCCTTGTAGGAGTTGGTTATTATATGCCTGCCTTGCTCTTTTTTGTAGGAATTGGAATGTGGCATTTCTTTATCAGTGATATGTTGGAACCTATTTATGAAAGTATCCATGAAAAATTGGCGACAAAATAGAATGAAGCAGTTCTGGCTTCACTCTCTTTTACGGATTTATAGTTCGGTTATGATCGTGGTCATTGCCAGTTTTGCGATTATGCTATCGTATGCTGACTGGGACTCACGTGAGAAAGAAGCCCAACGGGTTGCAGAACGTGTGACCACTCGGACAGTGAGTGAAGTGGAATATTATCACAGAGAGTCAACCCGACTTGCTCAGTCTTTGGTTGAAAATCAGGCCCGCATCGAAGGAATTTACAAGTATTTCAGTCTCAGCACACCAGACTATTTCTATTGGCAATTAGAGCGTAAAACTTCGCCTTATATCTCGGTTTCCCTGTATGAAAATATTGATGACCTCTATGTTAGGAATGATTTTGTGACTGGAGTGGCTATTGTTCTTCAGGACTATAAGGAAGTGTATGTTTCGACTAGAGAAAAACGCAGTGGAGAGAAAATTCCTGCGGAGGATTTTAAGCCAACAGCCAATAGTTTCGCCATTCCTGTTTCCGATCCTGTGTCTGACAAGGATTTAGGAGTGATTTATATCTCCCTATCCCCAGATGTTTTACATGGAGCTATTGACAATACTCGGGGTCATATCCCAATGGCTGTAACAGTAACTTCGCCTTTTGAGACTGAGATGTTCCATATTGGGGAGAAGGTCTCAGCCGAGCGAGAAAACTGGTTTGTGGGTGTCACCTCTCACGGTTATCAGGTTCGAGTTGCTGTTCCTAAAAATTTTGTTCTTACAGGAACTTTGACGAGTTCAGCTGTCATTATTGGGCTAAGTATTCTCTTTATCATTATTTTGTACGTGACCCTTAGACAGACTTTTTCAAATTACCAAAAGCAGGTCGTAGACCTAGTAGATTCGATCGAGGTGATTGCTCAAGGAGAAGAAGGCCTTCGAATCGATACCTCTGAAAAAGACCAAGAATTGCTTCTCATTGCAGAAACAACCAATGATATGTTGGACCGCCTGGAAAAAAATATCCACGATATCTATCAGCTAGAGCTCAGTCAAAAAGATGCCAATATGCGAGCCCTACAGGCTCAAATCAATCCTCACTTTATGTACAATACTCTGGAGTTTTTACGGATGTATGCCGTCATGCAAAGTCAGGATGAACTGGCAGATATTATCTATGAATTTAGTAGCTTGTTACGCAACAATATCTCCGACGAGCGGGAAACCACGCTGAAGCAGGAGTTGGAATTCTGCCGAAAATATAGCTATCTCTGCATGGTGCGTTATCCTAAATCCATTGCTTATGGTTTCAAGATTGCACCAGAATTGGAAGAAATGAGGATTCCAAAATTTACACTCCAACCATTAGTAGAAAACTACTTTGCCCATGGTGTTGACCATCGCAGAACAGATAATGTCATCAGTATCAAAGCCTTGAAGGGTCAAGGATTCGTTGAAATCTTAGTAGAAGACAATGGTCGAGGAATGTCCTCTGAGAAACTAGCTAGCTTGCAAGAAAAATTAGCTCAGCGAAGTTTTGAACACGAGGCAAGCTACAGTGGAGAGCGGCAATCAATTGGAATAGTAAATGTACACGAACGCTTTGTTCTCTACTTTGGGGATCGCTACCAAATCAGTGTAGAGTCAGCTGAGCAAGAAGGTGTTCGTTACCATATCACTATCCAGGATGAATAGAAAGGGTAGAAATGTATAAAGTTTTATTAGTAGACGATGAGTACATGGTGACAGAGGGGCTCAAGCGATTAATCCCCTTTGAAAAATGGGATATGCAAGTCGTCGCGACAGCTAATCACGCAGATGATGCTTTGGACTATGTTAAGAAAAATCCAGTGGATGTGATCATTTCCGATGTCAACATGCCAGATAAGACAGGACTTGAGATGATTAGGGAAATGAAAGAGCTACTTCCAGATACCTATTATATCTTGCTGTCTGGTTATCAGGAGTTTGATTATGTCAAAAAAGCCATGAACCTTAGTGTCGTGGATTATCTGGTCAAGCCAGTAGACAAGGTGGAGTTGGGCAATTTACTAGAAAAGATTGCGCTACAGCTTCAAGAAAAGGTGGAGCAAAGTCAGACCCTCAGTCAAGAATTAGATGAAGAAGGCTTTATCAGTTTCTTAGCAGGTAAAGAAAACTGGTGGATAGGACTTTCAAAGGAAAAGCAAGGCTCTTTTACCATTCCTTACTATGTTTTGGGGCAAGACTGGCAGATTTTCATCTCTGATCAACCGCTCGATGGCATCGTCGTGACACCATTTGAAGCACCCTACCAGCAGTCCTTTGAGAATTGGAAGATCAATGCTGAAAAAGCCCTCTTCTACGGTTCAGTCAATCTAGAAAAATCCGAGAGTTTGTTTGCTTATTACGAGCCGATTTATCGGGTGATTATCCAAGGGAATATCAATCAAATCATTGAAGAATTAACCCTGCTAGAGAAGGTTGTTTCGAAGAATACCCCGCGCGTGGCCATCACGAAGCAGCTCTTCACCCAGTTTGTCATGGATGTCTTCCATTTGTTTGAACACCTAAAAGCAGATGATATGACGGAGATTGTCAAAGCCATCCATGCCATTAACTCCTTTGAAGAATTGGTTGCCTATATCAAAGAAACCTTGACCAAGTTCTTTGGCCAGTACCGCATGAATGAAAATGTGGTGAGCGTTCTGGAGGTGATTGGGCGTGATTATCAGAAAGAGCTCTCACTTAAGGATATCAGTAAGGATCTCTTTATCAATCCTGTCTATCTCGGTCAGCTAATCAAGAGAGAAACCAACTCAACCTTTGCGGAATTGCTCAATAAACAGCGAATTAAGGCGGCGCAACAACTCTTACTTTCAACCAGTGATAGTATCGAAGATATTTGCTATGCAGTTGGCTACAGTAATGTTGGATATTTCTACAAGGTTTTCCGTAAATTGTGCGGAAAATCACCGAAAGCCTATCGGAAACAAGTTGAAACCAGCTTGTAAAAGTTGTATTCCTGTACAAAAAATGCTATAATGTTCAAAATATCTTATGGAGGAAAACATGAAAAAGAATCCTATTTATCTTTGGGTCTTGTTAGTTCTATCAGCCCTTATTTCATCTATGTCACTATTTGGAATCTTGAGTCCATTGCCAAGTAAAGATGCTCTTCGTGCTAGCCTGGCAAATAGCGGGACGCTCACTGCCCAGCAATTAGAAGACACGGTCAACTATACTTACAAAGTATCAGAATCCTCTCACTCTATTTTTAATATGTTGTTGATTATTTTATCTGCAATTTTAGTTGTAGTAGCCTTTGTATTTCTCGTACGTAAAAACGTACAATTCGCAAACTATACTTATGTTGGCTATGTTCTACTAGCTATTGTTGGTTTGGTTTATAGCTATATGAACGTTCAAGATGCGGTTCAATTAATCAAAGATAGTGCCCTTGGCTTAGGAATGGGAGCATTAGCAAAAGGAACGAATATTTTGTTCATCATTATAAATGTTCTCTTTTTAGCCTTAGTCTTTTACAAGATGTGGCGCCAACAAAAAGATTTGGCCGAAGAAGTCGAAGCAGAAGAAGTTGCCTAAGTATTGACAAAAAAGAACTATCAAGTTACAATCTTGGTAGTTCTTTTTAAATCGTAAACAAAAAATAGAGGTCAACATGAAAAAAATATCCTTAGTGTATATCAGTCTGAGTGGGAATACAGAAAGTTTTGTAACCCGACTCAAGGACTATCTCTTGTCCCAGTACGAAGGGATTGAGGTCCAAAAAATCCATATCAAGGACCTAGTCAAGGAAGGTCAAGAATTCTTTGAAATGGAACATCCCTATATCGCTTTCTTGCCGACCTATCTGGAAGGTGGAAATGGTGTCGATAACGGCGATGTCGAGATTTTAACAACTCCACTGGGCGACTTTATCGCCTATGGGGACAATGCTAGTAAGTGTTTTGGGGTAGTCGGTTCTGGTAATCGTAATTTTAACAATCAATACTGCCTGACAGCCAAGCAGTATAGTCAGCGCTTTGGTTTCCCAGTTTTGGCTGACTTTGAAATGCGTGGTATGCTGGGAGATATTAAAAAGGTCGCAGCGATCATTGCAGACTTGTATGAGTTAGAAACAGAAAAATAAAGTAGTACTGAGGGGCAGTTGAGATTGTCAACTGCTTTTTGAGTATACAAAAAGCACCCCGTAAGGGTGCCATTTTATAAACTATCCTGCTTTTCCGATGGCAAGTGCATAGATAAAGAAAATAGCAAAGCCAAAGAGGAAAATCAATCCTGCGATAGCGAGGAGTTTTAGCCAAGAAGGAAGATTTTTATTTTCACGTGTCACCAATACATAGTTCAAAAGAGCGAAGAATGGTGTTGTCAGGAAAGAACCAATCATGGCGAAGCGAAGCATAGTTGATACTTGACCAGCAAAGAACTTGATGATGATGATACCGATAACAGCTGTGAGGGTCATCCAGATGTTCAAAGATTTGCTATCATCCTCTTTTTGACTTAACAAGAGTCGTAGGGAAACCTGATTAACGCGGGAATAGCCATCGATAACAGTAATGACTGTTCCAAAGATACAGAGAAAGGCGATGAAGGTGATCAAGTAACGGGACCATTCTCCAAGAACAGAGGCATACATACCCACGAATTGAGAGATGTATTTGGCTGAAGCGGCCTCAACTGCTTGTCCTGTAGGATACTGAATGAGTGCTCCGAGTGCTACAAAGAATACAGCCAGGATAGCAGTTCCAATGTAACCAACGTTAAAGTCGAAAAGGGCGTCCTCTGTATTAAAGTTGACAGTCTTTTTCTTTTCAGCAGACCAGAGTGAGTTGATGGCTGAAATTTCAATAGGGGCAGGCATCCATCCTAGGAGGGAAACGATAAAAGGGAGGGCTGCCATTTGCCAAGGTGTCTTCTCGACAAAATCAGAGCTGTATTCTGGATGCTTAATTGCTGCAATGATAACTGCAAGAACAGTTGCAATAGTCAAAGCAGACATGATCCATTTTGCCATACCATCCAATAGTTTGTAGCCACCAAATAGTAGCATGGCCCAAATGACTGCAACAAGGATCAGGGACCACTGAGTGATGCTAAGGCCAATCATTGGGAAGGCGCTAGCGATGATGGCTGAGCAAAGGATAGCGACTCCAGCTGTGTTGACCATGGCAGAGAAAACATTGAGGACAAAGAAAATCCAGAGATAGATTTTTCCTTTTTCGGCATAGCCTTCGACCAAGGTTTTACCAGTGTCAGCAGTATATTCGGCGCCAAAACGGAAAAATGGGTATTTAAAAACATTGGCCAAGATAACCAAGAGGAGTAGTGACCAACCATAAGAACCACCAGCTTGAGTAGAGGATACAATGTGAGAACCTCCAACGGCGGCAGAAGCCATGAGGATTCCTGGTCCCATTGCCTTTAGTTTGCTTGCCCAGGTTGACTGGTTTGATAACGTAACTTGTGACATAATAAACGCTCCTATTTTTGAATTTTCAGAATAATCTGAATAGATAGCTACTATTCTACAAAAAACTTAAAAGAAATGCAAGAATATTTTGAAAAAAGTTAGAAAATCCTGAAAAAATTCACAAAAATCATATGAAAATAACTGTGGCTGTTTCAAGGGGATGACGTTGACTAGGGCGAATAAAAATCCGAGAAGAAAGCTTCTCGGATTTTGATTATTTCAATTGATCTGTGACGTCTTTTGAGAGCAACATTCCCAGATGGTAAGTTTTATTGATATGTGCAATGACATCATTGATGTTGTCAGTCGTGTGAATTTTCTCTTTGATGTCAGCCTTAAATATTTCATCCTTCAAGAGTTGCTCTTGGTAGAGCTTTTGCAGTCTTTCTTTCTCGTACTTATTGAGCAGAAAAAGGAAAACCAAGCTAATTATAACGAGGATATAAGCATATTGGCTCATAGGAAATCTCCATGTATGATAAAGAAATAGTAGTGAATAGATCGAATTAGTGAAGCGCCTAACCAAATCTATGATAGGCTTTGACATTCGTTGCTTAGATTGACTTGCATTCAAGTGACTTGAAGATTACGACCAGCCCTTAAACTAATTAATAGATTTGATTGACCAATTTAGTGAGGTGTTTAGGCAAGTGTCTCTGGTTACGACGTAAAGAAACATAAATCGAGAATATTTATGTTTCTTTACTAGTGAAGCGCCAAGCCAAATCCCTGATAGGATTTGGTGTTAGTTACTTAGATTGCTTTGCAATCAAGTAACTTTGGCGATTTACATCTTCTCTGGCGCTTCTACCCCGAGCAAACGAAGAGCTTCTTTGAGGACGACTGCGGTTGCGTAGCTGAGGGCCAGACGACTGTCGCGCTCAGGACTTTCATCTAGGATACGTGTATGTGCATAATATTTGTTAAATGCTTGAGCCAAACTAATCGCAAATTTCGCAATGATAGAAGGTTCAAAATTATCTGCTGCACGATTGATAATACGTGGGAAGTCTTGGAGTAGTTTAATGATTTCCCAGCTTTCAGCATCATTCAGGCTGTAGTTGCCAGCCGTATTTGGTTTGAAATCGGCTTTGCGCAAGATAGATTGGATACGAGCGTAAGCATATTGAACGTAAGGTCCAGTTTCACCTTCAAAGGATACCATTGCTTCAAGGTCGAAGTCATATCCATTTGTACGGTCGGTCTTAAGATCATAGAACTTGATAGCCCCAACTCCAACAGCATGGGCAACTTGGTCTTTATTTTCTAACTCAGGATTTTTCGCTTCGATTTGGGCTTTGGCACGACTAACAGCCTCTGCGATAGTCGGTTCTAGCAAGATGACATTTCCTTTACGAGTAGAGAGTTTTTTCCCTTCTTTTGTTACCAATCCAAATGGAACATGGACAATGTCTTGACTCCAATCGTAGCCCATCTCTTGTAATACTGCCTTGAGTTGTTTAAAGTGAGCAGATTGCTCTTGGCCAACGACGTAGATAGATTTAGCAAATTGGTATTTGTTTTTACGGTAAAGGGCTGCAGCCAAATCACGAGTGATATAGAGAGTTGCCCCATCAGATTTCTTGATAAGGGCTGGATGTTCAATTCCATATTTCTCAAGATTAACGACTTGGGCTCCTTCTGACTCAACAAGAAGTCCTTTTTCAGCAAGAATGTCTACAACAGCATCCATCTTATCATTGTAGAAGGCTTCCCCGTTGTAACTGTCAAATTCGACTTGCAATTCATTGTAAAGGCGGTTAAATTCCACCAAACTTTCATCACGGAACCATTGCCAGAGAGCGAGAGCTTCCTCATCTCCATTTTCCAGTTTGCGGAACCATTCGCGTGCTTCTTCATCCAAGCTAGGATCCTTTTCAGCTTCAGCGTTGATGCGAACGTAGAGTTTAAGAAGTTCATCGATTGGATGAGCTTTAATAGCTTCCTCGCTTCCCCATTTCTTGTAGGCAACGATCAACATTCCAAACTGTTTACCCCAGTCTCCTAGGTGGTTGACCTTGACTGTTTGATAGCCGATCTTTTGGAAAATATGTGATAAGCTATCTCCGATAACCGTTGAACGCAAGTGCCCAATAGAGAATGGTTTAGCGATATTGGGACTAGACATATCGATAACGATATTTTCTTGCTTGCCAATGGTTTGGTCAGCATAGTGCTCTTTTTCAGTGATAACATCCTGTAATACTTGAGCCGAAATAGCACTTTTATCAAGGAAAAAGTTGACGTAAGGTCCTGTAGCAACAACCTTTTCAAAGGCCTGACTATTAATTTTTTCAGCAATATCTGCTGCAATTATTTGCGGAGCTTTACGCTCGCCCTTTGCTAGAGAAAAGGCAGGGAAGGCGATGTCTCCCATTTCTGAGTTTTTAGGTGTTTCTAGTAAATTTAAAATAGCCTCTTGATCCAGGCTATCAATGACGCTAGCCAACTCGCTAGCAATCAATTCTTTTGTATTCATAAGGGCTCCTTTTGGGCTTTTTTACTATTTTAACACAATTTACTACATTTTTTGAGAAAGAAAAGAATTTTTTTGAATTATCTATTTTTTTTGGTATAATATAGTTATAAAATAAATGTAAAATTTGTTATAAATATTCACTTAAGAGGATAACATGAGAAAAAGAGAACGGCATCAATTGATTAAAAAGATGATCACCGAAGAAAAACTTGGGACACAAAAAGAGATTCAAGATCGTTTAGAAGCTCGTAATGTTTATGTGACACAAACGACTTTGTCACGTGATTTGCGTGAAATCGGCTTGACCAAGATCAAGAAAAATGATATGGTGTATTATGTACTAGCAAATGAGACAGATAAGATTGATTTAGTTGAATTTTTGTCTCATCATTTAGAAGGAGTTGCAAGAGCAGAGTTCACCTTGGTACTTCATACCAAACTTGGGGAAGCTGCAGTCTTAGCAAACATTGTAGATGCAAACAAGGATGAATGGATTTTAGGAACGGTTGCTGGTGCTAATACCTTATTGGTTATTTGTCGAGACCAGCACGTTGCCAAGCTGATGGAAGATCGTTTGCTAGATTTGATGAAAGATAAATAAGGTCTTGGGAGTTGCTCTCAAGACTTATTTTTAACAAGGAGAGACGGAAAATGGCAACAGAAAAGCTATCACCCGGCATGCAACAGTATGTGGATATTAAAAAACAATACCCAGATGCTTTTTTGCTTTTTCGGATGGGTGATTTTTACGAGTTGTTCTATGAAGATGCAATCAATGCAGCGCAGATTTTAGAAATTTCCTTAACGAGTCGGAATAAAAATGCAGAAAATCCGATACCCATGGCGGGCGTCCCCTATCATTCTGCCCAGCAGTATATCGACGTATTGATCGAGCAGGGCTATAAGGTGGCCATAGCCGAACAGATGGAAGATCCCAAACAAGCAGTCGGTGTTGTCAAGCGAGAGGTGGTCCAGGTCATCACACCTGGAACGGTCGTCGATAGCAGTAAGCCGGATAGTCAGAATAATTTCTTGGTTGCCTTAGATCGTGATGGCAATCAATTTGGCTTGGCTTATATGGATCTAGTGACAGGTGATTTTTATGTGACAGGTTTATTGGATTTTACTCTCGTTTGTGGGGAAATCCGTAACCTCAAGGCTCGAGAAGTGGTGCTGGGTTATGACTTGTCTGAGGAAGAAGAACAAATCCTCAGCCGTCAGATGAATCTTGTGCTTTCCTATGAGAAGGAAGGCTTTGAGGATGTCCATTTACTGGATCCACGACTGGCAGCTGTGGAGCAAGCGGCAGCTAGTAAGCTGCTCCAGTATGTTCACCGTACCCAGATGCGGGAATTGAACCATCTCAAACCAGTTATCCGCTATGAAATCAAAGATTTCTTGCAGATGGATTATGCGACCAAGGCTAGTCTGGATTTGGTTGAGAATGCCCGTTCAGGCAAGAAGCAAGGCAGTCTTTTCTGGCTTTTGGATGAAACCAAAACGGCTATGGGTATGCGGCTCTTACGTTCTTGGATTCATCGTCCCTTGATTGATAAGGAGCGAATCGTCCAGCGTCAAGAGGTGGTGCAGGTCTTTCTTGACCACTTCTTTGAGCGTAGTGATTTAACGGACAGTCTCAAAGGTGTTTATGATATCGAACGCTTGGCTAGTCGGGTTTCTTTTGGCAAGACCAATCCTAAGGATCTCTTGCAATTGGCGACTACCTTATCTAGTGTGCCACGGATTCGAGCGATTTTAGAGGGAATGGAGAAACCTGCTCTGGCCTATCTCATCGCACAGTTGGATGCCATTCCAGAGTTGGAGAGCTTGATTAGCGCGGCGATTGCCCCTGAAGCCCCTCATGTGATTACAGAAGGTGGTATTATTCGGACGGGATTTGATGAGACCTTGGATAAATACCGCCGAGTACTCAGAGAAGGGACTAGCTGGATTGCAGAGATTGAGGCTAAGGAGAGAGAAAACTCTGGTATCAGCACGCTTAAGATTGACTACAATAAAAAAGATGGCTACTATTTCCATGTGACCAATTCGCAACTGGGGAATGTGCCAGCCCACTTTTTCCGCAAGGCGACGCTGAAAAACTCGGAACGCTTCGGTACCGAGGAATTAGCCCGTATCGAGGGGGATATGTTGGAGGCGCGTGAGAAGTCAGCCAACCTAGAGTATGAAATCTTTATGCGCATCCGTGAGGAAGTCAGCAAGTACATCCAGCGTTTACAGGCTTTAGCCCAAGGAATTGCGACGGTCGATGTCTTGCAGAGTTTAGCAGTTGTGGCTGAAACCCAGCATTTGATCCGACCTGAGTTTGGAGAGGACTCACAAATCAATATCCAGAAAGGACGTCATGCTGTCGTTGAAAAAGTTATGGGTGCTCAGACTTATATTCCAAATACCATTCAGATGTCAGAAGATACCAGCATTCAACTGATTACAGGGCCAAACATGAGTGGGAAATCTACCTATATGCGTCAGCTAGCCATAACAGCGGTTATGGCCCAGCTAGGCTCTTATGTGCCAGCAGAAAGTGCTCATTTGCCAATTTTTGATGCCATCTTTACTCGTATCGGAGCGGCAGATGACTTGGTTTCAGGTCAATCAACCTTTATGGTAGAGATGATGGAGGCCAACAATGCCATTTCGCATGCGACCAAAAACTCTCTCATTCTCTTTGATGAATTAGGTCGTGGAACTGCGACCTATGATGGCATGGCTCTTGCCCAGTCCATCATCGAATACATTCATGAGCATATCGGAGCCAAGACCCTCTTTGCCACCCACTACCATGAGTTGACTAGCCTGGGGTCTAGCCTGGAACACTTGGTCAATGTCCACGTGGCAACCTTAGAACAGGATGGGCAGGTTACCTTTCTTCACAAGATTGAACCAGGGCCTGCTGACAAATCCTACGGTATCCATGTTGCTAAGATTGCTGGCTTACCAGCAGAACTTTTAGCAAGAGCGGATAAGATTTTAACGCAACTGGAGAGTCAGGGGGGAGAAAGCCCAGCTCCGATGAGGCAAACAAGTGCTGTCACGGAACAGATTTCTCTCTTTGACACGCCTGAAGAACATCCTATCCTAGCAGAATTGGCTAAACTGGATGTTTACAACATGACTCCTATGCAGGCTATGAATGTCTTAGTAGAGTTCAAACAAAAGTTATAAAAAGAATCCCACTCATGCATTTGTGAGTGGGTTTTTCTCTATTACTGTTTATGGGACAAGAGTTGATTGATGTGGTCCACTTTTTTGGCTTCTCTTTTATAGAGGATAGTCCAGATGATAAGGTAGACAATCGCAAACTCCGGAATGAGTTGGAGATAGAAAATCCAGTGGAAGGGGAACCAACCAGCTAGAGTTGCCAGTGGGACAAAGCCAGCCAGCATGAGGAAGAAATGGGAAAGCGTCGCACGGAGTAAGCTCCAGTCACGATTGAATAAGCGACCGCCAAAGCTAAAGAGAACGCCGATAGCTGACCAGATGACCATACAGTAGAGCAAGACCAGGGAACCGTGAACCTGATGTTGCACCATCACTTGGCCAATCAGAGAATCGGGACTCAGTGGGGCGTAGGTATTTGGGGAATAAATGAATGAAAAGATGATAGAAAGGATGAGGCCGATAAGAACGCCAGCGGCTGCGTCGTGAAAGATTTGTTTTTTCATAGTTCTAATTTCTCCTTGATGGTTTTTAGGTAACGGCGAGATGAGTAGGTGAAGCTTTCATTTTTTAGACAGATTTCTATCAGACCGTTGGGAGTGAGCTTGAGATGAGAGATCGAGTCGATATTAATGATTTCTGATTGGGAAATTTGGATAAAAGTGGTCGGCAGAATTTCAAGAACTTGATAGAGCCGTAAATCAATGGCGTAGGTATGACTTGCCGTTTCTGCTAGAATCTTCCGATTCTCGATATAGAAGCGCTGTATCTTACCAATCTTAATTAGATAGACCCGATCATCAATCTTTCCTTTGATTGTTTCTTTTTGGTCAAGATTTTCTGCGAATTCGATGACTTTCTGGACTTTTTCGGTCGGCTGAGGTGTTTGGACAATCAGCTTTTCCTCCTCGTAAGTCTCATTAATCTGTAGTTCTACTTTCATAAATTTCCCTCCTTGTCTTTCATACAAAATTGTGATTACTTCCTGTACACCTTTATTAAACACTATTTTACGACCCATGGCAAGAGCTTTTGTCTATGTGGAGAGATTTGGAGTCTATGTGGTATTTGCTTTTTCTGATAGTATCTGAAATATGGTATAATAGCACTAATCAATTTCTAGGAAAATAGATACAGAAAGGGGCTGAAAGATGTCTCATATTATTGAATTGCCAGAGGTGCTGGCAAACCAGATCGCGGCAGGAGAGGTCATTGAACGTCCTGCCAGTGTGGTTAAAGAGTTGGTAGAAAATGCCATTGATGCGGGTTCTAGTCAGATTATCATCGAGATTGAGGAAGCTGGCCTCAAGAAAATTCAAATCACCGATAATGGTCATGGAATTGCCCACGATGAGGTGGAATTGGCCTTGCGTCGACATGCGACCAGTAAGATAAAAAATCAAGCAGACCTCTTTCGGATTCGAACGCTCGGATTTCGAGGTGAAGCCCTGCCTTCTATCGCTTCTGTCAGTGTCTTGACTTTGTTGACGGCGGTGGATGGTGCGAGTCATGGGACCAAGCTCGTTGCGCGTGGGGGTGAAGTAGAAGAAATCATCCCAGCGACTAGCCCTGTGGGGACCAAGGTTTGTGTAGAGGACCTCTTTTTCAACACGCCTGCCCGTCTCAAGTATATGAAGAGCCAGCAGGCGGAGTTGTCTCATATCATTGATATTGTCAACCGTCTGGGCTTGGCTCATCCTGAGATTTCTTTTAGCTTGATTAGTGATGGCAAAGAAATGACACGAACAGCTGGAACTGGTCAACTGCGTCAAGCCATTGCAGGGATTTATGGTTTGGCGAGTGCTAAGAAGATGATTGCCATTGAAAACTCGGACTTAGATTTCGAAATTACAGGTTTTGTGTCTCTGCCTGAGTTGACTCGGGCTAATCGCAACTATATCAGCCTCTTCATCAATGGTCGTTATATCAAGAACTTCTTGCTCAATCGTGCTATTTTGGATGGTTACGGAAGCAAGCTTATGGTGGGCCGTTTTCCACTGGCTGTCATTCACATCCATATTGATCCCTATCTAGCTGATGTCAATGTGCATCCAACCAAACAAGAAGTGCGGATTTCTAAGGAAAGAGAGCTGATGACGCTGGTTTCAGAGGCTATCGCAAAGAGTCTGAAGGAACAGACCTTGATACCTGATGCCTTGGAAAATCTTGCCAAATCTACCGTGCGCAATCGTCAAAAGGTAGAACAGACCATTCTCCCACTCAAAGAAAATACGCTCTACTATGAAAAAACAGAACTCTCAAGACCTTGTCAAGCTGAGGTGGCTGATCATCAGGTTGAATTAACTGAGGAAGGTAGGGACCTAACCCTGTTTGCCAAGGAAACCTTGGACCAGCTAACCAAGCCCGCAAAACTGCATTTTGCGGAGAGAAAGCCTGCTAACTACGACCAACTAGACCATCCAGAGTTAGATCTTGCTAGCCTCGATAAGGCTTATGACAAGCTGGAGCGAGAAGAAGCATCCAGCTTCCCAGAGTTGGAGTTTTTCGGACAAATGCACGGGACCTATCTTTTTGCCCAAGGGCGAGATGGCCTCTACATTATAGACCAACATGCAGCCCAGGAACGGGTCAAGTATGAGGAATACCGTGAAAGCATAGGTAATGTTGACCAGAGCCAGCAACAACTCCTAGTGCCCTACATCTTTGAATTCCCAGCAGATGATGCCCTTCGTCTCAGGGAAAGAATGCCTCTCTTAGAGGAAGTGGGTGTCTTTCTAGCAGAGTACGGAGAAAATCAATTTATCCTACGTGAACATCCTATTTGGATGGCAGAGGAAGAAATCGAGTCTGGTATCTATGAAATGTGTGACATGCTGCTCTTGACCAAGGAAGTTTCGATCAAGAAATACCGAGCAGAGCTAGCCATCATGATGTCCTGCAAGCGGTCTATCAAGGCTAACCATCGTATCGATGACCATTCAGCCAGACAACTCCTTTATCAGCTCTCTCAATGCGACAACCCCTATAACTGCCCCCACGGACGTCCTGTTTTGGTGCATTTCACCAAGTCAGATATGGAAAAAATGTTTCGACGCATTCAGGAAAATCACACCAGCCTCCGTGAGTTGGGGAAATATTAATACTCTTCGAAAATCAAATTCAAACCACGTCAACGTCGCCTTGCCGTACTCAAGTACAGCTTGCGGCTAGTTTCCTAGTTTGCTCTTTGATTTTCATTGAGTATAAAAGTACAAAAAAGACTGGGAAAAATTTTCAAAATCAGAAAAACGCATAAAATCAGATCTTCAAAAACCTTGATTCTATGCGTTTTATCATAGAAATATTTACTTTTTTTCTTCCGAATACTCGTCAAAGATCTCTTTAAACCACATCAGTTTTATCAGTAATCTCAAAATAGTGTTTTGAGCTAATTTTGCCAGTTTTGTCTGCAACATCGAAGCTGTGTTTTACCAATCTGCGACTGGCTTCCTAGTTTGCTCTATGATTTTCATAGAGTATTCAATTGCGATTTTGCCAAGTTTCTTTATTCATTTAAAAGTAGAGTCTGTTCTAAGCGTCTAATGTACGAATTAGGTTGACCATTTCAATAGCTCCTTGTGCACACTCAGAACCCTTATTTCCTGCTTTAGTGCCAGCTCGCTCTATGGCTTGTTCAATTGTATCTGTCGTTAGCACACCAAACATAACTGGGATTTCGCTATTTAAACTGATTTGGGCGATTCCCTTAGATACCTCGCTACATACATAATCATAATGACTTGTACTACCTCTAATGACAGCGCCCAAGCAGATAATTGCATCATATTTGTTACTTTTTGCCATTTTTGATGCAATCAGCGGTATTTCAAAAGCTCCTGGAACCCAGGCTACCTCGATATCTTTCTCGTTTACATTCCCTCTTTTGAGATTATCTAGTGCTCCAGATAATAATTTTGAAGTTATAAATTCATTAAATCTCGCTACAACAATACCTATTTTAATATCGTTCGCTACTAAATTACCTTCATAAGTGTTCATTTATTTTTCCTCCATATTTAAAATGTGACCCATTCGATTTTTCTTTGTCTTTAAATAAAAACTGTCGTAAGGATTAGCTTCTATTTCGATTGGTATTCTACTGGAAATGGTAATTCCATATTTTTCTAACTGTTCAACCTTGTCAGGATTATTTGTCAGTAAATGTAGTGACTGTAGTCCCAGGTCTTTAAGCATTTGTGCTCCAATGTGATATTCTCTTAAATCACCTTCAAATCCTAACGCAAGATTGGCATCAAGCGTATCCATTCCTTGATCTTGTAAATGATAGGCTTTTAATTTATTGATAAGTCCAATTCCTCGTCCCTCCTGTCGCAAGTAAAGTAAGACACCCGAACCATTCTCAGCAATCATTTTCATAGCTTTATCAAATTGCTGTCCACAATCGCACCGTAAAGAGCCTAAAACATCTCCTGTTAAACATTCAGAGTGGACCCGACATAATACATTGGTTCCATCCTCTATATTTCCCATAATAAGAGCAAGGTGATGTTCCCCGTTTAGTTTATCTATATAGCTAATTGCTTTAAAATTACCGTATCTAGTAGGCATATTGACAGTTGAAACTCGTTCTACCAGCTGATCATATACTTTTCTATATTCTTGTAATTCTTTGATGGTAATTAGTGGAATGTTGTGTTTCTTAGAAAACTGAATTAAATCATCTGTTCTCATCATTTTGCCATCATGATTCATTATTTCACAACATAGGCCACACTCTTTTAGTCCTGCTAATTTTAATAGATCAACAGTTGCTTCTGTGTGTCCATTTCTTTCTAGAACACCACCGTTTTTCGCAATTAAAGGAAACATGTGTCCTGGCCTGCGAAAATCAGAGGGGCTTATATCTTCGGTGACACACATACGTGCGGTCAATCCTCTTTCCTCGGCAGAAATACCTGTGGTCGTTTCCTTATAATCAATTGAAACTGTAAAAGCAGTCTTATGATTATCTGTATTGTTTTCAACCATGGGTGAAAGCATTAATTGATTAGCTAAACTTTCGCTCATAGGCATACAAATTAATCCTTTGGCATAAGTAGCCATGAAATTAACATTTTCTGTTGTGGCTGCTTGTGCGGAACAAATTAAGTCTCCTTCGTTTTCTCTATCCTTGTCGTCTATAACAAGAACAAGTCGTCCCTTCTGCAATGCTTCTAATGCTTCTTGTATTTTTCGATATTCCATTGACTAATCATCCTTTCTGCTAAAATCCATTTTGATATAATAGTTCCTTAGATATCTCTGATTTCAGAGAGTTATCCATCAGTTTTTGCACATATTTGCCTAAGATATCATTTTCAAGATTTACTGTACTCCCGACTTGTTTACTCTTAAGAATGGTTTGTGCCAAAGTATGAGGGATAACAGATACTGAAAAGTTTAGTTTGGAGACTTTAGCGACAGTCAGACTAATGCCGTCAATTGTAATAGATCCTTTTTCAACTATTAAATCTAAAATTTCTTTTTGTGTGTTGATTTGATACCATACAGCATTATCATCTTTTTTTATTGACGAGATTTTTCCTGTACCATCAATGTGTCCTGTAACGACGTGACCTCCAAGTCGACCGTTGACAGATAAGGCTCTTTCTAGATTTACCTCACTTCCATATTTTAATAGTGTAAGAGTTGTTCGGCTCCATGTTTCATTCATTACATCAACTGTAAAGGATTGATGATTGAAATGAGTAACTGTAAGACAGATACCATTTACTGCTATACTATCGCCTAAATGGATATCCGTTAATACTTTTGAGGCTTTAATTGATAGTTTGCAATTACGAGAGTCTTTCTGTATTCTTTCAACTTTTCCGATTTCTTCAATTATTCCTGTGAACATGGATAAATCACCTCACTTTCTATGAGATAGTCATCTCCTATTTGAGAAAAAGCATAAGGCTTCAAGCTAATAGCGTCATTTGGCAAAGAAATACCTTCACCTCCGACAGGAAACTTGGCACTGCCTCCAAAAATTTTTGGTGCAATATATATTTTCAGCTCATCAACAATTTGTTGTTCCAAAGCACTCCAATTCATTAGACTGCCCCCTTCTAGAAGTAGGCTATCAATCTGCATATTTCCTAGATGTTGCATTAAACTTGATAAGTCTATATGATTGCCTTTTTTCTTTATGGGAAGTATTTCACAGCCATGATTTTGATATAGCTTCATTTTATTTTTGTCTTCAGAGGAAGTGGCAATGTAAGTTTTAATATCATTTGCTGTTTTTACGATTTTAGAGGTAAGAGGAGTTCGTAAATGTGTATCGCATATGATACGGATAGGATTTTTCCCTTCCTCCAATCTACATGTCAGCAAAGGATCGTCTTGAATAACAGTATTGACTCCCACCATAATCGCACTAACATGGTGTCGTAACTGATGTACATGCTTTCTTGCCTCTTCTCCAGTAATCCATTTGGATTGATTTGTTTTAGTGGCTATTTTTCCATCCATTGTCATTGCATATTTCATAAAAACATAGGGTACATGCTGGGTAATATACTTTCTAAAACTTTTTATTAAGTTAAGACACTCATTTTCTAAAACTCCAACAGTAACTTGAAGATTATTTTCCTCAAGTATCTTTACTCCTTTTCCAGATACAATAGGGTTACAGTCTAGGCTTCCAATGACTACTCTTGTAATACCACTATCGATTATAGCGTCTATACAAGGAGGTGTTTTCCCGAAGTGACAACAGGGTTCAAGTGTTACATAAAGCGTTGCTCCGACAGGGGATTCTCTACAGTTTTTTAGAGCATTTCTCTCAGCATGTGGGCCACCAAAAAACTCATGATAACCTTGTCCGATAATGTGATTATCTTTTACAATAACTGCGCCAACCATAGGATTGGGATTGACGTAACCAGCTCCTTTTTGTGCCAATTTTATTGCTAATTTCATATATTTTGAGTCGCTCATCTCACTACCTCCAAAAAAAATACCTTGAATAGGGGACTATTCAAGGCATACAAAAGAAAACTTATGCGATTAACAAAAATGCTCTGAAATGACAAGTAATCATTTCAGAGCACGCAAAAAGCACAAATATACTTTTATCTTCTTTCATCCAGACTATACTGTCGGCTTTGGAATTTCACCAAATCATGCCTTTCGGCTCGTGGGCTATACCACCGGTAGGGAATTTCACCCTGCCCTGAAGATAGTTATTCAATTACAGGTGATTATAGTACTTAATTTTCAATATGTCAATAGATAAGCATAAATTATTTTTGATATACTGTATTTGTGATAGTCGATTCTCACTCCTCGGATAAAGAAAATATGATATACTAGATAAACGAAATAAGAGAAAAGGAAAACTATGTACGAATATTTAAAAGGAATCATTACCAAAATTACTGCCAAATACATTGTTCTTGAAACCAACGGTATCGGTTATATCCTGCATGTAGCCAATCCCTATGCTTACTCGGGACAGGTCAATCAAGAATCTCAAATTTATGTGCATCAGGTTGTGCGTGAGGACGCCCATCTACTTTATGGATTTCGCTCAGAAGATGAGAAAAAGCTCTTTCTCAGTCTGATTTCGGTATCTGGGATTGGGCCTGTGTCAGCTCTTGCTATTATCGCTGCTGATGACAATGTTGGCTTGGTTCAAGCCATCGAAAGCAAGAACATCACCTACTTGACCAAGTTTCCTAAAATTGGCAAGAAAACAGCCCAGCAGATGGTGCTGGACTTGGAAGGCAAGGTAGTTGTGGCTAGTGATGACCTTCCTGCTAAGGTGGCAGTGCAAGCAAGCATTGAAAACCAAGAACTGGAAGAAGCCATGGAAGCCATGTTGGCACTGGGCTACAAGGCGACCGAGCTTAAGAAAATCAAGAAATTCTTTGAAGGGACGACGGATACAGCAGAGAACTATATCAAGTCGGCCCTTAAAATGTTGGTGAAATAGGAGAATAATATGACAAAACGCTGTTCGTGGGTTAAGATGACCAATCCGCTCTACATCGCCTACCACGACCAGGAGTGGGGGCAGCCCCTCCATGATGACCAAGCATTGTTTGAGTTGTTGTGTATGGAAACCTATCAGGCAGGCCTGTCTTGGGAAACGGTACTAAACAAACGCCAAGGATTCCGAGAAGCATTTCATGGCTATCAAATTCAAGCGGTCGCGGAAATGACAGATGGGGAGTTGGAAGCCTTGTTAGAGAATCCAGCCATCATCCGAAATCGTGCCAAGCTCTTTGCGACACGTGCCAACGCCCAAGCATTTTTACAAATCCAGAAAACCTTTGGCTCTTTTGACGCTTATCTCTGGTCCTTTGTTGAGGGGAAAACGATCGTGAATGATGTTCCTGACTATCACCTAGCACCTGCTAAAACAGCCTTGTCTGAAAAATTATCTCAAGATCTCAAAAAACGAGGCTTCAAGTTCACAGGTCCTGTTGCAGTCTTGTCATTTCTACAAGCTGCAGGTTTGATTGACGACCACGAAAATGATTGTGAGTGGAAAAGCAGAAATAAGTGAGTGCAGTCGTCTAACTATCTGAGAAAATAGAAAAAGCTGAGAAATTTATTTCAGCTTTTTGATTATATGCTAGTAATTTTTATAGTGCAGTAAGAAATGTCAGTCCACCTAAGACAACGCCAGCTGAGTTTGGAATAATTAGTATCCAATCCTTCTTAGGTTCTTTTGTCCACCCGTAAATAACCCAAATTAAACAAGATACTGCTGCGGATAAAGGCTGGAATGGTTGAGCTTTGTTGCCTTGTAAATTGGCAAAAATTTGTGGGATGTAGGCGATAAATACAATAATCCCGATAAAGGCTCCAATTGAACCGACAATTTGATTTATTTTTTGTTTAGTCATATACACCTCCCCCAAAAAGATATCATAAAAATAAGCAAAATGCAATAAATTCAGACACAAATTGTAACGAAAATCAATACCAGAGCACAAAAATGGAGAAATTGTTTATTTTTTGTTATAGTCAAAGCGAATGACTTGCTCCTGTGCATCTACATAGGCGTGAACGCCAAAGGGTACAATGGCTCCTGGTGTGGCGTGCCCAACGTTTAGATTATAGACAATTGGGATATTGCTGTCAACGATGCTCATTAGTGCCTCTTTATAGTCGTTATAGAAGGTTTCATCCATTGGCTTTCCGACCAAGAGTCCACTGATGACCTCAAATATTCCAGTTTTTTTCAAAGCCAGCACCATCTTTTTGAAGTTTTCTGGCTCAGGCTTTTCTTCGCTTGTTTCTAACAAGAGAATCTTTCCTTCCCAGTCGGTTAAGTCAGGGAAGAGTTTGTACTTTTGGCAGAGGTCTGTGCTATCTGCGTGTAGAGAGTTGTCAAAAATATCATAGAGAGACTCAAGGCAACCGCCGAGAATTTCCCCCTCAAACTGGGTATTTCCTTGTAACAAGTCAAAACCTGTATTTACATGACTGATACGAGCTGTTCCCAGAGCCTTGGGACTAAAATCAGTCCGTTCCTCATACCAAACGTCGCTAGGGCGGATTTCTAAGATTCTTCCCGTCTCGATCAATTCTTTAAAGTAGTGGAGACTATAGGGCAACATCTCCTTGTCTAATTCACAAATATCTGCTAGAAAGGATTGGCCGTAAAAAGTCTTGATTCCTAGTTTATGCAACATAAGATGGTTCATGGTCGTATCGGAGAAACCGAGAAAAATCTTTGGTTTGATAACCTTTTGTAGTTGGTCATTTTCAAAAAGATAAGGTAGCAAACGATAGGTATCATTCCCACCGATGGCGCAGAGGATCATGTCGATGCTATCATCCGAAAAGGCCTGCATCAAATCCTCTGCACGCGCCTCAGGATGGTTCTTGATAAAGTCTAATCCTTTTTGCGAATGGGGCAAAAACACAGGATTGAGTCCCAGATCCTTGAGACGCTGGACACCTAGCTCCACTTCGTGTTTGACAAAGTCTTCTCCGATAATGCCACTAGACAAGCTCACGATACCAATAGTAGAAACCATATCTCATCCTCCTAGAAATTGATTGTGCCTATTTTATCATAAAAGATGAGAGAAAACTATAGGGATTAGGGTCAGAAGTTCTATTGGATATCAAGAAAGCAAGAAAAAAAGCAACCGCCTTTGCAGTTGCTTTTCGTTTTTCTAATCTCGCTAGATATGAGTTACTTGGTCAACTCTTGATTATAAGAGAGGGCCAAATCAATCCAGTAAGGAAGTTCTTTTTGACCTTCTATATCTAAGTCTATATAGCCGTGATAAAGGCGTCCCCTCATCAATGTAGTATGAGCTCCTGTTCGGGGTAGAACTTGCTTTTCTATTTCTTTGCCAATTCTGACCATAACCAGTTCGTCCTTTCTGGAACTGACTGTAAGGACCATTTTCCCACGAATCATAAAGGCAAGGCCACCAAACAGTTTCTTTTCTTCTAGCTCTTCTTCGAAAATTTGGGGAGGAAGTTTGAGTGCTAGAATTTTTCGAATCTGCTGAGCTAAAGATTGACTATATGCCATAGCTTTTCACTTTTCTTAATAACGTGATGGGCCTGCGCTTGCGCTTCGGATATTGAAGCGTTTCTTGAGATAGAAGCGAAGGGCGAGAAGGGCCGCTCCTAGGACAGCCAAAGGCAGTGGAGCAAGAATTGGATTGAGAGCTGCTGGTAGGAAGCTTGTTGCGAAGAAGACAGCCAACCAGAGAACCATAGCAGCGAGGATGACGAGGATTGATTTCCAGAAAGGAGGGCGCTGGCTACGATCTGTGTCTGGTCCATAGTACTGGTAGACAAAGTAGTACATCAAGTAGAAGGCAAGTCCTCCTACAAGTCCAACCAACAAGAGGGTAATCAACCCATAGCCAATAGCCTGATCTGTAGAGAAGAAGGTAGTCAGAGCGCTAACCAATGCAAAGAGACTGGTGATAAAAAGGGCTGAGTCCATAATCATGAGTTTTGGATCATCATTTTCTTTTGGATGCTCTTTTTCATATTGCTCTTTGACAGTGAAGCTATGAGCCCAGTGGGTTGGAGCCCCGTAGAGGGAACGTGCAGTCGTTCCTTTGGCTTGCTCTTCAAGGATTTTAGGAATGACTTCCTCAAAGATAGCCTTGATTTCAGCGTCTGTTTTACCATCTTTGATAAATTGTTGGGTAGCGATGTGGATAAACTCTTGGTTTTTCTTAGTTAATTTTTGTAAATCAATCTGAGACATAGGGATTCCTCTTAGAACCATTTTTTATGGATGAGATAGAGAGTGAGCGAAACACTCAGAGCAAAGGCGATAAAGACGATTAACCAGAAGGCGTGAGGCTCACCGTTTAGAGGGATTTCATTATCCTTAAAGTTCATCCCGTAGGCTGAGAAGATCATGGTTGGGATAGACATAACGATGGTCACGAGAGCCAGGGTCTTCATGATGTTGTTCTGGTTATTGGAAATGATAGAGGCAAAGGTCTCTGTCATAGAGTGAAGGACGTTTCCATAAATATCTGCCATCTCAATGGCCTGTTGGGTTTCAATCAGAGTGTCTTCGAGTAGGTCTTCGTCTTCTAGGTATTTCTTGATATTGCTAGTTGCGCTGGTCAATTTCTTAATCACGCGCTCGTTCGTCTTAAGCGAGGCCTTGAAATAGACGATGGTCTTTTCCAATTCCATGAGCTCGATCAGCTCTTCGTTTCGAGTAGACTTGTGAAGTTGACTTTCGATTTGTTCACTCTTACGGTCGATCGAACGAAGGGCCGTAAGGTAAAGTTCGGCGTTGCGGTAGAGAATCTGGAAGATAAAGCGTGAACGCATGAAGGTGTAAAAGTTGCGCAGTCTACGGTTGATAAAGACATCGAGAACGGGGAGGGATTCCAAGCAGGTGGTGATAATGGTTTCCTCGGTGATGATAATCCCCAGCGGAATCGTAACGTAGTAGGTACGATTGTTTCTTTCCTCTGTGATGGGAACGTCCACGATGATCAAAGTATACTCGTCTTCGATGGTAATACGGGACATTTCTTCCGCATCGAGCGGTGCTCGAAGGTCGGCAATGTCAATGTCGAAGGCGTTAGCGATTTCCAACGATTCATTTTGTGTAGGATTGACGAGGTTGATCCAAGTACCCGGTTCAAGCGTGTCGATCTCTTTAAATTCAGTTGTTGTTGAGAGAAAAACTTGTTTCATATCCCCTATCCTTTCCTACTATTCAGTGATTCATTTTTTGCACCGTACTATTATACTATAAAAACAGCTTTTTGGGTAATAGAATTTCACATTTTTTGGTATAATGGAAAGCAATAATGGACTAGAAAGAACAAAGATGCAAGATAAAATTGTGATTCATGGGGCGCGTGCCCATAACTTAAAAAATATTGATGTGGAGATTCCAAGAGACAAGCTGGTTGTTGTGACTGGTTTGTCAGGTTCTGGGAAATCCAGTCTGGCCTTTGATACCCTCTATGCTGAAGGTCAACGTCGCTATGTGGAGAGTCTATCTGCTTATGCCCGTCAATTTTTGGGCAACATGGAAAAACCAGATGTAGATGCCATTGATGGCCTCAGCCCAGCTATTTCCATCGACCAAAAAACGACTAGCAAAAACCCGCGCTCGACCGTTGGAACGACGACTGAAATCAATGATTATTTGCGTCTCCTCTACGCACGTGTGGGGACGCCATACTGTATCAACGGGCATGGGGCTATCAAGGCTTCTTCTGTGGAGCAAATTGTGGATAAGGTTTTGGAATTGCCAGAACGCCAACGTCTGCAAATCTTAGCTCCTGTCATTCGTAAGAAAAAAGGGCAACACAAGAGCGTCATTGAAAAGATTCAGAAAGACGGTTATGTCCGCGTCCGTGTGGATGGGGAAGTTTATGATGTGACCGAAGTGCCAGAGTTGTCGAAGAGCAAGCAACACAA
The DNA here is from genome assembly GCF_002356415.1 of Streptococcus oralis subsp. tigurinus. Lineage (NCBI taxonomy): Bacteria > Bacillati > Bacillota > Bacilli > Lactobacillales > Streptococcaceae > Streptococcus > Streptococcus oralis. The sequence continues at coordinate 173,714 of NZ_AP018338.1, forward strand.
TATCGATGTCGTGGTCGACCGTATTGTCATTAAGGAGGGCATTCGTAGCCGTCTCTTTGATTCCATTGAGGCTGCCCTTCGTATCGCAGAAGGTTATGTCATTATCGACACTATGGACGATTCTGAGTTGCTCTTCTCTGAGCATTATGCCTGTCCAGTTTGTGGATTTACTGTTCCAGAGTTAGAGCCTCGTCTCTTCTCTTTCAATGCTCCTTTCGGCTCTTGTAGTGAGTGTGACGGTTTGGGTATCAAGCTAGAAGTGGATACTGATTTGGTAGTGCCAGACGCCAGCAAAACTTTGCGTGAGGGAGCCTTGGCACCTTGGAATCCTATCTCATCTAACTACTATCCAAACATGCTAGAGCAGGCCATGACAGCCTTTGGAGTAGATATGGATAAGCCTTTTGAAGACTTGTCAGAAGAAGATAAGAACTTGATTCTTTACGGCTCAGATGGCAAGGAATTCCATTTCCATTATGAAAATGAATTTGGTGGTGTGCGTGATATCGACATTCCGTTTGAGGGAGTCGTCAATAATATCAAGCGTCGTTATCACGAAACCAATAGTGATTACACGCGCACCCAAATGCGTCTCTACATGAATGAGCTGACCTGCGGGACTTGTCACGGCTACCGTCTCAATGACCAGGCCTTGTCTGTCCGTGTGGGTGGGGAGAAAGGACCCCATATCGGAGAGATTTCAGACCTGTCTATCGCAGACCACTTGGCTTTGGTGAGCCAGTTGACTCTGTCTGAAAATGAAGCCATTATCGCCCGTCCCATTCTCAAGGAAATCAAGGATCGCTTGACCTTTCTCAATAACGTAGGTCTTAACTATTTGACTCTGTCGCGTTCGGCAGGAACCCTTTCAGGTGGGGAGAGTCAGCGTATTCGCTTGGCGACCCAGATTGGATCCAACCTATCAGGTGTCCTATATATCCTGGATGAGCCGTCCATCGGTCTTCACCAGAGGGATAATGACCGCCTGATTGCTAGTCTGAAAAAGATGCGTGACTTGGGCAATACTCTCATCGTGGTGGAACACGACGAAGATACCATGCGCGAGGCGGATTATCTGATTGACGTTGGTCCGGGTGCTGGTGTTTTTGGTGGAGAGATTGTTGCTGCAGGAACGCCCAAACAGGTGGCTCGCAACAGCAAGTCTATCACTGGTCAGTACTTGTCAGGAAAAAGAGCGATTCCAGTGCCAGCAGAGCGCCGTTCCGGAAATGGTCGCTTTATCGAGGTGACAGGAGCGCGTGAGAACAACTTGCAAAATATTACCGCTCGCTTCCCATTAGGAAAATTCATCGCAGTGACAGGGGTGTCAGGTTCAGGGAAATCGACCCTAATCAACAGTATTCTCAAAAAAGCAATCGCTCAGAAACTAAATCGCAATTCAGATAAACCTGGTAAATTTAAAACGATTACGGGGATTGAGCATGTAGACCGCTTGATTGACATTGACCAGAGCCCGATCGGACGGACGCCGAGGTCCAACCCAGCTACCTATACGGGAGTTTTTGACGATATACGTGACCTCTTTGCCCAGACAAATGAAGCTAAGATTCGAGGCTATAAGAAGGGCCGTTTCAGTTTCAACGTCAAGGGTGGTCGTTGCGAAGCCTGCTCAGGTGACGGGATTATCAAGATTGAGATGCACTTCTTGCCAGATGTTTACGTGGCTTGTGAAGTTTGCCATGGGACTCGCTACAACAGTGAAACCTTAGAAGTCCACTATAAGGAAAAGAATATCTCGCAAGTCTTGGACATGACGGTTAATGACGCAGTCGAATTTTTCCAACACATTCCCAAGATTCAACGTAAACTCCAGACTATCAAGGATGTAGGGCTGGGCTATGTAACCTTAGGACAACCAGCTACCACCCTTTCAGGTGGAGAAGCCCAGCGTATGAAGTTAGCTAGTGAACTCCACAAACGCTCAACAGGTAAGTCCTTCTACATTCTGGATGAGCCGACGACAGGACTTCATACGGAGGACATCGCTCGTCTGCTCAAGGTTTTAGCACGTTTTGTAGACGATGGCAATACAGTCCTCGTTATCGAGCACAATCTAGATGTTATTAAAACAGCAGACCATATCATCGACTTGGGACCTGAAGGCGGTGTTGGTGGAGGAACCATCATTGCAACAGGAACCCCAGAAGAAGTAGCGGCCAACGAAGCCAGCTACACAGGGCAGTATTTGAAAGGAAAGTTAAAATAAGATTTAAAAGGCTCTGCTTTTCAGGCAGAGTCTTTTTTATAATAAATTACGAATTTTTTGTTTTATAAATGGGTTAAGAGAATAGTCTTTATCCAGATATTCTAGGAGTGCTTGAGCAGACTCAGAAATGCGTTCGTAACCTTGCAAAAAGTGAGGCAATTGCTTGGCTTCCTTTGGATAACCTTCTTCAAATCGTCTGTTGGTATTAAAGATATCTATAAAATTAGATTTAGAAGTTGTTTCCAAACTGATTAGTTCAGCCCAAAGCTTGACGGATCTGTTTTGTATTAAATCATAAGCAGCTAATTTTTCGCCTCGCTGATAGCGACCTAGCCCTAAATATAGATTACATAAAATTTCTCCCAACAGCCATTCACGGTCTCTGTTTTCTTTTGATGACAGTCTTTGTGGCTGACAGATTGTTTCATCAAAACCGACCTCCTTCCAGATAATCTTGCCTTCAGAGAAGGGAATGTTTACCAGTTCATGACTTTCAAAGACAGCAAATTCACAAAAAACATCATCTTCAAATAGAACTTTATGTCCGTCCACTGTATTTTGGTAGTGAAATGCAATTGGTTCTAGCTTACTTAACCAGGTTAGGTCTTGGATATAAGTCTGCTTGTAGCCATCTTTTACAATAACAAAGAAGTCTAAATCTGAGTACTGATCCAATCGTTCTCTTTCTGTTCCGCAAGAACCAAGTGCCAGCAAAGCTAGTGCTTGGTTCGAATCTTTTAGAGACTGACCAATCTCATCTAGCCTTTGTAACAGTAATTCTGTTTTATTCATATCGATACCTCATTCTTTCTTGTCTAACAAAAATTATACATTAAGCGCTTTCAAGTGTCGATTTTATCTAATCCTAGCTATATAGATTGTATTATTTTCGGTATTTTTTTGCTATAATAAATTAAATCATTTTACGGAGGTTTTCTCATGTTATCAAGAGTTGAAAAATTTGAAGCAGCATTGGCTCAGACAGAATGCGATGCTGTCTTAGTAACCAATCTGAAGAATATTTACTATCTGACTGGTTTCAGCGGGACAGAAGCGACGGTTTTCATCAGTAAAAAGCGCCGAATTTTCCTGACGGATGCGCGCTATACCCTGATTGCTAAAGGAGTGGTTGAGGGCTTTGATATTGTTGAAACGCGAGATGCGGTTGGTGAAATTGCCAAAATCGTTGCAGACGACAAGCTGGAAAAAATTGGCTTTGATGACGAGATTTCCTATGCTTACTTCAAGATGCTGGAAAGTGTGTTTGCTGGTCATGAGTTGGTGCCGATGACAGGCTTTATCGAAAATCTGCGGATGATCAAGGATGAGCAAGAAATCGCAACCATTCGCAGGGCCTGCCAGATTTCGGATCAAGCCTTCCTAGATGTACTAGACTTTATTAAGCCTGGTCAGACGACAGAGCTGGCTGTTATGAACTTTTTGGATGCCCGCATGCGCCAGTTAGGTGCCTCAGGCGCCTCTTTTGACTTCATCATCGCTTCGGGCTACCGCTCTGCTATGCCACATGGAGTGGCTAGTAACAAGGTTATTCAAAAGGGTGAAACCCTAACCATGGACTTTGGTTGCTACTACAATCACTATGTCAGCGATATGACGCGGACTGTTCATGTGGGGCAGGTGACAGATGAGGAGCGGGAAATTTATGATATTGTCCTTCGCAGCAATCAAGCTCTGATAGAAGCAGCTGAGGCTGGTCTCAGTCGGATCGATTTTGACCGGATTCCTCGTCAAATTATCAACGATGCAGGCTACGGACCTTACTTTAGCCACGGGATTGGACATGGGATTGGTCTGGATATCCATGAAATTCCTTACTTTGGCAAGTCAGAAGAGCCAATCAAGGCTGGCATGGTCTTGACCGATGAGCCGGGCATCTATCTGGATGGAAAATACGGGGTGCGTATCGAGGATGATATCTTGATTACGGATACAGGTTGCGAATTATTGACCCTTGCTCCGAAAGAATTGATTGTTATCTAAGAAAAATGAGATAAATCATTGACTTTTACTATTGAAAGGTTTATACTGATAGGCGAAAACGGTAGGTGAGGCTACCATAGGGATACGGATGACTACCGCAAAGCAGTGGAGACACTACTCGTTGGTCAACAGTCCTGGTCGCGAAGGTCAAGACTAAGCTCATTACATTGCCCTATGGAGTTAAAGCTTGAACGAAAACAGATAATGAGTTTTTAGTCCTATCATTTTATGGTGGGATTTTCTACTGTTTTAGAACAAGGAAAGGAGACAGACGATGCAAATTGACGATCATCCAGAACCGCACATACACAGCCAATCGCTGATTTGTGTCGTTCTGCCCTCATAAAGTGATTGGTCTCTGTGTATGAAACATATCATTCATACAGATAGGAGAAACCAATGAAAACTACAAAAGAAAGATTAGCAACAGCTGTTCAAACATCATTAAAAGATAGTCTCGCTTTTTATCATACAAGTCTAGATGGACTGGGCCAAGAACAAGTTGAAGAAAACCGTGATCTTTATGGAGAAAATACTATCACCAAGGGTCAAGAGGATTCAATCATTAAAAAGATTTACGAGTCAATCATCAATCCATTCACAATAATTTTGCTTGTGATTGCCTTCATTTCTCTCGTTACAAACGTCTGGCTTGCCAAACCTGGTCAAGAAGATCCAACGACATCTATCATTATCGTTGTCTTAATTTTGATTTCAGGAGGTATCCGTTTTGTCCAAGAGTTGCGAAGTGATAAGGCAACAACCAACCTTTCAAAATTGATTGTCAACACTGCAACGGTTATTCGGGAAGGTCAAGTGCAAGAATTACCGATTGATGATTTGGTGGTAGGAGATATTGTGAAATTAAGTGCAGGGGACATGATTCCTGCAGATGTCGTCTTATTTGAATCACGCGACTTTTTTGTTCAACAGTCAGGTTTGACTGGAGAAAGTGATGCGGTCGAAAAAATTGCTTTAGAAAAAGTGCAACAACCCTCATTGGATAGTTTGCTAGAATCTGAATCCCTCGCTTTTATGGGAACAAATGTCATATCTGGTAGTGCAAAAGCGATGGTTTTGGCAGTTGGTGATCATACTATGATGGGAGCTATCGAACAGACTCTGAATACCTATGATGAACCAACTTCTTTTGAACGTGAAATGAACACCGTTTCATGGTTGCTCATTCGATTAATGCTGGTCATGGTTCCCATTGTATTTTTCACCAATGGTTTGACAGACGGTGACTGGTTGGAAGCAGGTGTCTTTGCACTTAGTGTTGGTGTGGGTCTTACACCAGAAATGTTGCCGATGATCATTACAGCTAGTCTAGCAAAAGGTTCTATCATCATGGCTAAAGAAAAGGTTGTGATTAAAAAACTCAATGCCATACAGGACTTAGGTGCCATCGATATCTTATGTACAGATAAAACAGGGACTTTAACTCAGGACGAGATTGTGTTGGAATATCCTTTGGATATCCATGGAGATTTGGACCTTACTGTCTTACGTAGAGCTTATCTAAATTCTTATTTCCAAACAGGTTTAAAGAATTTGATGGACCGAGCTATTATCAAACGGACAGAAAAAGAAGCGAAAGAACACAGCCTTCTACAAAATCTAGATCAAACATTTCAAAAAATTGATGAACTTCCCTTTGACTTTGAACGTAGACGGATGAGCGTCATTGTAAAAGATGATGAGGGGACTGTTAGTATGGTGACCAAGGGAGCCTTAGAAGAAATGCTCACGATTTCATCTCGTGTAGAGTATCATGGCGAAATAACTCCTTTGACGGATGCCATTCGTGCAGAAATCTTAGCAGAAGTCGGACAATTAAATAAACAAGGGCTACGTGTCTTAGGGATTGGCTATAAGACGGATATACAAGAAGGCTATAGTTATACAGCCAAAGATGAAAAGGATATGATCCTGACCGGTTATCTTGCCTTCTTGGATCCACCAAAACCTTCAGCGGCACCTGCAATCAAGGCTTTACTTGAACATGGTGTTAAAACTAAGATTTTAACTGGGGATAATGAAAAAGTAACGCAAGCCATCTGTGAGAAAGTTGGTTTGGACATTGAACACATCCTTTTAGGGGTAGATATCGACCAAATGTCAGATGAGCAGTTGGCAGAAGTGGTTGAAAGTGTAACAGTATTTGCTAAATTGTCTCCTGACCAAAAAGCTCGCATCATTCTACAGTTAAAAAGAAATGGTCATGGTGTTGGTTATATGGGAGATGGTATTAACGATGCTCCATCTATGAAGGTGGCAGATGTTGGCATTTCCGTTGATACTGCAGTAGATATTGCCAAAGAGACTGCTGATGTCATTTTGCTAGATAAGGATTTGATGGTGCTTGAAAAAGGGCTGGTTGAAGGACGAAAAGTCTATGCTAATATGACTAAGTACATTAAGATGACAGTTAGTTCAAACTTTGGGAATATATTCTCTCTTCTAGTTGCAAGTATCTTCTTGCCATTTCTACCAATGTCTCCTGTTCATCTAATTGTCCTAAACTTAGTTTACGATTTATCTTGTGTGGCCTTGCCGTTTGATAATGTGGATCAAGACTTCCTAAAACAACCCCATACATGGGAAGCAAAATCCATTACCCGATTTATGGTTTGGATGGGGCCTATCTCATCTATCTTTGATATTTTGACCTTTATCTTCCTTTACTTTATCATTGTTCCATTGATGACAGGACATGATTATGTTCATGGGTCTGAATCAGCCCTTCAGTTTATTATCTTTTTCCAAACAGGATGGTTCATCGAATCTATGTGGTCTCAAACAATGGTCATCCACATGCTTCGTACAGCAAAAGTTCCTTTTGTACAGAGCAGACCAGCCTGGCTTGTGATTTTGATGACTTTAGTTGCTGCCTTTTTTGTAACCAGTCTACCTTATGGACCGCTAGTACATATCCTTCGTTTAGCTCCATTGGGACTGCCTTACTTCTTGTTCTTAATCTGTATTATTTTCTTGTATATGTTTAGTGTCACAGTTATTAAGAAATTTTACATTAAGAAGTACAAGGGATGGCTATAGTTTGTGATTTGTCAAGAAAAAAGTACGAAAATCGCTAAAAAAGTTAAATTTTTTTAAAAATAGGTCCCAAGTCGGATGTTTTTTATGGTATAATAGACTAAACTGATAGTAACATGTAGCGAAAGGGGTAGGTACATGATCAAAATTTATACAGTCTCAAGTTGTACTAGCTGTAAAAAAGCGAAAACTTGGCTCAATGCCCACCAGTTAAGTTATAAAGAACAAAATCTTGGTAAAGAAGGAATTACGAGAGAAGAGTTATTAGACATTCTCACGAAAACCGATAATGGAATTGCCAGTATCGTTTCATCGAAAAACCGCTACGCTAAAGCTCTTGGAGTTGACATTGAAGATTTGAGTGTCAATGAAGTGCTCAACTTAATCATGGAAACACCACGGATCTTAAAGAGTCCGATTCTCGTTGACGAGAAGCGCCTACAAGTCGGCTATAAAGAAGATGATATCCGTGCCTTCTTGCCACGCTCTGTCCGTAATGTAGAAAATGCAGAAGCACGTCTACGTGCAGCTCTATAAAACATCAAGGCTGGGAGTGATTCCTGGCCTTGTTTGCTCTTCTATTTCAAAATCATGTGAGGAATTATGAAAAAGTTACTAATTGCTAGTTTTGCTCTACTCTTTTTGCTTGCGGGATGTGGGCAAAAAAAGGAAACCCCTGCTGCTTCTACAACAGCATCTGACCCCATCCAATCAAACCTTCCCGTTTTGGACAATGCCGAAAAGAATACGGTTGTCACTAAGACCCTGTTGATGCCGAAGTCAGAAAATGGAACGCAGCAGATTCAGACTATTACCTATAAAGGCAATCAATTTTTGACCTTGACCATTCAGCAAAAACGACCTGTCGGGGATGAACTCAAGACTTTTATCTCTGAAAATGGCCTAGAGGAGACGCAAAAAGCGCTTCAAGAAGCTGAAGAGAAGGATGAGACCATCCAAGAGGCACGCAAACTAGCAGGATTTACACTGGAAACCAAGCTACTCAGCGAGACCGAAATCCAGACAACAACGACTTATGATTTTCAAGTATTGGATGTCAAAAAGGCATCTCAGATCGAATATTTAAAAAATATCGGTCTTGAAAATCTCTTAAAAAACGAACCTAGCCAATATATTGCAGACAGAGTGGCAAATGGGGCGACAGAACAATAGAAAATCCAAATTAATAGACTGACTTATTTGTAGAACGTCAGGGAATGTGCTATAATAGTACTATTCTAAGGAAAGAGGGTGTTAGAATGGGATTTACTGAAGAAACTGTACGGTTTAAATTGGATGATTCCAATAAGAAAGAAATTAGCGAAACGTTGACAGATGTTTATGCTTCTTTGAATGACAAGGGCTACAATCCGATTAACCAGATCGTCGGTTATGTATTGAGTGGAGACCCTGCCTACGTTCCTCGTTATAACAATGCACGAAATCAAATCCGTAAGTATGAGCGTGATGAAATTGTTGAAGAACTGGTACGCTACTACCTTAAAGGACAAGGAGTCGATCTATAATCTATGAGAATTATGGGATTGGATGTCGGTTCAAAAACAGTAGGGGTGGCGATTAGCGATCCGCTCGGCTTCACCGCTCAGGGACTTGAAATCATCCAAATCAATGAGGATCAAGGCCAGTTTGGTTTTGACCGTATCAAGGAATTGGTTGACAGCTATAAGGTGGAACGCTTTGTAGTAGGTTTGCCAAAGAACATGAACAATACCAGCGGTCCGCGAGTAGAAGCCAGTCAAGCCTATGGTGCCAAGCTAGAAGAACTCTTTGGTTTGCCAGTAGACTATCAGGATGAGCGTTTGACAACGGTCGCTGCGGAGCGTATGTTGATTGAACAAGCAGATATCAGCCGTAACAAACGCAAGAAAGTTATTGATAAGTTGGCTGCTCAGCTGATTTTGCAAAATTATTTAGATAGAAAATTTTAAGACAGAGGAGAGACTATGTCACACGATCACAACCATGACCACGAAGAACGTGAATTGATTACACTAGTAGATGAGCAAGGAAATGAAACCTTGTTTGAAATTCTTTTGACCATCGACGGGAAAGAAGAATTTGGTAAAAACTATGTTCTGCTAGTGCCGGTTAACGCAGAAGAAGATGAAAATGGTGAAGTTGAAATCCAAGCTTACTCATTCATCGAAAATGAAGACGGAACAGAAGGCGAATTGCAACCAATCCCAGAAGACTCAGAAGACGAATGGAACATGATTGAAGAAGTCTTCAACAGCTTTATGGAGGAGTAAAAACATCCAGTGGATGTTTTTAGCCCTGCACCAGAAATTAGAAACGCAGGAACGTTCGGGGAACGTTTTTAGCCCAGTTCCTTAAAATAAGAGAGAACTGGTTTGTTCAGTGAACATTTTTACCCTTACGCTAAAAATAAAGACCGTAAGTAAGTCCGGTGGACGTTTTTAGCCAACGTTGAAATTCATAGTAGCTAGTGATTAGCTAACCAGGTAAGAGGTCGGGATTTTAGTCCCAACCTCGTTTTTTATTTGTAATCATACTTTGATGCGGTAGTTGATTGGACTTTTGTTAAGGAGACATGTATGTTTGAAGTAGAAGAATGGCTTCATAGTCGGATTGGTTTAAACTTTAGATCTGGACTTGGACGAATGCAGCGAGCAGTGGATTTGCTGGGGAATCCTGAGAGGACTTATCCTATTATCCACGTAACAGGGACTAACGGTAAAGGGTCAACTATTGCCTTCATGAGGGAGTTGTTTGTTACTCATGGTAAAAAAGTTGGTACTTTTACCTCTCCTCATATCATCAGTATCCATGATCGAATCTGTATCAGTGGACAACCGATTGCTGATGCAGATTTTATCCGTTTGGCGGAGCAGGTCAAGGAGATGGAAAAAACTCTTTTGGAAACACATGACCAATTATCTTTCTTTGAGTTGCTGACCTTGATTGCTTTTCTCTATTTTAGGGAACAAGAGGTGGATTTAGTTTTACTAGAAGTGGGGATTGGTGGTTTACTTGATACCACTAATGTCGTAACAGGAGAAATTGCAGTGGTTACTTCCATTGGCCTAGATCATCAGGAGACATTGGGTGACAGTCTGGAGAAAATAGCAGAGCAGAAAGCTGGTATCTTCAAGGTTGGAAAGAAGGCGGTCATTGCCAAGCTTACTCCAGAAGCAGAGCTTGTCTGTCAAAGTAAAGCGAGAGAGTTAGCTGTTGAACTTTATCAAGCTGGGCGAGACTTCACATTGAATGCGGGTGATTTTTCAAGTAGCTTAGCAAGATTTTCCCAGCTTAAAATCGGTTTGGAAGGCGCCTACCAGCAAGAAAATGCCGCCTTGGCTTTACAAACTTTTCTTTTGTTTATGGTGTCAAGAGAGGAAAAAGTCGAAGAAGAGCTTGTGAGACAGGCCTTGCAAGAAACTCACTGGGCAGGTCGCTTGGAACGGATTCGCCCGCAAATCTACCTAGATGGGGCTCACAATCTGCCAGCCTTGACTCGTCTAGTCGAGTTTATCCAAGGGAAAATCCAGCAAGGTTACCAGGTTCGCATCCTTTTTGGAGCACTTAAACGCAAGGATTATCAGGGGATGCTAGGCTATCTATCTAAGCAGTTGCCTCAGGTGGAACTTAAGGTAACAGGCTTTGACTACCAAGGTTCTTTGGATGAGAGGGATGTGACGGGTTACGATTTGATTCCTTCCTATGGCGATTTTATCAGAGAATTTGAAGAAAAGGCCAATGACCAGGACCTGCTTTTCGTGACGGGATCACTCTACTTTATCTCGGAAGTGCGAGCAAGTTTGATAAGAAGCGATGGGACTAGTTGACCTTCTAGGTTTAAGTTGTTATACTGGAGGTAGGAGGTACATCTGGAAACTGATCCAGCAAAACATTGACAAAAAAGAAAGGAAATCGCTATGAAAATCAAAACATTCACACTTTCTATTGCTTTCCTAGCAATTCTTAGTCTAATAGCAGCTTGTGGATCTGCCAACCAGCAAAATTCACAGTCTCAATCAAGTCAACCAAGTTCCTCTTCGAGTTCTGTAACGAGTTCAAGCGAAGCTACAACCAGTACGGAACAAAGTTCAACTTCAAGTCAATCAAGCAACATCGATGGGACCTATACTGAAAAAGATGAGAAAGACCAGATCACCCTTGTTGTAACAGGTAAAACAGGTACATGGACAGAGGTCGAGCCAGATGGAGAAAAGGAAGTCAAGCAAGTTACTTTTGATCCAGAAAATCAGCGCGTGATTATCGGTGATGATGTCAAAATTTATGCAGTTAATGGAAATCAAATAATTATCGATGATATGGATCGAGAAGCATCTGACCGAGTAGTATCTGACCGAGTGGTATTAACAAAATAGAACTTCAAATCTAACTAAATAGAAGTTTGGAATTAAGGTTCCGACTTTACCTTCTACGACCTCAATAGCGACTGTCCTAGGATTTGTTCGATATTGAAAAATATAAATAATTATGGAGAACTATCATTTTGGTAGTTCTTTTTTTAAAAAATTTGCCAGATTTTTTATTGAAAAATCCGCTTGTCGATTTTTTATGTTCCATTACTACAGAGGACGGGTAGTTTAAAGACGGTGGTTTTCTCGGTTAAAAGTATCCTTAAAGTTCACAGTTTATGAAAAAATAAAGGATACGATATTAGCCTTGGGAGATGTGGAGTATAACATTCCTCACCAAGCAAGTCGTGCTCTTCCTTTGGTTATGGAAAAGCTAGGTGTGGCTGAGAATCAATACCTCAATCTCGTCACGGACTATGGAAATATGGTGTCAGTCTCTGTGCCATTTGGCTTGGCCTATTCATTGGACCATGGATTGGTTAAAGAAGGAGATACCGTCTACCTTATGGGAACTGCAGCAGGTATGACAGTCAATATGTTGGCTCTCAAACTGTAATACACATCTGAAAATGGAAGGGCAAGAGTAAAAGGTTGCTATCTACCCCTGAACTGAGGTATACTAGTAGAAAGATTAGTTTATTAAGCAGTTAAGGAGAATGTTAGAAAAGGAAGGGGATGTATGACAGCTAGAAAAATGCAGCTACTCATGTCCAAGTATGGTTTTAGTATTACTATCATGTTGGCAGAGTTGTTTATCATCTTTGGTTTATTTCTCTATCTAGGGCAGATGGCTCCGATTCTCTGGATTATCCTTGTCATTTTAGTAAGCTTAGCGACCATTGTATCGATTGTTAATCGATCTATGAATCCTGAGAGTAAGGTAACATGGTTGTTAGTAGCCTTTGTGCCAGTTTTTGGCCCTTTGCTCTATATCATGTTTGGAGAGCGCCGTTTATCTAAAAAAGAATTGAAGCAGCTAAAGCAGCTCCAATCAATGGTTTACAGAGAGGATAATAGCAGGGCTCTCCGTTTGGAGTTAAAAGAACAAGACAAGTCGGCTTACGGGGTTATCAAATCTCTCCTCAGTATGGACACGAATGCAGATGTCTATAATCGAACGGATACCCATTTTTTCCCTTCAGGGGAAAGCATGTGGCGTCAGATGCTAGAGGATCTCAAAAAAGCCGAGAAGTTTATCTTTCTTGAATACTATATCATCGAAGAAGGTTTGATGTGGAATAGTATTTTGGAGATTTTGGAAGAAAAGGCAGCTCAAGGAGTAGAAGTTAAGCTTCTTTATGACGATATTGGATGCATGGCAACCTTACCTGGGGATTATACCATCCAGCTTCGTAGCCGAGGGATTGAAGCCCATAAATTTAACAAGGTGATTCCACGCTTGACCGTTGCCTATAACAACCGTGACCACCGTAAAATCATGATTATCGATGGGCAGATTGCGTATACAGGTGGTGCCAATCTAGCAGATGAGTATATCAACCATATCGAACGCTTTGGTTACTGGAAGGATAGCGGTATTCGCCTAGATGGATCGGCAGTTAAGGCTTTTACTAGACTCTTTTTATCAACTTGGTATATTAACCGTGGGGAAATTAGTGACTTTGACCAATACCATCTCGAAAATCAACCCAAAGATGGGATGGGGCTTTGTATCCCTTACAGTAGCGGTCCCAAACCCATCTACCGAGCCCAGGTTGGAAAAACGGTCTATCAAAATCTTATCAATCAAGCTACAGACTACGTCTACATCACGACTCCCTATCTGATTGCTGACTACGATCTAACTGAAAGTATTAAAAATGCAGCATTGAGAGGGGTAGATGTGCGAATTGTGACGCCGTGTATCCCAGATAAAAAGGTTATTCAGTTAGTTACTCGAGGAGCCTACCCAGACTTGCTATCTGCGGGGGTTCGTATTTATGAGTATAGCCCGGGATTCCTTCATAGCAAGCAAATGCTTGTTGATGGAGAGGCGGCTACTGTGGGAACCATCAATTTTGACTATCGGAGTTTGCTTCACCACTATGAAAATGCCGTCTTGCTTTATAGAACGCAGTCCATCATCGATATTGAAAGGGACTTTGAAGAGATTTTTAAAGTTTCTCAAGAAATTTATCCCCACACCATCAAAACAAGCTGGTATCAAAGCCTGATCAAGGAAATTGTCCAGTTGTTTGCGCCTATGCTCTAACTATCCATCAAGATCTAGCCCAAGGCTGGATCTTATTTTTGTCTTCTTACGAATAGATAAGTAAAGGAGAAAACCATGCTTAATCTAGAAGATGATGATTTTATCAGAGAGTATAGTAATAGTCGATTCCACCGTTTTCGTGAAATCGAACGCTTTGCGCTATTGGATAAGAAATTCAGCAAATATCAATCCCAAGCTGACATTCCTGTAAGATTTTGATATACTAAAACAGATAAACTTAGAGGAGAAATTGAATGAATGTATACGGGAAAATAGATGAGAAACAAGAAGAATCTCATTACCAAGACTGGTCCGTTCCAGAAAAGCGAGAAGGAGCTCCGATTCCCTTTTTTAGTATCTTGCTTTGGAGTTTAGTAGCTACAGCTATTTCTGTGGTTATCCCCCTTATTTTTGGTTTAGTAAGCCCGCAACAAACTCAGGATCTTTATACTGGTTGGGCCTTGCATCAAAATGGTCAAATGTATACCGATTATTTTGGGACGGAGGGATTGCTCTATTACCTGCTTGCCTATCTTTCACAAGGCAGTATTCTGATTGCTTTGGTTGAGTGGTTGGCCTTATTTGGAGCAGGTGTTTTTCTTTTTAAATCTGCGGATACTCTTACAGGCCGTGTAGAAGAAGCCAAGCAGCTTGTGTTTGTGTTTAATCTGTTGGTAGCAGGTCTCGCTTTTGGTGGTGGCTATGCTCTCTTGCTAGCCTTGCCTTTCCTATTTTATTCACTTAGCATTGTTACGAACTACCTAGCTTATCCAAACGGTGACAAAGGATTTTTACGTGTTGGTATGAGCCTTGCTCTCGCTTTCTTCCTTGCGCCAATCCCAACCGCCTTGTTTGCGGCTGTATTGGCTCTAGGCATCATTGGCTTTAATCTAGGTAAAGGTCACTTTGTTCACGGGTTATATCAGTTCTTTGCGTCAGCCTTAGGGTTCTCACTCTTATTCTATCCTTTGGGCTACTATACAGTGTTAACAGGTAGTTTTGGGGATGCCATTAGCCAGACCTTGTATCCGGTAAATACTCTTAGCTTCTTTTCAAATGCGCATTTGCTTGAAAATGCAGCCTTCTACGGCTTACTTGCTATTGGGCTAGGTTCCCTTAGTTTGCTCTTTTCTGGTTTGTTCCAGTCAAAATCAGCTAAGCAATATTCCCTATCGATTGCTGCTAGTTTGGGCTTATTGCTTTCTTTGGGGCTCTTGATTTTTTCCAAAGAACCCATCAACGGTACTCATCTTGTGGTACTAATTCCTTTCTTGGTCTTGCTCCTTCTGACAGGAATCAAGGAAGATGTTTCGGATGGAGGCAGTCGTCGTAGAAGAAGACGTGAGAAACAAACTTCTTTCCTTAAAGGAAATTTCTATCTACCACTGATTGCCCTTGCCTATCTTATTGTTCTTCCTATCGTGAGTCGCTACCTTTCGCATCCAGCGACTTATCAGGAGAGAGAACGTCTTGCTAGCATGGTAAAACAGCAAACGAGTTCTGAGGATCGTGTCTATGCTTGGGATGATCGTCCTGATTTCTACCGTGCAAGTGAACGCTTGGCGCCGACTTCTCTATCAACTCCAACACTCTATACTGCAAGCGACGAAAATAAAACCAAACTGATGAATGATCTGAAAGAGAACCAACCGAAGATGATTGTGGTCAATCAAAAAGTTGCCTTGTGGTCAGATGTAGAGAGCTGGCTCAGTGAAAACTATGAGCTTGTTCAGACAGATACTAGCGAGTTTAAGCTTTATAAATTCAAATAACAAAAATCAATATCTTGTGGAATTTTAAAAATTTTAGGATTTTTAACACAAGATATTGATTTTTATTTTTAGAGTGGTATAATACTGAATATAAACTATTTAACAATATTTTAGAAAAGAGCATGGATATGATTGTATTAGAAGAAAAGCTTGCAACCGTTCCCACCTTGTTCGTTGAAAAACGAGATGGTAGACGTGTAGTATTTGATGTAGACAAGATTGACAAGGCTCTCCACAAGGCGGCAGAAAAAGTTATGGACGTTACGCCTCTAGTAGAAAAACGCCTAAATGGTCTAGTTGAAAGAATCGTTACCGAAATTCACAGTCGTTTCCCTAAAGGTGTGAAGATTTATGAGATTCAGAATGTCGTAGAGCATGAACTCCTTGAAGCCAAAGAGTATGCGCTGGCTGAGGAGTATATCACTTATCGGACACAAAGGGATTTTGAGCGCTCAAAAGCGACAGATATCAACTTTAGTATCCATAAACTGCTCAATAAAGATCAAGCAGTTGTCAATGAAAATGCCAATAAAGACAGTGATGTCTTTAATACTCAGCGTGATTTGACAGCAGGGATTGTTGGGAAATCAATCGGGCTGCAAATGCTTCCTAAGCACGTAGCTAATGCTCACCAAAAAGGGGATATCCACTATCATGACTTGGACTACAGCCCCTACACTCCGATGACCAACTGCTGTTTGATTGATTTTAAAGGCATGTTGGAAAATGGTTTTAAGATTGGAAATGCAGAGGTAGAGAGTCCCAAGTCTATCCAGACTGCGACAGCTCAAATTTCACAAATCATCGCCAACGTTGCTTCTAGCCAGTACGGGGGCTGCTCAGCTGACCGTATTGATGAAGTCTTGGCGCCTTATGCAGAGAAGAATTACCAAAAGCACCTCAAGGATGCGGAAGAGTGGGTCTTGCCCGAGAAACGTGAAGATTACGCTTGGAAGAAAACCCAAAAGGACATCTACGATGCCATGCAATCTCTTGAGTATGAAATCAACACTCTCTTCACTTCAAATGGACAAACACCTTTTACTTCGCTCGGTTTTGGTCTAGGAACTAGTCGTTTTGAACGGGAAATTCAAAAAGCTATCTTGACCATTCGTATCAAGGGGCTTGGTTCAGAACACCGCACAGCCATCTTCCCTAAACTCATCTTTACGCTTAAAAGAGGACTTAACTTAGAGGAAGGTTCACCTAACTACGACATCAAACAGTTGGCCCTCGAGTGTGCAACCAAGCGGATGTACCCAGATGTTTTGTCCTATGATAAGATTATCGAACTGACTGGTTCTTTCAAGGTTCCTATGGGTTGTCGCTCCTTCCTCCAAGGATGGAAAGATGAAAATGGTGTTGAGGTCAATTCAGGTCGGATGAATCTAGGTGTTGTGACGGTCAATTTGCCTCGTATCGCCCTCGAGTCTGAAGGGGATCTGAATAAGTTTTGGGAAATCTTCAACGAACGTATGAACATCGCAGAAGATGCTCTGGTTTACCGTGTTGAACGGACCAAGGAAGCAACACCAGCGAATGCCCCTATCCTCTATCAGTACGGAGCCTTCGGTCGCCGTCTCGGAAAAGAAGAAAGTGTAGACCAGCTCTTTAAGAATCGCCGTGCGACAGTTTCGCTGGGGTACATCGGTTTGTACGAGGTGGCGACAGTCTTCTTTGGAAATAGCTGGGAAAGCAATCCTGAAGCCAAGGAATTCACATTGGAAATCATTCGCGATATGAAACGTCGTGTGGAAGAGTGGTCTGACCAATATGGTTACCATTTCTCTATCTACTCCACACCGTCTGAAAGTCTGACAGACCGCTTCTGTCGCTTGGATACAGAGAAGTTCGGCTCTATTCCGGATATCACGGACAAGGAATACTACACCAACTCTTTCCACTACGATGTTCGTAAAAATCCAACACCGTTTGAAAAATTAGACTTTGAGAAAGTTTACCCAGAAGCAGGTGCGTCAGGTGGTTTCATCCATTATTGTGAGTATCCAGTTCTTCAACAAAATCCTAAGGCCCTGGAAGCTGTTTGGGACTATGCCTATGACCGAGTTGGCTATCTAGGAACCAATACTCCGATTGATCGTTGCTACAAGTGTGATTTTGAAGGGGATTTTGAACCAACTGAGCGAGGATTTGCTTGTCCCAACTGTGGCAATAGCGACCCTAAAACAGTAGATGTAGTCAAACGAACTTGTGGCTATCTAGGTAACCCTCAGGCTCGTCCGATGGTCAATGGGCGCCATAAGGAAATCGCTGCGCGTGTGAAACATATGAATGGTTCAACCATTAAGACACCTGGACATAAAGTAACAAACTAGAAAGAGACGGAATGGGGAAATACCAATTGGATGATAAGGGACGCGCTCAAGTGACTCGTTATCATGAAAAACATTCTAAAGGTGGGACGGGCAAAAAAGAACGCTTGCTCAATCTTAGAGAACAGTTTTTAAACAAGAACAAGAAAAAAGAAAAGTGAGAGTCCGCTCTCGCTTTTCTCTTAATTGGAGGTGAAAATGATACTACGCAGGCCAACATTGGCAGATAAAGAAACAGTTTTAGAGATGATGGCAGAGTTTGAACAGACTCAATCAGCCCACGATGGTGGGTTTTGGAACGCCAACAATTTTGTTTATGAAGAGTGGCTAGAAGATAATCTTCAAGCGGAAGCGGGACTCAATATTCCTGAAAACTGGGTTCCTGCTATCCAGCTGGTTAGTTTTGACGTAGCAGGCCAGGCTCTTGGCTTTCTCAACCTTCGTCTCCGATTAAATGACTACTTACTAGAAAATGGGGGCCATATTGGCTACTCCATTCGTCCATCTGAAAGAGGCAAAGGTTATGCGAAAGAATCACTCAGACAAGGCCTGCAAGTTGCCAAGGAAAAGAACATCAAAAAAGCGCTTGTGACCTGTAGTGCGGAAAACCCAGCTAGTAGAGCGGTGATTGTGGCAAATGATGGGGCGTTTGAGGGTGTTCGCAATGGCGTAGAACGTTACTGGATAGATTTGGAGTAGAAGGATGACATGGAATACACCAAAACCAGGTGAATGGAAAAGTGAGGAACTTAGTAAAGGGCGAATCATTGACTACAAGGCCTTTAACTTTGTGGATGGAGAAGGCGTGCGCAACTCCCTCTATGTCGCAGGCTGTATGTTCCACTGCGAGGGGTGCTATAATGTTGCGACTTGGTCTTTCAACGCAGGCATTCCCTATACGCCAGAGTTAGAAGAACAGATCATGGAAGACCTTGCCCAGCCCTATGTTCAAGGCTTGACCTTGCTAGGAGGAGAGCCCTTTCTTAATACGGGCATTCTCTTACCACTCGTTAAACGCATTCGAAAGGAATTGCCAGACAAAGACATCTGGTCATGGACCGGCTACACTTGGGAGGAAATGATGCTGGAGACTCCAGATAAACTGGAACTCTTATCATTGATTGACATCCTTGTCGATGGACGGTATGACAAAAGCAAGCGCAATCTTATGCTCCAGTTTCGAGGGTCTTCTAATCAACGAATTATCGATGTGCAAAAATCCCTCAAAAGTGGTCAAGTAGTGATTTGGGACAAGCTCAATGACGGAAAAGAAAGCTATGAACAGGTGAAGAGAGAATGAAGAAAAAAGACTTAATAGACCAACTGGTCTCAGAGATCGAAACTGGAAAAGTCAAAACACTGGGGATCTACGGTCACGGAGCGTCAGGTAAGTCTACCTTTGCTCAAGAATTGTTTCAAGCCCTAGATGCTGAAAAAGTAAACCTACTAGAAACAGACCCCTATATCACCTCAGAACGTCACCTGGTAGTACCAAAGCAAGCACTTGATCAAAAGGTGACAGCTTGTTTGCCAGTGGCGCATGAATTGGCAAGTTTGCAGAGAGATATTCTCGCTTTGCAGGCAGATATGGATGTCTTAACAATCGATGAACCTTGGAAGGCTAGCGAGATCTTATCTGGAGCCAAACCGATTCTGATTGTTGAAGGGATGTCTGTGGGGTTCCTACCCAAGGAACTCTTTGACAAAACCATCTGCTTCTACGCGGACGAAGAAACAGAAATAAAAAGGCGTCTAGCTCGAGATACGATTATGAGAAATCGCAATGCTTCCTTTGTACTAGCTAGCCATCAAATGAGACGGGAGCAGTATCTGCGATACTATAGAGAAAACGAGTCTAAAGCGGATATCTTAGTGGATCAATCGCAAGATAAATTCAAGGTCAAAATGACACACATTATATAGAAGAAAAGATTGATTTTTATAGACGTAAATCAGTAATCTTAGAAAGATGAAATAGGAAAACAGTTTCATCCTAAAAAAACGAAAAAAACCTAACAAATCCCTTGCAATCGCAGGGGCTTTGTGTTATTCTATTATGGTGCTGTAAATTACAGCCTTAGCTTTGATGCAAGAGGTTGCGACACGCTCGGTTGCATTGCCACGCAACGCGCGTCGGTTTTCTTGTGGAGCTAGCCTATTATCTTAAATAGACGAAAAGGAGAAAAAGATGGCAAACAAAAAAATCCGTATCCGTTTGAAAGCTTACGAACACCGTACGCTTGACACAGCGGCTGCAAAAATCGTAGAATCAGCTACTCGTACAGGTGCACAAGTTGCGGGTCCAATCCCACTTCCAACTGAGCGTAGCCTCTACACAATCATTCGTGCGACTCACAAATACAAAGACTCTCGCGAACAATTTGAAATGCGTACACACAAACGTTTGATCGATATCGTTAACCCAACTCAAAAAACAGTTGATGCGTTGATGAAATTGGATCTTCCAAGTGGTGTAAACGTAGAAATCAAACTTTAATTTAAAGCTTGATACCTCGAGCATAAAAAACGCTCGTTAAAAACTTTTTGAATAAAAAATATAGAAAAGGAACTATTTTCTCATGACAAAAGGAATCTTAGGGAAAAAAGTGGGAATGACTCAAATCTTCACTGAAGCTGGCGAATTGATCCCTGTAACAGTTATTGAAGCAACTCCAAACGTTGTTCTTCAAGTTAAAACTGTTGAAACAGACGGATACAACGCTATCCAAGTTGGTTTTGACGACAAACGCGAAGTATTGAGCAACAAACCTGCTAAAGGACATGTAGCGAAAGCTAACACGGCTCCTAAGCGCTTCATTCGTGAATTCAAAAACGTTGAAGGCTTGGAAGTTGGTGCTGAAATCACAGTTGAAACATTCGCAGCTGGAGACGTTGTTGACGTAACTGGTACTTCTAAAGGTAAAGGTTTCCAAGGTGTTATCAAGCGCCATGGGCAATCACGTGGACCAATGGCTCACGGTTCTCGTTACCACCGTCGTCCAGGTTCTATGGGACCTGTTGCACCTAACCGCGTGTTCAAAGGTAAAAACCTTGCAGGACGTATGGGTGGCGACCGCGTGACAATTCAAAACCTTGAAGTTGTACAAGTTGTTCCAGAAAAGAACGTTATCCTTATCAAAGGTAACGTACCAGGTGCTAAGAAATCTCTTATCACCATCAAGTCAGCAGTTAAAGCTGGTAAATAATAAGGAAAGGGGAATACAGTCAAAATGGCAAATGTAACATTATTCGACCAAACTGGTAAACAAGCTGGCGAAGTTGTTCTTAACGATGCAATCTTTGGTATTGAACCAAACCAATCTGTTGTGTTTGATGTGATCATCAGCCAACGTGCTAGCCTTCGTCAAGGAACTCACGCAGTTAAAAATCGCTCAGCTGTTTCAGGTGGTGGACGCAAACCATGGCGTCAAAAAGGAACTGGACGTGCTCGTCAAGGTTCTATCCGCTCTCCACAATGGCGTGGTGGTGGAACTGTCTTCGGACCAACTCCACGTAGCTATGCGTACAAACTTCCTCAAAAAGTTCGTCGCCTTGCGCTTAAATCTGTTTACTCAGAAAAAGTTGCTGAAAACAAATTTGTAGCCGTTGATTCTCTTGAATTTACAGCTCCAAAAACTGCTGAATTTGCAAAAGTTCTTGCAGCTTTGAGCATCGATTCTAAAGTCCTTGTTATTCTTGAAGAAGGAAACGAATTCGCAGCTCTTTCAGCTCGTAACCTTCCAAACGTGAAAGTTGCGACTGCTACAACTGCAAGTGTTCTTGACATCGCAAATAGTGACAAACTTCTTGTTACTCAAGCAGCTATCTCTAAAATCGAGGAGGTTCTTGCATAATGAATTTGTATGATGTTATCAAAAAACCTGTTATCACTGAAAGCTCAATGGCTCAACTTGAAGCAGGAAAGTATGTATTTGAAGTTGACACTCGTGCGCACAAACTTTTGATTAAGCAAGCTGTTGAAGCTGCTTTTGAAGGTGTTAAGGTTGCAAATGTCAATACAATTAACGTAAAACCTAAAGCTAAACGTGTTGGACGTTACACTGGTTTTACTAACAAAACTAAAAAAGCTATCATCACACTTACAGCTGATTCAAAAGCAATCGAGTTGTTTGCTGCTGAAGCTGAATAATCTAAGGAGGAAATATCGTGGGAATTCGTGTTTATAAACCAACAACAAACGGTCGCCGTAATATGACTTCTTTGGATTTCGCTGAAATCACAACAAGCGCTCCTGAAAAATCATTGCTTGTTGCTTTGAAGAACAAGGCTGGTCGTAACAACAACGGTCGTATCACTGTTCGTCACCAAGGTGGTGGGCACAAACGTTTCTACCGTTTGGTTGACTTCAAACGTAACAAAGACAACGTTGAAGCAGTTGTTAAAACTATCGAGTACGATCCAAACCGTTCTGCAAACATCGCTCTTGTACACTACACAGACGGTGTGAAAGCATACATCATCGCTCCAAAAGGTCTTGAGGTTGGTCAACGTATCGTTTCAGGCCCAGAAGCAGATATCAAAGTCGGAAATGCTCTTCCACTTGCTAACATTCCAGTTGGTACTTTGATCCACAACATCGAGTTGAAACCAGGTCGTGGTGGAGAATTGGTGCGTGCAGCTGGAGCTTCTGCTCAAGTATTGGGTCAAGAAGGTAAATATGTTCTTGTTCGTCTTCAATCTGGCGAAGTACGTATGATTCTTGGAACTTGTCGTGCAACAGTTGGTGTTGTCGGAAACGAACAACATGGACTTGTAAACCTTGGTAAAGCAGGACGTAGCCGTTGGAAAGGTATCCGCCCAACAGTTCGTGGTTCTGTAATGAACCCTAACGATCACCCACACGGTGGTGGTGAAGGTAAAGCACCAGTTGGTCGTAAAGCGCCATCTACTCCATGGGGCAAACCTGCTCTTGGTCTTAAAACTCGTAACAAGAAAGCGAAATCTGACAAACTTATCGTTCGTCGTCGCAACGAGAAATAATAGTAAACTAGTCGCTTAAGCAACTAGGGAATCCGCCAGCTCGGTAGCGCTCCATGTGAGCGCAAGCCGCTGTGGTACAATATTTAAAGGAGAAAACATAAAAATGGGACGCAGTCTTAAAAAAGGACCTTTCGTCGATGAGCATTTGATGAAAAAAGTTGAAGCTCAAGCTAACGACGAAAAGAAAAAAGTTATCAAAACTTGGTCACGTCGTTCAACGATCTTCCCAAGTTTCATTGGTTACACTATTGCAGTTTATGACGGACGTAAACACGTACCTGTTTACATCCAAGAAGACATGGTAGGTCACAAACTTGGTGAATTCGCACCAACTCGTACTTACAAAGGTCACGCTGCAGACGACAAGAAAACACGTAGAAAATAAGGAGAACATAAATGGCAGAAATTACTTCAGCTAAAGCAATGGCTCGTACAGTACGTGTTTCACCTCGTAAATCACGTCTTGTTCTTGACAATATTCGTGGTAAAAGCGTAGCCGACGCTATTGCAATCTTGACATTCACTCCAAACAAAGCTGCTGAAATCATCTTGAAAGTTTTGAATTCAGCTGTAGCTAACGCTGAAAACAACTTTGGTTTGGATAAAGCTAACTTGGTAGTATCTGAAGCATTCGCAAACGAAGGACCAACTATGAAACGTTTTCGTCCACGTGCGAAAGGTTCAGCTTCACCAATCAACAAACGTACAGCTCACATCACTGTAGCTGTTGCAGAAAAATAAGGAGGTAACATCGTGGGTCAAAAAGTACATCCAATTGGTATGCGTGTCGGCATCATCCGTGATTGGGATGCCAAATGGTATGCTGAAAAAGAATACGCGGATTACCTTCATGAAGATCTTGCAATCCGTAAATTCGTTCAAAAAGAACTTGCTGATGCAGCAGTTTCAACTATCGAAATCGAACGCGCAGTGAACAAAGTTAACGTTTCACTTCACACTGCTAAACCAGGTATGGTTATCGGTAAAGGTGGCGCTAACGTTGATGCACTCCGTGCAAAACTTAACAAATTGACTGGAAAACAAGTACACATCAACATCATCGAAATCAAACAACCTGATTTGGATGCTCACCTTGTAGGTAAAGGCATTGCTCGTCAATTGGAGCAACGTGTTGCTTTCCGTCGTGCACAAAAACAAGCAATCCAACGCGCAATGCGTGCCGGAGCTAAAGGAATCAAAACTCAAGTATCAGGTCGTTTGAACGGTGCAGATATTGCCCGTGCTGAAGGATACTCAGAAGGAACTGTTCCACTCCACACACTTCGTGCAGATATCGATTACGCTTGGGAAGAAGCAGATACTACATACGGTAAACTTGGTGTTAAAGTATGGATCTACCGTGGTGAAGTTCTTCCAGCTCGTAAAAACACTAAAGGAGGTAAATAACCAATGTTAGTACCTAAACGTGTTAAACACCGTCGTGAATTCCGTGGAAAAATGCGCGGTGAAGCAAAAGGTGGAAAAGAAGTAGCATTCGGTGAATACGGTCTTCAAGCTACAACTAGCCACTGGATTACTAACCGCCAAATCGAAGCTGCTCGTATCGCCATGACTCGTTACATGAAACGTGGTGGTAAAGTTTGGATTAAAATCTTCCCACACAAATCATACACTGCTAAAGCTATCGGTGTGCGTATGGGATCTGGTAAAGGGGCACCTGAAGGTTGGGTTGCACCAGTTAAACGCGGTAAAGTGATGTTCGAAATCGCTGGTGTATCTGAAGAGATTGCACGTGAAGCGCTTCGTCTTGCTAGCCACAAATTGCCAGTTAAAACTAAATTCGTAAAACGTGAAGCAGAATAAGGAGAAGGCATGAAACTTAATGAAGTAAAAGAATTTGTTAAAGAACTTCGTGGTCTTTCTCAAGAAGAACTCGCGAAGCGCGAAAACGAATTGAAAAAAGAATTGTTTGAACTTCGTTTCCAAGCTGCTACTGGTCAATTGGAACAAACAGCTCGCTTGAAAGAAGTTAAAAAACAAATCGCTCGTATCAAAACAGTTCAATCTGAAGCGAAATAATAGACTAGGGAAGGAGAAATTTCAATGGAACGCAATAATCGTAAAGTTCTTGTTGGACGTGTTGTATCTGACAAAATGGACAAGACAATCACAGTTGTAGTTGAAACAAAACGTAACCACCCAGTCTATGGTAAACGTATTAACTACTCTAAAAAATACAAAGCACATGATGAAAACAATGTTGCCAAAGAAGGTGATATCGTACGTATCATGGAAACTCGCCCGCTTTCAGCTACAAAACGTTTCCGTCTTGTAGAAGTTGTTGAAGAAGCGGTTATCATCTAATCAAGCCTGAAAGGAGAAAACTGAAATGATTCAAACAGAAACTCGTTTGAAAGTCGCAGACAACAGCGGTGCACGCGAAATCTTGACTATCAAAGTTCTTGGTGGTTCTAAACGTAAATTTGCGAACATCGGTGATGTTATTGTGGCATCTGTAAAACAAGCTACTCCTGGTGGTGCGGTTAAAAAAGGTGACGTTGTAAAAGCTGTTATCGTTCGTACTAAATCAGGTGCTCGTCGCGCTGATGGTTCATACATCAAGTTTGACGAAAATGCAGCAGTTATCATCCGTGATGACAAAACTCCTCGCGGAACACGTATCTTTGGTCCAGTTGCACGTGAATTACGTGAAGGTGGCTTCATGAAGATCGTGTCACTTGCTCCAGAAGTACTTTAATAAATTGCTCAAAGAAAATTAAAACAAGTCTAGGAAGTGAAACGAAAGCATAACTTGAGTTAGGTGAGTTGAAACTGACGAAGATTTGCTTTGATTTTCGTAG
Organism: Streptococcus oralis subsp. tigurinus; assembly: GCF_002356415.1. Lineage (NCBI taxonomy): Bacteria > Bacillati > Bacillota > Bacilli > Lactobacillales > Streptococcaceae > Streptococcus > Streptococcus oralis. The sequence continues at coordinate 199,506 of NZ_AP018338.1, forward strand.
AGTAAAAACAAACAAACTAGTCCCCTGGAATTGACTCCAGGGTGCCCTTGTGGGCGTAAGAAAAATCAAGGAGAAACCTAATGTTTGTAAAAAAAGGCGACAAAGTTCGCGTAATCGCTGGTAAAGATAAGGGAACAGAAGCTGTTGTCCTTACTGCCCTTCCAAAAGTAAACAAAGTTATCGTTGAAGGTGTTAACATCGTTAAGAAACACCAACGTCCAACTAACGAGCTTCCTCAAGGTGGTATCATCGAGAAAGAAGCAGCTATCCACGTATCAAACGTCCAAGTTTTGGACAAGAACGGTGTAGCTGGTCGTGTTGGTTACAAATTTGTAGACGGTAAAAAAGTTCGCTACAACAAAAAATCAGGCGAAGTGCTTGATTAATCACGAAGGAAAGGAGAAGTATAATGGCAAATCGTTTAAAAGAAAAATATCTTAATGAAGTAGTTCCTGCTTTGACAGAACAATTCAACTACTCATCAGTGATGGCTGTGCCTAAAGTAGATAAGATCGTTTTGAACATGGGTGTTGGTGAAGCTGTATCAAACGCTAAAAGCCTTGAAAAAGCTGCTGAAGAATTGGCACTTATCTCAGGTCAAAAACCACTTATCACTAAAGCTAAAAAATCAATCGCCGGCTTCCGTCTTCGTGAAGGTGTAGCGATCGGTGCAAAAGTTACCCTTCGTGGTGAACGTATGTATGAATTCTTGGATAAATTGGTTTCAGTTTCACTTCCACGTGTGCGTGACTTCCACGGTGTTCCAACAAAATCATTTGATGGACGCGGAAACTACACTCTTGGTGTGAAAGAACAATTGATCTTCCCAGAAATCAATTTTGATGACGTTGACAAAACTCGTGGTCTTGACATCGTTATCGTAACAACTGCTAACACTGACGAAGAGTCACGTGCATTGCTTACAGGCCTTGGAATGCCTTTTGCAAAATAATATAGGAGGTAAATCTAATGGCTAAAAAATCAATGATTGCTAAGAACAAACGTCCAGCGAAGTTCTCTACTCAAGCTTATACTCGTTGTGAAAAATGTGGTCGTCCACATTCAGTTTACCGCAAATTTAAACTTTGCCGTGTTTGCTTCCGTGAATTAGCTTACAAAGGACAAATTCCTGGTGTAACAAAAGCATCTTGGTAATATCATGATACAAAGAGCGTAACAACCACAGCAAAAATAGGAAATTTGGAGAAGGAGCGATGCCCCAAAACAAATTTATCTTTTTTGCACAGGTTGTAGCTCGTTTTCAAATAAGAGTTCTCTCATTTGAATGTGTCAATACTATCTGAGCCCAGCTCAATCATTAACTAGCAAGTGCAACTTGCAAACTACTAGTAAGAGGAGAAAAACAAAATGGTTATGACTGACCCAATCGCAGACTTCCTAACTCGTATTCGTAACGCTAACCAAGCGAAACACGAAGTACTTGAAGTACCTGCATCAAACATCAAAAAAGGGATTGCTGAAATCTTTAAACGCGAAGGTTTTGTAAAAAACGTTGAAATCATCGAAGATGACAAACAAGGCATCATCCGTGTATTCCTTAAATACGGACCAAACGGTGAAAAAGTTATCACTAACTTGAAACGTGTTTCTAAACCAGGACTTCGTGTCTACAAAAAACGTGAAGATCTTCCAAAAGTTCTTAACGGACTTGGAATTGCTATCCTTTCAACTTCTGAAGGTTTGCTTACTGATAAAGAAGCTCGCCAAAAAAACGTTGGTGGAGAAGTTATCGCTTACGTTTGGTAAAATCAAGATACAAAGAGCGTCATGGGCAATGTGAAAATAGGAAATCTGACAAAGAGTGTTAACACTCTAGGAAGATTTGTCTTTTTCACACAGACCATAGCTCGTGTTCAATTTAGCTGATTTACTGATCAGCTAAATAGAGAGTAAATTAGTTTAGGAGAAAAAGATGAAAGCTACTGAATTGAATGAAAAACTTATTGTTGCAGAAGACGCTTTGGCTGAATTGTCAAAAGATGACCTTGTATCTCTTTTATGTGAAATTGGTTATAGTCCTGCGGCTATTGATGTATTGACAGAATATCAGGAGTTTGTCAAAGCTTTTCGAAAGAAACTAGGTTTGCTCTAATCCGAATGCCCCCCGTGAAAACTGGCCATTCTGGCCTGACAATTTAACAGGAGAAAATAAACATGTCACGTATTGGTAATAAAGTTATCGTGTTGCCTGCTGGTGTTGAAGTCACTAACAATGACAACGTAGTAACTGTAAAAGGACCTAAAGGAGAACTTACTCGTAAGTTCTCAAAAGATATTGAAATTCGCTTGGAAGGTACTGAAGTAACTCTTCACCGTCCAAACGATTCAAAAGAAATGAAAACTATCCACGGAACTACTCGTGCCCTTTTGAATAACATGGTAATTGGTGTATCAGAAGGATTCAAGAAAGAACTTGAAATGCGTGGGGTTGGTTACCGTGCACAACTTCAAGGATCAAAACTTGTTTTGGCTGTTGGTAAATCTCATCCAGATGAAGTTGAAGCTCCAGAAGGGATTACCTTTGAACTTCCAAACCCAACAACAATCGTTGTTAACGGAATTTCAAAAGAAGTAGTTGGTCAAACAGCTGCTTACGTACGTAGCCTTCGTTCACCAGAACCATATAAAGGTAAAGGTATCCGTTACGTTGGCGAATACGTTCGTCTTAAAGAAGGTAAAACAGGTAAATAATGTTGAGTGGTTGATTTTCAACCACCAACCTATTTTCCAACTTTGTGCATAGCACGCGATTTAAAACTAAAGAGGTGAAAACTGTGATTTCTAAACCAGATAAAAACAAACTCCGCCAAAAACGCCACCGTCGCGTTCGCGGAAAACTCTCTGGAACTGCTGATCGCCCACGTTTGAACGTATTCCGTTCTAATACAGGCATCTACGCTCAAGTGATTGATGACGTAGCGGGTGTAACGCTCGCAAGTGCTTCAACTCTTGACAAAGAAGTTTCAAAAGGAACTAAAACTGAACAAGCCGTTGCTGTCGGTAAACTCGTTGCAGAACGTGCAAACGCTAAAGGTATTTCAGAAGTGGTGTTCGACCGCGGTGGATATCTATATCACGGACGTGTGAAAGCTTTGGCTGATGCAGCTCGTGAAAACGGATTGAAATTCTAATAGGAGGACACTAGAAAATGGCATTTAAAGACAATGCAGTTGAATTTGAAGAACGCGTAGTTGCTGTCAACCGTGTTACAAAAGTTGTTAAAGGTGGACGTCGTCTTCGTTTCGCAGCTCTTGTTGTTGTTGGTGACCGCAATGGTCGCGTAGGATTTGGTACTGGTAAAGCTCAAGAAGTTCCAGAAGCAATCCGTAAAGCAGTAGATGATGCTAAGAAAAACTTGATTGAAGTACCTATGGTTGGAACAACAATTCCTCACGAAGTTCTTTCAGAATTCGGTGGAGCTAAAGTATTGTTGAAACCTGCTGTAGAAGGTTCTGGAGTTGCCGCTGGTGGTGCAGTTCGTGCCGTTGTGGAATTGGCAGGTGTGGCAGATATTACGTCTAAATCACTTGGCTCTAACACTCCAATCAACATTGTTCGCGCAACTGTTGAAGGTTTGAAACAATTGAAACGCGCTGAAGAAGTTGCTGCCCTTCGTGGTATCTCAGTTTCTGATTTGGCATAAGAAAGGGGATAAAATGGCTCAAATTAAAATTACTTTGACTAAGTCTCCAATCGGACGCATTCCATCACAACGTAAAACTGTTGTAGCACTTGGACTTGGCAAATTGAACAGCTCTGTTATCAAAGAAGACAACGCTGCTATCCGTGGTATGATCACTGCAGTATCTCACTTGGTAACAGTTGAAGAAGTAAACTAATGAATCTTTAGGGGATGTGGAAATACTCATCCCCTAAAACTAGATATAGTCATCTAAGATGACCATGTATAGGCGAGTTGATAAGGGAGACAACCTTTTCTCTCTTATCGGCGCTAGCATTTTACAAAAGAGGAGAAAACAATAATGAAACTTCATGAATTGAAACCTGCAGAAGGTTCTCGTAAAGTACGTAACCGTGTTGGTCGTGGTACTTCATCTGGTAATGGTAAAACATCTGGACGCGGTCAAAAAGGTCAAAAAGCTCGTAGCGGTGGCGGAGTTCGCCTTGGTTTTGAAGGTGGACAAACTCCATTGTTCCGTCGTATGCCAAAACGTGGATTCACTAACATCAACGCTAAAGAATACGCAATTGTAAACCTTGACCAATTGAACGTCTTTGAAGACGGTGCAGAAGTAACTCCAGTTGTGCTTATCGAAGCAGGAATTGTGAAAGCTGAAAAATCAGGAGTTAAAATTCTTGGTAACGGTGAATTGACTAAGAAATTGACTGTTAAAGCGGCTAAATTCTCTAAATCAGCTGAGGAAGCTATCACTGCTAAAGGTGGTTCTGTAGAAGTCATCTAAGAGAGGTGACCCATGTTTTTTAAATTATTAAAAGAAGCTCTCAAGGTTAAACAAGTTCGATCAAAAATTCTCTTTACAATTTTTATCATTCTTGTTTTCCGTATTGGGACAAGTATTACTGTTCCAGGGGTGAATGCAAAAAGTTTAGAAGCTCTCAGTGGTTTATCTTTCTTAAACATGCTTAGTCTTGTTTCAGGGAATGCCATGAAGAACTTCTCCGTTTTTGCACTTGGTGTAAGTCCGTACATCACTGCTTCTATCGTTGTTCAATTGCTACAAATGGATATTTTACCGAAGTTTGTAGAATGGGGCAAACAAGGGGAAGTAGGACGGAGAAAACTAAACCAGGCTACTCGTTATATTGCACTGGTGCTTGCATTTGTTCAATCTATCGGGATTACAGCAGGGTTTAATACTCTATCTGGAGCGAAATTATTAACGACAGATTTAACTCCACAAGTCTTTGTTACCATTGGGATCATCCTAACAGCAGGTAGTATGATAGTAACTTGGCTTGGGGAGCAAATTACAGATAAAGGATATGGTAATGGTGTTTCCATGATCATCTTTGCAGGTATTGTCGCTTCAATTCCTGAGATGATTAAGGGTATCTATGTTGACTACTTTGTCAATATCCCAAGTAGCCGATTGACTTCATCTATTATCTTTGTTGTTATTTTGATTATCGCTGTCTTGTTGATTGTTTACTTTACAACATATGTTCAACAGGCAGAATATAAAATCCCAATCCAATATACAAAAGTTGCTCAAGGAGCCCCATCAAGTTCATACCTCCCTTTGAAGGTAAACCCAGCAGGGGTTATCCCAGTTATCTTTGCAAGTTCCATTACAGCAGCACCTGCAGCTATCCTTCAATTTTTGAGTGCTACAGGTCATGATTGGGCTTGGGTACGTACAGCACAGGAAATGTTATCTACAACATCTCCAACAGGTGTTGCTATGTATGCCTTGTTGATCATTCTCTTTACATTCTTCTATACGTTTGTACAGATCAATCCAGAGAAGGCAGCAGAAAACTTGCAAAAGAGTGGAGCCTACATTCATGGGGTCCGTCCTGGTAAAGGGACAGAAGAATACATGTCGAAACTTCTTCGTCGTCTTGCGACTGTCGGCTCTCTCTTCTTAGGTGTTATTTCTATCTTACCTATCGTAGCTAAAGATGTATTTGGCCTTTCAGAAGTTGTTGCTTTTGGGGGAACAAGTCTACTAATCATTATCTCGACAGGTATTGAAGGAATTAAACAATTGGAAGGATATCTATTGAAACGTAAGTATGTTGGTTTCTTAGACACAACAGAATAGTTGTAATAGGAAATAAAATTGACTATTGCTCAGAGAGTGGAGTGTAAAAATCGAAGACGTTGTCAGATTTTTATCTCCTCTCTTCTATTTTGTTTTTAAATAGGGGTTGAAATAGATTTCTGCTTCTATTTAAATACAAAATAAGGAGATCCTATCATGAATCTTTTGATTATGGGCTTACCTGGAGCAGGTAAGGGAACGCAAGCAGCTAAAATTGTGGAGAAATTCCATGTTGCACATATCTCAACAGGCGACATGTTCCGTGCTGCTATGGCTAATCAAACTGAAATGGGTGTACTTGCCAAGTCATACATTGACAAAGGTGAGTTGGTTCCAGATGAAGTTACAAATGGAATCGTTAAAGAACGCCTTTCACAGGACGACATCAAGGAAACAGGTTTCTTGTTAGATGGTTACCCACGTACGATTGAACAAGCCCATGCCTTGGACAAAACATTGGCGGAACTTGGTATCGAACTGGAAGGTGTGATTAACATCGAAGTGAATCCAGACTGTCTCTTGGAACGCTTGAGTGGCCGTATCATTCACCGCAAAACAGGTGAAACTTTCCACAAAGTTTTCAATCCACCAGTTGACTACAAAGAAGAGGATTACTACCAACGCGAAGATGATAAACCAGAGACAGTTAAACGTCGTTTGGATGTGAATATTGCACAAGGTGAACCAATCATTGCTCACTATCGTGCCAAAGGTTTGGTCCACGATATCGAAGGAAATCAAGATATCAATGATGTGTTCAAAGACATCGAAAAAGTATTGACAAATTTGAAATAAAGCGTTTTTCATACTTGCAAAAAATCGCGACAAATGTTATACTGAGATAGTCTGACTTATAATTGTTGCCTCTGTGTCTTGAGGCATCGAATCGAAATTTATGGAGGTGCTTTTGCGTGGCAAAAGACGATGTGATTGAAGTTGAAGGCAAAGTAGTCGATACAATGCCGAACGCAATGTTTACGGTTGAACTTGAAAATGGACATCAGATTTTAGCAACAGTTTCTGGTAAAATTCGTAAAAACTATATTCGTATTTTAGCGGGAGATCGTGTTACTGTCGAGATGAGTCCATATGACTTGACACGTGGACGTATCACTTACCGCTTTAAATAATCGAAAAACTTGGAGGGATAAGAAATGAAAGTAAGACCATCGGTCAAACCAATTTGCGAATACTGTAAAGTAATTCGTCGTAATGGTCGTGTTATGGTAATTTGCCCAGCAAATCCAAAACACAAACAACGTCAAGGATAAGATAGAAAGGAGAAAACATGGCTCGTATTGCTGGAGTTGACATTCCAAATGACAAACGCGTAGTAATCTCATTGACTTACGTTTATGGTATCGGACTTTCAACATCTAAGAAAATTTTGGCTGCTGCTGGAATCTCAGAAGATGTTCGTGTACGTGACCTTACATCAGATCAAGAAGATGCTATCCGTCGTGAAGTGGATGCAATCAAAGTTGAAGGTGACCTTCGTCGTGAAGTAAACTTGAACATTAAACGTTTGATGGAAATCGGTTCATACCGTGGTATTCGTCACCGTCGTGGACTTCCTGTCCGTGGACAAAACACTAAAAATAACGCTCGCACTCGTAAAGGTAAAGCTGTTGCGATTGCTGGTAAGAAAAAATAATATAGGAGGTAAAAGTCTTGGCTAAACCAACACGTAAACGTCGTGTGAAAAAGAATATCGAATCTGGTATTGCTCATATTCACGCTACATTTAATAACACTATTGTTATGATTACTGATGTGCATGGTAATGCAATTGCTTGGTCATCAGCTGGTGCTCTTGGTTTCAAAGGTTCTCGTAAATCTACACCATTCGCTGCTCAAATGGCTTCTGAAGCTGCTGCTAAATCTGCACAAGAACACGGTCTTAAATCAGTTGAAGTTACTGTAAAAGGTCCAGGTTCTGGTCGTGAGTCAGCTATTCGTGCGCTTGCTGCCGCTGGTCTTGAAGTAACAGCAATTCGTGATGTGACTCCAGTGCCACACAATGGTGCTCGTCCTCCAAAACGTCGCCGTGTATAATCATCGCATTACACTGCTTTTCGTTTAAGAGGGAGTAACTAAATGATTGAGTTTGAAAAACCAAATATAACAAAAATTGATGAAAATAAAGATTATGGCAAGTTTGTAATCGAACCACTTGAACGTGGCTACGGTACAACTCTTGGTAACTCTCTTCGTCGTGTACTACTAGCTTCTCTACCAGGAGCAGCAGTGACATCTATCAACATTGAAGGTGTCTTGCATGAGTTTGACACAGTTCCAGGTGTTCGTGAAGACGTGATGCAAATCATTCTGAACATTAAAGGGATTGCAGTGAAATCATACGTTGAAGACGAAAAAATCATTGAACTTGACGTTGAAGGTCCTGCTGAAATTACAGCTGGAGACATTTTGACTGACAGTGATATTGAGATTGTAAATCCAGATCATTATCTCTTTACAATCGGAGAAGGTTCTTCCCTAAAAGCGACAATGACTGTTAACAGTGGTCGTGGATATGTACCTGCTGATGAAAATAAAAAAGATAATGCACCAGTTGGAACACTTGCTGTAGATTCTATTTATACACCAGTTACAAAAGTCAACTATCAAGTTGAACCTGCTCGTGTAGGTAGCAATGATGGATTTGACAAATTAACCCTTGAAATCTTGACTAATGGAACAATTATTCCAGAAGATGCTTTAGGGCTTTCAGCACGTATCTTGACAGAACATCTTGATTTGTTTACAAATCTTACTGAGATTGCTAAGTCAACTGAAGTGATGAAAGAAGCTGATACTGAATCTGACGATCGTATTTTGGATCGGACGATTGAGGAACTGGACTTGTCTGTGCGTTCATACAACTGTTTGAAACGTGCCGGTATCAATACTGTGCATGATTTGACAGAAAAATCTGAAGCAGAGATGATGAAAGTACGAAATCTTGGACGCAAGAGTTTGGAAGAAGTGAAACTCAAACTCATTGACTTGGGTCTTGGATTAAAAGATAAATAAAGGAGGAATACATGGCTTACCGTAAACTAGGACGCACTAGCTCACAACGTAAAGCAATGCTTCGCGATTTGACAACTGACCTTTTGATCAACGAATCAATCGTGACAACTGAAGCTCGTGCTAAAGAAATCCGTAAAACTGTTGAAAAAATGATTACTCTAGGTAAACGTGGTGATTTGCATGCACGTCGTCAAGCAGCTGCTTTTGTACGTAATGAAATCGCATCTGAAAACTATGATGAAGCAACTGATAAGTACACTTCTACTACAGCACTTCAAAAATTGTTCTCAGAAATCGCACCTCGTTATGCTGAACGTAACGGTGGATACACTCGTATCCTTAAAACTGAACCACGTCGTGGTGATGCTGCGCCAATGGCAATCATCGAATTAGTATAAAATCATCAATTTTGTTGAGTGTTATGATGATGGAGTCGTGTGCTCTTAGTCTAGCTCTGGTCTACCGCTGGGACTTTGGTCCTAGCGGGAACACTCATCATCATTTGATAGGGTAGACGCTTGTTTACGAAATTGTTTTTTCTTAAGAACAACTTCGTAAGCAGGCGTTATTTAGTATTTTCAATGGAAATATGCTATACTAGGAAAAAAGAAAATCAAAAACGTTCAGGTTTTCTAATAATCGTAGAATGGGAGTCTAAAAATGAAGGCTATTATTACAGTGGTTGGCAAGGACAAGGCTGGTATTGTTGCAGGCGTGTCTACTAAAATTGCAGAATTGGGTTTGAATATTGATGATATTTCTCAAACAGTACTGGATGAGTATTTTACCATGATGGCAGTCGTATCTAGTGATGAAAAACAGGATTTTACAACTCTCCGAAATGAGTTTGAAACGTTCGGTCAGACCTTGAATGTCAAAATCAATATTCAAAGTGCGGCGATTTTTGACGCTATGTATAATATCTAGGAGGTGGCTATGGATATTAGACAAGTTACAGAAACCATTGCCATGATCGAGGAGCAGAACTTCGATATCAGAACCATCACCATGGGGATTTCCCTTTTGGACTGTATTGATCCAGATATCAATCGTGCTGCTGAAAAGATTTACCAAAAAATCACCACTAAAGCTGCAAATTTAGTGGCTGTAGGAGACGAAATTGCTGCAGAACTTGGGATTCCTATTGTTAATAAACGGGTATCGGTGACTCCAATTTCCTTGATTGGAGCTGCGACTGATGCGACAGACTATCTTGTTTTGGCAAAGGCACTTGACAAGGCTGCCAAGGAGATTGGTGTTGACTTTATTGGTGGATTCTCAGCTTTGGTACAAAAAGGCTACCAAAAAGGAGATGAAATTCTCATCAATTCTATCCCACGCGCTCTAGCTGAGACAGACAAGGTTTGTTCGTCTGTTAACATTGGCTCAACTAAGTCAGGTATCAACATGACTGCGATTGCTGATATGGGACGTATCGTCAAGGAAACAGCTGCGCTATCAGATATGGGTGCAGCCAAGCTGGTCGTATTTGCTAATGCTGTTGAGGACAATCCTTTTATGGCGGGGGCCTTCCATGGTGTCGGTGAAGCAGATGTCATCATCAATGTTGGAGTTTCAGGCCCTGGTGTCGTCAAGCGCGCCTTGGAGAAAGTTCGTGGACAGAGCTTTGATGTAGTAGCTGAGACGGTCAAGAAAACAGCCTTTAAGATTACTCGTATTGGTCAGTTAGTTGGTCAAATGGCAAGTGAACGGCTTGGAGTCGACTTTGGGATCGTAGACCTAAGTTTGGCACCAACTCCGGCAGTTGGTGATTCTGTGGCTCGAGTACTGGAGGAAATGGGTCTAGAAACAGTAGGAACGCATGGGACGACGGCTGCCCTTGCTCTTTTGAATGACCAAGTTAAGAAGGGCGGAGTGATGGCTTGTAACCAAGTCGGTGGCTTGTCAGGTGCTTTTATCCCCGTTTCTGAAGATGAGGGGATGATTGCTGCAGTGCAAAATGGCTCTCTGAATTTAGAAAAACTAGAGGCCATGACGGCTATCTGTTCTGTTGGGCTGGATATGATTGCCATTCCGGAAGATACGCCTGCTGAAACCATTGCGGCTATGATTGCGGATGAGGCGGCAATCGGTGTTATTAACATGAAAACAACGGCTGTCCGTATTATTCCAAAGGGCAAAGAAGGCGATATGATTGAGTTCGGTGGTTTGCTAGGAACAGCTCCAGTTATGAAGGTCAACGGAGCATCGTCTGTTGATTTCATCTCTCGTGGTGGCCAAATTCCAGCTCCAATCCATAGTTTTAAAAATTAATAAAAAAGAGAGAGGATTTAAGTTGGGTTTAAGGATGACTGTGTATACTATAATCATTAAATAAAGACCTCCTAACTTTATTTAATAGAAATCCTAAACTTTTTCATAATAATCTCCTAGGGAAGCTACCGTGAGGGTAGCTTTTCTTGTGGTAAAATTAGGAGAAGGAGCTTTGCTTTTGAAAGCCAAATATTTCTTTGATCCATGATATAATAGAAGAAAATGGAGGATAGAAAATGTCTAAAGTAAGATTGTACTTAGTCCGTCATGGGAAAACCATGTTTAACACGATTGGACGTGCTCAAGGATGGAGTGATACGCCTCTAACTGCAGAAGGTGAGTTGGGAATTCATGAGTTGGGAATTGGCTTGAGAGAGTCTGGTTTGCAGTTTGACCGAGCTTATTCCAGTGATTCAGGGCGTACCATTCAGACCATGGGAATTATCCTAGAAGAACTGGGCTTACAAGGGAAAATCCCTTACCGCATGGATAAGCGAATCCGTGAGTGGTGCTTTGGTAGTTTTGATGGGGCCTATGATGGGGATCTCTTTATGGGGGTCATTCCTCGTGTTTTCAAGGTGGATCATGTTCATCAGTTATCCTATGCGGAGCTAGCTGAAGGTTTGGTAGAGGTTGATACTGCTGGTTGGGCTGAAGGTTGGGAAAAACTCAGTGGTCGTATCAGAGAAGGTTTCGAAACGATTGCCAAAGAAATGGAAGAACAAGGTGGTGGCAATGCCCTGGTTGTGAGTCACGGGATGACCATTGGTACGATGGTTTATCTCATCAATGGCATGCATCCGCATGGTCTAGATAATGGTAGTGTGACCGTTCTAGAATACGAGAACGGTCAGTTTACAGTCGATGTCGTTGGTGACCGTAGTTACCGAGAACTAGGGCGTGAGAAGATGGGAGAAATCTCTATTCAGTCAAAATAGAACGGCTTGCTATAAACTAGAGATTTGATAACCATATCAAAATAAGAAAAAACAGCCAAGGGATATCCTTTCGGCTGTTTTTGATAGAGGAAAACTAGAGGGTAATGCTATTGTTTTTAGAAATTTTCATAAATAGTAATAATGAAGTAACTGTCAAGACAGTGAGGATAGTTGACAAAGCAGCTGCCACACCATAATTTCCACGAAGTACTTCAGTGTAGATAGCTACAGTCATTGTTCTAGTCTTAACATTGTATAAGAGAATTGAAGTAGAAAGTTCTGAAATCATTGTTACCCATGATAAGATTGCACCTGAGATGATACCTGAAAGCATCATTGGGGTGGTGATTTTAGTAAAGGTATTAAGACGACTACTTCCTAAACTTTCTGCAGCTTCTTCAATGAACGGAGAAATCTGTTGCAAGCTAGCTACTGAAGATCGAATAGTATATGGGAGTCTTCTAACAGATAAGGACATGATTAGGATAAAGGCTGTTCCTGTAATCATAAGGAAGCCACTTCCGAAGATTCCTGTATTGAAAGAAGAGATAAATGCAATACCGAGAACAGTTCCTGGTACGATATAAGGTACCATACTGAGGCTGTCAATTAAGTTTGTAAACAAATTTCGTTTTCTAACGGCTAGGTAGGAGATAAATGTTGCAAATAGGACAACTAGAACTAAGGCAATCAAAGGGATACGAATGGTATTGAAAATAGCAGACCCCATGCGATTGAAAGCTACCTTGTAACTGTTTAGAGAATAGCCTTTGACAAATACCATACCTGATGTTTTTAGGAAAGAAGTATAAATCAAGTAGACTTGAGGTAGAACAGAGAACAAGATAATTCCGTAGACTGTTGCATAAATAGCAGCCATTTTTCCTTTTGTAGTTTTTTTAGGTTGGATTGGATGGAGCGAATTCATGCTGAAACTGTAGCGATTTGAAATGTATTTTTGGATAAGGAAAATTGCTAAGGCAATGATAATCGCCATAATTGCTAAAGCAGATGCAAAAGCAGAATTTCCTCCAACCTCGCTAATAAATTGGGTATAAATCAGGACAGGGAAAGTCCTATATCCTTCACCAATCAACATAGGCGTTCCAAAGTCTGAGAATGCTCTCATAAATACAAGCAAGGCAGCAGCTAGTAAGGTTGGAACTAGGAGAGGTAAAACAACCGTTACGATACGTTTAAATCCGAAGGACCCCATGCTTTCAGCGGCTTCAAGTAGAGAATTGTCAATACTTTTCATTGTCCCAGCAACGTATAGAAATACCAGTGGGAATAGTTGCAGTGTAAAGACAAGTACAATTCCTTTGAATCCATAAATATCGATAGCTGGAAGATGAAGGGAATTTGTCAGAAATTTAGTGATAACCCCATTTCGTCCCAGCAAGAGAATCCAGGAGTAGGCTCCCACGAAAGGAGCTGACATGGAAGCAATGATAATCAATATTTGTAGAAATTTCTTCCCCTTGAAGTCATACATAGAGAAGAGATAAGCTAATAAGGTTCCTACAACTAAGGAAGTGACAGTAGCGGTAATGGAAACCTTGAAACTGTTGACAAGTGTCTCAGAGTAATATGCTTTACTAAAGAAAGTAACAAAATTAGCTAGTGAGAATTGTCCTTCATGTATGAGTGCCTGCTTGAGAACAGTAACGATAGGATAAACGAGAAAGACAAGATAGGTAAGAAAGATGAAGAAAGAGGAGGCTGTCCAAATATTTAGTTTTTTACGTTCCATGGCTGACTCCTTTTATGAGATTGCGCGAACCGTCTTCAGAGAAGACATTGAGTTTTTGAGTATTGATTCTCAAACGAACACAATCTCCTTTTTCTAAATCTTCTTCGAATGTTGATTCTTCACTTACTTGAAGTTTTGGAGCAAATCCAGTTTCAATGAAGTATTCAGTGTTAAGACCAAGGTAAACACTGTCGGTGATTGTTCCATTGATTGGACCATTTTCATCACGGATAAATTCTTCAGGACGAATGCTAACACGGATGTTTTGCTCGTCAACTTGATCAAGAGTTGGCATACGAAGAGAATAGCCGTCTTCAAAGACTATGTAAGCTCCGTCAGCTTGTTTTTCTAGACGAGCAGGGATTATATTTGTTCTACCAATAAATGTTGCAACAAATTCATTAGCTGGTTTATGATAGAGTTCTTTTGGTCGGCCGATTTGTTGGATAACCCCATCTTTCATAACAGCAATTTGGTCTGAAATAGCCATAGCTTCTTCTTGGTCGTGGGTCACATAAACAGTTGTAATTCCCACTTCGTGTTGAATTTCTCGAATGGCTTGACGCATATCCAAGCGCAGTTTGGCATCCAGATTACTAAGTGGCTCGTCCATGAGGAGAACACTTGGATTAACAGCTAAGGCGCGTGCCAAGGCGACACGTTGTTGTTGTCCACCACTGAGTTTATCTGGCTTTCGATCCGCATATTGAGCAATTTGCATGAGTTCAAGATACTTATTGGTCTGTTGGATCAATTCTTCTTTGGGAACTTTCTTTTGCTTGAGACCAAAAGCAACATTATCTCGAACAGTCAAATGTGGAAAAATAGCGTAGTTTTGGAAAACCATTCCAATATTGCGTTTGCTGGGTTCCATATTATTGATTTTTGTATCATCGAAGTAAAATTCTCCACCTTCGATACTGTTAAAACCCGCAATCATACGAAGAAGAGTCGTTTTCCCACAACCTGAAGGTCCCAAGAGAGTAAAGAGACTTCCTTTGGGAATAGTAACATTCAAGTTTTCAATAACAGGGACGTCGTGGTAGATTTTTTTTGCGTTAATAATTTTGATCTCACTCATAGTGAACCTCTTTTACTGTTTAGATTGGATATCTGTAAAGACTTCGTTGTATTTCTTAACGATATCTGATTTATTCTTGATAACATAATCATAATCTTCAGTGAGTGTTTTGATTTTGTCAATTGGTTTCATATTTTCGCTTGTTTTAGCATTTTTACGAACAGGACGGTTAGTAGTGGTTGTACCAAGGGTATCTTGTACTTCTTGAGAGATAATAAAATCGATAAATTTCTTAGCATTTTCCATGTTTTTAGCTTTTTTAACGATAGCAGCACTCGCTGGTAAGAAAACAGTTCCTTCTTTTGGATAGACTACCTTGATGTTAGCTCCATCATTTAAGAGTTTAACCGCTGGATCTTCATAAGAGAGACCAACAGCCATTTCTCCATCAGCTACTGCTTTATAGACACCAGATGAGCTTGAACCGATTTTACCGTCAATAAGTGTGAAGAGATCTTTTACATAAGACCAAGCTTTATCATCTTTGTAGCCACCTTGAGCTTGGAGCATATTTGTTAATTGAGCAAAGGCGCTAGAAGAGTTTGCTGGGTCAGCAGTTGCGATTTTTCCTTTTAGTTCAGGTTTGAGGAGGTCACTATATCCTTCAATGTTCATGCCTTTAGTTAAATCAGGGTTGATGATTAAAACACTACCATCTAGCGTATAAGGAGTAGAGTAGCCAGTTGTGTTTTGATATTCTTTGATAACATTATCATTTTCTTTTGAAGTATAGTTTTCAAAGAGTTCTCCGTGGGTAGCATATTGTGTATAAGAACCACCAAAGATGACATCGGCGACAGGAGCTTCTTTTTCTGACTCTAGTTTTTTGAAAAGTTCTCCAGTACCAGCTTGAATCAGTTCTACTTTGATACCATATTTTTCTTCAAAGGCAGGAATAGTTGCTCCAATTAAGCCCTCTGAGTTTGGTGAATAAACGACTAGCGAACCGCCGTCTCCTTTATCAGATGAACTGTCATCGGCAGATTCATTAGAAGAACAAGCAGCAAGACCAAAAAGAGCTAGTCCGCAAGCAGCATAATACATCCATTTCTTTTTCATGATGGATACCTCCGTTATGTTATTTAAGTTTATTTTAAAACAATGTAAGCGTTTTTAAAACTAATAATTCTATTCTATTAGAGTAAAATTCTCTACAAAAACGGAAGTAATCTTTTTGATTTTATAGTAGGGTTCGACAGTTAATAATTGAAAAGTCAAATTTTATTTTTTAGATTGGATATCTGTAAAAATATCATTGTACTTTTTAAGAATAGCTGATTTATTTTGGATGACATAATCTGAATCTTCAGTAGCGATATTGATTTCTGTCATTGATTTCATATTTTTATTGGTTTTAGCATTTTTTCGAATGGGTCTGATGGTTGTTTCAGTTCCTAGTTTATCCTGAATGTCTTGAGAAAGAAGGAAATCGATAAATTTTTTAGCATTTTCCATGTGTTTGGCATTTTTGATAATAGCTGCGTTACCAGGTAAAAAGACGGTTCCTTCTTTTGGATAAATGACTTTTACATCAACGCCATCGTTTAAGAGTTTCAATGCAGGATCTTCATAGGTAAGTCCTACAGCCATTTCTCCGTCAGCGACAGATTTGTAGACATTTGAAGAACTAGAAGCAATTTTCCCGTCTACTAAGCTAAATAGATTTTTCACATATGTCCAAGCTTGCTCATTTTCATAGCCACCTTGATCCACAAGCATGTTTGTTAATTGAGCAAAGGCACTAGAAGAATTACTTGGATCAGCAGTAGCAATTTTTCCTTTTAATTTAGGATTAAGTAAATCATTATAGCCTTCAATTTTAATATCTTTAGTTAAAGCTGAATTGACAATTAGAACACTGACATCAAGAGTGTATGGAGTGTAGAATCCTGTTTTATTCTGATATTCAGGGATAATTTGGTCGTTTTCTTGGGAGATATAGGGCTCAAAGAGTTTTTCGTTAGAAGAGAAGAGTGCGTAGGAACCTCCGAAAATGACATCGGCTACGGGAGCTTCTTTCTCAGCTTCTGCTTTCTTGAATAATTCACCAGTACTAGCTTGGACTAAGTCAACCTTGATGCCATATTTTTCTTCGAAGGCTGGGATTGTTTCTTCGATAAGATCTTCAGGGTTAGGCGAGTATACAACCAAAGTGTTATTCGAATCTGTTTCAGTGCTAGTTTCCGCTCCTATAGCTGAAGAACATCCTGATAAAGTAAGAAATATCCAACCACAAGAGAGAAAGAATAGTAGTTTTTTCATAAGAGTCTCCTTTTTTACGAACGTTTTTGCTCTACAACTTTTATAACGTTTATAATTTGTAGAGTCCTACAGAATATAATAAAAACCTTAAAGAAATCTAAAATAGAAAATAGGAATTAAGCTCCTAGAGTAAGGATGCGTGAACTGTGGATAGGATTTTGATGGTAAGTATAAAATAAAAAGATTGCTACAATAAAGTTAAGCAATCCTTTTACATCAATGATTTTTATCCATAAGTTTTAATTCTTTTGGAGAAATATGGAGATACTTTTTAAAGACTTTGGCAAAATATTTATAGTCTGAAAATCCAACTTGTTCAGAGATATCGCTTAAGGGGGCATTGGGGGACTCGGCCATTTTATCTATAGCTTGCTTGAGGCGGTAGCGTAAGATATATTCATTTAGTGTCATGGGGAAGTCTTCTTTGATAACCTTATATAGATAACTTTCACTATATCCCAGCGATTCTGCTAGCTTACTAATAGTAAAATGTTCTGCATAGTGGTTGTGGACAAAGGAAATAATTTGCTGAATGATTTGATTTTGTGTATCAACTTGTTGGATAGAGGAGAGTAAAGTTTGATATTCTTCTAAAAAAGGAGTTTCTTGATAGGTGCTAACTTGTAATCGCAAAACAATGTTTTGAAGACATTCTGTCAATTCCTTTGTGTCAATTGGTTTGGATAAGAAATCAACTGCCCCATATTGCATGGCTTTTTTTGCATTTTGAAAATCGTTATAACCAGATAAGATAACTTTTTCATAAGAAAGGGTACGAGTGGCTTCGAACATCATAAAAGCATCCATAATTGGCATTGTGATGTCTGTTAAGACAATATGAGGTTCTTTTTCTTGGATGAGTTTCATTCCCTCTTGACCGTGACTGGCAGTTCCTACAACTTGGATGCCTAAGGCAGAGTAGTCTACGGCAATCTCTAGCCATTTTCGAATGAGGTGTTCATCTTCTACGATAATGAGCTTAAACATGAGTTAGTCCTTTCGTTACAAATTTGACCCAAGTTTCTCCTTGACGATTGACTCCTAAATCTAGCTGAACATCAGGAAAGAAATTGCTCAATCGTTTGTAGCTGTTAACAATGCCATGCTGGGTATGAGGGCTATCTAAAGAGTCTAAAATAGCGACTCGCTCTTGTTTTGTGAGTCCTCCGGCATTGTCCTTGACCCAAAAAGTCAGAGAATCTGCTTCCAAGGTAATTTGGATATCAATATGAAGATCAATACGGTATTGCATCCCATATTTTATAGCATTTTCTACTAAGGGAAGCAAGAAAAGTTTAGGGATAGGCTGATTATCGACAGTTTCTGGGCAGACAATATCATAGGAAAAGTGCTCGAAACGAATTTTATGAATAATAAGGTAATCCTTTATAATCTTTAAATCTTGACAAATGGTTGTTTCTTTTTCTAAATCGGTGATACTGTAGCGAAGAATGCGCGTGAGATTTTGGATTAGGTCTTGTGTGAGACTTGCATCCATTAAAGAAGTGATTTTAATCGTCTCAAGCGTATTGTAGAGAAAATGAGGATTGAACTGAGCTTCCAGCATTTTTCTTTCAAAAATCCACTTTTCTTTTTCGATGGTCAACATTTTCTGATGAAGTTGATCTAATTCATACAACATATTATTAATTTTTTCGGCCATAAATTCAAACTCATCACCTGTTTGTAGATAAAGCCTTTTTTCTGCTTGTTTGGGAATTTCTTGAAGTTGGTAAACTAAACTTTCAATAGGAACAGCGTTGTGTGTAGCAATCTTATGAGCAATTCGTCTTGCTTGCGAGAAGTAGAGGAAGAATATACATAAGGTGAGAATGGAGGCTAGGCCGAGTAAGCTAGGAATAGGAAAGAAGGATTGAAAAGTATAGATTGAAAAAATAGCACCGACTTTTTCTTTTTGAACAATAAGCGGTTCGTTCGCATACCAGTGGGTGCGAGAGTGTAGGAGTTTCTCATCAAATTTTTCAAGAGTGGAACGAGTAAATTGATTTGTATTGTTGGAAAACATATTTCCAAAGCTATCGGTAATGATGTATTTAGAATTTATCATTGGGAAACTTGAGATGAAATCATTCTCAGTTACGAAAGCAATAGTATAGGCTTTAACTCGTTGGTTTTGAAGTAGTGGTTTGATAAAGAGTGTGTAGTGTTGCTTGTCTGAAGAGAGTGCAATTTTTTCTGTAACTTTATCTTGAGAAGGATTTTGAATAAGCAGTTTTAGATAGTAGGGTGATAAAATACTTTCTTGATGATCTCGATTGGTACTAAATAGTAATTCACCTGTATCACTTAGGATAATGAGGTCAGAACTAAGTTTTAATTTAGCTTTTGTCTCGTAAAATAAGCTAAAGACTTCTCGCTCTGTGTGTTTGCCGTCCAAAAATCCAGGAATCATTTTATAGTTCATAGTGGCCAGGAGCTCATTATTTGCTTCTTTCATCTCTTGAACTTGTTTGACAATCTGTCTCGTGTCTTTGGAGAGTTGTTGCTTTTGTAAAAAATAGGAAAAACCAAAAAGTAAAATGAGTAGTAAAAGAGAGGTCACAAAGGCTGCGATAGAGCTTCTATGGAGGATTTCTTTTTGGAGAGATTTTTTAAAGGAATGAGACATCTGCTACCTCCTTGGAAGGGTTTTCTGTTATAAGTATAGCAGTTTAAAAATTCTAGAGCAAGGTAAAATAGAAAAGTATAGAATAGAACGAGACCAAATTCCCCCAAAAATGGTATAATAGTAACATCATAAAATTGGAGAAATAGCATGAGTTTTTACAATCATAAGGAAATTGAGCCTAAGTGGCAAGGCTACTGGGCGAAACATCATACGTTTAAGACAGGAACAGATGCCTCAAAACCGAAGTTCTATGCTCTCGACATGTTCCCATATCCTTCAGGAGCCGGATTGCACGTAGGACACCCAGAAGGTTACACAGCAACGGATATTCTCAGCCGTTACAAACGTGCGCAAGGCTACAACGTCCTTCACCCAATGGGATGGGATGCCTTTGGTTTGCCTGCAGAGCAATACGCTATGGATACGGGGAATGACCCAGCAGAATTTACAGCGGAAAACATTGCTAACTTCAAACGTCAAATCAATGCACTTGGATTCTCTTATGACTGGGATCGTGAAGTCAACACAACAGATCCAAACTACTACAAATGGACGCAGTGGATTTTCACCAAACTTTACGAAAAAGGATTGGCCTATGAAGCCGAAGTACCAGTAAACTGGGTGGAAGAATTGGGAACGGCCATTGCCAACGAAGAGGTCCTTCCTGATGGAACTTCTGAGCGTGGAGGCTATCCAGTTGTCCGCAAACCAATGCGCCAATGGATGCTCAAAATCACGGCCTATGCAGAGCGCTTGCTCAATGACTTGGATGAACTTGATTGGCCAGAGTCTATCAAGGATATGCAACGCAACTGGATTGGGAAATCAACTGGTGCCAATGTAACTTTCAAAGTAAAAGGAACCGACAAGGAATTTACAGTCTTTACAACTCGTCCTGATACCCTTTTCGGTGCTACTTTCACTGTCTTGGCTCCTGAACATGACCTAGTTGACGCTATCACAAGTCCAGAGCAAGCTGAAGCCATAGCAGACTACAAACATCAAGCTAGTCTTAAGTCTGACTTGGCTCGTACCGACCTTGCCAAGGAAAAAACAGGGGTTTGGACCGGTGCTTATGCCATCAACCCTGTCAATGGCAAAGAAATTCCAATCTGGATTGCGGACTATGTTCTTGCTAGCTATGGAACAGGTGCGGTAATGGCTGTGCCAGCCCACGACCAACGTGACTGGGAATTTGCCAAACAGTTTGGTCTTCCAATCGTAGAAGTGCTTGAAGGTGGTAATGTGGCGGAAGCTGCCTACACAGAAGATGGACTTCACGTTAACTCAGATTTCCTAGATGGTCTTAACAAAGAAGACGCCATTGCTAAAATCGTAGCTTGGTTGGAAGAGAAAGGTTGTGGACAAGAGAAGGTTACCTACCGTCTCCGCGACTGGCTCTTTAGCCGTCAACGTTACTGGGGTGAACCAATCCCAATTATTCATTGGGAAGATGGGACTTCAACGGCTGTTCCTGAAAATGAACTCCCACTTGTCTTGCCAGTCACCAAGGACATCCGCCCTTCAGGTACGGGTGAAAGCCCATTGGCTAACTTGACAGACTGGCTTGAAGTAACTCGTGAAGATGGGGTCAAAGGTCGTCGTGAAACCAATACGATGCCACAATGGGCTGGTTCAAGTTGGTACTACCTCCGCTATATCGATCCACACAACACAGAGAAATTGGCTGATGAGGACCTTCTCAAACAATGGTTGCCAGTCGATATCTACGTGGGTGGTGCAGAACACGCCGTTCTTCACTTGCTCTACGCTCGTTTCTGGCACAAATTCCTCTATGATCTCGGTGTCGTTCCAACTAAAGAGCCATTCCAAAAACTCTTTAACCAAGGAATGATCTTGGGTACTAGCTACCGTGACCACCGTGGCGCTCTTGTGGCGACTGACAAGGTTGAAAAACGTGACGGTTCCTTCTTCCATGTGGAAACAGGGGAAGAGTTGGAGCAAGCACCAGCCAAGATGTCTAAATCTCTCAAGAACGTGGTCAACCCAGACGATGTGGTGGAACAATACGGTGCCGATACTCTTCGTGTCTATGAAATGTTCATGGGACCACTTGATGCTTCGATCGCTTGGTCAGAAGAAGGTCTGGAAGGAAGCCGTAAGTTCCTTGACCGTGTTTACCGTTTGATGACAACCAAAGAAATTGTTGCGGAAAATAGCGGTGCTCTTGACAAAGTCTACAACGAAACTGTTAAGGCTGTTACTGAGCAAATCGAGTCGATGAAGTTCAACACAGACATTGCCCAACTCATGGTCTTTGTCAACGCGGCTAACAAGGAAGACAAGCTCTATGTAGACTACGCCAAAGGATTTATCCAATTGCTTGCCCCAGTTGCGCCACACTTGGCAGAAGAGCTCTGGCAAACAGTCGCAGCAACAGGTGAGTCAATCTCTTACGTAGCTTGGCCAACTTGGGACGAAAGCAAATTGGTTGAAGACGAAATTGAAATCGTCGTCCAAATCAAAGGAAAAGTCCGTGCCAAACTCATGGTCGCTAAAGACCTGTCACGCGAAGAATTGCAAGAAATTGCTCTGGCTGACGAAAAAGTCAAAGCAGAGATTGATGGTAAGGAAATTGTGAAAGTGATTGCGGTACCTAACAAACTCGTTAATATCGTTTTGAAATAAGATAGGAATCCTTCAGAGTAGAATCTGGGGGATTTGTAAATTGGATTATGCTATAATAGTCCCAACTAAGATAAAAACACAGTTCTGGTTGGTAGTCCAGACGTAGGCAAGCCTATCAGTAACCTTCCTCCTTGGTTGTCCATTCTTAGGGATAGATTTAAGGAGGTGCTGTCATGGAAATCGTTTCAATTGGCTTGACAGTTTATTTTGAAGATGGATTTTGGCATGGATTGTTTGAACAAGAGTATGAGGGAACTTATCAAGTTTGTCGAGTGACATTTGGTCAGGAACCAAAAGAGGATGAAATTTTGAAACTTTTACAGACTCAGTTTGTTCGGTTATCTTTTAGTCCAGAGGCAACAGTCAAACAGCATGTGAAGATTAAGAATCCGAAGCGTTTGCAGCGAGCTGTAAAGAAACAGGTGAAGCAGAAAGTTTCTTCTAAGTCACAAGAGCTCTTACAGTTGCAGTATGAGGAACGGAAAAAGCATTCAAAACAACAGTCCAGTCTCCAAAAGCAATTGCTCAAGCAAGAGAAATTTGAACGCAAACAGCAAAAACGTAGAGAGAAGCACAAGGGGCACTAGTGACTCTCTCTTTCATAAAATAGAACAGCTCTTCTTGGATAACAAGAGCTGTTTTTGCTTGTATTGAAGATTTCTTTCCTAATAGATAGACTTATCGTTAATGGCAGTTTCAAATTCAGGACCATACTTGCTTACTTCAAATTCAATCTTGCCCCATTCAGCATTTTCATTTTACTAGAAGGGAGTGTGTGTCATGATTTCTGATTCATTTTTTATTGTTTGCTTTGGTGAGAACAATACTACCGACTCTTGGCTTTTTCTGCTAGATGTGGTAAAACACCTCTTTTATAGCGCATGTTTTAAAAAATAATGTTTGGTTGTAAGTGATTTTAAACTTCCTCTAGTGATTCGATAGGAGAAAAACGAGCCTGCTCTACTTTAACTTAATCCCCATTATTTTACCACTTGGCCTTTCATTTTAACTGCTTATCTCAAAAGTCGATTTTTCTTTCATTCTTTTTGTTAAACTAGTGAGGTAAAGAGGAGGGGAAAATATGATTTTACAAGCTAAACATTTGACTAAACGGTACGGTAATCATATGGCTGTCGATGATATTCAGTTAGAGTTTGAAAAAGGAAGTTTCAATGCTATTTTGGGACCCAATGGTGCAGGGAAATCAACCACTATTTCCATGTTAATCGGTTTGAAAAAGCCGACACAAGGTCAGATTCGATATGCGCCAAATACGAAAATCGGAGTTGTTTTTCAAGCTAGTGTACTGGATGAGATGTTGACGGTTAGGGAAAATCTCACGATTCGTGCTCAACAGTATAAGGAGATTGCGGCAAGTCGTGTGGATGATTTGATTCATCAACTGGGTTTGACTGCTTTCCAGAAACAACTCTATGGAACTTTGTCAGGTGGGCAAAAACGTCGGGTTGATATTGCGCGTGCTCTTCTTTCGCGACCAGATATTCTTTTCTTGGATGAACCAACGACAGGTCTTGATATTCAGACTCGCAAATCCATCTGGGATCTGCTGTATCGACTACAAAAGGATGAAGGTATGACGATTATCTTAACGACTCATTATCTGGATGAAGCAGATGAAGCGGATCAGATCTATATCGTTGATCATGGAAAAGTGATCGCGCAAGGTTCTGCGACTGCTATCAAAAGTCAGTATGCATCTAATATCCTAAAAATTCGTTTTAAGGAAATGAAGGATCTAGAAAAATTGCGACAGACCGGAATGACAGTCGAGGAAGAAAACGAGTTGGAATATCTTTTTTATCCAAGGACGTCACAGGAAGCCATTGAATATTTGGCAAAAGTTCGAGAAGAAATTGATTCTTTTGAGTTTCGCCCAGGTACTATGGATGATGCCTTTATTGCACTTACAGGAAGAGAGGTTCGCTAATGCTAGCTTTATTGAAACGGAATTTTATCTTATATTTTCGTAATCGTTCGGGAGTATTTTTCTCATTATTGGGGGCATTGATTTCCTTCCTCCTTTATATCATTTTTTTGCAGAAGAACCTGACGGATTCTTGGTCCCAACTCCCTGATAATACGAACCTTTTAAATGACTGGCTGATGGGTGGGACCTTGGCTGTGACTGGGATGACAACCAGTTTTACGGCTCTTACACAAATGGTACAGGATCGTGAAAATCAAGTGGATCAAGATCTCTTCTTGACAGATTTAGGTAACTGGGGCTTACAGGCGTCCTATCTAATCAGTAGTATTGTCATTTCTTTTATCATGCAGGTGTTTATGTATGCTGTTATGAGTTTTTATTTTAAAGAGAGCCCAGTTATCAGTCATTTACCGGAAATCGCTTTGATTATGTTGTTAAGCAGTCTGCTTTCAAGTTTGGTAAATGTTCTCTTGATTTATCGTTTTCAATCTGTAGATAGCCTTGGTAAACTGGCAACGATAGTGGGAACTGCTTCTGGATTTTTAGTAGGAACTTATATTCCCATTGGAGTATTACCTGATTCTGCACAGCTTTTCATGAAATGTACCCCTGCAACTTATATTGCTTCTCTCTATCGACAAGTCTTGATGAAAGAGCAGTTAGAGACCGCATTTTCAGGAAATAACAGTCTGTTACAGGAATTTCAAGACAAAATGGGAATCCAAATCAACTGGCAAGAACTATTGACAAAGGAAGAAACATACTTTATAGTGGTTATTATCAGTCTCGTCGCTATTCTTCTTTGGATGTTATTTGTTAAAGTGTTTAGCAAGAGAAAATAAAGGTGTATTGGAGAGAAAATGAAGATTCGTTTTGAAATGAAGACAGAGTTTTCAGAAAAAGACCCACACATTTTAATTCAGGCAGCTCAGTTAACTGACCAAGCAAGAGAAGTCATGGAGTATTTAGAACAATTTTCAACGACTAATCAGGTGGTCATTCCTATTCGAACGGATGATCATCTGGTTATGGTAAAAATTGAGGATCTTATTCTAGCAGATATCGATAAGAATTTGTTGACCATTTATACGGTAGACGGGATTTATAAAACTAAGGAAACATTGACAAACTTTCAGAATCGGATTAACCGGCGTAACTTTATACAGATATCACGTCATTCAATTATAAACATTGACCATCTAGAGTCATTATCGGATAGCTTTTCAGGGAACATGATGGCTAAAATGACTCGGGGTATCAAATCTAGTGTGAGTCGGAAATACGTTAAGTCCTTAATGGATTATCTAGGTTTATAGGAGAGAATCATGAAGCGATTGATTGCTTATTTTGTATCGGGAATGCGGACGGCCTCCTTTATTTATTTGAGTTTGGTGTTATTGGCTCAGTTTTATTCAGGTATTACCTATCCTGCACCAACGACAAAAAATATTCTAGCTTTGTTTTTGATGAGTGGAATTATGGGAGTATTGACCTTAATCCTTGAAAGGCTAGAGTTTCTTGCTTATAGTATGCGTGTAGGAGTTCATTTATTAGCGACAGCTACTATTTTAGTATTGACCTACCTATTTTTTGGCTGGGGTTCAGCATTGTTGAGTCCCTTGCTTTGGTTCTTTTTCTTATTAATTTATGGACTGATATGGTTGTACCAGATCTGGCAAACTCACAAGCTCACTCAACGAATTAATCAAGCCTTAGAAGATAAAAGAAAGAAAACGAATCACTAATGTAGTGTTGAGGATGAGGTTTGGGGAGAGTGCTAGTTTCCATATAGAGCAAATTATGATATAGTATTTTCAGCGTAAAACAAGGAGAAAAACGATGCCAGTAAATGAATATGGTCAGATAATTGGTGAGTCAATGGAAGGTTATACACCAGGTGAATTGCCTTCCATTGATTTCTTAGAAGGGCGCTACGCTCGGATAGAGGCTCTTTCGGTGGAAAAGCATGCGGAGGATTTGCTAACTGTTTATGGTCCTGATACGCCTCGTGAGATGTGGACCTACCTCTTTCAGGAGCCAGTGGCAGATATGGAGGAACTGGTTACCGTCTTAAATCAGATGTTGGCTCGTAAGGACCGTTTTTACTATGCGATTATAGATAAGGAAACTGGTAAGGCTTTGGGAACTTTTTCACTCATGCGCATTGATCAGAATAACCGAGTAATAGAAGTGGGTGCTGTCACTTTTTCTCCTGCTCTTAAGGGTACGAGGATAGGGACGGAGGCTCAATATCTCCTAGCTCGCTATGTTTTTGAGGAGCTTAGCTATCGTCGCTATGAGTGGAAATGCGATGCTCTAAATCTGCCATCAAAACGAGCTGCGGAACGTTTGGGCTTTGTCTATGAAGGAACCTTCCGCCAGGCAGTCGTTTATAAGGGGCGTACGAGGGATACGAATTGGCTCTCTATGATTGATAAGGACTGGCCTCAAGTTAAAGCTCGTTTGGAAGCATGGCTGTCTCCTGAAAACTTTGATAAAGATGGACGGCAGTACAAGAGCTTAAGAGAATTCTGAGAGGTATTGAGATGATAACTATTAGAAAGCAAGAAATTGTCAAGCTAGAGGATGTTTTGCATCTCTATCAGGCAGTCAGTTGGACAAATTATACCCATCAACCTCAGATGCTGGAGAAGGCCTTGTCTCACTCATTAGCGATTTATCTGGCACATGATGGAGATGCCGTGGTAGGCTTGGTTCGTTTGGTTGGAGATGGTTTCTCATCGATTTTTGTCCAGGATTTGATCGTTTTGCCTAGCTATCAGTGCCAAGGGATTGGTAGAGACTTGATGAAAGAGGCTTTAGGTGATTACAAAGATGCCTATCAAGTCCAACTAGTGACCGAACAGACAGAAAAAACCTTGGGATTCTATCGTTCTCTGGGATTTGAAGCCTTATCTACTTATGATTGTACTGGAATGATTTGGGTGGATCGAAAAAGATAAAAAATTATTTTTTCTTAAGTAAAGTTTAAGTCTCCTTGTGTATTATATAGTTATTAAATAAAGACCTCCTAATACTCTTCGAAAATCTCATCAACCTTCGTTAGAGTCGACTTAACTAACTATAGTTATGCTTGCGTCTATCTGTCTAGTCTGATTTCGATTTTCATTGAGTGTCCTTTATTTAATGAAATCCCAAACTTTTCTTTTTCATCATAATCTCCTAAAGAAGTCACCCAATCAGGTGGCTTTTTTATGGCTTGGAGAGGAAAAATCCATTTGAAAAAAATTTTTAAAAAAATGATAAATCAAAGAAAAAATTAAGTTAGCTTTAAGATTCATCTTGTATCATATAATCATTAAATAAAGACCTCCTAACTTTATTTAATGAAATCCTAAACTTTTCTTTTTCATAATAATCTCCCTAAAGAGGCCACCCAATCAGGTGGCTTTTTTGTTTGTGGCTTGGATTTTTGATATAATAGAGCCATGAGTAGAATTTTAGATAATGAAATCATGGGGGATGAGGAGTTGGTAGAACGTACCCTCCGTCCCCAGTATTTACGTGAATATATTGGGCAGGACAAGGTCAAGGATCAGCTTCAAATCTTTATTGAGGCAGCAAAAATGCGTGATGAGGCGCTGGACCATGTTCTTTTATTTGGTCCTCCAGGTCTCGGGAAAACAACCATGGCCTTTGTTATTGCCAATGAACTGGGAGTCAATCTCAAGCAAACGTCTGGTCCTGTCATTGAAAAAGCGGGTGATCTGGTAGCGATTTTGAATGATTTGGAGCCTGGAGACGTTCTCTTTATTGACGAGATTCATCGCTTACCCATGTCGGTGGAAGAGGTGCTCTATAGTGCCATGGAGGACTTCTACATTGATATCATGATTGGGGCTGGTGAAGGCAGTCGCAGTGTTCATTTGGATTTGCCGCCTTTTACCTTGATTGGTGCGACGACACGTGCGGGGATGCTTTCTAATCCTCTACGAGCACGTTTTGGGATTACGGGTCATATGGAATACTATGCCCACGCTGACTTGACGGAAATTGTTGAGCGGACAGCAGATATTTTTGAGATGGAAATCACTCATGAAGCTGCAGCTGAGTTGGCCTTACGCAGTCGTGGAACTCCTCGTATTGCCAATCGTCTCCTCAAGCGCGTGCGCGACTTTGCTCAGATTATGGGAGATGGCCTAATTGATGATGTGATTACGGATAAGGCCTTGACCATGCTGGATGTAGACCATGAAGGCTTAGACTATGTGGACCAAAAAATCCTCCGTACCATGATTGAGATGTACGGTGGCGGTCCTGTCGGGCTAGGAACCCTTTCGGTTAATATTGCCGAGGAGCGCGAGACGGTAGAAGATATGTACGAACCCTACCTCATCCAGAAAGGTTTCATCATGCGAACTCGTTCTGGACGGGTGGCGACAGCCAAGGCTTATGAACATTTGGGGTATGAATACAGTGAAAAATGAGCAAGATATTCTAGAGGTTTTTAGAAAAAATCCAGATATGATGACCATTCTGGCCATTATTCGTGACCTTGCTCTGAAAGACTCTTGGTTGGCGGCAGGTTCTGTCCGAAATTTTATCTGGAATCTCTTGTCAGACAAATCGCCTTTTGACCGTGAAACAGATGTGGATGTGATTTTCTTTGATCCAGATGTTTCTTATGAGGAAACAGTATCCCTAGAGAACAAGCTGAGAGAGGATTTTCCTCAGTATCAGTGGGAGTTGAAAAATCAGGTCTATATGCATCTGCACAATCCCCACACTGCGCCTTACACGAGTTCTCGTGATGCTATGAGTAAATATCCCGAACGCTGTACGGCGATAGGGCTTCGCTTGCATGCCGACGCAACTTTAGAGCTCTTTGCGCCCTATGGTTTAGAGGATATTTTAAAGTTTCAAGTTTCCCCAACTCCTCATTTCTTAGAGAATGAGGACCGAATGAAGCTCTATCAAGAGCGGTTGCTCAAGAAAAATTGGCAAGAAAAATGGAAAAATCTGGCTTTCTCAAAAAACTTAAGAAAAATTTAAGTTAGGGGCGGTATACTAAATCCATAAGTTAAGAGAAACTTAACTTAAACTCCTAAAACTTTTTCATAATAATCTCCCTATAAAATAAAGTCGCCCAATCAGGCGGCTTATTTTTTTACTTACAAGTAATGATAGTAACTTAGCAATAGAAGAAAATAGGGAAGTATGGTATAATAAAACGATAGATTTTTGAATAGGAATAAGAACATGTTTGGATTTTTTAAGAAAGATAAAGCTGTAGAAGTTGAGGTTCCAACACAGGTTCCTGCTCATATTGGCATCATCATGGATGGGAATGGTCGCTGGGCTAAAAAACGGATGCAACCACGGGTTTTTGGTCATAAGGCGGGGATGGAAGCCCTCCAAAAGGTAACCAAGGCAGCTAACAAGATGGGGGTCAAGGTCATCACGGTTTATGCCTTTTCAACGGAAAATTGGACGCGCCCAGATCAAGAGGTCAAGTTTATCATGAACTTGCCAGTCGAGTTTTATGATAACTATGTCCCTGAATTGCACGCAAATAACGTTAAGATTCAGATGATTGGGGAGACAGACCGTCTGCCTAAGCCAACTTTTGAAGCTTTGAAAAAAGCAGAGGAATTGACCAAGAACAATACGGGCTTGATTCTCAATTTTGCGCTCAATTATGGTGGTCGTGCTGAAATTACGCAGGCTCTTAAGGGCTTGGCTCAAGATGTTTTAGATGCTAAAATCAACCCTGGTGATATCACAGAAGATATGATTGGGGACTATCTTTTCACGCAACACCTGCCAAAGGATTTGCGAGATCCTGATTTGATTATCCGCACGAGTGGTGAGTTGCGTTTAAGCAATTTCTTGCCATGGCAAGCAGCCTATAGCGAGCTTTATTTTACGGATACCTTGTGGCCTGATTTTGATGAAGCCTCCTTGCAGGAAGCTATTGCTGCCTTTAATCATCGCAATCGCCGTTTTGGAGGAGTTTAGGAGAAGATATGACCAAGGATTTACAAGAGAGAACACTTTTTGCTGGACTGGCTCTGGTTATCTTCCTTCCCGTCTTGTTTGTTGGCGGGCTCCTGTTGCAGATAGGAATTGGCTTGTTAGCAATGCTAGGCGTCCATGAGCTCCTGCACATGAAGGGACTAAAGACCATGACCATTGAGGGCACCTTGACCCTCCTTGCAACCTTTGCACTTACAATCCCCTTAGAAAATTACCTAACTTTTTTGCCGGTTGATGGCAATGTGGTTGCCTACAGTGTTTTGATTACAATTATGTTAGGGACGACTGTTTTCAGTAAAAGCTATACGATTGAAGATGCTGCCTTTCCAATTGCTGTGAGTTTTTATGTTGGTTTTGGTTTCAATGCCTTACTAGATGCTCGTATAGCTGGATTTGATAAGGTTCTTCTGGCTCTCTTTATCGTTTGGGCGACAGATAGTGCAGCTTATCTGACGGGGGTGAATTTTGGTAAGCATAAGTTAGCCCCGAGGGTTTCTCCTAATAAGAGTATTGAGGGCTTTGTTGGGGGTATTCTAGGTGCGGTACTGATAACAGTACTCTTCATGCTAGTGGACAGTACAGTTGCTCTTCCCTATGGAATTTATAGGATGAGTCTTTTTGCCGCCTTCTTCAGTGTGGCAGGTCAGTTTGGTGACTTGATTGAGAGTGCTATGAAACGCCATTTCGGTGTCAAGGATTCTGGGAAGTTTATCCCGGGGCATGGTGGAGTGTTGGATCGTTTTGACAGTATGTTAGTTGTCTTTCCTATCATGCACTTGTTTGGCCTCTTCTAAAGAAAGGAATATTGAATGATTGGATTGCTAACCTTTATCCTCGTTTTTGGGATTATCGTGGTGGTGCATGAGTTTGGACATTTTTATTTTGCCAAGAAATCAGGCATTTTAGTTCGTGAGTTTGCTATTGGTATGGGCCCTAAGATTTTTGCCCATATCGGTAAGGACGGCACTGCTTATACTATTCGGATCCTTCCTTTAGGAGGGTATGTTCGTATGGCTGGTTGGGGTGACGATGCGACGGAGATTAAGACAGGAACTCCAGTCAGTTTAACACTTGCAGAGGATGGTAAGGTCAAACGGATCAATCTATCTGGGAAGAAACTGGATCAAACAGCTCTCCCTATGCAGGTAACCCAGTTTGACTTTGAAGACAAGCTCTTCATTAAAGGCTTGGTCTTGGAAGAAGAAAAGACCTTTGCAGTAGATCACGATGCAACAGTTGTTGAGGCAGACGGAACCGAAGTGCGCATTGCCCCTCTAGATGTACAGTACCAAAATGCTTCTATCTGGGGCAAACTCATTACCAACTTTGCAGGTCCCATGAATAACTTTATCTTAGGTGTTGTTGTTTTTTGGATCCTGATCTTTTTGCAAGGTGGTGTTAGAGACACTCAGACCAATCTCTTTCATGTCATGCCAGAGGGAGCTTTGGCTAAGGTAGGCGTAGCTGAGACAGCTCAAATCACCAAGGTAGGCTTGCATGAAGTTAAGAATTGGCAAGACTTGATTCAGGCTGTGGAAGCAGATACCAAGGATAAGACCGCTCCGACCTTAGATGTGACCATTTCTGAAAATGGGAGTAAAAAACAAGTCACTGTTACTCCAGAAGAGAATCAAGGACGTTATATTCTCGGGGTTCAACCAGGGGTTAAGTCAGACTTTCTATCCATGTTTGTTGGTGGATTTACAACCGCTGCTGACTCGGGACTCCGTATCCTTTCGGCTCTGAAAAACTTGATTTTCCATCCAGATTTGAATAAACTCGGTGGTCCCGTTGCCATTTTTAAGGCAAGTAGCGATGCTGCTAAAAATGGAATTGAGAATGTCCTCTACTTCCTAGCTATGATTTCCATCAATATCGGAATTTTTAACTTGATTCCTATCCCAGCTTTGGATGGTGGAAAGATTGTGCTCAATATCCTAGAGGCTATCCGTCGTAAACCCCTTAAACAAGAAATTGAAACCTATGTCACCATGGCTGGTGTAGTTATCATGGTTGTCTTGATGCTAGCTGTGACCTGGAATGACATTATGCGACTCTTCTTTTAGATAATCGAGGAATATTATGAAACAAAGTAAAATGCTAATCCCAACGCTTCGCGAAATGCCAAGCGATGCTCAAGTTATCAGCCACGCCCTTATGTTGCGTGCTGGTTATGTTCGTCAAGTTTCTGCTGGTGTTTATTCTTACCTACCACTCGCTAACCGTGTGATTGAAAAGGCTAAGAATATCATGCGCCAAGAGTTTGATAAGATTGGTGCTGTTGAGATGTTGGCTCCTGCCCTTCTCAGTGCCGATCTCTGGCGCGAATCAGGTCGTTATGAAACCTATGGTGAAGACCTTTATAAACTGAAAAATCGTGAAAAGTCAGACTTTATCCTAGGTCCGACACACGAAGAAACTTTTACAGCTATTGTTCGTGACTCTGTGAAATCTTACAAGCAATTGCCACTTAACCTTTACCAAATCCAACCGAAATACCGTGATGAAAAACGTCCACGTAACGGACTTCTCCGTACACGTGAGTTTATCATGAAAGATGGTTATAGTTTCCATGCTAATTACGATAGTTTGGATGTGACTTATGATGAGTACAAGGCAGCCTACGAACGTATTTTCACTCGTAGTGGCTTGGACTTCAAGGCCATCATCGGTGATGGTGGCGCCATGGGTGGTAAGGATAGCCAAGAATTTATGGCCATCACACCAGCCCGTACAGACCTCGACCGCTGGGTTGTTTTAGACAAATCAGTTGCCTCATTTGATGAAATTCCTGCAGAAGTGCAAGAAGAAATCAAGTCAGAATTGCTCAAATGGATGGTTTCTGGTGAAGACACCATTGCCTACTCAAGTGAGTCTGGATATGCAGCTAACTTAGAAATGGCAACAAACGAGTACAAACCAAGCAACCGTGTTGTTACCGAAGAAGAAGTGACTCGTGTTGCAACACCAGATGTTAAATCAATCGATGAAGTGGCAGCCTTCCTTAACGTGCCAGAAGAGCAAACCATCAAAACCCTCTTCTACATGGCAGATGGGGAGCTTGTTGCAGCCCTTCTAGTTGGAAATGACCAGCTTAACGAAGTCAAGTTGAAAAATCACTTGGGAGCAGATTTCTTTGACGCTGCTAGCGAGGAAGAAGTCGCAAGTGTCGTCCCAGCAGACTTTGGTTCACTAGGACCAGTTGGTTTGCCAGAAAATGTGAAAATCATTGCAGACCGCAAGGTGCAAGATGTTCGCAATGCTGTTGTGGGGGCTAACGAAGATGGTTACCACTTGACGGGTGTGAACCCAGGTCGTGACTTTACTGCAGAATATGTAGACATTCGCGAAGTTCGTGAGGGTGAAATTTCACCAGACGGACAAGGTGTTCTTAACTTTGCGCGTGGTATCGAAATTGGGCACATCTTCAAACTCGGAACTCGTTACTCAGCAAGCATGGGAGCAGATGTCTTGGATGAAAATGGTCGTGCTGTGCCAATCATCATGGGATGTTACGGTATTGGTGTTAGCCGTCTCCTCTCAGCCGTTATAGAGCAACACGCTCGCCTCTTTGTTAACAAAACGCCAAAAGGTGAATACCGTTACGCTTGGGGGGTTAACTTCCCTAAAGAATTGGCACCATTTGATGTGCACTTGATCACTGTCAATGTCAAAGATGAAGAAGCGCAAGCCTTGACAGAAAAACTTGAATCCAACTTGATGGAAGCTGGTTACGAAGTCTTGACAGATGACCGTAACGAACGTGTCGGAGTGAAGTTTAGCGACAGCGACTTGATTGGGTTGCCGATTCGCATTACTGTTGGGAAGAAAGCAGCCGATGGCATTGTAGAAGTTAAGATTAAGGCGACTGGTGACACCATCGAAGTTCACGCAGACAACTTGCTCGAAACGCTTGAAATCCTTAGTAAGAAATAAAAACTATAATCAGAAGAAAAACAAGGCAAAAATGTAACTAGTTTTTACCTTGTTTTTTCTGTATAATGGGAAAAATGAGTAAACGAAGAGGTATAACAATGCTAAAATTTCCAAAGGATTTTGTTTGGGGTTCCTCCACTTCTGGACCACAGACAGAAGGACGAGTGCCAGATGATGGCAAGGGAGATAATCTCTGGGATTATTGGTATCAGGTGGAGCCAAACCGCTACTACAATGGGATTGGACCCGACAAAACATCGACTTTCTATGAAAACTGGGAAAAGGATATTGAGCTTCTGGTAGAGACTGGTCACACAGCCTTCCGAACTTCTATCCAGTGGTCTCGCATTTTCCCACAAGGCCGTGGAGAGGTCAATCCACAAGGGGTGGCTTTTTATCGTCAGGTCTTTGAAGCCATTAAGGCCAAGGGAATTCGTCTCTTAGTCAATCTCTATCACTTTGACCTGCCTTTTGCCCTCCAAGAAGATGGGGATGGTTGGGAAAATAAGACAACCGTCAAGGCTTATGAAGACTATGCTCGTTTTTGTTTTGAGACTTATGGTGACTTGGTGGACCAATGGATTACCTTCAATGAACCCATCGTTCCTGTAGAATTTGGTTATTTTTATGATGCCCATTATCCTCACAAGGTAGATGCTAAGGCGGCGGTTAAGGTTGCTTATCATACGCAATTGGCTAGCAGTCTTGCGGTTAAGGCCTGTCATGAGATTTTGCCTGATCCTAAGATTGGGATTGTCCTTAACTTGACACCAGCTTACCCACGTAGCCAGCACCCCGCGGATGTCAAGGCTGCTCGCATTGCGGATCTCTTCCAAGCACAATCTTTCCTAGACCCGTCTGTCTTGGGAGCTTATCCAGAAGAGTTAGTAGAGATTTTAGCAGAGCAAGATTTGCTGCCGGATTCTACAGCTGAAGAGTTGGAGCTCATTCGCGATCATACTGTGGACTTCCTTGGAGTCAACTACTACCAACCTTTGCGTGTTATGGCGCCGCGTTTTGCTAAACATCCAGACAGCCCTCTTTTGCCAGAGCATTTCTACGAACCTTATGTCATGCCGGGACGTAAAATTAATCCTCACCGCGGTTGGGAAATCTACGAGCAGGGGATTTATGATATCGCTCAAAATATCAAGAAAAATTATGGTAATATTGAGTGGATGCTGACCGAAAATGGCATGGGTGTTGAAGGGGAAGAAAAATTCCGTCAAGATGGGATGATTCAAGATGAC
Source organism: Streptococcus oralis subsp. tigurinus (assembly GCF_002356415.1). NCBI lineage: Bacteria > Bacillati > Bacillota > Bacilli > Lactobacillales > Streptococcaceae > Streptococcus > Streptococcus oralis. Next base: position 235,024 of record NZ_AP018338.1, read on the forward strand.
TATCGTATTGACTTTATAAAAGGACATCTGCGTGAACTACATCGTGCGATTGAAGATGGTGCCAACTGTAAAGGCTACTTGATCTGGACTTTTATCGATTGCTGGTCATGGCTCAACAGCTATAAAAATCGCTATGGTCTGGTTGAGCTTGACTTGGAAACACAGGAACGTCGCCTGAAGAAATCAGGCCACTGGTTCAAAGAACTTAGCGACCATAATGGATTTTAAGAATAAAAAAAGTGAGATGGTGTTCATCTCACTTTTTATTACAATATCATCACCAAGGTTCCGATCGTAATCAGGATACAGCCAACAATTGTTTTAAACGTCAGGATATCTTGTAGAAAGAAAAAGGCTAGAACAAGGGTAATGACGAGACTGAATTTATCGACAGCAGATACCTCAGTCGCATTGCCCATCTGTAGGGCCTTGTAGTAGCAGAGCCAAGAGGCGCCAGTGGCTAAACCAGATAAGATGAGAAAGAGCCAACTTTTTCTACTGATGTTGACAATTTCGGTCTGACTGTTGGTCAAGAAAACCATGGCCCAGGCCATAAGAATGACGACGACTGTACGAATAGCAGTTGCTAGATTGGATGGAACTCCCTCAATCCCAATCTTAGCTAAAATTGACGTTAAGGCTGCAAAGATAGCTGATAAAAGTGCGAAGAAAAACCACATGGCAAATACCTCCTCTTTTTATTATAAGTAATTGATGCTGACTTGTCAGGTATTAAGTGAAATCTTGATAAAACACCAGATAGAAAAACTATACCAATTTTTATCCTTGACAAGTAAGAAAAACAAGTATATACTGTTTTTGCTGATTCCGTAAAGCGAGAATTAGACTATACCAATTTAAGGAGAAAGCACAGCTGGTCTGTGTCGTATATACTATGTGTGGAATTGTTGGTGTTGTTGGAAACACAAATGCAACTGATATTTTGATTCAAGGGCTTGAAAAGCTCGAATACCGTGGCTATGATTCTGCGGGGATTTTTGTCCTAGGTGGTGTTGAAAATCATCTAGTCAAGGCTGTCGGTCGTATCGCAGAATTGTCTGCTAAGACGGCTGGTGTTGAGGGAACAACAGGTATCGGACATACGCGTTGGGCGACTCACGGGAAACCAACGGAAGACAATGCTCACCCACACCGCTCTGAGACTGGACGTTTTGTCTTGGTCCACAATGGGGTCATTGAAAACTACCTTGAAATCAAGGAAGAATACCTTGCAGGTCACCACTTCAAGGGACAAACAGATACAGAAATCGCTGTTCACTTGATTGGGAAATTTGCGGAACAAGATGGACTCCCAGTTCTTGAAGCTTTCAAAAAAGCTCTTCACATCATCCGTGGTTCTTATGCCTTTGCCTTGATTGACTCTGAAAATCCAGATGTCATCTACGTGGCTAAGAATAAATCACCACTTTTGATTGGTCTTGGACAAGGCTACAACATGGTTTGCTCAGACGCAATGGCTATGATTCGTGAGACCAACCAATACATGGAAATCCATGACCAAGAGTTGGTAATTGTCAAGGCGGATAGTGTCGAAGTTCAAGACTATGATGGCAATCGCCGTGAACGTGCTAGCTATACTGCGGAGCTAGACTTGTCAGATATCGGCAAGGGAACTTACCCTTACTACATGCTCAAGGAAATTGATGAGCAACCAACGGTTATGCGGAAACTCATCCAAGCCTACACAGATGAGGCTGGTCAAGTAGTGGTTGCCCCTACTATCATCAAGGCTGTTCAAGATGCAGACCGCATCTACATCCTTGCAGCTGGGACATCTTACCACGCAGGATTTGCTTCTAAGAAGATGCTGGAAGAGTTGACAGATACACCTGTTGAACTTGGAATCTCATCTGAGTGGGGCTACGGTATGCCACTTCTCAGCAAGAAACCACTCTTCATCTTTATCAGTCAGTCTGGTGAAACAGCTGATAGCCGTCAGGTTTTAGTCAAGGCTAATGAAATGGGCATTCCAAGCTTGACAGTGACAAACGTCCCAGGTTCAACTCTTTCTCGTGAAGCCAACCATACCATGCTTCTTCACGCGGGTCCTGAAATTGCTGTGGCCTCAACCAAGGCCTATACAGCGCAGATCGCAGCTCTTGCATTCTTGGCAAAAGCAGTCGGAGAAGCAAACGGCAATGCCAAAGCGCAAGCCTTTGACCTGGTTCATGAGTTGTCAATCGTAGCTCAGTCTATCGAATCAACCCTTTCAGAAAAAGAAACCATTGATGCTAAAGTTCGTGAACTTCTTGAAACAACTCGCAACGCTTTTTACATCGGACGTGGTCAAGACTACTATGTAGCCATGGAAGCCAGTCTCAAACTCAAAGAGATTTCTTACATCCAATGTGAAGGTTTTGCGGCAGGAGAACTCAAGCACGGAACCATTGCCTTGATCGAAGAAGGAACACCAGTCTTGGCCCTCTTGTCAGATCCAGTCCTTGCTAACCACACTCGTGGAAATATCCAAGAGGTTGCAGCACGTGGTGCTAAGGTTCTCACTATCGCGGAAGAAAATGTTGCTAAAGAGACAGACGATATCGTCCTTACGACCGTCCACCCTTACCTTTCACCAATCTCAATGGTCGTACCAACACAATTGGTCGCTTACTTCGCAACCCTCCACCGTGGTCTTGACGTGGACAAACCACGTAACCTTGCAAAGTCAGTAACAGTAGAATAAACAAAGAAAGTCTAGTTGATCTAGGCTTTTTCTAATGAGCAAATTTATTGAAAATAAAACTAATTAGTGATAAAATGCCCTAAAACTAAAAGAGATAGCGAGGAAACAGGATGGTAGAATTAGGAATTTCAACATTTGGTGAAACAACAGCCCTGGAGGTGACTGGGCAGATTTACAGTCGTGATGAACGCATTCGTCAGTTGGTGGCAGAGATAGAGCTGGCTGATAAGGTTGGTTTGGATGTGTACGGGATTGGGGAGCATCATCGGGAGGACTTTGCGGTATCGGCGCCAGAGATTGTTCTTGCAGCTGGTGCAGTCAATACCAAGAAGATTCGTTTGACTAGTGCGGTCAGCATTCTCTCGAGTATGGATCCAATTCGTTTGTTCCAACAGTATGCCACTATCGATGCTTTGTCAAATGGCCGTGCAGAGATTATGGCAGGGCGTGGTTCATTCACCGAATCTTTCCCACTGTTTGGCTATGACTTGAAAGACTATGAAGCTCTCTTTGATGAGAAATTAGACATGCTCCAGTTAGTCAATGAAAAGACCGAGATAGACTGGCAAGGTCAATTGAACCAAAACATTGCTGGAAAAGAAGTTTATCCCCGTCCAGTTCAGGACAAATTGCCATTGTGGGTGGCGACAGGTGGCCATGTCGAATCAACAGTGAAGATTGCTCAGGCGGGGCTGCCGATTGTATATGCTATTATCGGTGGCAATCCGCGTTATTTTAAAAAGTTGATTCAAGCTTATCGTGAAATTGGTAGGGAAGCCGATCATGCGGATAAAGACCTGAAAGTAGGCGCTCATTCTTGGGGCTGGATTGCTGAAGATGGCGAGCAGGCTGTCAAAGATTATTTCCATCCGACCAAGCAAGTGGTGGATGCTATTTCCAAGGACCGTCCACACTGGCAAGAGTTGACCTATGAGCAATATTTGGTGCAAATTGGTCCAAATGGTACCATGTTTGTGGGAAATCCTGACCAGGTCGCAGAAAAATTGATTCACATGATTGAGGATTTAGACTTGGACCGTTTCATGCTCCATCTACCGCTTGGTTCCATGCCTCATGATCAAGTTCTGAGAGCTATTGAGCTCTTTGGCACGCAAGTGACGCCCAAAGTACGTGCTTACTTTGCCATAAAAGAGAGGATATAAAAAAATTCAATCAGTTGAGTCGATTGGTGAGGAACACCCATGGATTCAGCAACAGGTGGAAGTGGTACAAGGGGTAGAGCATACTATCTAGTGGAATATATACCAGTTTATACCAAGTACAAGATAAAATAGCAAAAAAGACGATTTCCGCTTGGAAGTCGTCTTTTTTGATATTCTCACAAATACGATATCTTATGGTTGGTGTAAACTGGTATATAGCTCTCTTATTTTATTTATCAAAACCTTGTAAGTTTTTTTGGCGCTCTTCAGTTTGACCCTTGGCATCCAATTTATTACCATTGTAAACAGTGCTTTCCCATGATCCGTACATTGGGTTAGGGAAAATGATGAATTTCTCACCAAACTCTTTTTGTAATTCCTCTAATTTTTGGTCGCGCTCAGTTTCAGAGGTCTTTGAAAACTCTGCAAAGTCCACAAGATTGTCTCCTAGTAGCATGACTAAGTTGGTTTTTTCTTGGACTGCTTGTCTACGACCTTCTTTAGATTTGACGCCTTTTTCTAAGAACATGAGATGATCGCGGCTTTGTACAGGAATTCCTTCATTCTCTAGGTTTTTGATCGTATCATCTACCTGATCTATCGTGCGGTCAGATACATAGTAAATTTGGACACCGTTTTGGTCTGCAAATTGGAGAAAGTCTTTAGCACCTGGTACAGCCTTGGCTGCGGCTTTTTTTACCCAGACATCCCAGTTTTCTGGGGTAAATGCTGTTCCATCTTTGACATTTTGCGCTTGATAAGGGCTATTGTCTAATACAGTTTCGTCCAAGTCCAAAACGATAGAGTAGGGTTTATCTGTCTGTGTTTTTAGTAGTTCTTTCAAACGATCAGTAGCGACATTGTAACCTTGTAGATAGAGTGCCTTGGTTTCAGCTGCTTTTTGATACCAAAGAGTTGACATAGTGTTCTCTCTTGAACGCAACTGATCATAGGTCATTGTAACCTGATTGTCAGATGTACTACTTTGTGTTGTCTGTGAATTTGCCGAATTTGTGCCACAGCCAGTCAGTAAAATGACGGAAGCAAGTGTAGAAGCAATTGTAATAGTAACTTTGGATATTTTCATAATCCGATCCCCCTAATAATAGTCTATTAACATTGTAGCGTTTTCATGGGATTTGTGCAAGGAAATATCGAGAAAAAATAAATTTTTCAGTAGTAATTTGGTATTAGGATAAAATTATGTACTTAATTTGGGAATGAAGATGGATATAAAAAAACTCAATCGGCTTGATAGAAAATCTATATCAGCTTCTTTTTGGAAAATAGATGAAAATAAAGTGAATCTTTGAAAGGCTAGTAACATCAAGCTTTTCAGGGATTTTTTCTTTATAGATCCCAATTTGTAAAATTAAGCTAGACAGAAAAAGCCATCTATGTTAGGTTCAGATAAACACCATACCAAGTTTTTCTGAGTTACATGAAAAATCTAACTTAATTTGACAATTTGGGTTTTCAAAAATCAAATGCTGCCGATTTTCAAGCGCTGTCTTGATGATTTCTTTGACAATAGACCACAAGTAATCGGTCAGTAAGTCGCTATCTGCCGCTGTCAGCTCCGTTTGCCCGCTTCTAATCAAACCCATTTTCAGCAAACCCACTGATAAATAAGGATAACCAAACTCTTCTAGTATTTTCTGCGCCAAAAGCGTCTTCCCCGTGTGAGAAGCCCCAATTATCAGGAAATCATTTGTTGAAAACCCTTTCTTCCCTACATTATAGAACTTTCTGATAACTATTCACATCTTATTATGAGAAAAAATCCGCTAGAATATCTAGCGAATCTCTCATTCAATCATTCTTTTCTATTCGTCTCATAAGATGTTGTATTCTGATATTGTCCTACCAAATAAAAGGGAAAATTCGATATTTAACCTTGCTACAATAATCTTGATAGGCTTGCCCGAAATGCTCTCCTAGGACCTTCTCCTCAACTCGTAAGCGAATAGCGTAGCCAACAACCAAAACTAAGAGAGACAAGAGAAAACTGTAGAGATTCAGTGTGATGAGAGACAAACCTAGCAGGGACAAGATGCTGCCTGTATAGGTAGGATTTCTCACAATCGCATAAGGTCCGCTATCTACCAGCTTTTGCTGGTCTGTCGTCTGCACCGCTAAGGTAAAAGCCTTGCCCAGGTAGTTGACCGCATACAGACGCAAGGCTATGGCAAAGATAGCCAAAGGAAAACCTAGAAAAAGAAAAATGCTTGGTAGTTCCACACGAAAAACTGCTAGATTGTCAAGATTAACCGATAGCAAGGACAAGACGACGCTAGCGATAATCACATAGCGTGTTCCGTCATCAGCTGAATGTTCAGCCTTATTCTTTTTAGTGTGATGTTTAATATATATTTCTGATAGCACAATAAGAACAAATATAAGATAGATAAAAATTGTTTGTATTGTAGACATTTTTTGACCTCCTCCCTCATTCTACTCTTTTCAACTGGGAAAATCTAGTGAAAGTCTAAAGAATTTTCAAAAAAAGCTCCTTTCCTAAGAAAAGAGTGTGAACTTAAAATTCAATGATACCAGGCTCCACTGCCGTATCGTGGTTGGCAATGACTTGCAGGCAGTTGGGGTCTTGGCTTTCTTCCTTGGCCCACTTGAGCGAGGTCATCTGCTTGTCCTTATCCAAGGAAATTCCCGGTAAAATCAAGCCCTACCATGATTTTTTAGCATAGCTAGCATCTGAGGCAAGAAGGACGAATTTCCCGTCAGCAATGTCGCTCAGGAAAGATGCCGCACGATCACTATACAAAAATTCATCAACAGTCGAAAAAGCCTGATAATCATTAAAATAAGGTGCATCAAAATCTTTCCACATAGGCTTCTCCTGACAAAAACCAAGTTGTCAGAGTGGTAGTAAATCATTTTTGTCTAAGCTTTTTAGCTGTATACTCATTTTATTACCTACTTTGCTAATTAGAATATTTCATTGATTTTCGCCATGACATACTCATCTCTATATTGCCCTTTAACCAACATTGTTTTAGTTTTTCTTCCCTCAACTTCAAAGTCATTCTTTTGATATAGATGAATAGCCACATCATTATTTGTTTCTATGCTCAACTCTAAACGGACTATTTTATTTTCTTGCACCCAAAAATCTAAACGTTTGAAAAATTCTGTTCCGATACCTTGTCCGCGATAATCTTTTAACACGCCTAGCACAATATAAGCCAAGTGGGCGGTACGATTAACCTTCTCTTTCTCAGCTGAAATATGGACAATGATTCTGTGATTGTCAATAGCTACCAGTTTATTAGCCAGCTTGCTATTTTCTCTTTACCAACTTTCAACTCTCGCTCTTTGGGCTCAAACATCATAAAATCAGTTTCAGTGTCCAACTGATTTAAGTAATCATAGTAATCGTCTATGTATTTTGAATATAATCTTCTATAAACAATCATGTACTTTCTACCCTTTACTAGCCAAATGCTTCGCAAGTGGCCACTACTCTTAGCATTTTGTACTGCACTCCAAAAGTTAGACAGAAAAGGCCATCTATGTTAGGCTCAGATAAACCACCACATTTGTCTGAAAGGAACTAACATAAATGACCTATACTCATCTTACTACAAACGAGCTTGTAATGATAGAGGCTTACTATCAAGAAAACACAGAAGAGCAATCATTACCTTAGTAGAATGCCTCTCAAAAGCCATCATCACACTGAAAACTGAGGGACAAAAAGCAAGTGATATTGAGGCCTCCATCAATCAATGGTTGTCTCAAGTTCCCAGTCATCTCTTTAAGTCGATAACTTTTGATTGTGGGAAATAATTTTCTAATTGGAAATCTATTTCGAATGCACATGATATTGATATTTTCTTTGCGGATTCAGGATGTCCTGGTCAACGAGGTCTCAATGAACATTCTAATGGCTTATTAAGACGAAATGGACTTCCGAAACAAATGGATTTTACGAATATTTCTCAAAATTATTTATCAGCTATAGCTGATAAAAGAAATAGAATTCCTAGGAAATCATTGAATTATCAATCACCATACCAAGTTTTTCTGAGTTACTTGAAAAGTCTAACTTAATTTGACAACCTAGGATATAAAAAATCAATCCCCCGTGCGTTAAGGCTCGGGGGATTTTTCTATAGGAGGGCTAGTTTAGTTTTCTTTTTTGTTTTTTAGTAAGAAACCGAGGCCAAGGAGCGCAAGGAGGCTGATTCCTGAAAACAGGAGTCTGTTATCGTTTTTGATTCCTGTATTTGGAAGTCCAGCTTGTTTAGCTGGGGTTGCAGGTATATTCTCTTTGCTGGAGTTTTCTACTGCTCCGTTTTGAAGAGCTTCTTTTACAGATGCTTCTTGTGCTAGTTGTGTAGCTTGTGAATCAGTTGTAGCTTGGCTAGGTTTATCTTTTGCATCAGCTACTTTTTTATCTAGTTTAGTAGAATCAGGTCTAGCTTGTGGAGCTGGATCTTGATGTTCAGGTTTGACTACTCGGTTTGAAATATTGTCTTGGTCATTATTGTGACCTTGTTCTTGTTTTAAGCTAGAAAGATCAAATTCTGGTTTTTCTTCCACAGCTGGGGCAACGATGGCACCACCTTGAGACAAGCGGAGAACAACGGCAGTGAGAGCGTTCAATTGCAACCCTTTTTCAGTCCATTTAAGACCTTGAGGTTTAGCAATTCCTACTGGTCCTGCTTGGTTTTCATCTGCCAGGACTTCAGCCTTTCTCAAGTGAGCAAATGCCGTTCCTAGAGTAAATTCGCGAGCTTTTTCATTCGCATTGACAAAGACTGCGTAGACATCGCCGTTTGGAGCTGTGATTTGGTAGCCGATGATCACATCTTCTTTTTCAACACCATTTTGTCCTGGGACAGTGATGAGGCGGACGCGTTCTTTGATGTCTTGAAGACTCTTGAGTCGGAAGGCATCTGTAGATTGACGAAGAGCAATCAGACCTTTCATGTAGTCACGGCTCTTGACGTTTTCAGGGAAAGCTTTACCATCTGTAGCCTTGGTCCAATCGAACTTGTTGACAGCATCACTAGAGTCGTAAGAGTCATGGATAAAGTAAGGATAGACAAATGGCTTGCCGTCCTTATCACGCAACAAGTGAGACTTGTTTGGCACCTTATCCTCTGAGACAGGAGTCTTGTAGGCTGGATCAAGGAATTGTTTGGTACGTCCGTATTCCTGACCAGAGTGGATAAACGGAGTTCCTTGAGCAGTCAAGACCATGAGGTTTCCAAGTCGCAAACGGCGATGGATTTCAGCATAGTTCTCAGCCTTGCTTGGATCTTTTTTGATAGACTGGGCAATGATGTCAAAGAGGGTCAAGTTATCATGGGCTGCGATATACTGGATAACATCTCCAGGATTGTCAGCCTCAAAGTTAGTTGGTTGGGCAATGAGATTTTTAAAGATGGTATTGATATCGCGTTTGCCACCTGTGATAAAGGCAGGCTGGCCTTCGTTTGGATAGCCAGACTTGAGGTTGTTGCGGATGTCGTCTGAAAAGACAGCGACAGTATCTGTTTTCTTCATCCAATCTTGGTCAGCAGGTTGTACAGGCGTATTTTCATCACCAGTATAGGTTCTCCAGCCTTCACCTAGCATGATAAGATTTGGATTGAGGGCGCGGGCAGCTTTGTACGCTTCTTCGATAGAAGCCGCATCGTGGTCACCCATCATATCAAAGCGGAAACCATCTACTTTGTAAGTTTCAACCAGATACTTGATAGAGTCTACCAAGACGCGTTTAGACATGTAGTGGGTAGTTCCCAAACGACCGCCACCAAAGCTAGTACGTGGAGTTCCGTCTGCGTCCATAAAGTGATAGTAGTTTGGCTCAATATCCTCAAAAATATCAACATTGGCAGTATGGTTGTAGACCACGTCCAGGATAGCCCCCATGCCACGTTTGTGGATTTCGTTGATGAGGTTTTTGAATTCGGCAATACGTTTTTCTGGATTCTTAGGATCGCTTGAGTACATACCAGTCAAGGAGAAGTAGTTTTGAGGGTCATATCCCCAGTTGTAATTGCTGTTGCTTGAAGCGTAGGCAGACAAACGCTCATGGTTTTTCAATTCATTGACAAAGTAGTAAGACAAGACTGGAAGGAGCTGGATGTGGGTCACACCCAAGTCCTTGAGATAGTCTAGTTTTTCGATAAAGGCTTCAAAGGTACCAAATGGCTTGGTCAAGTCTTTTGCGATGGCAGGATCCGAAGTGAAGTCACGCACATGAGCTTCATATATAACGGCATCTTCACGCGATTTGAAGTTACGAATCTTCCCATAGGTCAAGTCTTGCGGACCTAGTTTGGATGGATCAACAAAGGCAGCCTTAGCGACCTTATGAGCGGCATCTGTTTTTGCTAGGTCACTGTTCCAAGCCGCTAATGATTTGGCATAAGGGTCAAGAACGAGGACAGTTTTACCTTGGCGCTCGATTTGGTAGTGGTAGTAATAGCCAGTGTAGTTGCTGATACCGAGACCAGAGTTTGCATCCAGAGTTTGTTTCCAGGTTCCTTTTTCTCCTTTTTCAAGGGCGACAGTTCCAACTACTTTTTCAGGGTCTTTCTTGTCATAGACAACAACGGAAACCTTATCAGCACTTGGAGACCAGAGGGTGAGATCAACCCGCTTGCCATCTTCTTTTAGAGTTGCGCCGAGTGGACCATCGTAACTGTAGGACTCATCCTTGAGGCGCCAGCTTGAACGTGTGGTAAAGCGGTCTGAATTGTAGCTGACAGTGTAAGGGTGTTGAGTGTCAGAGAAGTCGCCGATGTAAGTCACTTTTTTACCTGCCTCATCTACTTCCACGTCTGTGATAGCCACTTTATTTCCTTGGTAATCAGTGATGCTGGAGTGTTTGAGGATGTCGTCTTTCTTAGCTCCAACTAGGGTAGAAAAACTGCTTTCGATACGAGATTTAGCCACGTGTTGGGCACCAGTCATGCGGATATCGTGCACATAGTAGGGGTTGGTGTAGATGGTTTCGTCATCATCTTTGAGGAAAATCTGACTGTGATTTTTTAGATCAGTGAATTTATAATCCTCTTTTCTGATTTTCACATCATCGCCTTTCTTGCTTTCGTCTAGTAATAAAAATCCAAATTCTCTCGCAGCTTCATTGAGTGGGATATCAATGTAGCGACCATATTTTCCAGTTGCGGTAAAGTCAGTACCGTCAGGCCATTCTCCACTGCTTGGAGTCTTGACATCGCCCCAATACCAGAGAGATTTTTTGTCATAGTTGCCATCGGTGCGGTAGTAGTTGACACGAATAGTTCCTGCTGGTTGAGGTCGATAATTGTATACCTTGTAGTTTTCATCTAGCCAGGCCTCGTTCATTTTTGGAGAGAGGCGCTCTACAGAACGGTCCCCTGTCAGGTTATCCCCCTTGGTATTGTTGATAAGGAAGCTGACTTTCTTGGCATGCTCATTTTTGAGTTTGACATCTAGGTAATAGCCGTAGTCATCTTGCTTGGCATCCTTGAAGGAATTGGCTCCATTGGGCCAGTTTTCAGACGGCTTTTCAACATCGTCCCAAGTCCAAAGACCTTGAGAATCTTTGTTTTCTTCAGGGAGTTTTTTTACGTGGATGCGGAAGTGGTTGTCTGCGATGGGTTCTTCAGAGGATGTGTCAGCTTGTGGCTTTTGATCAGAAGTTGGCGCCAAAGTGCTGGCATCTACTTTCTCTTCCTTGCTGTTAGCTTGGCTTGTAGTAGCATTTTCTGTTTTAGGTGTTTCTGGTGCTGTAGTAGTTTCCGCAGCTGGAGCTTCCTTTTTAGAATCAAGGGAAGCGTTTGCATTCTTTTGTTCAGAAATAGGCGTTTCCTTTTGAGTTTGACTCGTTTCAGTCTCAGTAGGGGCCTTGGTCACAGCGCTAGTATTTTCCTGAGTTTGAGGTAGATTTTCGTTAGCTGAAATAGTTGGCATTGCAGCAGAAAGTAGGACAATACTGGCACCAATAAGGACAGAACCAGTTCCGTTTTTCAAAGAACGAATACCATAAATCATTTTTTTCTCAGTTTGAGATGGGATCTTTTTCATCACAATTCTCCTTGTGTAGTTGTTTCCTATCAGTATAGCACGAGGTAAACATTAGTGCAAGCGTTTTCCTAACTTTTAAGAGAAAATGTAATGCTTCATTCTCTTGAAATTTTAAAATAATATATAGGAAAAGATTGTTTAAAAAATAGTAAAAAAACCTTGAAAAATCTAGCTAAATAAGGTATAATATGAATAATCATTTGTCGTAGGTTTTGTCTGAAATATTGTCCAGACAAGGCTCACAGCAGTTAAATCTTCTGAAAAAGTCAGATTTAGCTGCTCTTTTTGTGCTTTTTTTCAGGTTTTCGAGTGCTTGTAACAAAGATTTAAAGATTCTGAAAATTCGTCAAAGGGACACGGTGATAGGGTTTTTAAAACCATATGACGATTAGAAAAGCCTGATTGACAAGGCTTGGAATTTATTTACAAAGGAGAATCATCTTGGCAGGACATGACGTTCAATACGGGAAACATCGTACCCGTCGTAGTTTTTCAAGAATCAAAGAAGTTCTTGACTTACCAAATTTGATTGAAATTCAAACGGATTCATTCAAAGATTTCCTAGATCACGGTCTTAAGGAAGTATTTGAAGATGTATTGCCAATTTCAAACTTCACAGACACAATGGAGTTGGAATTTGTTGGATATGAAATCAAGGAACCAAAATACACGCTAGAAGAAGCTCGTATCCACGATGCTAGCTACTCAGCACCAATTTTTGTAACCTTCCGCTTGATTAATAAAGAAACAGGCGAAATCAAGACCCAAGAAGTCTTCTTTGGTGATTTCCCAATCATGACCGAAATGGGTACTTTCATCATCAATGGTGGTGAACGTATTATCGTTTCTCAGTTGGTCCGCTCACCAGGTGTTTACTTTAACGACAAAGTAGACAAGAACGGTAAAGTGGGATATGGTTCTACTGTTATCCCTAACCGTGGAGCTTGGTTGGAACTTGAAAGCGACTCAAAAGACATCGCTTATACTCGTATCGACCGTACTCGTAAGATTCCATTTACAACCTTGGTTCGTGCGCTTGGTTTCTCAGGTGATGATGAAATCTTTGATATCTTTGGTGATAGTGAATTGGTTCGAAACACCGTTGAAAAAGACATCCACAAGAATCCAATGGACTCTCGTACAGACGAAGCCTTGAAAGAAATCTACGAACGCCTTCGCCCAGGTGAGCCTAAGACGGCTGAAAGCTCACGTAGCTTACTTGTGGCTCGTTTCTTTGACCCACGTCGCTACGATTTGGCAGCAGTTGGTCGTTACAAGATCAATAAAAAACTCAACGTTAAAACACGCTTGCTCAACCAAACCATCGCTGAGCCATTGGTAGATCCTGAAACTGGTGAAATCTTGGTAGAAGCTGGTACCGTTATGACTCGTAGCGTGATTGAAAGTATCGAGAGTCACTTGGATGGAGACTTGAACAAGATCGTTTATATTCCAAACGATGCAGCTGTTTTGACAGAACCAGTTGTGCTTCAAAAATTCAAGGTTGTTGCTCCAACGGATCCAGACCGTGTTGTAACCATCATCGGAAATGCCAATCCAGACGACAAGGTTCGTGTTGTAACTCCTGCGGATATCCTTGCAGAGATGAGCTACTTCCTTAACTTGGCAGAAGGTATCGGACGTGTGGATGATATCGACCACCTTGGAAACCGTCGTATCCGTGCAGTTGGTGAATTGCTTGCCAACCAAGTACGTCTTGGACTTTCTCGTATGGAACGTAATGTCCGTGAACGCATGTCTGTTCAGGACAATGAAGTTTTAACACCACAACAAATTATCAACATCCGTCCTGTAACAGCTGCAGTTAAAGAATTCTTTGGTTCATCACAGTTGTCACAGTTCATGGACCAACACAACCCGCTTTCTGAGTTGTCTCACAAACGTCGTTTGTCAGCCTTAGGACCTGGTGGTTTGACACGTGACCGTGCAGGATATGAAGTACGTGACGTGCACTATACTCACTATGGTCGTATGTGTCCAATCGAGACACCTGAAGGACCTAACATCGGTTTGATCAATAACTTGTCATCTTACGGACACTTGAATAAGTATGGATTTGTTCAAACACCATACCGTAAGGTTGACCGTGAAACAGGTGTAGTCACAAACGAAATCGTTTGGTTGACAGCCGATGAAGAAGATGAATTTACTGTAGCGCAGGCTAATTCAAAATTGAACGAAGATGGTACTTTTGCTGAGAAAGTTGTCATGGGACGTCACCAAGGGGTCAACCAAGAGTATCCAGCAGAAGTGGTTGATTACATGGACGTGTCACCAAAACAGGTAGTTGCCGTTGCGACTGCATGTATTCCTTTCTTGGAAAACGATGACTCCAACCGTGCCCTCATGGGTGCCAACATGCAACGTCAGGCTGTGCCATTGATTGATCCAAAAGCACCTTACGTTGGTACTGGTATGGAATACCAAGCAGCTCACGACTCTGGAGCTGCGGTTATTGCTCAGCATGACGGTAAAGTTACCTACGCAGATGCGGACAAGGTAGAAGTTCGCCGTGAAGATGGTTCCCTAGATGTCTACCATGTTCAAAAATTCCGTCGTTCAAACTCAGGCACTGCCTACAACCAACGTACCCTTGTTAAAGTTGGGGACATCGTTGAAAAAGGCGACTTTATCGCTGACGGACCTTCTATGGAAAAAGGGGAAATGGCGCTTGGACAAAACCCAATCGTTGCCTACATGACTTGGGAAGGTTACAACTTCGAGGATGCCGTTATCATGAGCGAACGCTTGGTGAAAGACGATGTCTACACATCTGTCCACCTCGAAGAATACGAATCAGAAACGCGTGATACAAAGCTTGGGCCTGAAGAAATTACTCGTGAAATTCCAAACGTTGGAGAAGATGCCCTTAAAAACCTTGACGAAATGGGAATTATCCGTATTGGTGCCGAGGTTAAAGAAGGGGACATCCTTGTAGGTAAAGTCACACCTAAGGGTGAAAAGGACCTTTCAGCTGAAGAACGTCTCTTGCACGCTATCTTTGGAGACAAGTCTCGTGAAGTGCGTGATACTTCTCTTCGTGTACCACACGGTGCCGATGGTGTCGTTCGTGATGTCAAGATCTTTACACGTGCAAATGGAGATGAGTTGCAATCAGGCGTTAACATGCTAGTTCGCGTCTACATTGCTCAAAAACGTAAGATCAAGGTCGGAGATAAGATGGCCGGACGTCACGGAAACAAGGGGGTTGTCTCTCGTATCGTTCCTGTAGAAGACATGCCTTACCTTCCAGATGGAACTCCAGTCGATATCATGTTGAACCCACTTGGGGTGCCATCACGTATGAATATCGGTCAGGTTATGGAGCTCCACCTTGGTATGGCAGCACGTACTCTTGGTATCCACATCGCAACACCAGTCTTTGACGGAGCAAGTTCGGAAGACCTTTGGGACACTGTCAAAGAAGCAGGTATGGATAGCGATGCCAAGACTATCCTTTATGATGGACGTACTGGTGAACCATTTGACAACCGTGTATCAGTTGGTGTCATGTACATGATCAAACTCCACCACATGGTTGATGATAAATTGCATGCGCGTTCAGTCGGGCCTTACTCAACCGTTACTCAACAGCCACTTGGAGGTAAAGCTCAGTTTGGTGGACAACGTTTCGGTGAGATGGAGGTTTGGGCTCTTGAAGCCTACGGTGCGTCAAATGTTCTTCAAGAAATCTTGACTTACAAGTCTGACGATATTAACGGACGTTTGAGAGCTTATGAAGCTATCACAAAAGGAAAACCAATTCCAAAACCAGGTGTTCCAGAATCATTCCGAGTTCTTGTGAAAGAATTGCAATCTCTTGGTCTTGACATGCGTGTCCTTGACGAAGATGACCAAGAAGTGGAACTTCGCGACTTGGATGAAGGAATGGACGAAGATGTCATCCACGTAGATGACCTTGAAAAAGCCCGCGAAAAAGCAGCCCAAGAGGCTAAAGCAGCCTTTGAAGCTGAAGAAGCAGAGAAAGCAACAAAAGCGGAAGCAACAGAAGAAACTGCTGAACAAGAATAAGCAGTTCACTTAGAATAGAAAGGGAAGAAATAGTGGTTGATGTAAATCGTTTTAAAAGTATGCAAATCACCCTAGCTTCTCCAAGCAAAGTCCGTTCATGGTCTTATGGAGAAGTCAAAAAACCTGAAACAATTAATTACCGTACGTTGAAACCAGAACGTGAAGGACTCTTTGACGAAGTCATCTTTGGTCCTACAAAAGACTGGGAATGTGCTTGTGGTAAGTATAAACGCATTCGTTACAGAGGGATTGTTTGTGACCGTTGTGGGGTTGAAGTAACGCGTACAAAAGTTCGTCGTGAGCGTATGGGACACATCGAGTTGAAAGCTCCTGTATCTCACATCTGGTATTTCAAGGGGATTCCAAGCCGTATGGGGTTGACCCTTGATATGAGCCCTCGTGCCCTCGAGGAAGTGATCTACTTTGCGGCTTATGTGGTGATTGATCCTAAGGATACACCACTTGAGCACAAGTCTATCATGACAGAGCGCGAATACCGTGAGCGCTTGCGTGAATATGGTTATGGATCATTCGTTGCCAAGATGGGTGCCGAAGCCATCCAAGACCTTTTGAAACAAGTAGATCTTGAAAAAGAAATTGCTGAACTCAAAGAAGAGTTGAAAACAGCTACTGGACAAAAACGTGTCAAAGCCATCCGTCGTTTGGATGTTTTGGATGCCTTTTACAAGTCTGGAAACAAACCTGAATGGATGGTTCTCAACATCCTTCCAGTTATTCCACCAGATCTTCGTCCAATGTTGCAGTTGGATGGTGGCCGTTTTGCCTCATCTGACTTGAACGACCTTTACCGCCGTGTTATCAACCGTAACAACCGTTTGGCTCGTTTGCTTGAGTTGAATGCACCAGGTATCATCGTTCAGAATGAGAAGCGTATGCTTCAAGAAGCGGTTGATGCTTTGATTGACAATGGTCGTCGTGGTCGTCCGATCACAGGACCAGGTAGCCGTCCATTGAAATCATTGAGCCACATGCTTAAAGGGAAACAAGGACGCTTCCGTCAAAACTTGCTCGGTAAACGTGTTGACTTCTCAGGACGTTCCGTTATCGCCGTTGGTCCAACTCTTAAGATGTACCAATGTGGTGTGCCACGTGAAATGGCTATTGAGCTCTTTAAACCATTCGTCATGCGTGAAATCGTCGCTCGTGATATCGTGCAAAACGTCAAAGCAGCTAAACGCTTGGTGGAACGCGGAGACGAACGTATCTGGGATATCCTTGAAGAAGTAATCAAAGAACACCCAGTGCTTTTGAACCGCGCACCGACCCTTCACCGTTTGGGTATCCAAGCTTTCGAGCCAGTCTTGATTGATGGTAAGGCCCTCCGCTTGCACCCACTTGTCTGTGAAGCCTACAATGCCGACTTTGACGGGGACCAAATGGCCATCCACGTACCGCTTTCAGAAGAAGCTCAAGCAGAAGCTCGTATCTTGATGCTTGCTGCTGAGCACATCTTGAATCCGAAAGATGGTAAACCAGTTGTTACTCCATCTCAGGATATGGTTTTGGGGAACTACTACTTGACCATGGAAGAAGCTGGTCGTGAAGGTGAAGGAATGGTTTTCAAAGACCGTGATGAAGCTGTTATGGCTTACCGTAATGGTTATGTTCACCTCCACTCACGTGTTGGTATCGCGACAGACAGCCTCAACAAACCATGGACAGAAGAGCAAAAACACAAGGTCTTGCTGACAACAGTTGGTAAAATCCTCTTCAACGACATCATGCCAGAGGGTCTGCCTTACTTGCAAGAACCGAATAATGCGAACTTGACAGAAGGACTCCCAGCTAAGTACTTCTTGCCACTAGGTGGCGATATCAAGGAAGCAATTCGCAACCTTGAACTCAATCCTCCATTCAAGAAGAAAAACCTTGGAAATATCATCGCTGAGATTTTCAAACGTTTCCGTACAACAGAAACCTCTGCATTCTTGGACCGATTGAAAAACTTAGGTTACCATCATTCAACACTTGCTGGATTGACAGTGGGGATTGCTGATATCCCAGTGGTTGAAGACAAGGCTGAAATCATCGAAGAATCTCATAAGCGTGTAGAGCAAATCACAAAACAGTTCCGTCGTGGTTTGATCACTGATGATGAACGTTACAATGCCGTTACAGCTGAATGGCGTGCAGCTCGTGAGAAATTGGAAAAACGCTTGGTCGACAACCAAGATCCGAAGAATCCAATCGTTATGATGATGGACTCAGGAGCCCGTGGTAACATCTCGAACTTCTCACAACTTGCCGGTATGCGTGGTCTGATGGCCGCTCCGAACGGACGTATCATGGAATTGCCAATCCTTTCAAACTTCCGCGAAGGTTTGTCAGTACTCGAAATGTTCTTCTCAACTCACGGTGCCCGTAAAGGTATGACCGATACGGCCCTTAAGACAGCCGACTCAGGTTATCTTACTCGTCGTTTGGTCGACGTTGCCCAAGATGTTATCATCCGTGAGGACGACTGTGGAACAGACCGTGGTCTCTTAATCCGCTCTATCGCAGAAGGAAAAGAGATGATCGAGTCACTCGAAGAACGTCTCAACGGTCGTTACACGAAGAAAACTGTTAAACACCCAGAAACTGGCGAAGTTATCATTGGTCCAAATGAGTTAATCACAGAAGACAAGGCGCGCGAGATTGTCAATGCTGGTGTGGAAGAGGTGACTATCCGTTCCGTATTTACATGTAACACTCGTCATGGAGTCTGCCGTCACTGTTACGGTATCAACTTGGCGACTGGTGATGCGGTTGAAGTTGGGGAAGCAGTTGGTACAATCGCTGCCCAATCTATCGGGGAACCTGGGACACAGCTTACCATGCGTACTTTCCACACGGGTGGGGTTGCCTCAAATACCGATATCACTCAAGGTCTTCCTCGTGTCCAAGAAATCTTTGAAGCCCGCAATCCAAAAGGGGAAGCGGTTATTACAGAGGTCAAAGGACAAGTTACAGCCATCGAAGAAGACGCGTCAACTCGTACGAAGAAAGTCTTTGTTAAGGGTGAAACTGGCGAAGGAGAATATGTCGTTCCATTTACAGCACGTATGCGTGTTGAAGTTGGAGACCAAGTTTCTCGTGGTGCAGCATTGACAGAGGGTTCTATCCAACCAAAACATCTCCTTGCTGTTCGTGATGTCTTGTCAGTTGAAACTTACCTTCTCGGTGAAGTCCAAAAAGTTTACCGTAGCCAAGGGGTAGAAATCGGTGACAAACACATCGAGGTTATGGTTCGTCAAATGATCCGTAAAGTCCGTGTCATGGATCCAGGTGATACAGATCTTCTCATGGGTACCCTTTTAGACATCAACGATTTTACAGATGCGAACAAAGATGTCCTTATCGCCGGTGGAGTCCCAGCGACAGGTCGCCCAGTCCTTATGGGAATCACCAAAGCCTCGCTTGAGACAAACAGTTTCTTGTCAGCGGCTTCCTTCCAGGAAACAACTCGTGTCCTTACAGATGCAGCCATCCGTGGTAAGAAAGACCATCTCCTTGGACTTAAGGAAAATGTTATCATCGGTAAGATCATCCCAGCAGGTACTGGTATGGCTCGCTACCGTAACCTTGAACCACAGGCAATCAATGACGCAGAATATCTGGCTCCTGAACAAGAAGAGGCAGAACTTACTCCAGTAGATGAAACTGTGGAAATCCAATCTGAAGAAACTGTAGAATAAAAGCAAATAAGAGAACCTCCGGGTTCTCTTTTCTTTGTTTCAGAAAATTTTCCAATTTTTCCATAAAGTGTGGTAGAATAGAAGAACTAAAATGACAAGGGGATTTATATGGAACAAACATTCTTTATCATTAAGCCAGATGGTGTGAAGAGAGGTCTAGTTGGCGAGGTTTTGAAAAGAATTGAGCGACGTGGTTTCAAACTCAAAAAATTAGAGTTACGTTCAACAGTTTCAGAAGATTTGATTGACCAACACTATCGCGACTTAGTTGAAAAAAGTTTTTATCCTCCTATCCGTCAATTTATGACCTCAGGCCCAATAATTGTTGGAATCATTTCAGGTCCCAAGGTAATTGAAAGCTGGCGTGACATGATGGGGGCCACTCGTCCAGAAGAGGCACTACCAGGAACCATCCGGGGAGATTTTGCTAAGGCGGCAGGAGAAAATCAAGCCATTCAAAACGTGGTACATGGATCAGATTCAGAAGAGTCAGCTAAACGAGAAATCGCTCTCTGGTTTAGGGATTAGATTAGAAGAGAACAGTTCTGTGAATGACGGAACTGTTTTTTGTACCGTTCAGCGTCGGAATGTGACATTTTGGAAGTCATTTATCATTTTCTAATCCTGTCAGAGTATAATTTCTTATACGGAGGAAGAAAAGGAAATGATGAAATCAATTCGTGTTTTATTATTATTAGCTGTCGCTCAAATTTTATTTGGAAGTTGTTTATTGTGGAAGGAATCATTTTTATCTTTAAGAGAAGGAAATGTCTATTTTTTAATTCTCATAGTGGGAGTTTCAGGCTTTTGTGCCGGGATTAATTACTTCCATACCTTGGGTCAGAAAAGTCATAGTATTTTGCGTGTTCAAAAGAAAGTAAGCCTTGTTTATAGCCTTCTTTTAGTAGTCAATCTTCTGGCAACCTGTCTGGTTCTCACAGAAAGCATCCAAACTACTAGCAAATTGCAGCAGGATCTGGTTGACCTCTTTTTGCCTTCATTCTTTTTCTTGCTGGGAGTAGATCTATGGATTTTCTTACCTTTTGATAAATATATTCGGGATATGGACAACCATCTGAACAAGAAGAGAACGGTTGTGATTTCCGTTTTAGGCACGATTATTTTCTTGAGAAATCCCGTAACAATCTCCTCCATTCTCCTTTATATCGGTCTCGGTTTTTTATGTGCGCGTTTCCTCTTTCCAAAATCCGTGCAAAGGGAAATTTCATTTTATGGACATGTGATTCGCGATGTTTTATTTGTTATTTGTATTTTTACCTTTTTCTAAGAAAGGCAAGGAAAACTGTAAATTTAGCATAGTAAGTCTATAAAGAAAATTCACACAAAAGGAAACTTTTTGGTATAATAGTAGCATGTACACAAAAAATGAAAAAGAGCTTCTAGCTCTCGGAGAAAGATTAGGTCATTTGCTTCAAAAAGACGATGTTCTGATCTTGACGGGAGAGTTGGGTGCGGGTAAAACAACCTTTACAAAAGGCCTTGCTAAGGGTTTGGATATCCGTCAGATGATTAAAAGTCCAACTTATACTATCGTGAGAGAGTATGAAGGGCGTCTGCCACTTTACCATTTGGATGTCTACCGTATCGAAGGGGATGCTGATTCTATTGACTTGGATGAGTTTCTCTTTGGTGGCGGTGTGACTGTTATTGAGTGGGGGCATCTTTTGGGTGAGGATTTACCAGATTCCTATTTGGAATTGGAAATTTTGAAAGAAGCAGAGGGTCGTTGTCTTCATTTTACGGCTCATGGCCCTCGGGCTGAACAACTCATCAAGGAGCTTCATGATGGAGTATGAGTTGTGCATTCGTGAGGCAGAGACTTCAGATGCTACAGCTTTGATTGCATTTTTAGATTGTGTCGGTCAAGAAACAGACCTCACTAGCCTAGATGAAAATGGTATCATGATGACAGCGTCTGAAATGGCTCTTTTTATCGAAAAACAAGTTGCATCGGAGAATCAAATTACTCTTCTCGCCTTACTGAATGATGAGATTGCAGGTATCTTAAATATCACATCGGATCAACATTTAAGAGTTCGGCATATTGGAGATGTTTTTCTAGCAGTTCGCAAGAAATTTTGGAACCAAGGCTTGGCTACAATACTTCTAGAAGAAGGCATCGAGTGGGCTAAAGCCAGTGGTGTCTTGCGCCGCTTGCAACTCAGTGTACAAAAACGAAACGAGGCTGCTATCCACCTCTATTCAAAAATGGGATTTATCACAGAAGGCTTGCAAGAAAGAGGAGCCTATTTAGCAGAAGGGATATTTTTAGATGTTTGTCTGATGGGCAAATTGATAGATAAATAACGAGATGATCAAAAAATTAATTGGAATGGTGCTAGGTTTCCTGGCCGTAACAGTTGTAGGTGTAGGAATTTATGCCTACACAATCTATCAGCAGGGAACTGCAACCCTGAGTCAAAAAACTTACAAAAAAATCGGTGAAGAAACCAACGTTATCGAAGCAACTGAGCCTCTAACGATTCTCCTAATGGGGGTAGATACGGGAAATTCGGAACGTACAGATCCGTGGGCAGGGAATAGTGATTCCATGATTCTCTTGACGGTTAATCCAAAAACAAAGAAAACCACTATGATGAGTTTGGAACGGGATATTCTGACCAAGATCGAGAGTGGAAATGGCCAAGTTCAGGAAGCCAAACTCAATGCGGCCTATGCCAATGGCGGTGCGGAGCTTGCAATTTCTACTATTCAAAAGATGATGAATATCCACATTGACCGCTATGTAATGGTCAACATGCAAGGCCTTCAACAATTGGTGGATGCAGTTGGTGGAATCACCGTCAACAATACACTTGGTTTCCCAATTTCCATAACTGACCAAGAAGAGTTTAATAAGATCTCCATCGGTGTTGGAGAACAAACCTTGAATGGTGAGGAAGCGTTGGTTTATTCACGGATGCGTTACCAAGACCCTGAAGGAGACTATGGTCGTCAAAAACGTCAACGTGAAGTCATTCAAAAAATCGTTGAGAAAGTTTTGAGCCTAAACAGTGTGAGCCACTATCAAGGCATCCTCAAAGCATTGAGCAACAATATGCAGACCAACGTAGATCTTTCAGCCAAGAGTATTCCACAATTGCTCGGCTATCAAGATTCTTTCAAGAATATCGAAACGCATCAATTGCGTGGGGAAGATGCTGAGCTACAGGGAATTTCTTATCAGATTGTCACTTCAGAACATATGCTCGAGATGCAAAATCTCTTGCGTCGTTCACTAGGTAAAGAGCCAGTGACAGAATTGGAAACCAATGCGGTACTGTACGAAACAGCCTTTGGTCGGACAGCGCCTTCAACCAGTACTAACGCTTCAAACGAAGAAGCAGAATAAGAAAAGAATCAAATCGTGGGAAATTTCCTGCGATTTTTTCAAAAAGAATTCGAATAGATAAGTAGGAGGAAATATGAAAGCAGAAATTATTGCTGTTGGAACAGAAATTTTAACAGGGCAAATCGTCAATACCAATGCTCAGTTTTTATCAGAGAAGCTAGCCGAAATTGGGGTAGATGTCTACTTCCAAACAGCTGTCGGAGACAATGAAGCTCGTCTTTTGTCCTTGCTTGAGATTGCGAGCCAACGTAGTAATCTTGTGATTTTGACAGGGGGCTTGGGACCAACTGAGGATGATTTGACCAAACAAACTCTAGCTAAATTTTTAGGGAAAGAATTAGCCTTCGATCCTCAGTCGCAGGCAAAGTTGGATGTCTTTTTTGCTCAGAGACCAGACTATGCGAGAACACCAAATAATGAAAGACAAGCTCAACTTGTAGCAGGGTCGACTCCACTACCAAACGAAACAGGATTGGCTGTTGGAGGAATCTTAGAAGTGGATGGCGTAGCCTACGTGGTCCTTCCGGGACCGCCAAGTGAGTTGAAACCCATGGTCTTAAATCAACTTTTACCCAAGCTGATGACAGGCACCAAACTATATTCCCGAGTGCTTCGTTTCTTTGGAATTGGTGAGAGTCAGTTGGTGACCATTTTGGCGGACTTGATTGACCAGCAAACGGATCCGACCTTGGCTCCTTATGCCAAGACGGGAGAAGTGACTTTGCGCCTGTCTACAAAAGCAGTTAGTCAAGAAAAGGCTGATCAAGTACTGGATATCTTAGAAAATCAAATCTTGGATCGCCAGACTTTTGAGGGAATTTCTCTGCGCGACATCTGTTATGGATATGGGGAAGAAACCAGCCTCGCAAGTGTCGTTGTAGAAGAGCTAAAGAAGAGACAGAAAAGCATTACTGCGGCAGAAAGCTTGACGGCAGGTCTCTTTCAGGCTACTTTAGCAGACTTTTCAGGTGTTTCAGCTATCTTTAATGGAGGGTTTGTCACCTACAGCCTAGAAGAAAAGTCCAAGATGTTGGATATTTCCGAGCAAGAGCTAAAAGAACACGGGGTCGTTTCTGAGTTTACGGCTCGAAAAATGGCAGAGCAGGCACGGCTCAAGACTCAGTCTGATTATGGAGTCAGTCTGACAGGTGTAGCTGGGCCAGATAGCCTAGAGGGGCATCCCGCCGGCACAGTTTTTATTGGACTGGCACATGCAAAAGGGACAGAGGTTATCAAGGCTAATATTGCAGGACGGAGTCGAGCAGATGTTCGACATATTGCGGTCATGCATGCCTTTAACCTAGTTCGCAAGGCTTTATTAAGTGACTAAATTTTGGTATAATGAAAGATAGGTCGAAGGACCAGTAGAATATAGGAGAACAAAATGGCGAAAAAACCAACAAAAAAATTAGATGAAATTGGGAAAAAATTTGGAGCTGACCGTGAAAAAGCCTTGAACGATGCTCTTAAATTGATTGAGAAAGACTTTGGTAAGGGATCAATCATGCGTTTGGGTGAGCGCGCGGAGCAAAAAGTGCAAGTCATGAGTTCAGGGTCCTTGGCTCTTGACATTGCTCTTGGTTCAGGTGGTTATCCTAAGGGACGCATCATCGAAATCTATGGACCAGAGTCTTCTGGTAAGACAACGGTTGCCCTTCATGCTGTCGCGCAAGCACAGAAAGAAGGTGGTATTGCAGCCTTTATCGATGCGGAACATGCTCTTGACCCAGCCTATGCTGCAGCCCTTGGTGTGAACATTGACGAATTGCTCTTGTCACAACCAGACTCAGGAGAGCAAGGTCTTGAAATTGCTGGAAAATTGATTGACTCAGGTGCAGTTGACCTTGTCGTTATCGACTCAGTTGCGGCCCTTGTACCTCGTGCAGAAATTGATGGGGATATTGGAGATAGCCACGTTGGTTTGCAGGCTCGTATGATGAGCCAGGCCATGCGTAAACTTGGTGCTTCTATCAATAAAACCAAAACAATTGCCATCTTTATCAACCAGTTGCGTGAAAAAGTTGGGGTTATGTTTGGAAATCCAGAAACAACACCTGGTGGACGTGCTCTGAAATTCTACGCTTCAGTCCGTTTGGATGTTCGTGGAAGCACACAAATCAAAGGAACTGGTGACCAAAAAGATACCAATGTCGGTAAAGAAACCAAGATCAAGGTCGTGAAAAACAAGGTGGCTCCACCATTTAAGGAAGCCTTCGTTGAAATCATGTACGGAGAAGGGATTTCTAAGACTGGTGAACTCTTGAAGATCGCAAGTGATCTCGATATCATCCAAAAAGCAGGAGCATGGTACTCTTACAAGGGTGAAAAAATCGGGCAAGGATCGGAGAATGCTAAGAAATACTTGGCAGATCACCCAGAGATTTTTGATGAGATTGACCATCAGGTTCGTGTTCAATATGGTTTGATTGAAGATGAAGAGGGATCCACTCCTACTTCTGTCGCTGAAGATTTGGCACCTAACCAAGAAGTGACGCTTGACCTAGGTGATGGACTTGAAATCGAAATTGAAGATTAAAGATAAAACTAGGGAAAGTTTTCAAAATCATAAAAACGCATAATATCAGGTATTCAGAACCTTGGTATTATGCGTTTTTATCGTGAGAAAACTCTCTAGATTTCTCTTCCTTGAAACAACTAATGATCACTAAAGCGCCTGTATTTGATGTGAAAGTCAAAATAATGTTCATCTTGTAATTTTTGGAAGATGTCGCGATAGGCTTCCTCGTCGAAATGGTCACCGCGGTAGAGAATTTCAAAACTCAAGCCATCATACTCTAGAAAAGCGTTAGCTGTTTTGAAGCCATTTTGTTGATAGAAGCTCATACGAGCTTTTCTTTGTTCCAAGTTATCGCATTCTTCATCCAGTCGCTCTACTTCAAGCAACATGGTTCGCTGGTAAAAATCAGTTAGTTTGTCGATAATTTCCTTCCCATACCCATGACTTCTTAAGTGAGGCATGATGGCAAAAAAGCTAATATAGAAGGCCTTTTGGTTGGAGATGGCAAAAGCAAAGCCAACAAATTCTTCTTCGTTATAAAAAGCAAAAAAGTGGGCGTCATCTCGGTCCTGATAGCGCAAAAACTCAGAAAGGGGGACCCGTTCTTCCTCGGGGAAAGCTTCGTTATTTAGCTTTTCAACTTTATCAAGATCTGGAAACACATCGGTTATTAATTGACTGGTCAAACTCATAAATGACCTCCTTTTCTTGATTATAGCAAATTGTCTCTCTGTAAGCAATTGATTTCGGTATTCGTTAAAGAATCTTGTCGGTCCTCTGGAAAGCTGATATAATATCTTTATGAATAAAAAACAAACAGTGGACCTGATTCATGGCCCCATTCTTCCCTCACTTTTGAGCTTTGCCCTTCCAATTCTGTTGTCCAATATCTTTCAACAACTATATAATACAGCTGACGTCTTGATTGTAGGGCGGTTCCTTGGACAAGAATCCTTAGCAGCAGTAGGAGCGACAACGGCCGTTTTTGACTTGATTATAGGCTTTACGCTTGGTGTTGGCAATGGCATGGGGATTGTCATTGCTCGCTATTATGGGGCTCGTAATTTTGCTAAGATTAAAGAGGCTGTTGCGGCAACTTGGCTTCTGGGTGCCATCCTGAGTGCTCTTGTCATGCTGATGGGCTTCTTCGGCCTGTATCCACTCTTGCAATATTTAGAGACACCTGTAGAAATCCTTCCTCAATCCTACGAGTATATCTCCATGATTGTTACCTGTGTAGGCGTCAGCTTCGCCTACAATCTTTTTGCAGGCTTACTGCGCTCGATTGGCGATAGCCTTGCGGCTCTTGCTTTTCTTATCTTTTCAGCTATCGTTAATGTGATCTTGGATTTGTATTTTATTACGCAACTGCATCTGGGAGTTCAGTCTGCGGGTCTTGCAACCATTATCTCGCAGGGTTTGTCAGCAATCCTCTGTTATTTTTATATTCGTAAGAGTGTTCCAGAGCTTCTTCCGGGTCTCAAACATTTTAAATGGAATAAGGCTCTCTATGTGGATCTCTTGGAGCAGGGACTAGCCATGGGTCTGATGGGGTCGATCGTCTCTATCGGGAGTGTCATTTTACAATCCTCTGTCAATAGTTTTGGTGCAGTCATTATCAGTGCTCAAACGGCAGCACGGCGAATCATGGCCTTTGCCTTGCTGCCAATGACAGCTATTTCAGCATCAATGACGACTTTTATCTCTCAAAACTTTGGTGCAAAACGTCCCGAACGTATTGTCCAAGGTCTTCGTTTAGGGAGCTATTTGAGTATGTCTTGGGCAGCCTTTGCCTGTATTTTCCTATTTTTTGCCAGTCCTAGCCTAGTCTCTTTCTTGGCGAGTTCGACAGACAGCTATTTGGTAGAAAACGGGACCTTGTACTTACGTATCAGTTCTGTATTTTATCCATTTTTAAGTCTTTTATTGATTTATAGAAATAGCTTGCAGGGACTAGGCCAAAAACTTTTGCCACTTATATCTAGCTTTATAGAATTGTTTGGGAAAATTATTTTCGTAGCTTGGATTATTCCTTGGACAGGCTATACAGGTGTTATTCTCTGTGAACCGCTACTCTGGGTTGTGATGACTGTCCAACTTTACTTCTCCCTTTCCCGACATCCTTGGATAAAAGAAGGCAAGAAAATCGTGGCAGTCGGAGGGAAAGCCTAGCTTGCTTTGCAAAAGAAAATCCATTTCCTCTAGTGAAAATCGAAAAGACTTGTGTTATAATAAGAAAGATTAAAATGTGAAAAAGGAGATTCCTAATGGGACGTAAATGGGCCAATATCGTAGCCAAGAAAACGGCTAAAGATGGAGCTAACTCTAAAGTATATGCAAAATTTGGTGTAGAAATCTATGTAGCAGCTAAAAAAGGGGAACCAGATCCAGAATCAAACACTGCTTTGAAATTCGTTATCGATCGTGCCAAACAAGCGCAAGTGCCGAAACACGTTATTGATAAGGCTATCGATAAGGCAAAAGGAAACACAGACGAAACCTTTACAGAAGGACGTTACGAAGGATTTGGACCAAATGGTTCTATGCTGATTGTGGATACCTTGACTTCAAACGTCAACCGTACAGCTGCGAACGTTCGTGCTGCTTTTGGTAAAAATGGCGGAAACATGGGTGCTTCAGGTTCTGTTTCTTACCTCTTTGACAACAAGGGTGTTATCGTATTTGCTGGTGATGATGCGGATGCTATCTTTGAATTGTTGCTTGAAGCAGATATTGATGTGGATGATGTAGAAGCGGAAGAAGGAACAATCACTGTTTACACAGCTCCAACAGACCTTCATAAGGCTATCGTTGCCCTTCGTGAGTCTGGTATCGAAGAATTCCAAGTTACTGAACTGGAAATGATTCCTCAGTCAGAAGTTGAGTTGTCAGGTGAAGACCTTGAAACCTTTGAAAAACTTTACAGCGTTCTTGAAGATGATGAGGACGTCCAAAAGATCTACACAAATGTCGATGGATTCTAATAAAAAAGCGAACAGACTTGCTAGCTGTTCGCTTTTTATATTTGAGATTAGACTCTGATTCCAGAATCTCTTTGCTGCTGTCTTTCTCCTAGGCCTACAGCTATTTTATGAACTAGTAAGAGTTGACCATCATCCTGTTTTACAAAGGTCAGAGTAACGGTCTTGATTTTATCATCAATGCCAATATAGGTAATTTTCTTGGTGTCGTAGCCCTCAATGATTGAATCAAACTCGGAATCTGGTAGTCCATGCTTTTTGATAATATCCTTGTAGTTGGTACCACCTTTTCCTTTGTTGTCAAGGTCACCTTCGATTAAGGCGTCGAACTCTTTTTGGGTCCAAGTGAAGGAATCCTCTTCCTCCTCTTCAGGGAGTGAATCAATGGTATCATCTGTCAAGTCGCGTTCCATTGAGGAACTGGCTTCTCTATAGGAACGGTTAAACTCTCTGACAAACTCTTTGTAGACATTAGCATACAACATTTGGGTCGTAAGGAAGAGTATAATAGAAGCAATTGACAAGGATGTTCCGATAATGGCCATTGTTTTCCGTTTTTTGAGATTGGCAATAAGTCCGATAATACCTAATATCAAAGCGACAATAGCGATGAAAAACGATAGATAATTAATAAACGGGATCCAAGATCCTAAAAGTGCGATGGATCCAAAAATGGTTGCTAAAATCCCTAAAACTTTTTGTTCTTCTGGTTTCATTTGAAAGTCTTCTCCCTTCATCGAGTGAATGGATTCCTATCCATGGTAGCTAGTGCTTATTATAGAGAAAATATTCTCCAATGTCAATTTAGACTAGAATAGTTCTCTAGGAAACTTTTTTCTTGACATCTCCTCTGAAAGTGATAAAATAGTTCTCATGGAAACTTAATTAGTTCTCCTGAGAACTATATTCAATCGTGAGAAAGGAGCAATCATGGACAAGCCGATGTTGATTTTTAAACGCTTTGGGCACCAGGTTCACCTGATGGTACAGAAAGAAGCCAAGCGTTGCGGTATTGAATTTATGGGGGGACCGCAAGGACAGGTCCTGCAGTTTTTAGATCGTCGTGAGCATGATCAGGAATTAACGCTTATCAAGGATATTGAGACAGAACTCAATATCACCAAGTCAGTTGCAAGCAACTTGGTCAAGCGTATGGTACAAAATGATTTAGTCGAGTTAGAGGCCAGTCCAAGTGATAAACGAGCAAAACTTGTTCGTTTGACCGATAAATCACGATCTCAGATGCAAGAAGTTAAGGCGCTTTTTGATCGGATTGCCAGTGGTCTACTGGAAGGAATTTCAAAGGAAAAGCTAGCCGTTTTTGAAGAAGTTCTCGGACAACCACAGGCTAATGTAGAAAGAATAGGAGGAGAGAATGAAGAAACTTGCTAAACGTATTACAGGAAAAGAGTGGGGGATGATCCTACTAGCCATTCTCTTCACCTGCTTTTCGGTTTATCTGGAGTTGGAAGTACCGACCTATATCTCGAAAATCACAAATTTGTTGGGAATTAAAGAAACTAATTTAGATGAGTTATGGCAACCAGTAGGTATGATGGTGGGAATGTCTTTTCTGGCCTTCTTGTCCGCAGTTGCAGTTGGATTTTTTACGTCCAGAGTGGCTGCTTCTTATACTAGTAGGCTAAGAAGTGATATTTTTAACCGAGTTTTAGACTACTCGCAGACAGAGATTAAGAAATTCTCTATTCCCAGTCTTAACTCGTACCACCAATCTCAGAGCGGTTAGCGTGAAGCGGATTTTGTAAATGTGGTTGTCTGGGACGCCTAGCTGAGACTTTAGCCAGCTATGCAAGTAAGGGCAGCTTGATTTCCCTGAATGGTGAGTTGCGGACTCGTCGCTACGAGAAGGAGGGGCGACTCATTATGTGACAGAGGTGCTCTGTCATAGCTTCCATCTCCTGGAAGTCGCGCCCAGCGTGCTCTGCGTGAAAATGACAGCGGAGGTGATTTGGCAGATTTAGTGTTGGAAGAAGAGGAACTTCCCTTTTAAGCAAGAAGCAAAGAGTGGGAAATGACCTAGCTCTAAAAAATCAGCATTCAGTTTTGTAAGATGCAAGATCTGTTTGACTGAATTCTATTTCTCTCAAGCTTTTAAAAGTTTAATTATGATTGCCGAGGTGGGATCAAGAATCAAAAATCAATGAATTTTTAGATTCTGTCTCGCTTTTTTTATGATAGTCATTTTGGAAAGATTTTGCTTTTTGGCGGTTTTGTAATATAATAATCCTATATGTTTCATAAAGGCGCTTACGGCATAGGGGGGGAAATGGTAGCAGCTAATGTCAAAAAACGGGTTCAGCATTATCAGAAGAAGGCTCTCTGGCCGCTTTTCATTCTGCTTATTTTTGCTTTGTTTTTTGTTTATTTCAAGGGCGTTATGCCAGGTGAGAAGCAGGTCAAGATTGGGGCAACCTACATGACCATGAATAATGATTTTTATAAGACATTAAATGCGGAGCTGGAGAAGAAAACCAACCAGCAGGGCAGCCGGCTTTACGTGCGGGATCCTGAGTTGGATGAGGGCAAGCAGAGCCAGCAGATTGACTTTTTTGTCCGAGAAAAGGTTGATGTCATTGTTATCAATCCGGTAAAAAGCAATAGTCCAAGCATTATTTCCTCTCTTCAAAAGGCCAAGAAATCTGGGATTAAAATCATCGTAGTGGATGCGCCTATCAGTCAGGATGTAAAAGTGGATACGACTATTGTGTCGGATAACTACCAAGCAGGCGTCCTGATTGCCCAGGACATGATGAAGCGCTTGCCTTCTGCTAATATTCTCCTTCTAGAGCACCGCAATGCCGTCTCTGCCATGGACCGGATTCAGGGATTTATTGATACGATTGAAAAACAGCCTAGCTACAAGATTATTTCCCAGAAAGAAACATTGGGTCAGACAGAGGAAAGCATGCCGCAAGTAAAAAGTGCCTTAGACGAAGGTTTGGACTTTAATGTAGTCATGGCGCTCAATGATCGGGCAGCTATCGGCGCCTTAGCAGCTATTAAAAATCAAGGTCTTGATAAGAAAATCTCCATCTACGGCGTGGATGGATCGCCTGATATCAAAAACTTTTTGGCTACGACTAGTGATATAGAGGGAACCGTGGCTCAATCGCCCATTCAGATGGGACGCAAGGTGGCGCAAGTAATTGAGCTGATGCAGGAGGGGAAATCCTACGACAGCCAATACCTGATTCCTGTTCATCTGGTTAATAGAGATAATATCAGTCAATACACAGTTACAGGGTGGCAATAATGAGACCTCAAAAAAGTATCTTTTACAGCAAAATAGCCCTAATGGTCATCAATCTGCTTGCCATTGTCTATAATGCATCCATCTATCTCTTTGCGACCAACTATGTAGCGGCTAAGGGCTTCAGTCACTCGCTTTTGGAGCGTTTGGATGCCATTCCGGGCTCTCCTAGCCTAATCTTCTGGGTATCTATTAGTCTGTATGCCTGTCTGCTTTTAGTCATGTACTATCGGGAGCGTCACCCCAATCAGCTGTCCGTCTATGACAAGGTGACCATTATTGAAATCCTGCTCATGCTGGTCATCTTTTCCGTCTTGCACTCGTCCTACAATGGCTTGATTCTCTTGGTGTTTGCGGATATTTTCTATGGCTCTAAGGAGTTCAATGCTTCCAAGGACAAAAAGTACTGGTTTTCTTTCATTATTTTGAGCTTTGGCATGCTGCTCTTGTCCAACTATAACCTCATGTCGCTCTTTATCAATCTGCCGTCTTTGGATACCTATATTCGTTTTTATCCTGAGTCTGTACGCTTTCTGCTCTTATTTGGCAAGAACTTTCTCTACTCGCTTAATATTGTCGTTTTTATGATTTCCTTGCTATTCTATATCTTGTCGGCTATTACGGAGCGCCATCGTATTGAGGAAGAGCTTCGCATGGCTTTTCAAGCCAATCGCGAGCTGAACTCTTACCTGGCTTTGTCTGAGAAAATAGCAGAAGATCGAGAGCGGAAGCGGATTGCCAGAGAGATTCACGATACATTGGGCCATGCCCTGACAGGAATTTCAGCGGGTATTGATGCGGTCAAGGTATTGGTTGATATTGATACCAATCGGGCTAAGGAGCAGCTTAATAATGTCTCAGTCGTCGTTCGAGATGGTATCCGTGACGTCCGAGGCTCGCTCAATAAGATGCGCCCGGGAGCTCTGGAAAATAACACTTTGAAGGAAGCTCTGATTAAGATTACCCGTGAGTATGAAGCCATCTCCAACTTGGAGATTCATCTCCTCTACAAATGGGATAATATTGACTTGGATATTGCCAAGGAAGACATTGTCTTCCGAGTGATCCAGGAGTCGATTACCAACTCTGTCCGCCATGGGCATGCCAAGACTATCTGGATTGAGCTACTAGAGGAAGAAGAAGCTTATGTAATGACCATTCAGGATGATGGTGTTGGCTTTGATGAACTCCACTATGGCTATGGCCTCAAGCAGATGCAGGAGCGCCTAATGATTATTGGCGGAAGCGTCCGCTTTGAAAATCAGGACGGTTTCTACACGCATATCGAAATTCCAAAAATAGGAGGAAGACATGATTAAGGTTTTAATAGCAGACGATCAGGCCTTGATTCGCGAGTCTCTGCAAATCATTCTGTCTGCCCACGCAGATATTGAGGTAGTCGGGACGGTCGGAGACGGCAAGGAAGTGATGGAAAAGCTTCATCGGGTGCGCCCAGATGTGATTTTGATGGATATTCGCATGCCAGTCATGGACGGTGTTCTCTGTACCAAGGCTGTCAAGGAGCAGTATCCAGATGTCAAGATTATCATCCTAACGACCTTTGACGATGATGAATTTATCTTCTCAGCTCTCAAATACGGTGCTTCTGGTTATATTCTTAAAGGGGTTTCGACAGAAGAGCTTCATGAAGCTATTCAAACAGTCTATCGAGGCGGAGCTATGATCAATCCCAATATTGCCACCAAGGTCTTCAAAATCTTTTCACAGATGGCCCAGTCCAACTTTGCCATCACAGTGACAGAGGAAAATGTGGAGGACATGAACCGGACGGAGTGGAAGATTATCCAGCAGATTGGCTTTGGGATTTCGAATAAGGAAATTGCAGCCAAACTCTTTCTATCAGAAGGGACAGTCCGTAATTATCTGTCGGGTATCCTAGCCAAGCTCAACCTGCGTGACCGGACCCAACTGGCTATCTGGGCCGTACAGACTGGAGTCACCCAGAGAGATTTTAGTAAGGAAAGCGACAAATGAAGTGGAGATTGAGAAATTTGTCCCTGCTGGTTGTCTTGATTATATCTGTTGCTCTGGCTTTTGTATTTTGGGATTCAGCTCAGGAAAAAGTCCTGCGTATCGGGATCTATGCTGGCTCTAGCTGGGATGTGCCTAACAGCCGCGAAAACAAGGTCTTGGACAGCCTGATTAAAAAATTTGAAAAGACGCATCCTCATGTCAAGGTCGTCTACGAAAGCGGTATTCCCAAGGATGATTATGCTGACTGGCTGGCAGAGGAAGTCTTGAAAGGCAAGCAGCCAGATCTCTTTATGGTACCAGAAAACGACTTTAGTATGTTGGCTTCGACTGGCGCGCTTAAATCCTTGGATACCCTCCTAACGGATGATGAGCGAAAGGCTTTTTATCCAGTGGCTTATGAGGCTGGGCAATATCAGGGAGTCAGCTATGCCCTTCCAGTTGAGAGCAATCCTATTATGATGTGTGTCAATAAAGACCTGCTTGAAAAAGAAGGAATTAGCATTCCTGAGTCGGGCTGGACCCTGGTGGATTTCTATGAGATTTGCAAGAAAGTAACCAAGGATACCAATGGCGATGGTGTGGTGGATCAGTACGGTATAACAGATTACACTTGGCAGCAGGCTCTGGTAGCTTACGGCGGCCATCTTATCGATAAATCCGGTATCAATGTAGACAGCGCAGAGATGCACCAAGCCTTGACCTTTATGAGCAAGCTAGATATGCTCAGCCAACACTATAAGGTGACTTCTAATGACTTTGATGAGGGACGGGTGGCCTTCTATCCTATGAGTCTGGCCCAGTATCGGACCTACAAGCCTTACCCTTACCATGTTGCCAAATATTCCAGCTTTTCTTGGACCTGTATCCCGATGCCGACAGCCAATAGTCAGGTGATGGGAACACAGGTCAAGACCTCGCTTTTTGCCATGTCTTCCAATACCAAGCAAGAGAAGCTGGCTTGGGAATTTATGCTCTTGCTGTCACAGGATAAAGAAAGCCAGCAGGCTTTGTTTGAAAAATCGCAGGGGACCTCAGTCTTACCATCTGTGGTGAAAAGTCAACAGGCCAGAGAAATCTTACAGGCAGATGATTTTGGCCTGGATTCCTTGACTTCTGAGAGGTTAGACCACATGATGAATCGCTCCATCATTGACATCAGTCTTGAAGTAGACCGTCATACCATGGACAGGATGGACTATCTGATTCAAAATGCTATACAGAATCAAGAGATTGACAGTGCCTTGCCGAGCATTCAAAGAGAAATAGAAAGCGGAAAATAATCTGCTTTCTTTTTTATTTCTAATTAAGTCAGAAAAAAGCACAGCTGCCTAGACCAATATGACAAATGTCATATTTTTCCTAACAAATGTCATCTGGGCAAAATGACATTTGACAATATGAAATCGGTTTCAAAATTTGTAAAATAAAATCATCAATAAATCCTTCATCATTTAAAGCCTTACTTGGCTAAGAGCTAGAAGGAAAAAGGAGGCAGGAAAGATGAAATACCTTGTACTGGTCAGCCATGGGGGACTGGCTGCAGGCGTGCAGAGTTCCTTAAAGATGTTTGCCGGAGACAAGACGGATCAGGTCATTGCGGTTGGTCTTCAGGAAGGCGAGTCAGTTGATGATTTTGCAGTTAATTTTACTCAGGCCTTGGCTGGCTTAAGCGCTGATGACAGTGTCTTAGTTCTGGCTGATATTGTAGGAGGCAGTCCTCTGACGACAGCAGCTAGTGTCTTAGCTGACATGGGTAAGCTCGACTCAGCAGTTATCTTGGGTGGTTTGAACCTGACCATGGGATTGACTGGTTTGGTTATGAAAGACATATTAGACGGAAAAGAGCTAGCTCAGGCTATCCTTTCTGAGGCTACAGCTGCTTTGCAGGAATTTGAAGTCGTAAGTGATGCAGCTGACGAAGATGAAGACGACATTTAGTACTTCCGCCATACATTCTAAAAGATAAAAGGAGATTTTAAAGATGACAGTATCATTTGTACGGATTGACGACCGCATGATCCACGGTCAAACAGTCACTCGCTGGGCCAAGGAATACCCTTGTGATGGCTTGATTGCAGTAAATAATGCTGCAGCAGGAAACAAGGTTTTGATTCAGGCCTACAAGGGAGCTTCTGACAAGAAGACTTTTGTTTGGACCAAGGAAGCTTTCAAGGAAAAATCAGGCAAGGTCACAGAGTCAGACAGCCGCTATTTCCTCATTACGAAAAATCCTGTGGACATGAAAGAAATCCTAGTGGACCAAGGCTTTGTACCTGGTGATGTTAAGGAAATCATCATTGGCCCTGCTAATGACCGTCCTGGAGCTATTAAGCTGGGGAATAACCAGTCCATTACCCAGGAAGAGGCAGAAGCGATTGAGGCGATCGAAAAAGCAGGCTACAAAGTCAAATTCCAGCTTCTACCAGATGTTTCCATAGGTTATTGGAGCGATTTCAAGTCTAAATTTGGTTTTTAATTATAATAATAAAAAGGAGAGTCTATTATGACAATTTCTTGGCTGCAAGCCGCTTTACTGGGTCTTTTCGCTAGTTTAGCTTCTATGCCTGGTATGGGTGGTTCTAGTATTGGTAACTACACTTTGGGACGTCCTCTGGTCGGGGGCTTGATTAGCGGGCTGATTCTCGGAGACTTACAAACAGGGATTATGGTTGGGGTAGCCCTTCAGGTTCTCTACATCGCTCTAGTAACACCAGGTGGTACAGTTTCTGCTGATGTGCGGGCGATTTCTTACATTGGGATTCCTCTCGCAATCTTATTTGTTCATTCTAAAGGAATCACGTCTGAATCTGCTATCGCTGCAGCAGCTGCACCAATCGGAGCAGCAGTTGGTACTATCGGTACAGTTCTCTTCTATGGAACAGCCACTACAAACCTGATATGGCAGCACATTGGTTGGAAAGCCGTTGAAAAAGGCGAATTTAAAAAGCTTTACGCTGTTGACTGGGTTTATCCTTGGATTTCCCACTTTGTCTTCTCTTTCCTTCCAACAATGCTTATCACTAAGTTTGGCCCCGATATGGTTGAGCTGATGAAGACTCACCTGCCAATGGATGGCTTCATCATGAAATCCCTCTTTACAGTCGGAGCTCTTCTCCCATGTGTAGGTATTGCCATTCTCTTGAAACAAATCGTTACCAAGGCTGCTGACTTTATCCCATTCTTTGTGGGCTTCACCTTGGCTAAGTCACTTGGTCTTAATTTGGTTGCCAGTGCAGTTGTTTCATTGATTTTTGCAGTAATTTACTATGAATTGGAAGTAATCAAATCAGCTCGTG
Source organism: Streptococcus oralis subsp. tigurinus (assembly GCF_002356415.1). Classification (NCBI taxonomy): domain Bacteria; kingdom Bacillati; phylum Bacillota; class Bacilli; order Lactobacillales; family Streptococcaceae; genus Streptococcus; species Streptococcus oralis. The sequence goes on from NZ_AP018338.1 coordinate 272,122, forward strand.
TGACCGCGCCGGCTGGTGGGGCTGACTTTGATGACGATGAGGAGGATATCTAAGATGGCTGAAAGAAAGAAAATAACTAAAAAGACTTTAGCGAAATCATTCCACCATTGGTACTATGGTCATTTGACTTGCTTCTCCCAAGAGCACATGCAGACTTTTGGTTACTTGACCTCTATGCTACCAATTGTGGAAGAACTCTACAAAGACAAAGCAGAGCAGAAAGAAGCTATGCAGACCTATACAGCTTTCTTCAACACAGAACCTCAGCTCGGAGCTTTAGTAGTGGGGATTACAGCTGGTTTGGAAGAAGCGCGTGCCAATGGTGATGCAGTTGATGGAGAAACTATTAATGGTATGCGTGCTGGTCTCATGGGGCCTATCGCAGGTATCGGTGACTCTTTGGTTGTCGGAACTTTAATTCCAGTTCTGCTGGGGATTGCCCTTGGCCTCTCGAAAGGTGGAAATCCTATCGGGGCTCTCTTCTATATCCTTGTTTGGAATGTTCTCATCTATGGCGGGATGCGCTTTGCCTACTTCAAAGGCTATGAATTAGGGGACAAGGCGGTAGAATTCCTTGTAGGACCTAAAGGACAGGCCCTTCGTAAGGCAATCAGTGTCATTGGTGGTATGGTTATCGGGGCAGTTGCTGCAACTTGGGTATCTGTAACGACTTCATTTGAGCTGAAAAATGCGGATGGCGAAGCCTTCTTGAAGCTACAAGAAAAGATTGACGGTGTTTATCCAGGTCTCTTAACAGCTGGCTTTATCACCCTTTGCTGGTGGCTGATGGCCAAGAAAAAAGTATCACCAAACCTTGTTATGCTCCTCTTGGTTGTCATTGCTTTGATTGGTGTAGCACTGGGCATCTTTGATCCTCAACTGAAATACTAATTCCTACTCAAGTTTCAGACTGGCAGTAAGTCCGATATGCTGCTAGTCTAGTATCAATTTGTTTGACTAAAATAAAGAATGGAGAAAATCATGACAGAACAAGAATTGATTCAAGGTTATGAAACAGAAATTCACTACCAGAAGCATATGATTGAAAATCTAGGACGCTGGTTTAGTCTCTTCTTTGTCATTGCCAGTATCGGTCTTGTTCTAATTTACTTCTTTCATGAGACTAATCTATTAGCACTGATTGCAGGAATTGTCCTAGCCCTTCTGGGTGTCTTAGCCATGCTCTTGTTTGGTTATGGCATCTACAGAGGCAGGCTCAATCTGCAAAAGGTGATCAATGATTTTGAAGCAAAACTAAAACTTGCAAGATAGACATTTAATCTAGAAAACATAATCCTAAGTGAGAAGCTCACTTGGGATTTTTTATCAAAAAATAGTTCTCTAGGAAACTTTTTTCTTGACATCTCCTCCGAAAGTGATAAAATAGTTCTCATGAAAACTAAATTAGTTCTCCAGAAAACTATATAAAATCATGAGAAGGGAGCAATCATGGACAAATCGTTGTTGATTTTTAAACGTTTTGGGTACCAGATCCACCTGATGTTGCAGAAAGAAGCCAAACGTTGCGGTATTGAATTTATGGGGGGACCGCAAGGACAGGTCCTGCAGTTTTTAGATCGTCGTGAGCATGATCAGGAATTAACGCTTATCAAGGATATTGAGACAGAACTCAATATCACCAAGTCAGTTGCAAGCAACTTGGTCAAGCGTATGGTACAAAATGATTTAGTCGAGTTAGAGGCCAGTCCAAGTGATAAACGAGCAAAACTTGTTCGTTTGACCGATAAATCACGATCTCAGATGCAAGAAGTTAAGGCGCTTTTTGATCGGATTGCCAGTGGTCTACTGGAAGGAATTTCAAAGGAAAAGCTAGCCGTTTTTGAAGAAGTTCTCGGACAACTACAGGCTAATGTAGAAAGAATAGGAGGAGAGAATGAAGAAACTTGCTAAACGTATTACAGGAAAAGAGTGGGGGATGATCCTACTCACTGTTCTTTTCACTTGTTTCTCGGTCTATCTCGAGTTAGAAGTGCCGACCTATATTTCAGAAATAACAGAATTGATTGGAACACCGGGTACGGAGTTAGGACAACTATGGTCTCCTGCTGCTAAGATGATGGGCTTATCTCTCCTAGCCTTTCTGTCTTCTGTAACAGTTGGATTTTTTGCTTCTCGTGTTGCAGCGTCTTACACGACTCACTTGCGAAGAGATATTTTTAATCGTGTTCTAGATTTTTCGCAAACGGAAATCAAACGTTTTTCAATCCCCAGTCTTTTGACTCGAACGACCAATGATATTACGCAGGTTCAGATGCTCTTTACTATGGGCTTACAGGTAGTGACTCGTGGGCCTATCATGGCCATCTGGGCCATTGGAAAAATCCTTGGGAAGTCGGAATACTGGCTCTGGGCAGTAGTGGTGGCCGTCATTGTCAATGTCTTGATGACCACTGTTCTCATTACTCTAGCTTTTCCAAAACAATCTGTCATTCAAAAATTGACAGATAAACTCAATAGCATCACTCGCGAAAGTTTGACTGGGATTCGGGTTGTTCGTGCTTATAATGCCGAGGATTACCAAGATAAGAAATTTGAAGAAGCCAATGATGAGGTGACTCGTCTCAATCTCTTTGTCAATCGATTGATGGCGATTATGAACCCTATTATGATGGCGATTTCCAGCGGTTTGACCTTAGCCATTTACTGGATTGGTGCCTATATCATCAACGATGCAAGTTTGGCAGAACGTCTGCCACTCTTTAGTGATATGGTGGTCTTCATGTCCTATGCTATGCAGGTCGTGATGGGCTTCCTTCTCATGGGAGCACTCTTTATCGTTCTTCCTCGTACCTTGGTTTCTGCAGGACGTATCAATCAAGTATTGGATTTGCATTCTTCTATTGAAAATCCTAGTCATGCACAGACAGCGGACCCTTCAGTTCAAGGACAAGTGGAATTTCGTGATGTGACTTTCCGCTACTCTAAAAACTCTGAAGCAGTCGTGGAACATGTCACTTTCAAAGCAGAAGCGGGTCAAACTGTGGCCTTTATCGGTTCAACTGGTTCTGGTAAATCTACTCTGGTCAACCTACTACCTCGTTTTTACGATGTATCCGCGGGAGAAATTCTAGTAGATGGTGTTAATGTGCAAGATTACGACTTGGTAGACTTGCGCAATAAGGTTGGCTATATTCCGCAGAAAGCAGTCCTCTTCTCAGGAGATGTTAAGGACAATCTAGATTTTGGTAAGAGCAAAGAAACTCCTCTAGGCGAAGCTGCTATGTGGCAAGCTCTGGAATTAGCCCAGTCTAAAAACTTTATCGAGGATAAGGAAGCAGGTCTGGCCTCTGAAGTAGCCCAAGGCGGAACCAACTTCTCAGGAGGTCAAAGACAGCGTTTGGCCATTGCGCGTGCCTTGGCTCGTAAGCCAGAGATTCTTATCTTTGATGACTCTTTCTCAGCCTTGGACTACAAGACAGACCGGATCTTGCGCCAAGAGCTAGCAGAGAAAACAAAATCTATGACCAAGCTCATCGTAGCACAGCGGATTTCTACCATCATGGATGCCGACCTGATCTTAGTATTGGATCAAGGTAAAGTCGTGGGGCAAGGCACCCACAAGGAACTTCTAGCTACCAATGAAGTCTACCAAGAAATTGCCTACTCACAACTATCGAAGGAGGAATTGGAACATGGAAAATAAGAAAATGTCTTTTTGGAAACACTCTAAACCTTTTCTAGCAGGTCTCCAACTTCCCCTACTAGTAGCGGTTGTAGCAGCTGTATGTTCAAGCATCATCACGGTTTATGGACCGACTAAGATAAAAGAAATCACCAACTTAATCTCAGATGGTTTGATGACGGGAATTGACCTAGAGGCTGTTTCAAGTATTGCTAGCTTTTTAGTGATTCTCTATGTACTTGGTGCTATCCTTAACTATACACAGGCCTATATCTTTTCAACAAGTATCCAACATTTTTCAAAACGCTTGCGGACGGCAATTGCTGAAAAAATCAATCGTTTGCCCCTTGGCTATTTTGATCGTCATTCTCAAGGAGATACCCTTTCGCGCGTGACCAATGACGTTGATACGGCCGCTCAATCTCTCAATCAAAGTTTGGGAACAGTACTCTCAGCTAGCTTCTTGTTGATTGCTGTTTTGGTGACCATGTTTAGCATGAACTGGATTTTAGCTCTGGTAACGGTTGTTTCTACGCTTGTTGGTTTTGCGGCAGTTTCCGTAATTATGGCTAAGTCACAAGGGTACTTTAGAGCTCAGCAAAACAACTTGGCGGCTGTCAATGGTTATGTAGAAGAAATGTATTCGGGACACAATGTTGTAACGAGCTACAACGCAGTAGACACCTCTAAAGCGAAATTTGCAGGTTTGAATCAGAACTTGCACGACAGCATCTGGAAATCTCAGTTTATCTCTGGTATCATGATGCCAGCCATGTTCTTTGTTGGGAATTTTAGCTATGTTTTGGTCATCATTGTTGGGGCCGCGCTTGCTCTAGAAGGGCATATCACTATAGGGATTATTGTAGCCTTTATGGTTTACGTACGGACCTTCTCCCAACCCCTGTCACAGATTGCCCAAGGGATTACGAGCTTACAACAAGCGAGTGCAGCCATGGGACGTGTCTTTGAATTTCTAGGTGAAGCTGAGATGCAGGATGAATCCCATAAGGAAAGACAATTGACTGGCATGAGAGGAGAAGTGGTCTTTGATCGCGTATCCTTTGGTTATACACCAGAACGCACCATCATCCATGACTTTTCTGCGACAGCTCATGCAGGCCAGAAGGTCGCTATCGTTGGGCCTACTGGAGCTGGTAAGACAACCATTGTCAATCTTTTGATGAAGTTCTATGAGATTGATAAGGGAAGTATCCGTATCGATGGAGTCGATACCAAGAATATGAAGCGCTCAGAAGTACATGATGCCTTTTCAATGGTCTTACAAGATACTTGGCTCTTTGAAGGAACCATTCGGGAAAATCTCATCTACAATCAGACAGGTATCAGCGATGAGCGGATGATGGAAGCCAGCAAGGCTGTGGGAATTCACCACTTTATCATGACTTTGCCAGATGGCTACGATACTGTTTTGGATGACACTGTGACCTTGTCTGTTGGACAGAAACAGCTTTTGACTATCGCTCGTGCTTTGTTGAAAGATGCACCGCTCTTGATTTTGGATGAAGCGACATCCTCAGTTGACACACGTACAGAGGAATTGATTCAGAAAGCCATGGACCGTTTGATGGAAGGCAGAACTTCCTTTGTCATCGCCCATCGCTTGTCAACTATTCGTAATGCTGATTTGATTCTTGTTATGAAAGATGGTAATATTATTGAGCAAGGCAATCACGAGGAGCTGATGGCGCAAGGTGGCTTCTATGCGGATCTCTACAATAGTCAATTTACAGAAGACGAAGCAGAAGAATAAATCTAAAGAAGGCTTGACGGCCTTCTTTTTCTGCACTATACTAGAAGACAAACGTCTCACCTGTAGACGAAAACAAGGTAATGAATGAGAAGTATAAATGAAAAATTATCAAGAATGGTATAGAAATATCAGCTCCAGACTCACTAGTTATCCAACCCTTTTATTTCTGTTACGGAGTTTCAATCGTTTGATGACAGTCGCCATGCCCCTGGTCTATCTGATCTTGCTAGTCACCACTTGCCTGAAACTAGAACTTGGTCAGCAAGTTGGGGTTTATGTGCTTATTCCTGCATCAGGATTTGTGGTCTTGTCCCTGTTTCGTAAGAAAATCAATCACCCGCGACCTTATGAAACTTGGGATATCAGTCCCCTGCTTGAAAAAGATAGTTCGGGAAAGTCTATGCCTAGTCGCCATGTCTTTTCGGCAACCATCATCTCCATGGCCTGTCTGCATGCTAGTCTACCTGTTGGCTTAGCATGCTTGCTCTTCTCAGCTTTGCTGGGCTTGGTGAGGGTTTTAGGTGGTGTTCATTATCCCAAGGATGTCTTGGTTGGCTATGCTTGTGGTCTCATGTGGGGGCTCCTTTTCTTCCTATTCTGATATGTAAGTTAATCTAGTCCTACAACCACTTACTGCTTCAAAATGACCACTTGCTTTTTTGCCCTTGTTTTCCTCATTTAGCTTTGATATAGTAGAGTCAGAAAGGAGATGTGATGAAGTTACGAATTGAGATTGACGGCAATTTAGAGGAGACTGAAATTGTCATCAAGACCCCCACTTTGACAGATGAAATTGCAGATTTGCAACGGCTCTTGCAAGAGTCAAAGGCTCCGAGGTTGACTTTTTACAAGGGGACAGGTGAATATTATCTAGACCTTTCAGAAATTCTCTTCTTTGAAACAGAAGGGAGCAAGATCTACGCTCATAACCAGAAGGAAGCCTATGAAGTACGTCTCAAACTCTATGAGTTGGAGTCCATCTTGCCTCGCTATTTTAGTCGAGTATCCAAGTCAACTATTGCAAACATCCGTCAGATTTACTCAGTGGACAAGTCCTTTTCAGGAACGGGCACCATTTCCTTTTATCAGACGCACAAGGAGGTTCATGTGTCACGACATTACCAGTCCCTCCTAAAAGAAAATCTAAGAAACATGAGGTAAAAGACATGAAAAAGAAAGCATTTGGTATTATTTTATTGGTTTTAGCAGCCTGGATCTTGCTGCAAGGAAATTTTGGCATTCCTTCTTTGGATGGTAAGATATGGCCTTTGCTAGGAATTGTTTTTTTTGCTTATAAGTCCATTGAGTCCATCCTTAGACGCCATCTAACTTCGGCAGTTTTTACAGGTTTACTGGCGCTCATCATTGCAAATTACGCTTATGAGTTGTTGCCAGTTACAAATCATTCTCTCATCTGGGCTAGCATCTTAGTAGTACTCGGTGTTGGTTATCTGACACATTCAAGTAAGTTCTGGCATGAGAAAAAATGGTGGTACAACGGTGAACGAACAGTCATCACAGATAAGGAAGTCACTTTTGGCAGTGGAACCTTCTATAAACAAGATCAAGATATTGTAGACGACCAAGTGGAAGTCGCTTTTGGGGACGCTAAAATCTACTATGACAATGCAGAGATGTTAGGTGATTTTGCGACTTTAAATATTGAAGTGGCCTTCGGAAATGCAACAGTCTATGTCCCACAACACTGGCGAGTCGATCTGAAAGTAGAAACATCCTTTGGTGCAGCTAAGGCAGATGCTCCTGTAGCACCAACAAACAAAACCTTGATTATTCGTGGGGAAGTTGCTTTTGGTAAACTTGGAGTTGTTTACGTTAAATAAAAAAAGTCTTCGAATTTCCTTGCCAAAATAGAGAAAGTGTGATAACATAGTACGGTATGTGGTGCTAGCACATCCGCTATATTAGATCTAATAGGAGGAAAACACAATGGCTAAAGTATGTTACTTTACAGGTCGTAAGACTGTATCTGGAAACAACCGTTCACACGCGATGAACCAAACAAAACGTGCCGTAAAACCAAACCTTCAAAAAGTTACTGTTCTTATCGATGGTAAACCTAAAAAAGTTTGGGCTTCAGCTCGTGCTTTGAAATCAGGTAAAGTTGAACGCGTTTAATAAAAATGAAAAGACCGCTTAGGTCTTTTTCTTTTGCTCTAGAGATAAAACCATTTGAAAAATAGAGTAAATATCCGCCGATACAGCATTCTGCTTTTACACTTGGGCTGAAATATGATAAAATAGAGTATCAACTAGTTGAGGTAAAAAAAATGACTGTAAAAATTAATACAAAAGATGGTCAAATCGAACTGACAGATGAAGTGATTGCAACCGTAGTAGGTGGTGCCGCAACTGAGATTTTTGGTGTGGTCGGTATGGCTAGTAAAAATGCCCTCAAAGACAATTTCCAAGCCCTCCTTGGTAAGGAAAATTATTCTAAGGGTGTTGTCGTGAAGGCAGCCGAAGATGGTAGCATCGCAGTTGATGTTTATACCGTGTTGAGCTACGGAATAAAGATAAGCGAAGTGTCAAAAAACATTCAAGAGCGTGTTCGTTTTAGTCTAGAAAATCAACTAGGAATTACTGCTCAGACTGTGAATGTCTACATTCAAAATATCAAAGTTGTAGGAGAATAATCGTGTCAAAAATTACTACCAGTTTATTCCAAGAGATGGTGCAAGCTGCATCAACTCGTTTGAATAAGCAAGCAGAATATGTCAATTCATTGAATGTCTTTCCGGTTCCAGATGGAGATACTGGGACAAATATGGGAATGACCATTGAAAATGGTGCGAAAGAAGTAGCAGACAAGCCTGCTTCTACAGTTGGAGAAGTAGCGAGCATTCTTGCCAAAGGGCTCTTGATGGGTGCGCGTGGGAACTCAGGGGTTATCACTTCTCAGCTCTTCCGTGGCTTCTCCCAAGCTATCAAGGAAAAGGATGAGTTAACAGGTCAAGACTTGGCTCTTGCCTTCCAATCTGGTGTCGAAGTAGCTTATAAAGCGGTTATGAAACCAGTTGAAGGAACCATTTTGACTGTTTCTCGTGGAGCGGCTATTGGGGCTAAGAAAAAAGCCGAGGAGACAGATGATGCTGTTGAGGTCATGCGTGCAGCCTTGGAAGGTGCAAAAGCAGCTTTGGCTAAGACACCAGAAATGCTTCCAGTCCTTAAGGAAGTTGGTGTGGTAGACTCAGGTGGTCAAGGTTTGGTCTTCATCTACGAAGGATTCCTTTCAGCTCTTACTGGTGAATACAGTGCTTCTGAAGACTTTGTAGCGACTCCTGCAAACATGAGTGAAATGATCAATGCAGAGCACCACAAGTCTGTGGCAGGGCATGTGGCAACTGAGGATATTACCTTCGGTTACTGTACGGAAATCATGGTAGCCCTCAAACAAGGTCCAACTTATTCTAAGGACTTTGACTACGATGAATTCCGTAACTACTTGAATGAACTCGGAGACTCTCTACTTGTTGTCAACGATGATGAGATCGTCAAAGTTCACGTCCATACAGAAGATCCAGGTCTTGTCATGCAAGAAGGTCTTAAATATGGTAGCTTGATCAAGGTCAAAGTGGACAACATGCGTAATCAACACGAGGCGCAAGTTGAAAAAGAAGCGACTCAAGGAAATAAGCCCGCTGAAACAAAAGAGTACGCCCTTATCGCAGTAGTAGCAGGTCAAGGCTTGGCAGATATCTTCCGTGCCCAAGGTGTGGATTATGTCATCGAAGGTGGTCAGACGATGAATCCTTCAACAGAAGACTTTATCAAGGCTGTTGAACAGGTCAATGCTCGCAACATCATCTTCTTGCCGAACAACAAAAATATCTTTATGGCAGCTCAGTCTGCGGCTGAAGTGCTTGAACAACCTGCTGTTGTGGTAGAAGCACGTACAATTCCTCAAGGATTGACGAGTCTTCTTGCATTTGACCCAAGTAAATCAATCGAAGAAAATAAAGAACGCATGACTGCAGCCCTTGGCGATGTCGTAAGCGGAAGTGTAACAACAGCCGTTCGTGATACAACTATCGATGGATTAGCAATTCATGAAAATGACAATCTTGGTATGGTCGATGGAAAAATCCTTGTGTCAAATCCTGACATGCATCAAACCTTGACTGAAACCTTGAAGCACATGATAGACGAAGATAGTGAAATCGTAACTTTCTATGTCGGTGAAGATGGAAGTGAAGAATTAGCCAACCAAATCGCCCAAGAAATTGCAGAAGAATTCGAAGACGTTGAAGTCGAAATCCACCAAGGTCAACAACCTGTATACCCATATCTTTTCAGTGTGGAATAAAAATTTAATCGATTAAAAAGAAAGTTGATTTTGCAACTTTCTTTTTTTATGACATTTGTCATATTTCCTAGTGACAGAAGCATCTAGCTCCGCCAACTTCAAAAGTCTATAATTGAAGTATGAAATGGAGGAAGAAGAAATGAAAAATAAAATGATTGTCGCAGTGAGTTTAGTAGCAGCAGGAGTTATGACCTATCTCATGTTTTCAGGATTGGACGAGGGTTTCTACCATTTTCCTTGGGAGCTCTTTGCTGGCTTTGGAATGATGTCTTGGCTTGTCAGAGAAGGTTTGAAATTGGTCAGAGATGTGAAAAAGGAGTTTGAGGAATGAAAAAAGCAATCATCTATTTCTTTATCGGCCTGTCACTCTTGGTATGGTTAGTGGAAATGTTTACTGGTTGGTTTGACCAAACCTTGTTTCGCCAATTTATTCGTGGTGCCTGGGGTTTTGGATTTATGATTTTCGTCGTTTTCCCTATGGGAATGAAGTGGTTGAAAGGAGAATCTCATGACTGTGATTAAAGTTGAGAAATTAAGTAAGAAGATAAAAGACAAGGAGATCTTGCGGAACATCTCCTTTGAAATCAACGATGGTGAATGTGTCGCCTTGATCGGGCCTAACGGAGCAGGAAAAACAACCTTGATTGATTGTCTCTTGGGCGACAAGTTCATGAGCTCAGGTCAGGTCGCCATTCAAGGATTTGCGCCAACAGATCCTCGATTAAAGCAGCTTATTTCTGTCTTGCCTCAAGAAAATACGGTGGTTCAAGACTTGAAAGTGAAAGAACTCTTATCCTTCTTTCAATCAATCTATCCAAACAGTCTTTCAGACAAAGAAATTGATGACTTGCTAAGATTCTCAGACAAGCAGAAAAATCAGTTAGCGGGCAAGCTGTCTGGTGGGCAAAAACGTTTGTTCTCTTTTGTGTTGTCTTTAATAGGTCGTCCAAAAATTCTATTTTTAGATGAGCCGACTGCTGCAATGGATACCTCTACACGTCAGCATTTTTGGGAAATTGTCAATCAGTTAAAGCAAAATGGTGTCACCATTGTCTATTCTTCTCACTATATCGAAGAGGTAGAGCATACGGCTGACCGCATTTTGGTCCTTCACAAGGGTGAATTGATTCGCGATACGACGCCTTATGCTATGCGTGGTGAAGAACAAGAAAAACACTTTACGGTACCACTAACTTATCAGGAAGTTATCAGCACTTTGGACCAGATTCAAGAGCTTGAAATCAAGCAAAATGCTCTTTCCTTCACAACCAAAGAAGCCAGCCAGGTATGGAAAGTCTTGCAAGAACAGGGCTGCATGATCGAAGAAATTGAAGTTCGCAATCGAACTCTCTTAGACAGTATCTTCGAAACGACTCAAGACTAAAGGAGATTGACGATGAAAAATATGACAAGTCTCATGAAAGTGGAAATCATTCTGATGAAACGGCAAGCAGTCTACTACTTGCTATCCATCGGACTTCCAAGTGTGTTTTACCTTATCTTTTCTGGTATGATGTTAGGGTCAGATATTCCAGAAATTGCTCTTCAAGCCTATCTTTTTGCCATGACGCTCTTTAGTATCATGTCAAGTGCTTTTTTCAGTATCCCAAGCACACTCGAGTCTGATAAGACGAACAACTGGCAAAAATTGATTCAACATTCTCCTGTTTCTATGGTAGAATATTATGTATCAAAACTGTTCAGCACTCTGCTAACTTTCTTGTTATCAATTATAGTTGTCTTTTCAGTAGGTCATTTTGTCCGCGGGGTTACTCTACCTTGGCTTGACTGGTTGGTGATTGGAGTTATGTTGCTGGTCGGAAGCGTGGTCTTTATCAGCATGGGGGTCTTGGTGAGCTTGCTTCCTAGTGCTCAATTGATGACGGTTATTGGAAATATTGCCTATATTGCTTTGGCTGTCCTAGGTGGACTCTGGTTCCCTTTGAGTTCCTTCCCAGAATGGCTCCAATCCATTGGAAAACTGACCCCAACCTATCAACTGATGCAGGTTGTCTCTACTTATTTGGAGCACCACGAATTTAATATTCTTGCTGCCTTGGTTGTACTAGGTTATACAGTTTTCTTTGGTGTACTGGTAATCCAGCTGAAAAAACGGATTGAGGTAAAATAAATCTATGTTGGAAAAATTTAAAAACATTCATTATATGTTTCATATTTCAATTGTGTTTATCATCTTTCCTATAGCGGGTGTTATCGTTGGAGATTACCCGCTTTTAACCTTGCTATGGACCCTACTATTTGTACTTGCCTTCTATTCGGTTTTAGCCAGTCAGAGTCGCACTGTGCTGTGGATGGCTTGGTGGATCATGCTTGCCTACATTTTTTATACATCGGTTTGGCTGAGTTCGGGTTTCACCTGGTTTATCTTCTATTTATCCAATCTCCTTATTTATGAGCTGGATGAGATTTCTTTTCACTCTTGGCGTTTTGTCAGTTTTGTTGTCTTGCAACCGTTCATTCTGACCGGAATCTATATGGTCAGTCATGTTAGTCCCTGGGACCTCCTCTTTTTCTTGGTGACCTTTATCTTTTCCGATGCACTGACCTTTGGTCTTTATCGAATTCGAGTGTCGGAGGAAATAAAAGAAGAAAAGATGAAACAAAATGCTAAGCTTAATCTTTTCTTGGCTGAAAATGAACGCAATCGTATCGGTCAGGATCTCCATGATAGTCTAGGTCATACCTTTGCTATGTTGAGTGTGAAGACGGACCTTGCCCTCCAACTTCTTCAGATGCAGGCTTATCCACAGGTGGAAAAGGAATTAAGAGAAATACAGCAAATTAGCAAAGAATCAATGCGTGAAGTTCGAACCATTGTGGAAAATCTTAAGTCTAGAACTTTGACATCAGAACTAGAGACTGTGAAAAAGATGTTAGAAATTGCTGGAATTGGGGTGGAAATAGCTAATCAACTAGATACAGCTAGCTTAACTCAGGAATTGGAGTCAATGGCTTCCATGATTTTACTTGAGTTAGTGACCAATGTCATCAAACATGCTAAAGCGTCTAAAGTCTACTTAAAATTAGAACGGACAGAGAAAGAACTCATTCTAACAGTGAGAGATGATGGCTGTGGCTTTCCTTCTATAAAGGGGGATGAGCTCCATACAGTTCGAGATCGTGTTCTTCCATTTTTGGGAGATGTAAAGGTGATCAGTCAGAAGTGTCCAACAGAAGTGCAAGTACGACTACCTTATAAGGAGAGAAACTAAGATGAAACTACTTGTTGCAGAAGACCAAAGTATGTTGCGAGATGCCATGTGCCAGTTGCTTGCCTTTCAAGCGGATGTGGAGTCTGTCTTACAAGCCAAGGATGGGCAAGAAGCAATCCAACTCCTAGAAAAGGAGTCTGTCGATATCGCCATCCTTGACGTAGAAATGCCTGCTAAGACTGGCCTCGAAGTCTTGGAGTGGATACGAGCAGAAAAGTTAGAAACAAAGGTGGTTGTGGTGACAACCTTCAAGCGCCCTGGCTATTTTGAACGCGCGATTAAGGTTGGAGTGGATGCCTATGTCTTGAAAGAAAGAAGCATTGCAGACCTCATGCAAACCTTGCACACTGTCCTCGAAGGGCGCAAGGAGTATTCGCCTGAATTGATGGAAGTGGTGATGACGCATCCCAATCCGTTGACAGAACAAGAGGTTGCTGTCTTAAAGGGAATCGCTCAGGGTTTATCCAACCAAGAAATTGCAGACCAACTCTATCTATCAAACGGAACCGTCCGAAACTATGTCACTAATATTCTTTCGAAACTAGATGCAGGCAATCGTACAGAGGCAGCCAACATCGCAAACGAATCAGGTTGGCTTTGATAAGAATGCTAAAAACATCTCAAACGAATGTTTAATTGAAGGAAAACCATACTAGAAAGGAGGAGGCCAATTGCCTCCTTTTCTGGTTTAGAAAAGGGGTGAAAGCTAGTGTCAAAGAGTGAAAAGATCAGAATAAAAATGAAAAATATCTTGACAATGAAGGAAAAATTGTGTTACAATAATAGACGGTACTTTTTACTTTTGGTCTCTCAAAAGTGTACAGGGACGTGCTGACAAATGTTGCAAAAGTACACACAGATGGTAGCTGTCACCAAGTGTATCATCACCAAAAATAAAAAAACACAGGAGAATGTAGATGCCTACAATTAACCAATTGGTTCGCAAACCGCGTAAATCAAAAGTAGAAAAATCTAAATCACCAGCTTTGAACGTTGGTTACAACAGTCATAAAAAAGTTCAAACAAACGTTTCTTCACCACAAAAACGTGGTGTTGCAACTCGTGTGGGAACAATGACACCTAAAAAACCTAACTCTGCCCTTCGTAAATTTGCTCGTGTACGTTTGAGCAACCTTATCGAAGTTACTGCCTACATCCCAGGTATCGGACACAACTTGCAAGAGCACAGCGTGGTGCTTCTTCGTGGTGGACGTGTAAAAGACCTTCCAGGGGTACGTTACCATATCGTCCGTGGTGCACTTGATACTGCAGGTGTTAACGATCGTAAACAAGGCCGTTCTAAATACGGTACGAAACGTCCAAAAGCATAAGGAAAGGGGATAAAGAGAAATGAGTCGTAAAAATAGAGCTCCAAAACGTGATGTATTGCCAGATCCGCTTTACAATTCACAACTAGTTACTCGTCTTATCAACCGCGTTATGCTTGACGGTAAACGTGGTACAGCTGCTTCAATCGTTTACGGTGCTTTTGAGCAAATCAAAGAAGCTACTGGTAACGATGCACTTGAAGTATTTGAAACAGCTATGGAAAACATCATGCCTGTACTTGAAGTACGTGCACGTCGTGTTGGTGGATCTAACTACCAAGTCCCAGTTGAAGTTCGTCCAGAACGTCGTACAACACTTGGACTTCGTTGGTTGGTAACCATCGCTCGCCTTCGTGGTGAACACACAATGCAAGACCGTCTTGCAAAAGAAATCTTGGATGCTGCGAACAACACAGGTGCAGCAGTTAAGAAACGTGAAGACACTCACCGTATGGCTGAAGCTAACCGTGCCTTCGCACACTTCCGTTGGTAATAAAATGATACCAAGAGCGGTAAAGGCCCAAGGCAAAAATAGGAAACTGATGCAGTGTTCCGTGAACACAAAGCAGTTTATCTTTTTTGCACCGGGCCTCGCTCGGGTTCAAATCAGCTAACTTGAGCTTTTAGCCCTAGTTCAACTCAACTTCCCATCTCACAAGTTGAAACCAACAAAAACAAGATAAACATTGAGAACGGGTAGGTCCTGCCTATCCGTTTTTATTAAAATCGTGTTATAATAGAATAGAAATCAAAAATAAATAGGAGAAACAAACCTCATGGCACGCGAATTTTCACTTGAAAAAACTCGTAATATCGGTATCATGGCTCACGTCGATGCCGGTAAAACAACAACTACTGAGCGTATTCTTTACTACACTGGTAAAATCCACAAAATCGGTGAAACTCACGAAGGTGCGTCACAAATGGACTGGATGGAGCAAGAGCAAGAACGTGGTATCACTATCACATCTGCTGCGACAACAGCTCAATGGAACAACCACCGCGTAAACATCATCGACACACCAGGGCACGTGGACTTCACAATTGAAGTACAACGTTCTCTTCGTGTATTGGACGGTGCGGTTACTGTTCTTGACTCACAATCAGGTGTTGAGCCTCAAACTGAAACAGTTTGGCGTCAAGCAACTGAGTACGGAGTTCCACGTATCGTATTTGCCAACAAAATGGACAAAATCGGTGCTGACTTCCTTTACTCTGTAAGCACACTTCACGATCGTCTTCAAGCAAATGCACACCCAATTCAATTGCCAATCGGTGCTGAAGATGACTTCCGTGGTATCATCGACTTGATCAAGATGAAAGCTGAAATCTATACAAACGACCTTGGTACAGATATCCTTGAAGAGGATATTCCAGCTGAATATCTTGAACAAGCACAAGAATACCGTGAAAAATTGATCGAAGCAGTTGCTGAAACTGACGAAGAATTGATGATGAAATATCTCGAAGGTGAAGAAATCACTAACGAAGAATTGAAAGCGGGTATCCGTAAAGCGACTATCAACGTTGAATTCTTCCCAGTATTGTGTGGTTCTGCCTTCAAGAACAAAGGTGTTCAATTGATGCTTGATGCGGTTATCGACTACCTTCCAAGCCCACTTGATATCCCAGCGATCAAAGGTATTAATCCAGATACAGACGAAGAAGAAACTCGTCCAGCATCTGACGAAGAGCCATTCGCAGCTCTTGCCTTCAAGATCATGACAGACCCATTCGTAGGTCGTTTGACCTTCTTCCGTGTATACTCAGGTGTTCTTCAATCAGGTTCATACGTGTTAAACACATCTAAAGGTAAACGTGAACGTATCGGACGTATCCTTCAAATGCACGCTAACAGCCGTAAAGAAATCGACACTGTTTACTCAGGTGATATCGCTGCTGCCGTTGGTTTGAAAGATACGACAACTGGTGACTCATTGACTGATGAAAAAGCTAAAATCATCCTTGAATCAATCGACGTTCCAGAACCAGTTATCCAATTGATGGTTGAGCCAAAATCTAAAGCAGACCAAGACAAGATGGGTATCGCTCTTCAAAAATTGGCTGAAGAAGATCCAACATTCCGCGTTGAAACAAACGTTGAAACTGGTGAAACAGTTATCTCTGGTATGGGTGAGCTTCACCTTGACGTCCTTGTTGACCGTATGCGTCGTGAGTTTAAAGTTGAAGCGAACGTAGGTGCTCCTCAAGTATCTTACCGTGAAACATTCCGCGCTTCTACTCAAGCACGTGGATTCTTCAAACGTCAGTCTGGTGGTAAAGGTCAATTCGGTGATGTATGGATTGAATTTACTCCAAACGAAGAAGGTAAAGGATTCGAATTTGAAAACGCAATCGTCGGTGGTGTGGTTCCTCGTGAATTTATCCCAGCGGTTGAAAAAGGTCTTGTAGAAGCAATGGCTAACGGTGTTCTTGCAGGTTACCCAATTGTTGACGTTAAAGCTAAACTTTACGATGGTTCATACCACGATGTCGACTCATCTGAAACTGCCTTCAAGATTGCTGCATCTCTTGCACTTAAAGAAGCTGCTAAGACTGCACAACCAGCTATCCTTGAACCAATGATGCTTGTAACAATCACTGTTCCAGAAGAAAACCTTGGTGATGTTATGGGTCACGTAACTGCTCGTCGTGGACGTGTAGATGGTATGGAAGCACACGGTAACAGCCAAATCGTTCGTGCTTACGTTCCACTTGCTGAAATGTTCGGTTACGCAACAGTTCTTCGTTCTGCATCTCAAGGACGTGGTACATTCATGATGGTATTTGACCACTATGAAGATGTACCTAAGTCAGTACAAGAAGAAATCATTAAGAAAAACAAAGGTGAAGAATAATCTGTCTTCGCAATAGAAGGAAGTCACATAGTGGTTTCCTTTTTTATTACCTTTATTTCACACAGATTTGCTGAATATATTATGGAAATTTAGGAATTAAATGAAAATCTTGCCAACTTCCATCCCATGTACGAAGAAATTAGACTGATTTAATAAATGAAAGTAAGGAAAAGTTCCTTATTTTGATGATATGTTAATAAAAATGATAAAAAAGTTCATAAATACACTTTTAGATAGAAAATTCAGAAAATTGCTTCTTTTGTCTTGAAAATTTTTGAAAAAATGGTATGATAGTAACAAGCTATTTTTAAGAGAAGAGAAAGGGGAACAATGGAGAAAATCAGTTTAGAATCTCCTAAGACGGGGTCGGATCTAGTTTTGGAAACACTTCGTGATTTAGGAATTGATACCATATTTGGCTATCCTGGTGGTGCAGTCTTGCCTTTGTATGATGCGATATATAATTTTAAAGGCATTCGCCACATTTTAGGACGCCATGAGCAAGGTTGTTTGCACGAAGCTGAAGGATATGCCAAATCAACTGGAAAGTTGGGTGTTGCCGTCGTCACGAGCGGACCGGGAGCGACAAATGCCATTACAGGGATTGCAGATGCCATGAGCGATAGCGTTCCCCTTTTGGTCTTTACGGGTCAGGTGGCGCGAGCAGGGATTGGAAAGGATGCCTTTCAGGAGGCGGATATCGTGGGAATTACCATGCCAATCACTAAGTACAATTACCAAGTTCGTGAGACGGCAGATATTCCTCGCATCATTACGGAAGCTGTTCATATCGCAACGACAGGTCGTCCAGGGCCTGTCGTGATTGACCTACCAAAAGACGTATCTGCCTTAGAGACAGATTTCATCTATTCACCCGAAGTGAATTTACCAAGCTATCAGCCGACTCTGGAGCCAAATGACATGCAAATCAAGAAGATCTTGAAGCAATTGTCAAAAGCCAAGAAACCTGTTTTATTAGCAGGTGGTGGAGTTAGTTATGCAGAAGCAGCTACAGAACTCAATGAGTTTGCTGAACGCTACCAAATCCCAGTAGTAACCAGTCTTTTAGGGCAAGGTACGATTGCAACGAATCATCCGCTCTTTCTTGGAATGGGAGGCATGCACGGGTCTTTCGCGGCTAATATTGCCATGACGGAAGCCGACTTTATGATTAGTATTGGTTGTCGTTTCGATGATCGCTTGACCGGAAATCCTAAGACCTTTGCTAAAAATGCCAAGGTTGCTCATATCGACATTGATCCAGCCGAGATTGGTAAGATTATCAGAGAAGATATTCCTGTGGTGGGCGATGCTAAGAAAGCCTTGCAGATGCTGTTGGCAGAACCAACTGTTCATAACAATACTGAGAAATGGATTGAAAAAGTCACCAAGGACAAGAATCGAGTTCGTTCTTATGATAAGAAAGAACGTGTGGTTCAACCTCAGGCTGTTATTGAATGCATCGGTGAGTTGACGAATGGAGATGCCATTGTTGTAACTGACGTTGGTCAACACCAAATGTGGACGGCTCAGTATTATCCTTACCAAAATGAGCGCCAGTTAGTCACTTCAGGTGGTTTAGGTACCATGGGATTTGGAGTTCCTGCAGCTATCGGAGCTAAGATTGCCAATCCGGAAAAAGAAGTCATCCTTTTTGTCGGTGATGGTGGCTTCCAGATGACCAATCAGGAACTAGCTATTTTGAACATTTACAAGGTACCGATTAAGGTTGTCATGTTGAATAACCACTCCCTAGGAATGGTTCGTCAGTGGCAGGAATCCTTCTATGAGGGTAGAACTTCCGAGTCAGTCTTTGATACACTTCCTGATTTCCAGTTGATGGCACAGGCTTACGGCATCAAAAACTATAAATTTGATAATCCGGAGACGCTAGAGAAGGATCTAGAAGTCATTCTGGAGGATGTGCCGATGTTTATCGAGGTGGATATTTCTCGTAAGGAACAGGTTTTACCGATGGTACCAGCTGGTAAGAGCAATCATGAGATGTTGGGGGTGAAGTTCCATGCGTAGAATGTTAACAGCAAAACTACAAAATCGTTCAGGAGTCCTCAATCGTTTTACAGGTGTCCTTTCACGTCGTCAAGTCAATATTGAGAGTATCTCAGTTGGTGCGACAGAGAATCCTGATGTATCACGGATTACCATCATTATCGATGTAGCTTCACACGATGAAGTAGAGCAAATCATTAAACAACTGAATCGTCAGATTGATGTGATTCGCATTCGAGATATCACAGATAAACCACACTTGGAAAGAGAAGTTATCTTGGTGAAGGTATCTGCTCCTGCTGAAAAACGTGCAGAAATCTTGGCCATTATCCAACCTTTCCGTGCAACGGTAGTAGATGTGGCTCCAAGCTCCATCACTATCCAGATGACTGGAAATGCTGAAAAGAGTGAAGCTTTATTGCGAGTGATTCGACCATATGGTATTAAAAATATCGCTCGTACGGGTGCAACTGGATTTACCCGCGACTAATACTCTTTGATTTTTATTGAGTATAAAATCCAGCATAAATTTGTTAAACCAGCCTATGAGGCAATAAAAAATAGAAAAGAGAGAAAAACTATGGCAGTTCAAATGGAATACGAAAAAGATGTTAAAGTAGCAGCGCTTGACGGTAAAAAAATCGCCGTAATCGGTTATGGTTCACAAGGACATGCGCATGCGCAAAACTTGCGTGATTCAGGTCGTGATGTCATTATCGGTGTACGTCCAGGTAAATCTTTCGACAAAGCAAAAGAAGATGGATTTGACACTTATACAGTAGCAGAAGCAACTAAATTGGCTGACGTTATTATGATCTTGGCACCAGATGAAATCCAACAAGAATTGTATGAAGCAGAAATCGCTCCAAACTTGGAAGCTGGAAATGCAGTTGGATTTGCCCATGGTTTCAACATCCACTTTGAATTTATCAAAGTTCCTGCAGATGTAGATGTCTTCATGTGTGCTCCTAAAGGGCCAGGACACTTGGTACGTCGTACTTACGAAGAAGGTTTTGGTGTTCCAGCTCTTTATGCAGTATATCAAGACGCTACAGGAAATGCGAAAAATATTGCTATGGACTGGTGTAAAGGTGTTGGAGCAGCTCGTGTTGGTTTGCTTGAAACAACTTACAAAGAAGAAACTGAAGAAGATTTGTTTGGTGAACAAGCTGTACTTTGTGGTGGTTTGACTGCTCTTATCGAAGCAGGCTTTGAAGTCTTGACAGAAGCAGGATACGCTCCAGAATTGGCTTACTTTGAAGTTCTTCACGAAATGAAATTGATCGTTGACTTGATCTATGAAGGTGGATTCAAGAAAATGCGTCAATCAATTTCTAACACTGCTGAATACGGTGACTATGTATCAGGTCCTCGTGTGATTACTGAGCAAGTTAAAGAAAACATGAAAGCTGTCTTGGCAGACATCCAAAATGGTAAATTTGCAAATGACTTTGTAAATGACTATAAAGCTGGACGTCCAAAATTGACTGCTTACCGTGAACAAGCAGCGAACCTTGAAATTGAAAAAGTTGGTGCAGAATTGCGTAAAGCAATGCCATTCGTTGGTAAAAACGACGATGATGCATTCAAAATCTATAACTAATTCTTGTGAAGAAAAACAGAAGGCGAGTTGGGGGTGCCTAACTCGCTTTTTATCTTAAACAGTATTTGAGGAGGGGGCAATGTTAAGTGCAAAAGACGTGGTGAAAGCCCACAAAGTTTTAAGTGATGTAGTAGTGAATACACCACTAGAATATGATCATTATTTATCAGAAAAGTATGGAGCTAAGATCTATCTGAAAAAGGAAAATGCGCAACGCGTTCGCTCTTTTAAAATTCGTGGAGCTTATTATGCCATCTCGCAATTGACAAAAGAAGAACGTGAGCGTGGTGTAGTCTGTGCATCAGCGGGGAATCACGCTCAAGGTGTCGCTTATACTTGTAACGAGATGAAAATTCCTGCGACAATTTTTATGCCTATCACAACGCCTCAACAAAAGATTGGGCAAGTTCGTTTCTTTGGAGGAGACTATGTAACGATCAAATTGGTCGGAGATACTTTCGACGCTTCGGCTAAGGCAGCCCAAGAATTCACTGTTTCAGAAAATAGAACCTTTATCGATCCTTTTGATGATGTCCATGTTCAGGCAGGGCAAGGGACGGTTGCCTATGAAATTTTGGAAGAAGCTCGGAAAGAGTCAATCGACTTTGACACGGTTCTCGTTCCTGTTGGTGGTGGAGGTCTGATTGCGGGAGTTTCTACCTATATCAAGGAAATGAATCCGAAAATTGAAGTCATTGGTGTTGAAGCCAATGGTGCCCGTTCGATGAAGGCGGCATTTGAAGCTGGAGAGCCAGTTAAACTAAAAGAAATCGACAAGTTTGCTGATGGTATAGCTGTGCAGAAAGTTGGCCAGTTGACCTATGAAGCGACACGTCAGAATGTTGAAACTCTTATAGGAGTGGATGAAGGCTTGATTTCAGAGACCTTGATTGATCTTTATTCCAAGCAAGGGATTGTCGCCGAACCGGCTGGAGCTGCCAGTGTTGCAGCCTTGGAAGTTCTATCGGACTATATCAAAGGCAAAACAATCTGCTGCATCATTTCTGGAGGAAATAACGATATTAACCGTATGCCTGAAATGGAAGAGCGTGCCTTGATTTACGATGGCATCAAGCATTACTTTGTAGTGAATTTCCCACAACGTCCAGGAGCTCTCCGAGAGTTTGTAAATGACATTTTGGGGCCAAATGATGACATCACTCGTTTTGAGTATATCAAACGGGCCAGCAAGGGGACAGGACCTGTATTGATTGGGATTGCTCTTGCCAATAAGCATGATTATGCTGGATTGATTCATCGTATGGAAAAGTTTGACCCGTCTTATATTAATTTGAATGGAAACGAAACATTGTATAACATGTTAGTTTAAACTAAAATAAAATTATTATCATATTATTTGCGTAATGATAACGATGGTGTTATAATGAGGGTGATGAAAGGGGGAGATTCCCATGGTTTTACAAATTTTACTTGTTTTATTGTTTTTAGTGGTGATTGCATCAGTGATTACGATTAGTTCTGTATATGTGGTTCGACAACAATCTGTCGCTATCATAGAACGCTTTGGTAAATACCAAAAGTTGAGCAATAGTGGTATTCATTTGCGGGCTCCCTTTGGGATTGATAGGATTGCGGCAAGAGTTCAACTACGCTTGTTGCAAAGTGAGATTGTTGTAGAGACAAAGACGCAAGATAATGTATTTGTAACGATGAATGTAGCAACTCAGTATCGAGTAAATGAAAACAACGTCACAGATGCCTATTATAAATTGATGCGTCCAGAAGCCCAAATTAAATCCTATATTGAAGATGCTTTGCGTTCATCTGTACCAAAGCTAACCCTAGATGAGTTGTTTGAGAAGAAGGATGAAATCGCCTTAGAAGTTCAAAAACAAGTGGCTGAAGAAATGTCTACGTATGGGTATATCATTGTCAAAACGCTGATTACTAAGGTTGAACCTGATGCTGAAGTAAAACAATCCATGAATGAAATTAACGCAGCTCAACGTAAGAGAGTTGCAGCGCAAGAACTTGCTGAAGCAGATAAGATTAAAATCGTGACCGCAGCAGAAGCAGAAGCAGAAAAAGATCGCCTACATGGTGTAGGGATTGCAGAGCAGCGTAAAGCAATTGTTGACGGACTAGCTGATTCTATCAAAGAGTTAAAGGGAGCTAATGTTGAGCTGACTGAAGAACAAATCATGTCTATCCTATTAACGAACCAGTATTTAGACACATTGAATAATTTTGCAGAAAAAGAAGGAAATAATACAATCTTCCTACCAGCAAATCCTAATGGAGTTGAAGATATAAGAACTCATATATTATCGGCTTTAAAAGCCAAATAAAAATATGCAGAATAATATAGTTGTGACGAATATATGTTTTTTTATTGACAGATAAAATAAAAACGTATACAATTAGGAATTGTAAAGAATAATTCAGGAGAAGAACATGGTTAAGTCAAACTTTGAAAAGGTAGAAGCAGTTGTTGGCTGGGTCCGTGATAAGAAGATCACAGGTTACCGTATCTCTAAAGAAACGAATGCGCGTGAAATGTCTATAATTGCCCTAGCGCAAGGACGCGCAAAAGTTAAAAATATTTCATTTGAAACAGCTCTTAGTTTAATCGATTTCTATGAAAAAAATCATGAAAAATTTGAAGATTGAACTGTGGTTACAGGCAGATTCCTGAATCGAGTCTGCCTTTTATTTACAATTACAAACTAAAAAGACTGCATTCTGTATGCAGTCTTTATTTATTAATTGAGATAACGCTGAAGGAATTCTTTGGTCCGTTCTTCTTTAGGGTTTGTGAAGAGTTCTTCAGGTTTACCTTCTTCTGCAATGATTCCCTTGTCCATGAAGATGACACGATGGGAAACATCGCGAGCAAATTCCATTTCGTGGGTTACAACAATCATGGTCAAGCCTTCTTGAGCTAGGTCCTGCATAATTTTGAGGACTTCTCCGACCATTTCGGGGTCAAGGGCAGATGTAGGTTCGTCAAAGAGAATGGCGTCAGGATTCATGGAGAGTGCACGAGCGATAGCTACACGTTGCTTTTGTCCACCTGAAAGTTGTTTAGGCTTGGCTTGCCAGTAACGTTCTCCCATACCAACTTTTTCGAGATTCTCTTTGGCAATTTTTTCAGCTTCAGAGTGGTCGCGTTTGAGTACAGTCGTTTGGGCAACGATAGTATTTTCAAGGACATTCAGATTTTCAAAGAGATTGAAAGATTGGAAAACCATACCGAGCTTTTCACGATAATGGGTGAGGTTATAGCCTTTTTCTAGGACATTTTCTCCGCGATAGAGAATCTCTCCTCCTGTAGGTGTTTCGAGTAAATTGATTGAACGAAGGAAGGTTGATTTTCCGCTTCCCGAGCTTCCGATGATGGAAATAACCTCTCCTTTATGGATGGTGAGAGAAATGTCTTTTAGCACTTCGTTTTGCCCATAGGATTTTTTTAGGTGTTTGATTTCAAGGATTGGTTGTGTCATTTTTTCAAATCCCCCGTTTGCATTTGGTTAGCACCTGTAGTGTAAGTATCCATGTCCATATAGCGTTCGATAAAACGTAGGATACGGGTCACAGTGAAGGTGAGGACAAAGTAAATCACTGCAATGATGGTAAAGGTCTGGAAGTATTGATAGGTTTGCGTCGCTACAGTATTTCCTGAGAAATAAAGCTCGACAACTGAAATAACGTTCAATACAGAGGTATCTTTGATATTGATGACAAACTCATTACCAGTAGCAGGTAGAATATTACGGACAACCTGAGGAAGGACAATTTTACGCATGGTTTGATTGTGGGTCATACCAAGAGCGGTTGCAGCTTCGAACTGTCCCTTGTCAACTGCTAGAATACCACCACGAACGATTTCTGTCATGTAGGCGCCTGTGTTGATTGAGACGATAAAGATAGCAGCCAGTGTCCGATCGAGATTGATACCGAAAGCTTGAGCAGTTCCATAGTAGATAACCATGGATTGAACAATCATCGGTGTACCACGGAAGATTTCAATATAGACATTGAGAATCCAACCGACTAGTTTTTGTAGGCTGTAAATGGCTTTGTTTTCCGAGAGAGGAGCCGTACGGAAGACACCAATGGCAAGACCGATAATGAGACCTACGATAGTTCCGATGATTGAGATTAAAAGAGTGACACCTGCGCCGCGCACGAGCTGTTGCCAGTTTTCAGAAAGAATTTTAGCAACTTGGCTGAAGAAATTACTGCTACTTTCTTCAGTTGTTGTGGCTTCGGCAGGTTGCTCCTGAATCATACGATCCATCAGAGCAACTTGTTCATCTTTGGAGATGGTTTCAATACTCGCATTGATTTGGCTGATGCGGCTGTCATCTTTACGAAGTCCAATGGCAATAGCTGTATCTTCTTCGCCAGTTTTGAAACCGGGTTCTACTTGGACCATCTTGAACTTAGAGTTAGCGGCTTCAGCAGTCAGTGCTTCAGGGCGTTCCGAAACATAGGCATCAATAACACCGGCTTCCAGAGCTTGACGCATTTGAGCGAAGTCGCCCATAGCTGTTTCTTTTTTGGCACCTGGAATTTGAGAAATCAAATCATAAAGGTAAACACCTTGTTGAGAAGTGATTTTTGCTCCGCTAAAATCTTCCAAAGATTTGGCATTTGCATAGGCAGAGTCCTTTTTAACCAATAGAACTGGCTCGCTAGTATAGTAACTGCTTGAAAAGGCAATTTCTTGTTTACGTTCAGCGGTTGGGCTCATACCGGCAATGATCATATCGATTTTGCCAGAAGTAAGGGCTGGAACAAGTCCTTCCCACTTGGTTTTCACGACCAAAGGTTCCTTACCTAGATCTTTGGCAATCTTTTTAGCGATTTGAACATCATAGCCGTTGGCATATTGGTTGGTACCGTCGATTTTGACAGCACCATTACTATCGTCGTCTTGGGTCCAGTTGAAGGGAGCGTAAGCTGCCTCCATTCCGATGCGTAAATATTCGTCGGCTTGGACTTGGCTAACCAGTCCTAATGTAAGGGCTAGGCTAGCAAGGATAGATAAGCATAATTTTTTCATGTTTTCTCCTATTTCTAGTCTAAAAATGACTTCTCTCTATTGTATCTAAAAATGGTGAGATTTTCAATACAAGTAAGCCTTTACTTATAAAAAATGATATAATGGTGAAAAGATTGAAAGGGAATCAATTATGAAAAAAAGATGGCTGGTGACTTTGGTATTTGCTTGTTTATTATTTATACCGAGCTTAGTTTTTGCAGTAGACTTTGATATCTTATCCTATCAGGGTGATTTGAATATTCATGCAGATAATACTGCAATTTTTAAGGAAACAATCACCTACCGTTTTGGAGATGATTATAATGGCCAGCTAGTTGGACTAGGAAAAGCTGGGAAAATGCCAGAAGGATTTGATATTGATCCCGACCCGACCGTTCAAGTGTCTAAAAATGGGCAAATTATTCAAAATGTTTCCTTTTATACTATGGAGGAAGAGGACGGCTACAAGGTAAAAATTTATAATGCTGGATATGCCGGAGATACTGTTCGGGTGACGGTTACCTGGCAACTATCAAATCTTCTCTTCTTATACAAGGATATAGCGGAGTTAAATTGGCAACCCTTGACGGATAGTTCAGAACCTATCGAAAATTTTGAGTTTCGGGTAACGGGCTTTAATGGAGCTGAAAAACTTTTCTTTCATACAGGGAAACTCTTTACAGAGGGCAAGGTAGAGAAGACAGGTGGTGATTATCGTGTTCATTTGAAGAACCTACCTCGTCAGCGTGGGGTTGAATTGCATGCCTATTGGCTTAGAAAAGATTTTGAAACAGCTTTGGATCAGGGATTGAAGGGCAATCGTTTAGCAGAATTTGAAAAAATAGAGGAGTCCATTACTGCTGAAAAAGCTCAGAGCAAAGCTCTGGTTACGTGGATCATCCCTTTCCTACTCTCGCTTTTTTTAGTCTTTAGTGTTATTTTCTACTGCATTTACAGAAGAAAAACCTCCCCATCGAAGAAATATGCCAAAAATCACCGTCTCTATGAACCGCCAATGGACTTAGAACCGATGGTTTTATCGGAAGCTGTTTACTCCACTTCTTTAGAGGAAGTCAGTCCCTTGACCAAAGGAGGAGGGAAGTTCACCTTTGACCAACTCGTTCAGGCAACTTTATTGGATGTGATCGACCGTGGAAATGTTTCAATCATCTCAAATGGAGATGAAGTTCGTTTAAAAGTCGTAAAAGAAAAGGGATTGGCAAGTTTTGAAAAGGATTGCCTTAATTTGGCCTTTTCAGGAAGAGAAGAAGTGCTTGTTTCAGATTTGTTTGCAGATTACCAAGTGTCAACTAGTCTTTACCAAGGTGCAAAAGCAGCTGATGAAAAACGAATTCAGAAAACAGGACGTAAACTTAAGTCGTCTTTTGAGCAAGCTCTGAAGCAGATGCAGGATGGAGTGAGAAAGCGGGTTTCTTCTTTGCAACTTCCAGATTATTATCGTTCACTGAGTAATGGAGAAAAAATCCTGCGATTGACGATAGGTGTCTTTACGATTTTACCTGCTTTCGTTGGTTTTGGCTGGTTCTTGTATAGTTTGGATGCTCACGGGTATCTTTCTCTGCCACTTCCTATCCTTGGGTTTGTGGGCTTGATGTTAGCTGCCGTCTATTATTGGACGACCCGATTTGATACTCGTGATGGTGTTTTAAATGAAGATGGACTAGAAGCATACTATCTCTGGACTAGTTTTGAAAACATGCTTCGCGATATCGCCCATCTAGACAAGGCAGTATTAGAAAGTATTGTTGTTTGGAATCGTCTCCTTGTTTATGCTACTTTATTTGGTTATGCGGACAAGGTGAGCCATTTGATGAGATCTTATCAGATTCAGGTCGAGAACCCAGATATCAATCTTTATGTAGCTTATGGCTGGCACAGTATGTTTTACCATTCAACTGCTCAAATGAGCCACTATGCTAGTATTGCAAATACAGCAAGCAATTACTCCGTATCTTCTGGAAGTGGTTCTTCGGGTGGAGGATTCTCCGGAGGCGGAGGCGGTGGTAGCATCGGCGCCTTCTAGAAAAAATCTATCGCAACATCCGAAATTATGCTATAATAGAGGACAGAAAAAGGAGTAATACATGTATCTTATTGAAATTTTGAAGTCAATCTTTTTTGGGATTGTTGAAGGAATTACAGAATGGTTGCCCATTTCAAGTACTGGTCACTTGATCTTGGTTGAAGAATTTGTACAATACAAGGACCAAAATGAAGCCTTCATGTCCATGTTTAATGTTGTTATTCAGCTCGGTGCTATCTTAGCGGTTATGGTGATTTACTTTAACAAGCTCAATCCCTTCAAACCTGGTAAAAATAAGGCAGAAGTCCGTCGAACTTGGCAATTGTGGTCAAAAGTCCTCGTTGCGACCTTGCCTTTATTGCTAGTTTTTAAGCTGGATGATTGGTTTGATACTCATTTTCACAATATGGTATCAGTTGCGATCATGTTGATTATTTATGGGGTTGCCTTTATCTATCTTGAAAAACGGAACAAGGCACAAGCTATTGAACCAACAGTTACAGAACTTGAAAAGCTTCCCTACAAGACAGCTCTCTATATCGGACTTTTCCAAGTCCTCGCCCTCTTCCCAGGAACGAGCCGTTCAGGTGCGACGATTGTCGGTGGTTTGTTAAATGGAACGAGTCGCTCAGTCGTAACAGAGTTTACCTTCTACCTCGGAATTCCTGTTATGTTTGGGGCTAGTGCTTTAAAAATTTTCAAATTTATAAAAGCAGGTCAACTTTTGAGTTTTGGACAACTATTCCTGCTTTTGGTTGCTATGGGTGTTGCCTTCGCGGTCAGCATGGTTGCTATTCGCTTCTTGACTGGCTATGTGAAGAAGCACGACTTTACCCTCTTTGGTAAATACCGTATCGTACTCGGTAGTGTCTTGTTGCTCTATAGTTTTGTGCGTTTATTTGTATAAGAAAAAGCTTGAGGGAATCTTCCTTCAAGCTTTTTAAAATCCTGTTACTGTGACTCCTAGTAAACGGATGCCTTTTTCTTTTTCAGCTAGTTCTTCGTAGAGTTGAAGGGCAGTTTGAGAAATCTGACTAGCGTCCTGTGTCGCTTGTGGGAGACTTTTTCGTCTAGTTAGAGTAGAGAAGTCAGCATATCGTATTTTGAGGATAATGATTTTTCCAGCTTTGCCTTGTTGACTGAGATTGTGAGCTACCTTTTCTGAGAGAAGAGTCAGCTCTTTTTTGATGTCTTCTTCTACTTGCAGGATTTTTCCGTAGGTTTTTTCCTTGCCAATGGACTTACGAATACGATTGGCCTTGACCGGTGAGTTATGAATGCCCCTTGCCTTTCGATAAAGGTCAAAACCGAGTCTGCCGAACCGATCGATTAAAGTGACTTCTGAGACGTCCAATAAGTCTTCACCAGTATAAATGCCCATTTCATGAAGCCGTTCAACTGTTTTTTTGCCCACACCGTGAAATTTAGCAATGTCCATTTGTTTGAGAAAATCCTCAGCCTGATCTGGGAGGATGACTGTAAAACCATGTGGCTTTTGATAGTCACTAGCCATTTTAGCTAAAAATTTGTTATAAGAGACGCCTGCAGAAGCAGTCAGATGTAGCTCCTGCCAGATATCTTGTTGGATGAGACGGGCTATTTTGACAGCTGACTTGATACCGAGTTTATTTTCCGTTACATCCAAGTATGCCTCGTCAATACTCATAGGTTCAATCAAATCAGTGTAGCGTTTAAAAATAGCACGAATCTCAAGTCCCACAGTCTTATACTTTTCATAATTTCCTGAGATAAAGATAGCTTGGGGACAGCGCTCATAAGCTTCTTTAGAGCTCATGGCTGAATGAACACCAAAAGCTCGCGCCTCATAGCTACAGGTAGAAACGACACCACGTCCACCTGTTTGTCTGGGGTCACTCCCGATGATGACAGGTTTGCCCTTTAACTTAGGATTATCTCTGATTTCCACCGCAGCAAAAAAGGCATCCATGTCGATATGGATGATTTTTCTAGACAAATCATTAATCAATGGAAATATGAGCATTTAGCTTCCTTTCTAGCCGTATTTTCTTTCTCATTATACCGTTTTTTCTGAAAAAATGGAAAAGAGTAGTCTAACTTTCAAAAATATAATACAGATAATATCAAAAAAACAGCCTGTATTATAAAAGAAAGCGCTAAAAAGGCTGTTTTCTCCTTGTTGAAATCGGTTACTGTGTGGTATACTTGACTTATGAATGTAACAGATAGTTGTTACTAGAAAGAAAAATGAGGACATTAACATGGTTGTTAAGACAGTTGTTGAAGCGCAAGATATTTTTGACAAAGCTTGGGAAGGCTTCAAAGGCGTAGATTGGAAAGAAAAAGCAAGTATTTCTCGCTTCGTTCAAGCTAACTACACACCTTACGATGGAGATGAAAGTTTCCTTGCTGGCCCAACAGAACGTTCGCTTCACATCAAAAAAATCGTAGAAGAAACAAAAGCACACTACGAAGAAACTCGTTTCCCAATGGACACTCGTCCAACATCTATTGCTGATATTCCTGCTGGATTTATCGACAAAGAAAACGAATTGATTTTTGGTATCCAAAACGATGAACTCTTCAAATTGAACTTCATGCCAAAAGGTGGTATCCGTATGGCTGAAACTACTTTGAAAGAAAATGGATACGAACCAGATCCAGCTGTTCACGAAATCTTCACAAAATACGTAACAACAGTTAACGACGGTATCTTCCGTGCTTACACTTCAAACATCCGTCGTGCTCGTCACGCTCACACTGTAACTGGTCTTCCAGATGCCTACTCACGTGGACGTATCATTGGTGTTTACGCACGTCTTGCTCTTTACGGTGCAGATTATTTGATGCAAGAAAAAGTAAACGACTGGAATGCAATTAAAGAGATTGATGAAGAAACAATCCGTCTTCGTGAAGAAGTAAACCTTCAATACCAAGCATTGCAACAAGTTGTTCGCTTGGGTGACCTTTACGGTGTTGACGTTCGCAAACCAGCGATGAACGTCAAAGAAGCTATCCAATGGGTGAACATCGCCTTCATGGCTGTCTGCCGTGTTATCAATGGTGCTGCAACATCTCTAGGACGTGTGCCAATCGTATTGGACATCTTTGCAGAACGTGATCTTGCTCGTGGTACATTTACTGAATCAGAAATCCAAGAATTCGTTGATGATTTCGTTATGAAACTTCGTACAGTTAAATTTGCTCGTACAAAAGCTTATGACCAATTGTACTCAGGTGACCCAACCTTCATCACAACTTCTATGGCTGGTATGGGTAACGACGGTCGTCACCGTGTTACTAAGATGGACTACCGTTTCTTGAACACTCTTGACAATATCGGTAACTCTCCAGAACCAAACTTGACAGTTCTTTGGACTGACAAATTACCTTATAGCTTCCGTCGTTACTGTATGCACATGAGCCACAAACACTCTTCAATCCAATATGAAGGTGTTACAACAATGGCTAAAGACGGATACGGTGAAATGAGCTGTATCTCATGTTGTGTGTCACCACTTGACCCAGAAAATGAAGAACAACGCCACAACATCCAGTACTTCGGTGCTCGTGTAAACGTATTGAAAGCCCTTCTTACTGGTTTGAACGGTGGTTACGACGATGTTCACAAAGACTACAAGGTATTTGACATCGATCCTATCCGTGACGAAGTTCTTGAATTCGAATCAGTTAAAGCGAACTTTGAAAAATCTCTTGACTGGTTGACTGACACTTACGTAGATGCTTTGAACATCATCCACTACATGACTGATAAGTACAACTACGAAGCGGTTCAAATGGCCTTCTTGCCAACTAAACAGCGTGCAAACATGGGATTCGGTATCTGTGGATTTGCCAACACTGTTGATACATTGTCAGCAATCAAATACGCTACCGTTAAACCAATCCGTGACGAAAATGGCTACATCTACGATTACGAAACAATCGGTGAATACCCACGTTGGGGTGAAGATGATCCACGCTCAAACGAATTGGCAGAATGGTTGATTGAAGCTTACACAACTCGCCTACGTAGCCACAAACTCTACAAGAACGCAGAAGCCACAGTATCACTTTTGACCATCACATCTAACGTTGCTTACTCTAAACAAACTGGTAACTCACCAGTCCACAAAGGTGTATACCTCAACGAAGATGGTTCTGTGAACTTGTCTAAACTTGAATTCTTCTCACCAGGTGCTAACCCATCTAACAAAGCTAAAGGTGGATGGTTGCAAAACTTGAACTCACTTGCTAGCCTTGACTTTGGTTACGCAGCTGATGGTATCTCATTGACAACTCAAGTTTCACCTCGTGCTCTTGGTAAAACTCGTGACGAACAAGTGGACAACTTGGTAACAATCCTTGATGGTTACTTCGAAAACGGTGGACAACACTGTAACTTGAACGTAATGGACTTGAAAGATGTTTATGACAAGATTATGAATGGCGAAGATGTCATCGTTCGTATCTCAGGATACTGTGTAAACACTAAATACCTCACTCCAGAACAAAAAACTGAATTGACACAACGTGTCTTCCACGAAGTTCTTTCAATGGATGACGCATTGAGCTAAGATTCAATTAGAATGGAAAAAAAGCTAGTCTATAGGACTGGCTTTTTTCTATATCTAAAAGATAAATTTTCGACATATCATATGAAAAATACTAAGAGATTTTGTTAATTCTGGTGACAATGTGTTGAAATTCGAGAGAATAATATAATAAAATCTTATAAAAATATATTTTCTAGTTATTAAACTTGAATAGATTGTATTGAGATGTTATAATATAATGGATAAACTCTAGTTAGTGATAGGGGTTGTCAAAATGGTATGATGTAATCTCTTAGGGAGATTAGAAATAAAAATTTCATATAGAAAAGAGGAGAAGAGATGTCGAAAAGCAAAGCGTTAAACATGCTTTCTAAATTTTCTGCGTTAGCTTTTGCTATTTTAGGTCTAGCATCTGTTTTGATAGGCATTGTTAAAGCAGATAATCCTGTTTCAAAAGAATTGACACAAGTAATTACAGGTATTGATCTGTTAGATGCTTCAGATACTAAGCAAAATGTGAGTTCAGAAGGAGATTTCTCGCTTCGTACGAATTTAGCATATAAGCTTCGCGTGACGTTCGATCTCAAGCAGTACAATGAGAACTTGAATAACGGGGATTATTTTACTTTTGATATTCCGGCTCCCATGACGGTTTATAATGGTAATCAGGAGTTGATTGATCCGGTTACTCAAGTAGCTATAGGAGAGGCAGTGGTCACATCAAATGGTAATGACCAAGGTGGCAAGGCAAAGATAACCTTGAAGAACCTGGATAAATACTTGGCTAAAACTGGAGGAGACAAAGTAAAGGATGTATCTGGTAACTTTTCTGCATCATTTAGATTCTTAAAGGATCAAAATAAAACTCCAATTAATTTTAATTCTTCTTCAATGAAGCAAGAAATTAAACATGTTTATAGTTCGAAAACGATTTCAGGTCCTAAAGTTGGGACTGAGAACTATGCAAAGGCAGGGGGGCAGGCATCACGTGACAATTGGACTTCTGAAAAATTAGCAGCTATTGGATCAGTTAGCAAAGGAGATGCTGTTTCAAACTGGCGTGTACGTGTGAATACGGAAAAACAAGATTTTGGACAGAACATTGTTCTACACGATACGATTCCAAACGATGATACATCCTATACTCCTGCTCAATACATACCAGAAACTTTGAGAGTTTACAGGGCGGATATTACTGGTGGAACGTCCGCTGTTCCTGATGATGCTGTATTATTATCTGAGGGAAAAGAATATACGGTTGATTGGAATGAAAACTATACTTCATTCGATATAACCTTTAAAGATGGAACGACATCTTACTTTGTTACTTACAGTACTACCACTCCAAATGATGGTACTAAAGTAGCAAATATCGCAGCCTTGTCTCTGGCAGACGGAACAAAACTGGCTCAAAATACAAGTCGTCCAGGAGCTCTTAGCATGAAAGCAGAAGCGACTTCCTTGATTTCAGGGACTATCGTAGCTTCTACAGCTTACCAAATTAAGATTAATAAGACAGATGCCTTCACTCTTGCACCTGTTCCAGGAGCAGTTTATACTGTAACTGCAACAGATGATGCAAGTGAAACAACAGAAGTGACTACAAATGAAAAAGGAGTAGCACTGACTAAAACTTATGATCAGAAATGGGAAGGTAAAACTTTCAAGATTAAAGAGAAGACAGCTCCAGCTGGTTATAAGCTAGATGAGAAAGAGTATACAGTTAAACTCGGAGCAGCAGGTTCTACTATTAATCTTAAAGATGAACCAGTTCCAGCTGTATTCAATGTGACTGCTAAGAAAGTGGTAGAAGGTCGTACAGATAAACTTCCTAAAGCAGATGAGTTTACTTTCAACCTATACACAGCAGAGAACTTGAAGACTCCAGTAGCCACAGCGAAATCAAAAGCTGATGGAACGATTACCTTTGAGAATATTGAATTGAAAGGTGCAGGAACTTATCATTACATCATCAAAGAAGATACTTCAAAAGCAATCGATGGTATTACATTTGATGAAGAAGGTAAGGAAGTTACTGTAACAGCAGCATTCCAAGGTGGAGTATTAACAGCTTCTGTCACTTCAGCAGAACCAACTTTCACTAACACTTATAAAGCCGCTTCAACAAGCGCGACAATCAAGGCTAAGAAAGTCTTGAATGGTAAAGACCTTGTGGCTGATGCTTATACTTTCGAATTGAAAGAAAAAGATGCAGTTGTAGCAGAAGCTAAGAACGCTGCTTCAGGCGAAGTTGTCTTCAACGTCAACTACACAGAAGCAGGCGAGCACACTTACACCATTACTGAAAAAGCAGGAACAGAAGCAGGTGTGACTTACTCAACTGAATCCTACACAGTTAAAGTGAACGTGGTGGATAACGGCCAAGGTCAATTGGTTGCGACTGTAGAAAATGCGGAAGCAGAACGTGTCTTCACTAACACTTATAAAGCCGCTTCAACAAGCGCGACAATCAAAGCTAAGAAAGTCTTGAATGGTAAAGACCTTGTGGCTGATGCTTATACTTTCGAATTGAAAGAAAAAGATGCAGTTGTAGCTACAGCTAAGAACACTGCTTCAGGCGAAGTTGCCTTTAAGGTTACCTACACAGAGGCAGGAGAGCACACTTACACTATTACTGAAAAAGCAGGAACAGAAGCAGGTGTGACCTACTCAACAGAATCTTACACAGTTAAAGTGAATGTAGTAGATAACGGTCAAGGTCAATTGGTTGCGACTGTAGAAAATGCGGAAGCAGAACGTGTCTTCACCAACACTTATAAAGCCGCTTCAACAAGCGCGACAATCAAAGCTAAGAAAGTCTTGAATGGTAAAGACCTTGTGGCTGATGCTTATACTTTCGAATTGAAAGAAAAAGATGCAGTTGTAGCTACAGCTAAGAACACTGCTTCAGGCGAAGTTGCCTTTAAGGTTACCTACACAGAAGCAGGAGAGCACACTTACACTATTACTGAAAAAGCAGGAACAGAAGCAGGTGTGACCTACTCAACAGAATCTTACACAGTTAAAGTGAATGTAGTAGATAACGGTCAAGGTCAATTGGTTGCGACTGTAGAAAATGCGGATGCAGAACGTGTCTTCACTAACACTTATAAAGCCGCTTCAACAAGCGCGACAATCAAAGCTAAGAAAGTCTTGAATGGTAAAGACCTTGTGGCTGATGCTTATACTTTCGAATTGAAAGAAAAAGATGCAGTTGTAGCTACAGCTAAGAACGCTGCTTCAGGCGAAGTTGTCTTCAAGGTCGACTACACAGAAGCAGGAGAGCACACTTACACTATCACTGAAAAAGAAGGTAGCGAAAAAGGTGTGACCTACTCAACAGAATCTTACACAGTTAAAGTGAATGTAGTAGATAACGGTCAAGGTCAATTGGTTGCGACTGTAGAAAATGCGGACGCGGAACGTGTCTTCACTAATATCTATACAGCACCAGTACCAACAGCTACATCAGCAACACTTGAGTTTACGAAAGAATTGACTGGTCGTGCTTTGGTTGATGGTGAATTCCAATTTGAATTGTATGAAGGTACAAAACTAGTTGATACAAAAACAAACCAAGCTGGAAAAGTAACATTTAAAGCAATCAACTATGATGCAGAAGGTGTTCATACTTATACTGTAAAAGAAGTGAATGCCGGAGCAACTGGTATTACTTACGACACAGAAAAGACTGCAGTGGTAACAGTAACCAAAGATGCAGCAACAAATGCCTTGAAGGCAACTGTTGAATACCCAGCAGGTAGTGTCTTCACGAATAGCTTTAAAGCACCAGCAGTAGAAGCTACGATTGAAGCAACTAAGAAACTTGAAGGTAAAGAACTTGCGGCTGATGCTTATACTTTCGAATTGAAAGAAAATGGTGCAGTTGTAGCGGAAACTAAGAACACTGCCGAAGGTAAAGTAGCCTTTGTTCGTTCATTCGAAGAAGCAGGTACTCACACTTATACCTTGGTTGAAAAAGTTGGTACTGAAGAGGGTGTTGAATACGATAAGACTGAGCATACTGTAACAGTCACTGTAGTTGCGGATGGTCAAGGTCTCTTGACTGCGACTGTCTCATATGCAGATGGTAAAGCAGTTGTATTTACAAATAAATACACTGTTCCAAATCCAACACCAAATCCAAATCCAACACCGGATCCAAACCCAACACCGGATCCAAACCCAACACCGGATCCAGATCCAACACCGGATCCAGATCCAACACCGGATCCAGATCCAAATAAACCAGGAGGAAAAGAGGAACCAAAACCAATACCTCCAGCTACGGAGACTAAAGGTAAAGCTGAACTTCCAAAAACAGGTGAAGCAATATCTATCTTCTCAGCAATTGGATTTGTAGTCTTGGCATTGAGTGGACTGGTATTCTTCGTAAAACGTAAAGCTTAAGCTTTCGTAGAAGAAACATGAAACTTGGTAAGTGAGAATTCTACTTCTCTCTTAAATCTGATAGAGAAAGTCTCTAGAAAATTCGTTTTCTAGGGGCTTTTTTGTATTTCAAAATAATTTTTTAAAAATAGTCAAATTTGGTCAAAAAGTTATTGACTTTTACTGACCAAAGTGGTATAGTAGAAACATAAGGAAAATGACTTCCTTAGAAAAACTCATTTTCAATGATTCTATTTCTTGAAAATGTATAATAGATACCCTAGAAAGGGGTGAGGCCTATGTTAAATCTAACAGACTTTGAAAAGAAAATGATAAAAGGCTTATTTAAAAAAGAAAAACCAGAAGTTATTCTTAGGGTAGCAAGTTAGCTAGTCTAAAATTTTTAAAACAAAGGTCAAAGATAGTCAATATCAGAGATCGCATCTAATTAAGAATAAACGAGGTAAAGAATATGAACAACAACTTTAATAACTTTAACAACATGGATGATTTATTTAACCAATTGATGGGTGGTATGCGAGGATACAGTTCTGAAAACCGTCGCTACTTGATTAATGGACGTGAAGTGACACCTGAGGAATTTGCTCACTATCGTGCAACTGGTCAATTGCCAGGAAATGCAGAATCTGATGTGCAAATGCAACAACACGCTTCAGGTATGAAACAAGACGGTGTCCTTGCTAAACTAGGTCGTAACTTGACCGCAGAAGCTCGTGAGGGCAAGTTGGATCCTGTTATCGGACGAAACAAGGAAATTCAAGAAACATCTGAAATCCTCTCACGTCGTACGAAAAATAATCCTGTTCTGGTCGGAGATGCAGGTGTTGGTAAGACAGCCGTTGTAGAAGGTCTAGCACAAGCGATTGTGAATGGAGATGTTCCGGCTGCCATCAAGAACAAGGAAATTATTTCCATTGACATCTCAGGTCTTGAGGCTGGTACTCAATACCGTGGTAGCTTTGAAGAAAACGTTCAAAATCTAATCAATGAAGTAAAAGAAGCAGGGAATATTATCCTCTTCTTTGATGAAATTCACCAAATCCTTGGCGCTGGCTCAATCGGAGGAGACAGTGGTTCTAAAGGGCTTGCGGACATTCTCAAGCCAGCTCTCTCTCGTGGTGAATTGACCGTTATTGGAGCGACAACTCAAGACGAATACCGTAACACCATCTTGAAAAATGCAGCTCTTGCTCGTCGTTTCAACGAAGTGAAGGTCAATGCTCCTTCAGCAGAGGATACCTTTAAAATCCTTCAAGGGATTCGTGACCTCTATCAACAACACCACAATGTTATCTTGCCAGATGAAGTCTTGAAAGCAGCAGTGGATTATTCTATCCAATACATTCCACAACGCAGCTTGCCAGATAAGGCTATTGACCTTGTAGACGTAACGGCTGCTCACTTGGCAGCTCAACATCCTGTAACAGATGTGCATGCTGTTGAACGGGAAATTGAGGCAGAAAAAGACAAGCAAGAAAAAGCAGTTGAGGCAGAAGATTTTGAAGCAGCTCTCAATGCCAAAACACGTATTGCAGAATTAGAGAAAAAAGTCGAAAACCACACAGAAGACATGAAAGTGACTGCAAACATCAACGATGTGGCTGAATCTGTGGAACGAATGACTGGTATTCCAGTTTCACAAATGGGAGCATCAGATATCGAACGTTTGAAAGATATGGCTCATCGCTTGGAACACAAGGTTATCGGCCAAGACAAGGCGGTTGAAGCTGTAGCTCGTGCTATCCGTCGTAACCGTGCTGGTTTTGATGAAGGCAATCGCCCAATCGGTAGCTTCCTCTTTGTAGGTCCAACTGGGGTTGGTAAGACAGAACTTGCTAAGCAATTAGCGCTCGATATGTTTGGTACTAAAGATGCGATCATCCGCTTGGATATGTCTGAATACAGTGACCGCACAGCCGTATCTAAATTAATCGGTACAACAGCAGGTTATGTTGGGTATGATGACAATAGCAATACCTTGACAGAACGTGTTCGTCGCAATCCTTATTCTATCATTCTCTTGGACGAAATTGAAAAGGCTGATCCTCAAGTAATCACCCTTCTCCTCCAAGTATTGGATGACGGTCGTTTGACTGATGGTCAAGGAAATACAGTGAACTTCAAGAACACGGTCATTATCGCGACATCAAATGCTGGATTTGGTTATGAAGCCAACTTGACAGAAGATGCGGACAAACCAGAGTTGATGGATCGTTTGAAACCATTCTTCCGTCCAGAATTCCTCAACCGCTTTAACGCAGTTATCGAGTTTTCACACTTGAACAAGGAAGATCTTTCTAAGATTGTGGACTTGATGTTGGCTGAAGTCAACCAAACTTTGGCTAAGAAAGACATTGATTTGGAAGTCAGCCAAGCAGCTAAGGACTTTATCACAGAAGAAGGCTATGACGAAGTTATGGGGGTTCGTCCTCTCCGTCGCGTGGTTGAACAACAAATTCGTGATAAAGTAACAGACTTCCACTTGGATCATCTAGATGCCAAACATTTGGAAGCAGACATGGAAGATGGCGTTTTGGTCATTCGTGAAAAAGCCTAACTCAAGATTTTGAGAATAAAAAAGAAGGAACTAGCTAAAAGCTAGTTCCTTTTTGTGTTTAGATAACATGACGCTCAAAGGCATCATCTGAGATTCCTTGTTCCAGGATGAGTTTCGCCCATTCTTTAGCTGAAAAGAGGCTGTGGTCCTTGTAGTTTCCGCAAGATTCGATGGTTGTTCCAGGGACATCTTCCCAAGTAGTGGTTTCAGCAATTTCCTTGAGCGAATCCTTGATAACGGCCGCAATTTCAGCGCTAGTATGGCGTCCCCACATAATCATGTGGAAGCCTGTGCGGCAACCAAATGGTGAGCAGTCAATCATGCCGTCAATGCGGGTACGGATGAGTTTTGCCAAGAGGTGTTCGATAGTGTGAAGGCCAGCGGTAGGGATAGAGTCCTCATTTGGCTGTACCAAGCGAATATCAAAGTTGGAGATGACATCTCCCTTTGGCCCTGTTTCTTCCCCAATCAAGCGAACATAGGGTGCTTTAACAATAGTGTGGTCAAGTTCAAAACTTTCAACAATAACTTCTTTTGACATGGTAGTTCCTTTCAGTTTTCTTTTTTCATTATATCATAAAGGGTGCTGTTGATGGAGTTTGATAAATAACTTTTTGAGACTAGAATGATAATAAAGTCTCTATACATAAACCTCAGAATTATAAAAAAGAATGGAGTAAAGGAAAAGAAAAACTGAGTTCTTTCTAATGAAGCTAGAGCGACTTTTGAAAAGTGGATCAACTTTTTCTGAAATTTCTGTTTAATCTCTGAACTAATTCTGAACTAGATTGGGTATACTGGAGAAAATAAAGATAAAGGAGTTCAGTATGGAACATATGGTGAAAATAGAAGGCGTCTGCAAAAAGCATGGCAGCAAGCAGATTTTAGAAGATATTTCTTTTACAGCTAGAAGCGGTCGGATTACAGCTTTTCTAGGCCCAAATGGTGCAGGAAAAAGTTCGACCTTGAGGATTCTCTTGGGATTAGATTGGGCGACAGCAGGGACTGCAACTTTTGATGGGCAAACCTATCAATCAATGACCTATCCGCTCAGAACGGTAGGTGCAGCCTTTGATGGCATTGGCGGTCTGCCAAATCGAAAGGTCTATGACCACTTGAGGATTATTGCAGCAAGTAATGCTATTCCCAAGTCTCGGATCGATGAGGTTTTGGAGATGACTGGAATCGCTCATAAGAGGAAGGACCTCTTGTCAAGCCTGTCTCTGGGGGAAGGTCAACGCTTGGGTTTGGCAGCAGCTTTGCTGGGTGATCCTCAGTTTCTTATATTAGATGAGCCGACTAATGGGCTGGATCCAAGTGGGATTAAGTGGTTTAGAAAGTTCATCCGTCAGCAGGCTGATTTAGGGAAAACGGTACTTCTATCTTCCCATATCCTATCAGAGGTGCAAATGGTGACAGATGATGTAGTCTTGATTCATCATGGGCGAATTATTGAGCAGGGACGATTGGAAGAGGTGCTGCAAGATTCAGACAGTCTAGAAGATCTCTTCTTTGATTTGACAGAGGAGGTTTAAGATGAAAGAAACGATGTCCTTATTGCATTCAGAATGGTTGAAAATTCGCTCAACCAAGGCTTTCAAAGTGAGTATGGCCCTCATGCTGCTATTGGTGCCTGTCGTATCCTGGCTGGAGGGTCGACAGTATTTGTCTATTGGCTTGGATGCTACGCCTGAGACGGTTCCCAGTCTGATAAACGCCATTGATCCGCTGGAATATCTAGGTCTCAACGGGGCTTCTATGGCGGTCATGGTTTTGGTCATTTTAGCTGGAATTTTGGGAGCTATGGAATTTCAGTCTCATAGCTTGAGAACCAGTCTCTTGACCTGTAATAACCGCCTGAAGTTGCTTGTGGGGAAACTCATGACCTTTACTTGCTTTTCTCTTGCCACTAGCTTTTTATCAATCTACTTTAGTTATATGGTCATGCATCTCGCTTTAGGAAAGGAAGGACTTGATCCGATTCTGCTCAATCAGGCAGCTTGGAGTTTGATTTTGTGGAAAACCTTATCTCTGACCTTATTGGGAATCCTTTCGTTTTTGTTAGGTTTATTGGCTCGGACCATGCTAGTTCCTCTGCTTTTTCTCGTACCCCAAATCTATAATTTAGGAAACTACCTAGCTGCTCACACGAGTTGGGGAGCTTATTTGCCACAGCCAGCAGGAGAGTTGTTTGCTGCAACGCCAACTTCCCAATATGCTAACAATCCCTTGCAAGGGCTGTTGATACTTGGTGCATGGTTGCTAGTCATCGGCGGCATGGCTTCTCTGCGCTTTTTGAAGACGGATTTGGGAGGGCGCTACTGATGATAAAAGCTCTGCTTAGAAGTGAATGGATTAAGTTCCGTTCTTATTATCTCGCTCTTGGTGCAGCCTTAGTGGCTATGGTAGCTGTTCCATTTTTTCTGATGAATCTTGACTACAGTCAGACAGCAGTTGGTCAGACGAAGGCTCTGAGCGAGGTTTTGCATGCCCTCTATCTGGCGCAGCCTGTCATCGTCATCTTTACTTCTCTCTATTTTGCCCAGGAGTTTGTCAAGTCTGGGATGCGAACGAATTTTCTAACCGTATCAAATAGAAAGGCTTGGTTGGCTGGGAAATTCCTTTTTCTGGACTTGCTGCTCTTGGTTCTCTACAGTGTCATGATAGGCAGCTGTTTCCTTGTTATGCTGGCTCGTTTTGACCTAAGCTTTAGCTGGTCCTTACTAGAGAAATTCCTCTATTACAGCTCTTTTGGTCTTCTCAGCAATATTTTTCTGGCTTTTTTAACTGCTGGCCTCGCTTTGCTCTTTCAATCTTGGGTTGTGCCGGTGTCGGTGCTCTTTCCTCTCTTGATTGGTCTCAGCCGTTTATTAGCGACTTTCATCAAAGAAGCAAAATACCTGCCCGATCTGGCTACCCTAAATCTTTTTGAGTATGAAGGGCTTCAGCAGTCAATAGATCTCTCAGGGCTGGGGATACAGCTTTTATGGTTAGCTTTGGTTTGGAGCTCTGCCATATTTTTAACCTTGAAACGAGATGTTCGCTAGAGGTATGCTATAATGGAACTCATGAGACAGTATCGTATTTTGGTAGTTGATGACGACCGGAGCATTTTGAAGCTAGTAAAAAACGTCCTAGAGCTAGATGCTTATGATGTGATAACGCTTGATCGGATAGAAGACCTAGAGTTGACGCATTTTGTCGGATATGACTTGATTCTGCTGGATGTGATGATGGAGCCTGTTAATGGTTTTGAGCTGTGTTCCTACATTCGTCCTCATCTTTCGTGTCCGATCATCTTTTTGACGGCTAAGGAATTGGAGGCGGACAAGGTGGAAGGACTCTTTCGCGGAGCAGATGACTATATTGTCAAGCCTTTTGGAACCAAAGAATTGCTGGCGCGTGTCAGAGCTCATCTTCGGCGGGAGGAAAGACGGGAGGAGCGATACTCTGAAATTGCTTCTTGTCAATTTTATCCAGAGCGCTATGAAGTTGCCTGTTTTGGTAAAGTCTTGAAATTTTCAGAGCGAGAGTTTAAGTTGCTACATTTACTAGCTAGCAATCCCAAGCAGACCTTTTCAGCTGAACGCCTGCATACCTTGCTTTACCCAGAAAGCTCAGAAACACAACTTCGCTCTATCTCAGAATACGTATATCAGATTCGCCAAAAATGCAAACAAGAAGGGCTGCAAGCAATCGCAACAGTGAGAGGAGTAGGCTATAGATGGCAATTAGAACCCGAAATTTCAAAAGCCTAGTCTGGACAACTAGCTTGAAAATCGTCTTTTTCCATGTTTTGATTTTTGTGCTTATAGGTTATGAATTTACGCAAGGAAGTGATCACGTTCTTTTCGCCTTGTTCTTCTGGGCAGGGAGCTTGCTGCTGATTACTTTTTATCATATTTTGAAATTGCTCCGAAAAATCGACAGGGAAATAAAAATGCTAAAGAGCGAGAAGCTTTTAAAAGAAAATCAAAGCCAGCTTTTTCGGATTGAGGAAATGCTAGAAGTCTATAGCGATTTACGGAGCAGCCACCAAGAAAATGCTCGTCTTCTAGAAAAAGAGCAGCAGCATAATCAGGAGTTGATTTTACAGCTATCAGCGACATCGCACGATTTGAAGACGCCCCTAACTGTGATTAAGGGTAATGCTGAGCTCTTGGAAATGGCGCAGTTAGGCCAGCCACAGGCAGACTATGCTGCTGAGATTTTGCAGGCTAGTTACAAGATGGAAGAATATTGTGCCTCTCTTATTGATTACGCTAAGGCTTTTCAGATTGATTCTAATCAGTTCAGTCAGCTTTCCTTAGAGGACTTTTTGGCCTATCTCCAGGACGATTGGGCACTGTTCAGTAAACAGGAAAGCTATCGTTTTTATCTCCAAGAAGATTGTGATCTTAGTCTGATTTTGTCGATTCATTTGGACTATCTCAAACGGGCTTTGCTCAATATTTTACTGAATGCGCTTGAACATGCGGACCAGGATCAAAAGGAAGTCAAGCTAACGGTATCAGTGCAGCAG
Organism: Streptococcus oralis subsp. tigurinus; assembly: GCF_002356415.1. Classification (NCBI taxonomy): domain Bacteria; kingdom Bacillati; phylum Bacillota; class Bacilli; order Lactobacillales; family Streptococcaceae; genus Streptococcus; species Streptococcus oralis. The sequence continues at coordinate 315,968 of NZ_AP018338.1, forward strand.
GACCAGTTGGTTTTTGCTATCTGGAACAACGGCCCTTCATTTTCAGAGGAGATGCTACTGGGAGCGGAACGGCTCTTTTACCAGAGTGACCAAAGCCGCAATTCAGCTAATCCCCATCATGGTATCGGCTTAGCCTTTTCTAAGCAGGTAGCTCTCTTGCATGGTGGCCGTCTGACCCTGCTCAATCCAGATCAAGGAGGAGCCTCTGTCGAGTTGACAATTTCATTAAAATAAATGAGGATGGAAGATTATAAAAACGCATAATACCAAGTGTCCAAAAGACTTGATATTATGCGTTTGATTTTTTTATTATGTAAAGATTTACTGGATTTTTCTCTCAAATTGAGTTTTTGTCCAGCCTTGTTTATTTACTTACGATACAGGCGATCGTATTGGTAGTATGGGTCAAAGGTTACGTTGATGCCTAGCTTGCGAAGGACATTCTTGTCTTCATCGGTCAAGATGATGGTTGAGTGGGCTTCGCTTCCTTTGAGGTTCCCAAGTTCTTCCATGGCACGCGCAGCATCTGGATTTTCCATAGCTGTGATGGCTAGCGCAATCAAAATTTCATTTGAGTGGAGGCGAGGATTGCGGCTACCTAGATGATCGATTTTAAGACCTTGAATTGGCTTGACGACTTCAGGCTCGATTAGTTTCACTTCCTTAGCGATATCAGCTGATTTTTTGATGGCATTGATTAAGGCGGCAGCTGTAGGACCAAAGAGTTCAGAGTTTTTACCAGTCACGACTTCCCCGCTTGGCAATTCAAGGGCTAGGGCAGGACCACCAGTTTCTTCTGCTTTTTGGCGTGCAGCAACAGCAACCTGACGGTCTGCAGGAGTGATGCCGAGGTCGTTCATGAGCAGTTCAATTTTCTTGACAGCAGTTTCTCCGACTTTTTCAGCTTTAAAATCAAGTACAGTCTGATAGTAGCGACGGATGATTTCTTGTTTCGAAGCTTCGATAGCAGCTTCATTATCAGTAATAGCGAAGCCAACCATGTTGACACCCATGTCTGTTGGTGAAGCGTATGGAGATTCACCGAGAATGCGTTCCAACATACGTTTGAGAACTGGGAAGATTTCGATATCACGGTTGTAATTGACAGTAGTTTCTCCGTAAGTTTGAAGATGGAAGGGGTCAATCATGTTGACATCATCAAGGTCTGCGGTTGCAGCCTCGTAGGCCAAGTTGACCGGATGATGAAGGGGAAGATTCCAAACTGGGAAGGTTTCAAACTTAGCGTAACCAGACTTGATGCCATTGAGTTGGTCATGGTACATATTGGACATACAAGTGGCCAATTTTCCAGAACCAGGTCCAGGAGCGGTTACGACAATCAAGTTGCGACTGGTTTTGATGTAGTCGTTTTTCCCCATACCTTCTGGAGAAATGATGTGGTCCATATCCGTCGGATATCCTTTGATTGGATAATGAAGATAAGAATCAATTCCGTTTTTATCTAACTGGTTGCGGAAGGCATCTGCAGCTGGTTGGCCAGCGTATTGTGTGATGACAACCGAACCAACAAAAATTCCCAGCTCATTGAATTTGTCAATCAAACGGAGAACTTCTTGGTCATAAGAAATGCCCAGGTCGCCACGCGCTTTAGAATGCTCGATGTTGCTTGCGTTAATGGCGATCACAACCTCAACCTGCTCTTTCAATTCTTGCAAGAGCTTGATTTTGTTGTCAGGCTCATAACCAGGAAGAACGCGAGCAGCGTGGAAATCTTCTAACATTTTGCCACCAAACTCCAAATAGAGTTTGCCGTCAAATTGGTTGATGCGCTCCAAGATGTGGTCGCGTTGTAGATTCAAATATTGTTCAGAACTAAAAGCTTGTTTTTTCATTTTTTTACCTCTGACCTCTATTATAATAAAAAAATGGGAGTTAGGAAACTACGGAGCTAAAAAAGAAATCAAAAAGATTAGGCAAACGCTTGCACTAAGTTTAAAAAAGCGCTATCATAGACTATAGATTATTAAAATAATGAGGTAAACAGATGCAAGAAAAATGGTGGCACAATGCCGTAGTCTATCAAGTCTATCCAAAGAGTTTCATGGACAGTAACGGAGATGGGATTGGTGATTTGCCAGGAATTACTAGTAAGTTAGACTACCTAGCTAAGTTAGGAATTACAGCGATTTGGCTTTCTCCCGTTTATGACAGCCCTATGGACGATAATGGCTATGATATTGCTGATTATCAAGCCATTGCAGCTATTTTCGGAACCATGGAGGATATGGATCAATTGATCGCGGAAGCTAAGAAACGAGACATCCGAATTATCATGGACTTGGTGGTCAATCATACCTCAGATGAGCATGCTTGGTTTGTCGAGGCCTGTGAAAATCCTGACAGCCCTGAGCGAGACTACTATATTTGGCGTGATGAGCCCAACGATTTGGATTCCATCTTTAGTGGATCTGCTTGGGAATACGATGAAAAGTCAGGTCAATACTATCTCCACTTTTTCAGTAAGAAACAGCCTGATCTCAACTGGGAGAACGAAAAACTTCGCCAGAAAATTTACGAGATGATGAACTTCTGGATTGATAAAGGTATTGGTGGTTTCCGTATGGATGTCATTGATATGATTGGCAAGATTCCTGATGAGAAAGTAGTTAATAATGGTCCTATGCTCCACCCCTATCTCAAGGAGATGAACCAAGCCACCTTTGGAGACAAGAATCTCCTGACAGTAGGAGAGACCTGGGGGGCAACGCCAGAGATTGCTAAGCTTTACTCGGATCCAAAGGGACAAGAATTGTCAATGGTCTTCCAGTTTGAACACATCTGTCTTCAATATCAGGAAGGGCAACCTAAGTGGCACTACCAAAAAGAGTTAAATGTAGGGAAATTAAAAGAGATTTTTAACAAATGGCAGACAGAGTTGGGAGTTGAAGACGGCTGGAATTCCCTCTTTTGGAACAACCATGACCTTCCTCGCATCGTCTCTATCTGGGGAAATGACCAAGAATACCGTGAAAAATCCGCCCAAGCCTTTGCAATCTTGCTTCATCTCATGAGAGGGACTCCTTATATCTACCAGGGTGAGGAGATTGGGATGACCAACTATCCGTTTGAAACACTGGATCAAGTAGAAGATATTGAATCTCTCAATTATGCGCGTGAAGCTCTTGAAAAAGGCGTTTCTATAGAGGAAATCATGGACAGTATCCGTGTCATCGGACGTGATAATGCCCGTACCCCGATGCAGTGGGATGAAAGCAAAAATGCTGGCTTCTCAACAGGTCAACCTTGGTTAGCAGTTAATCCAAACTATCAAGAAATCAACGTTCAAGAAGCGCTGGCGAATCCAAAATCTATTTTCTATACCTATCAAAAACTCGTTCAAATCCGTAAGGAGAATAGTTGGCTGATTCGAGCTGATTTTGAATTGCTGGATACAGCTGACAAGATCTTTGCTTATATCCGTAAGGATGGTGACCGTCGTTTCCTAGTTGTGGCGAACTTGTCCAATGAAAAACAAAACTTTTCAGTAGAAGGAAAAGTTAAATCTGTCTTGATTGAAAACACTACAGCTAAAAAAGCAGTTGAGAAACAGACCTTGGCTCCATGGGATGCCTTCTGTGTGGAAATGACTGACTAAAATGAGAGAACTTCAAGCTTCAAAAGCTTGAGGTTTTTTACTAAAAATTATATAGAAAACCCTTTAAAATATATTTGTTAGAATTTTCTAAAAAATCTGGCGAAAGTCCTTGCTTTTATAAAAAAATAGGGTATAATGGTGAAAACACTATCTTTAAGGAGATTACTTATGAAATCGAAAAAGTGGCTCTTAGGAGCAGGTGCTATTTTGAGTGCGGCCCTTCTTTTTACTGCTTGTGGGAAAAGTGAAAAGAAGGCTGATGCGCCCAAGACATTCTCTTATGTCTACGCTATGGATCCATCTTCTTTGGATTATAGTGTGACGAGCAAGAGTTCAACTTCTGATGTTATAGCGAACGTTGTCGATGGCCTTTTGGAAAATGATAAGTATGGAAACTTAATTCCATCGCTTGCAGAAGACTGGTCCGTTTCTAAAGATGGCTTGACTTATACCTACAAACTTCGTAAGGGTGTAAAATGGTATACTTCTGAGGGAGAAGAGTATGCTGAAGTCAAGGCTCAGGATTTTGTTACTGGTCTAAAACACGCAGCTGACGGTAAATCAGACGGCTTATCTCTCCTTCAAGATTCTATCAAAGGCTTGGCTGCCTACATCAGTGGAGAAAGCAATGACTTTTCTACTGTAGGAGTGAAAGCTGTTGACGATTACACGGTTGAATATACGCTTAACAAACCAGAAAGCTTCTGGAACTCTAAAGTCACAACTGCAACCATGCTTCCAGTTAATGAAGAATTCTTGAATTCTAAAGGGAGCGACTACGGTGCACCAACACCATCAAGTATTCTTTATAACGGTCCTTATTTCTTGAAATCATTGACTTCAAAATCAGTCATTGAATATGAAAAGAATCCAAACTACTGGGATAAGGACAATGTCAAGATTGACAATATTAAACTAACCTTCTACGATGGATCAGACCAAGAATCCTTGATTCGTAGCTTTACACAAGGTGCCTATACAACAGCCCGACTCTTCCCAACAAGCTCAAACTTTGAGTCAACTAAACAAGAGTACGGAGATAAGATTGTTTACAGTCCACAAGAAGCGACAAGCTACTACCTCACTGTTAACGTAAACCGCCAATCTTACAATAAAACAGCTAAAACAGACGAGGCTCAAAAAACTTCAACGAAAGAAGCTCTTCTTAACAAGAACTTCCGTCAGGCGCTGAACTTTGCCCTTGACCGTCATTCTTACACGGCTCAGTTGAATGGTGAAGAAGGTGCGAACAAGATTATCCGTAACAGCCTAGTGCCACATGACTACGTTCAAGTTGGTGAAAAGACCTTTGGAGAGTTGGCGCAGGCAGAGCTTGTTTCATATGGAGACCAGTGGAAAGATGTAGCCCTTACAGATGGAAAGGATACGATTTACAGTCCTGAAAAAGCTAAGGCTGCCTTTGCTAAAGCAAAGGAAGAATTGCAGGGAAAGGGAGTTACCTTCCCAATTCATTTGGATGTTCCAGTTGAACAGACTGATGTCATTGCCGTTCAACAGACGAACTCACTCAAGCAGTCTATCGAATCATCACTTGGTACTGAAAATGTCATTGTCGATGTCCTTCAAATGACCGATAATGAGAAAATGAGCATTACGTCTCAAGCCAAGGTGCCATCTCAAAAAGACTATGACTTGAACGGAACTGGTTGGGGACCAGACTATCAAGACCCAGCTACCTACCTCAACATCCTTGATGCCAAGAAGGGATCGGCCCTTAAACACTTGGGAATCACTCGCGGAAAAGATCCAGAAGTGATGGCTCAAGTTGGACTGGACGAATACAAGAAACTCTTGGATGATGCTGCAGCTGAAACCAGCGACCTTAATAAGCGTTATGAAAAATACGCCAAAGCTCAAGCTTGGGTGTCTGATAGCTCGCTCTTGATTCCAGTTGCTTCTTCAGGTGGTTCTCCAACTGTTAGCCGAACTGTACCATTCACAAAAGCTTACTCTCAAGTCGGAATCAAGGGAGACCCATTTGTGTTCAAAGGTTTGGAGTTGCAAAATGATGTTGTGACTGCAAAAGAATACGAAGAAGCCTTCAAGAAATGGCAACAAGAAAAAATCGAAACAAATGCCAAATACCAAAAAGAACTTGAAAAACACGTCAAGTAATCTATAAAAGAAAAGGAAGTTGCAGGTAACTGTGCTTCCTTTTTTGTTTAGAGACACCAGTTGTCATAAAAGCAGTAACTTTACATTTTTGAAAAAATTTGATAAAATATATTTATGTTATAAAAAGTGACATAAAGGAGTGGATGATGATCAAAATGAAAAAAAGACTAATTGGGACAGGTCTTGTCTTAGCGACAGGGATTTTGCTCTCGGCATGTGGACAGTCCAACACAGATACTAGCACTTATTCATCAACATTTAGTGCGAATCCGACAACTTTTAACTATCTTATAGATTATTATGCGGATAACACTGCCGTTATTACCAATCTCGTAGATGGTTTGTTAGAAAATGACAGCTATGGGAACCTCGTACCTGCTCTTGCGGAGGATTGGTCTGTTTCATCAGATGGTTTGACCTATACCTACAAGCTTAGAAAAGATGCCAAGTGGTATACGGCTGATGGTGAGGAATATGCTTCAGTCAAAGCTCAGGATTTTGTCACTGGGATCAAATATGCCGCTGACAACAAGGGGCAAGCCATGGATCTGATCCAAAATTCAATCAAGGGATTGAATGACTATGTGACGGGTGTGACTAATGACTTTTCAACTGTTGGTATCAAAGCTTTGGACGACTATACGGTTGAGTACACTTTGACACGACCAGAACCTTATTGGAACTCTAAGACAACCAATAGTATTCTTTTCCCAGTCAACGAAGAGTTCTTGAAATCAAAGGATAAAGATTTTGGTACCTTGACACCAGACAGTATTCTTTATAACGGCCCCTATCTGTTAAAAGATTTCACATCAAAATCTTCGATCGAATATGTGAAGAATCCACATTATTATGACCATGACAAAGTAACCATTGAAAAAGTTAAGTTAGCCTACTTTGATGGGTCAGATCAGGAGATGACCATTCGAAACTTTGAAAATGGTGCTTACTCGATTGCAGGAGTCTATCCAAATAGTTCGAACTATGCTAAGACAAAAGAAAAATACCAAGACAATATCGTTTATAGCTTACAAGACAAGACATCTTGGTACTTTAACTTTAACGTCAACCGCAAAACCTATAATCATACCGCTAAAATAACGGACGAACAAAAGAAATCAGCTCAAACAGCTATCTTAAATAAAAATTTCCGTCAGGCTATCAACTTTGGTATTGATCGAACAGCCTACTCTGCTCAATCTAACGGTGAAGAAGCAGCGAGCAAAACCCTTCGTAATACTCTGGTTCCCCCAACATTTGTTCAGGTGGGAGATAAGACCTTTGGAGAAGTAACAGCTTCTAAGCTTGTGAACTACGGAACTGAGTGGTCAGGTATCAATTTGGCAGACGCTCAAGATGCCTACTTTAACAAGGAAAAGGCCCAAGCAAAATTTGCAGAAGCTAAAAAGGAATTGGAAGCCCAAGGCGTGACTTTCCCAATCCATTTGGATGTTCCTGTTGATCAGACGAATAAAAATGCGGTTTCTGGTATGAACTCAGTTAAACAAACCCTTGAAACAGTACTAAGTTCAGACAATATCGTCATTGATGTTCAACAACTTTCTACAGATGACTTTGGAAATGTTGCATTCCTAGCACCAAATCCAGCAGCTCGTGACTACGACCTAAACTTTGATGGTTGGGTTGGTGATTACCAGGATCCATCAACTTATCTAGACCCCTTCAATGCTGAAACCGGCTTCTATCTCAAGATTTTTGGTCTTGATGCCAAGGAAGACCAAGAACTTATTAAGAGTCTAGGGTTAGATACCTATACACAACTCCTGAAAGAAGCAGATGCCGAGAACAAAGATGTCGCTAAGCGTTATGAAAAATACGCTGAAGCTCAAGCTTGGATGATTGACAATTCTCTAGTCATGTCTGCTATGTCAAATGGTGGTACAGCCTCTGTAACTAAAGTAACTCCGTTTACACGTGCCTACTCCCTAGTAGGTATCAAGGGTGACGGAAATAATTACAAGTACATGAGATTGCAAAAAGGCCCTGTTACCAAGAAACAATTTGATGAAGCCAAGGCTAAGTGGGAAGCAGAAAGTAAAAAGGCTATCGAAAAGAGTCAAAAAGAATTTGAAAACCACGTTAAATAAAAAAGAAAGACAAGGAAACATTTTTTATGAATCCTTGTCTTTTTAGGTTGCCATTAAGACTACAAAGGTGTATAATTTCAAAGCAAACAGAAGCGAATAAAAACGCTGATAATGATGAGGATAGATGGAATTTACGTCATGATTGTGATATAATTATTCTAATTATTAACGTATAGGGGATTAACATGAATAGAGGTTCAAAGAGAACTCGTTCTAGCAATATGAAACGAAATATTAACATAGTCTTGCTAACCATTTACCTATTGTTGGGTGGTTTTTTACTGTTCTTGATTTTTAGACATAACATTTTAGCTTTTAGATACCTGAATATTATTTCTGCGGTTCTCGTTCTATTAGCTGCTCTAGTAGGCCTATTGCTGATTGTTTATAAAAAGGCTGAGAAGTTTACGGTCTTCTTTTTGACGCTTGCCATCTTAGTGAGTTCAGTTTCTCTCTATGCTTTGCAACAGTTTGTCGGTTTTACCAATCATATCAATTCGACGTCAAATTACTCAGAGTATTCGATCAGTGTGGTCGTTTTGAAAGAGAGTGAGATTAATAATGTGACTCAATTGGATACGGTTACAGGGCCTACAGAGACAGACAATGACAATATTCAAAAATTGTTGGCAGATATTAAAACCAGCCAAAGCAAGGACTTGCCAGTTGAGAATGCTACTTCCTACCTAGCAGCTTATAAGAGCCTGCTTTCTGGTGAAGCCAAAGCAATCGTCTTAAATAGTGTCTTTGAAAATATTATTGAAGCAGAGTATCCTGATTATGCTTCTAAAATCAAGAAAATATACACTAAAAAATTGGTTAAAGAAGTTGCTGCGCCTAAGGTATCGAAGAATAAAGCTTTCAATATTTATGTGAGTGGTATTGATACCTATGGTCCGATTAGCTCAGTCTCACGTTCAGATGTAAATATTTTGATGACGGTGAACCGTGATACCAAAAAAATCCTTCTTACTACAACGCCTCGTGATTCCTATGTTCCGATTGCGGATGGAGGAAACAATCAAAAGGACAAATTGACCCATGCAGGGATTTATGGAGTGGACTCATCAATTCATACTTTGGAAAATCTCTATGGGGTGGATATTAACTACTATGTTCGCTTGAACTTCACTTCTTTCTTGAAGTTGATTGACCTTTTAGGTGGTGTTGATGTCTATAATGATCAGGATTTCACTTCTTTGCATGGCAAGTACCATTTCCCTGTTGGGAATGTCCATCTAGACTCTGAGCAGGCTCTTGGTTTTGTTCGTGAGCGCTACTCTCTAGCAGATGGAGATCGAGATCGTGGTCGGAACCAACAAAAGGTTATTATAGCTATTATTCAGAAGTTGACGTCAACTGAGGCTTTAAAAAACTACGATAACATCATCAAGGGATTGCAAGATTCTCTTCAGACCAATATGCCTTTGGAAACCATGATGGATCTGGTTAATACTCAATTGGAGAGTGGCGGGAATTACAAAGTCAACTCTCAAGACTTGAAGGGAACTGGACGCACGGATCTTCCTTCATACGCTATGCCAGATAGTAACCTCTACATGATGGAAATCGATGAAAGTAGCTTGGCCACTGCGAAAGCTGCTATCAATGATGTGATGGAGGGCAAGTAGCATGATAGATATCCATTCGCACATCGTTTTTGATGTGGACGATGGTCCAAAGTCGATAGAGGAAAGTAAAAAACTTCTTAGAGAGGCCTACAGTCAAGGAGTGAGGACAATTGTTTCCACTTCGCATAGACGAAAAGGGATGTTCGAAACTCCTGAAGAAAAAATCGCAACTAACTTTCTAAAGGTGCGAGAAATGGCTAAGGAAGTTGCGGATGATTTAATCATTGCTTATGGGGCAGAAATCTACTATACGCCAGATGTTGTTGAGAAGTTAGAAAAGAAATTAATCCCAACCCTTAACGATAGTCGCTATGCTTTGATTGAGTTTAGCATGAATACTCCTTATCGAGATATGCATAAGGGATTGAGTGATATTCTAATGCTAGGCATTACACCCGTCATTGCCCACATTGAACGTTACGATGCTTTGGAAAACAATGAAAAGCGCGTGCGAGAACTAATTGACATGGGATGTTATACTCAGGTTAATAGTTCTCATGTTTTGAAACCAAAACTCTTCGGAGGAACCTATAAATTTATGAAAAAGAGAGCCCAGTATTTCTTGGAACGAGATTTGGTTCACGTGATAGCAAGTGATATGCACAACTTGGATCACAGACCTCCTCATATGGAGGAAGCCTATGATATCATTGCCAAAAAATACAGTGAAGATAAGGCTAAGGAACTTTTTAAGGATAATCCCCGAAAAATAATAATGGATCAATTGATTTAGGAGAAAAAATGAAAGAACAAAATATGATGGAAATCGATGTATTTCACTTGCTTAAAATCCTTTGGAAACGAAAATTGTTAATTGCTTTGGTAGCATTCGTGACAGGAGCAGTAGCATTCGCTTACAGTAGTTTTATTGTGAAGCCGGAGTTTACGAGTACGACCCGAATTTATGTGGTCAATCGTAATCAGGGAGATAAGCCTGGCTTGACTAACCAAGACTTGCAAGCAGGATCTTACTTGGTAAAAGACTATCGTGAAATCATTCTCTCGCAAGACGTTTTAGAGAAGGTTGCGACTGATTTGAAACTAGAACTCCCTCCAAAAGGTCTAGCTAGTAAAATCAAGGTAACAGTTCCAGTGGATACGCGTATTGTATCGATTTCTGTTACAGACCGTGCACCCGAGGAAGCAAGCCGTATCGCCAACTCTTTGAGAGAGGTTGCGGCTCAAAAGATCATCAGCGTCACTCGCGTTTCGGATGTGACAACACTTGAAGAAGCACGCCCTGCAACATCGCCATCTTCACCAAATATTCGTCGCAATACCATGGTTGGATTCCTTGCGGGGGCAGTTGTGATGGTTGTCACAGTTCTCCTTGTTGAGCTCTTGGATACACGAGTGAAACGTCCAGAAGATATTGAGGACGTGATGCAAATTGCACTATTGGGAGTAGTTCCAAATTTGGATAAATTGAAATAGGAGAGAAAAATGCCAACGTTAGAAATTGCACAAAAAAAATTAGATTTGGCAAGAAAAGCAGAAGAATACTACAATGCCCTTCGCACCAATATTCAATTGAGTGGGAATAACTTGAAAGTGATTTCCATTACCTCTGTCAAACCAGGAGAAGGAAAATCAACAACTTCTACCAATATTGCTTGGGCTTTCGCGCGTGCGGGCTATAAGACGCTGTTGATTGATGCGGATATCCGTAATTCAGTAATGTCAGGTGTCTTTAAATCACGGGAAAAGATTACAGGCCTAACAGAGTTCTTGTCAGGCACAACAGACCTATCACAAGGTTTATGTGAAACCAATGTTGAAAATTTGTTTGTCATTCAAGCGGGCTCTGTATCACCAAACCCAACAGCTTTGTTACAAAGTGAAAATTTTGCGACCATGATTGACACCTTACGCAAGTACTTTGACTACATCGTCGTAGATACTGCCCCGATTGGAGTTGTTATCGATGCAGCGATTATCACGCAACAGTGTGACGCTTCTGTTTTGGTAACTGCTGCTGGTGAAACAAATCGTCGTGATGTCCAAAAAGCTAAAGAACAACTCGAACAAACAAGCAAACCATTCTTAGGAATTGTGCTTAATAAACTCAATACTTCAGTTGAGAAGTATGGATCATATGGGGCTTATGGCTCCTACGGAAATTATGGCAAAAAATAACAAATAGCCTAGGGAAGATATTATGGAAGAAAAGGGATTAAAGATTTCTTTGGCAGTTTTCCAGAGTTTTCTTGTCATTATTTTAGCTTATTTGCTCAGTTTTGTTAAAGAAACAGATATTGTATATACCTCAATGGTAATTCTATACATTCTCCATTATGTTGTCTTTCATATTAGTGATTATGGACAAGATTTTTTCAAAAGAGGGTACTTGGCAGAGTTTATCAGAACAGCAAAATATATTATTTTCTTTGCTTTAGCGATTAGCATCTCGAATTTTTTCTTAGAAGATCGTTTTAGCATTTCAAGACGAGGGATGGTGTATTTTTTGATAATACATTCCATTCTGCTTTATCTGATGAATCTATGTATTAAGCGTTATTGGAAACGACTATTCCCAAACTTAAAAGGAAGAAAGAAAGTCTTTTTGATAACGGCGACTTCTAGAGTTGAGAAAGTAATGGATAGACTGATAGAAGCAAGTGAAATTTTATGGGAGTTAGAAGCGGTTAGTGTTTTAGATCAGCCTAACTTCCGTCATGAACATTTAAAAGTCATTCCTGCTGAAAATATTTTAGACTATACAACTCATGAAGTTGTCGATGAGGTCTTTATCAATCTACCTAGTGAAGAGTATAACATTGGAGATTATATTTCTCTCTTTGAAACCATGGGAATAGATGTGACAGTCAATCTCAATGCTTTTAACGATAATCTAGGTAGTGATAAACAAATTCGTGAAATGGCAGGTTTGAATGTTGTATCTTTTTCAACAAAATTTTATAAACCTAGTCATGTGGTCGCTAAACGGATCATTGATATTTGTGGTTCAATTGTCGGACTGATTATCTGCGGTTTGGTGAGTATTGTTTTGGTTCCAATGATTAGAAAAGATGGTGGACCAGCGATTTTTTCTCAAACTCGTATTGGAAAAAATGGCCGACATTTCACTTTCTATAAATTTAGATCTATGTGCGTGAATGCTGAGAAACGCAAACAAGAACTTTTGGCTCAAAATACCATGCAAGGTGGAATGTTTAAGGTTGATGATGATCCTCGTATTACACCAATTGGTCGCTTTATTCGTAAGACCAGCCTAGATGAGTTGCCTCAGTTTTGGAATGTTTTAATCGGAGATATGAGTCTGGTCGGGACCCGTCCCCCAACAGTGGATGAGTATGAAAAGTATACACCTGAACAAAAACGTCGATTGAGTTTTAAACCTGGGATAACAGGCTTGTGGCAAGTCAGTGGACGAAGCGAGATCAAGGATTTCGATGAAGTTGTCAAATTAGATGTAGCCTATATTGATGATTGGACTATTTGGAAAGATATTGAAATTTTATTGAAGACCGTTAAGGTTGTATTTATGAGAGATGGGGCGAAGTAATTTCTGCCCCTCAGTCTTGTTAGGAGAGAAATGAAACAGTCAGTTTATATCATTGGTTCAAAGGGGATTCCTGCCAAGTATGGAGGATTTGAAACCTTTGTTGAAAAATTAACCGAATACCAAAAAGACAGCAATATACAATACTATGTTGCTTGTATGCGTGAAAATTCTGCCAAGTCTGGTATTACGGAAGATCGGTTTGAGCACAATGGCGCCATTTGTTTCAACATTGATGTGCCTAATATTGGCCCGGCTCGTGCTATCGCTTACGATATTGCAGCGGTCAATAAGGCTATTGAATTGGCTAAGGAAAACAAGGATGAGGCTCCCATTTTTTACATTTTAGCTTGTCGCATCGGGCCCTTTATTTCTGGACTTAAGAAAAAGATTCGTGCAATTGGTGGCCGTTTGCTGGTAAATCCAGATGGACATGAATGGCTACGAGCAAAATGGAGCTTACCAGTTCGTAAGTACTGGAAATTCTCAGAGCAACTCATGGTCAAGCATGCTGATTTATTGGTATGTGATAGCAAAAATATCGAACAATATATTCAAGAGGACTATAAGCAGTATCAACCAAAGACCACCTATATTGCCTATGGGACAGACACTGCTCCTTCAAGCCTGAAGGCAGAAAATGCCAAGGTTCGGAACTGGTATCAGGAAAAAGGTGTTAGCGAAAATGGCTATTATCTAGTGGTGGGCCGATTCGTTCCTGAAAACAACTACGAAACCATGATTCGTGAATTTATCAAGTCCAAGTCCAAGAAGGATTTTGTCCTCATCACAAATGTGGAGCAGAATAAATTTTACGATCAGTTGTTACAGGATACTGGTTTTGACAAAGATCCTAGGGTTAAATTTGTAGGTACGGTTTATGACCAAGAATTGCTCAAGTACATTCGTGAAAATGCTTTTGCCTATTTCCATGGGCATGAGGTTGGAGGAACCAACCCTTCTCTACTAGAAGCTCTAGCATCCACAAAACTGAATTTGCTGCTAGATGTTGGATTTAACCGTGAGGTTGGTGAAGACGGGGCTATTTATTGGAAAAAAGACGAGTTGGCACGTGTCATTGAGGAAGTAGAGGGATTTGATCAGGCAGCAATAACTGACTTGGATTTCAAGTCAAGCCAAAGAATCCTCTCAGCTTTCACATGGGAAAAGATTGTGTCAGATTATGAAGAAGTGTTTAAAGGGTAAAGAATGAAACGGATTTTATACTTGCATGCTGGTGCAGAAATGTATGGAGCAGATAAGGTTTTACTGGAATTGATCAAAGGATTAGATTGCCAAGAATTTGAAGCTCATGTCATCTTGCCAAATGATGGTGTTTTAGTCGAGGCCTTACGTCAAGTTGGGGCTCAGGTTAGCGTGCTGGATTATCCGATTTTACGAAGGAAGTATTTTAATCTCAAAGGCATTGCCGACTATATTCGCTCTTATAATTTCTATGCTAAGCAAATCGCCCTCTATGCTCGAGCACACAGTATAGATATGGTTCACAATAATACAGCGGCTGTTTTGGAGGGCATCTATTTGAAACGCAAGCTCAAGCTGCCTTTGATTTGGCATGTTCATGAGATTATCGTCAAACCCAAAGCTATTTCTGACTTTATCAATATGCTCATGGGACGATATGCAGACAAGATTGTGACGGTGTCCCAAGCGGTCGCTAATCATATCAAGCAGTCTCCCTTTATCAAAGATAGCCAAGTGGAAGTGATTTATAACGGTGTCGATAATGCTGTCTATTATCCAATGGATGCGTCTTCTATTCGTGAAAAATTTGACATTGCGCAAGATGCACTCGTGATTGGCATGATTGGTCGGGTCAATGCTATCAAAGGGCAAAATGATTTCATAGAAGCAGTCGAGCCACTTTTGGAAAAGAATGAGAAAGTGGTGGCTTTCCTAGCTGGAGGTGTTTTTCCTGGTGAAGAATGGCGCTTAGAAGAACTAGATAAGAGAATAGCTTCTTCATCTGTTGTGTCACAAATTCATCGTATTGATTACTACGATAAGACTTCTGAACTTTATAATATGTTTGATATCTTTGTTTTACCAAGTATAAAACCTGATTCCCTACCTACAGTAGTCCTAGAAGCCATGGCTTGTTCAAAACCAGTTGTTGGTTATAACAATGGGGGAATAGCTGAAATGGTAGTAGATGGCAAAAGTGGTTGCTTAGTCAAACCAAATCGTCCTCAAGAACTATCTAATGCCATTTCTCTATTACTAGATAGTTCTGAAAAAAGAGAAAAATTTGGGCGAGTAGGATATCAGAGACAAAAAGAGCTGTTTTCTTTGGAGAGTTACATCAAGAACTTCTCGGAATTTTATGATAATTTACAATAAGGGGTATAATGGAAAATTTAATCATTTTAGACAGTGAGCTGCAAAAAAAGAATGAAGAGCATTATCAATCTCTTCATGGCGGGAGCCGAGTAGTTTATACCAACTATGAAAGTCCACTTATAAGAAGAGTACGTAATTTCAAATACATCGGTAGTGCTTTGTATCATTTTTTAATGTGGAAAATGTCCTATGATTATGCTCGGAAATTCATAAAATATGATGTCAAGAAAATTATTTGTGTAAATCCTCTTGTAGGTATCTTTTTAGGAATTTTAAATAAAAGTGGCAAGGAAATCACATTAGCAGGATTTTTGTTTGAGAATAAGAAAAATAAAATCTATTATTATTTACGAAAGCAACTTGTGAAAAAGTCTTTCCAGAATATCGGAAATATCATAGTCTATGGTTCAAAAGAAATTCATTATTATTCGGAACTCTTTCCAGAATTTCAGGAGAAATTTAAATTTATTCATTACGGCTTAGATTATGATAATCAACTAACTTATCAAGGTTCTTTACCAACTAAGTATATCTTTTCAGGTGGAGGTAGTAACCGAGATTATGAGACTTTAGTCAAGGCAGTGGAGACTTCAAACCTTTCAATGCCGTGTGTGATTGCAACTCAGCCATGGAGAGTTCCTACGCATGGTTCAAACATTCAAGTTTTATCTGATGTAGTAGTAGAAACCTTTGGAGATGTATTAGCTAAGTCTGATTTCCTTGTCCTATCGTTAAAAGATATTGATTTATCCGCTGGTCATATGGTTATGCTTCAAGCAATGTCTTTAGGAGTTCCTATCATTGTAAATGATATTCCTTCTGTTCGAGACTATGTTAATGAATCGCTAGTGACTTTCTATCCGTCAGGTGACTTTGAAAAACTAGCACAAATTATAGAAGATTTTGATCCTTCAGTTGATGAGGTGCTTCAAAAGGTTGCGAAGGCGAAGAACCTATATTTTGAGCAATATACGTCTATTAAATTGATGGAAAGACTGTTAGATTTTTAAATAGGAGAGACTGAATGGTAGAAAAAATTGATTTTGTTGTCGCATGGGTTGATGGGAATGATCCGGTTTGGAGAAAAAAGAAAGCACAGTACGATGGAACAATTAATACCTCTAAGGAAGGCATGAATTCGGATAAGGCTTATCGTGAATGGGGAACCTTTAAATACTGGTTTAGAGGGGTAGAAAAGTTTGCCCCTTGGGTCAATAAGGTCTATCTTGTGACTGACAATCAAAAGCCAAGTTGGTTAGAGTTAAATAGCGATAAATTGGTCTTGGTAGATCATACAGAGATTATCTGCAATGACTACCTACCAGTTTTTTCTGCCAATCCTATCGAAAGCAATATTCATCGGATTCCAGGTCTTTCTGAGTGCTTTGTGTTCTTTAACGATGATGTTTATCTCACAGCTCCAGTTGAACCGACAGATTTCTTTTCAGATGATGGTTTACCAAAGTATGTTACGGCTTTAGCTCCTATTACAACGGAGAGATATGGCACTGGCCATTTCCAAATGAATGATATGGGAATTATAACAACACATTTTACTCGTGAGGAAATTTTAAAGAATGGCAAATTCTTCTCAATTAAACAAGGTGTTAAAGGTATTGCTAAATCTTTGTTGTATAGACACAGCAAATTTATTTGTGGTTTTTGGGAGAATCATTTAACGCATCCACTCTTAAAGTCAACAATGGAATTGGTATGGGAAAAGGAAAAAGATGTCTTAGAAAAAACATCTGCTAGTCGCTTTAGAAGTCCATCTGATACCAATGTTTGGCTCTTTAAGTATTGGCAGATTGCTAGTGGTCAATATGCAATTGGAAATCCTAAGTTAGGCGGTCTCTTTTCATTAGATAATGCTGGACCAGATTTTTGGAAACTTCTAAATTCTAGGAAATATAAGGTTATGTGTATTAATGATGGTTTTAATGTCCAAAATGAAAATCAGGTGATGGATGACTTTATTAAAGCTATGAATCAACTTTTCCCAGATAAAAGTTCATTTGAGATTTAAATATCTAACTGAGTAAGAGAAAGAAAAGAAAATATGATTTCAGTAATTGTACCTATTTATAATGTAGAGGACTACCTTCATTATGCCATGGAAAGCTTGGTCAATCAAACCTATAAAGATTTTGAAGTTATCTTAG
The DNA here is from genome assembly GCF_002356415.1 of Streptococcus oralis subsp. tigurinus. Taxonomy (NCBI): domain Bacteria; kingdom Bacillati; phylum Bacillota; class Bacilli; order Lactobacillales; family Streptococcaceae; genus Streptococcus; species Streptococcus oralis. The sequence continues at coordinate 333,505 of NZ_AP018338.1, forward strand.
TTGATGATGGTTCCACGGATGATTCTGGGAAACTATGCGATCAATATGCAAGTGAGTATGATTGGGTATCGGCCTATCATAAAGAAAATGGTGGCTTGTCTGATACTAGAAACTATGGTGTCGCAAAAGCTAAAGGGGAATGGATTGTTTTCCTAGATCCAGATGATTATTTTGAGCCTTGTGCACTTGAACTTTTGGTGGAACTTCAAAAACGTACAGGTGCTCGTATTGTCGCAGGAAAAGGTAAGGATACTTACGAACATGATTCCTACCAAAACTACCAAATAAATGAAGAAATGCTAGCGAAAGCTACCCTTCTTTCTTCTGAAGAAACTTTAATAGAGATGCTTTATGGTACAATTGCCACTGTCTCTGCTTGGGCTAAACTCTTTCCCAGAGATATCGTAGAAAAATACCCCTATCCAAAAGGGAAAATCTATGAAGACTTATATGTTATCAGTGACTACTTGAAAGAAGTGGAATCAGTTTGTGTGATTGATTTAGGTATCTATCATTATTATCGTAGACCAAACAGTATTACCTTATCAAACTTCAATAGTAAGCACTATGATTTTTATGATTCTATGGATCATTTGGCAGAAGTTGTCCAGAAGGACTATTCTGCCAATACAGAACTTGATGATGCTATCATCGCCCGTTTGTTCATCGGTAGTCTCCACATTTTCATCTTAATCTCAGATTCTTCCAAAGAGGAAATCGTTCGCATTCAAAGAAGGATTCGTCCTTATCTAAGAAGAATCTTGAAAAATAAGCGGATTAACTTGAAAAACAAGGCGATTTATCTTATGTTATCATTGGTTCCAGGTCTGTATTATCAATTTAAAAAATTAAAAAAGCCTCAATGAAATAAAAGAGGTTAGAGATTAAAAAAGGAAAAAGAAAATGTTAAAGATAGAACGTGATAAATTGCTCGTGACAGCAGTTTTATTTGTGATAATTTCTATAGATATGATAAACACTTCAATGTTAGCACCTGTATTACCTAGTATACCTAATTTTGTTCCTTTCTTTGCAATCATGTTACTAGCTGTGCGTTTTTTATATATTCGTAACTATTCTTTGAGTTTTTTAATATTTGCACCTACCCTCATTTTAGTTGGAAGTATGGTTTATTATAAGGCAGGAAACTTAAATGGTTTAATGTTTTTGCTGTTGATTGTTTTTCTTTATAAAGCAGATTTAGAGTCTATACTTAAAATTTATACTTGGACGAGTTTATCTTTTATAGTATTGATTATTTTACTATCGTTAGTCAATGTTATTCCTAATTTACAGTTTGTTCAAACTCGCCCCGTGGGTGTAGTTGTACGTAACTCTTTTGGTTTTATCTATCCAACCGACTTTGCCTCTCATTGTTTCTATCTCTTTACTGCCCTTTCCTATCTCCTTAGAAAGAAGTTTATCTTCCTAAGAACCCTATCAGGTGTAGCCTTGGCGGCCTTTATTATTGTTTATTGCGATGCCCGTTTAAATGCAGGCTCCATCTTAGCAGCAACAGGAATTTTTCTATACTTTTATTATCGTAACAAGACTGAATGGCGTTTATTTTCCCTACTGCCTTTTTCGGCTGGTATCGCTTCTTCGGTCATGATTTATCTATCCAACAAATTTAGTTGGTCTCATCCAATATATGTTTCTCTGAATAACTTTTTCGGCATGCGATTGTATTTGGGACATGAAGCGCTTAAGAAATATGGCGTACAGTTATTTGGAATTCGTGGAATTTCCTTTGTTGGATATGGAGGAAAGACAGAAACGGTTTTGAACTATGACTATGTAGATTCGTCTTATGTACAAATGTTATTTACTTACGGTTTAATTCCAGTTGTTATGTTGGTATGCCTATACATGGTTCAGTCTTGGACTCTCTATCGTAGGAAGAACTATTTATTGTTAACCTGCCTGGCCTTAGTAACAGTCAATTGTATGTTTGAGGCCTTCTGGGTTCGTCCATCATACAATATTTTTATGTTCCTTCTTTTTGCTGCTATCCCAGCAATGGATTTTGAAGGAGAAAAATCTGAGATGAGGGAAGCAGTGTGAGAGTTTTAAAAAATTACTTGTACAATCTGTCCTATCAGCTACTCGTTATCGTCCTACCAGTGATTACAACTCCCTATATTACTCGGGTTTTCTCCTCGGATGATTTGGGGTCTTACGGATACTATAATTCTATCGTGACATATTTTATCCTACTGGCGACGCTGGGAGTAGCCAATTATGGGACAAAGGAAATTTCCGGCCATCGTAAGGAAGTCGAAAAGACCTTCTGGGGTATTTACAGTTTACAAGTCCTTTCAACCTGTTTAGCGGTTACGCTTTATATCATTGTCTGCTTACTTGTGCCGTCGATGAACAATCCAATCGCCTATATACTTGGATTTAGTTTGCTGTCCCGTGGTTTTGATATTTCATGGCTTTTTCAAGGGTTAGAAGATTTCAAAAAAATTACAGCCCGTAACACAATGGTCAAACTCCTAGGTGTTGTTTCGATTTTCCTATTTGTCAAGAAACCGTCCGATTTGTACTTGTATATCATTCTCTTGGTTGCCTATGATCTACTAGGTCAATTGAGTATGTGGCTTCCTGCTCGGGAACACATTCGCAAGCCGCATCTGGATATAGCCTATGCCAAAGAGCATATCAAACCAGTTATTCTTTTGTTTCTACCACAGATTGCTATTTCGCTCTACATCACGCTAGATCGTACTATGTTAGGTGCCTTGTCTTCGACCAAGGATGTGGGAATCTATGATCAAGCTTTGAAATTATTGAATATTTTATTGACCTTGGTAACGTCGCTTGGTAGTGTTATGTTGCCTCGGGTCTCCAACCTCCTATCATCAGGCAATCAAAAGGCGGTTAACAAGCTACATGAAATGTCATTTCTGGTTTATAACTTGGTTATCTTCCCGATGATTGCGGGGATTTTGATTGTTAATAAAGATTTTGTCAATTTTTTCCTAGGGCAAGACTTCCAAGACGCTCACTATGCGATTGCCATCATGGTCTTTAGAATGTTCTTTATTGGCTGGACCAACATAATGGGAATCCAAATTCTGATACCTCATAATCGCAATCGTGAATTTATGCTATCAACAACTATTCCAGCTGTTTTTAGTGTTGGCTTGAATCTCCTCTTGATCCCACCTTTGGGCTATATTGGGGCGTCAATCGTATCTGTTGCGACAGAAGGTTTAGTCTGGCTGATCCAACTCTACTTTACACGTTCGTATCTCAAAGAGATCAAGATTCTACCGTCCATGTTAAAAATATTTTTAGCAGCACTCCTGATGTACAGCGCCTTGTATTCTGTACAAGCTTTCATCCACTTCTCATCTGTTGTGAATGTCTTGATCTATGCTGTGCTTGGCTTCCTAGTCTACGGTGGCTTGGTTTTGGTCTTACGAATTTTGGATTTTCAAGAACTAAAAAGTGTTTTAAAGAAATAAGGAGATTTTATGTACGATTATTTGATTGTCGGTGCTGGCTTGTCAGGTGCGATCTTTGCCTACGAAGCTAACAAACGCGGCAAGAAGGTAAAGGTGATTGATAAACGAGAACACATTGGTGGGAATATCTATTGCCAATCTGTTGAAGGAATCAATGTCCACAAGTATGGGGCTCACATCTTCCATACATCCAATAAAAAGGTCTGGGATTATGTCAATCAGTTTGCGGAGTTTAACAATTACATCAATTCTCCTATTGCCAACTATCAAGGACACCTTTACAATCTGCCTTTCAATATGAACACTTTCTATGCTTTGTGGGGGACAAAGACACCCCAAGAAGTCAAGGACAAGATTGCTGAGCAGACGATACACATGCAAGATGTTGAGCCTAAAAACTTAGAGGAACAAGCCATTAAGTTGATTGGTACGGATGTCTACGAAAAGCTAATCAAGGGCTACACCGAAAAGCAATGGGGGCGTTCTGCTACTGAACTACCACCCTTTATCATTAAGCGTTTACCAGTTCGATTGACCTATGACAACAATTATTTCAACGACCGCTACCAAGGGATTCCAATTGGTGGTTACAATGTCATCATCGAAAAGTTGTTGGAAGGAATCGAAGTGGAGCTTAATACAGATTTCTTTGCTGATCGTGAGAACTTGGAGGCTTCAGCAACTAAGCTTGTCTTCACAGGGATGATTGACCAGTTCTTTGACTATCAGTTTGGTGAACTAGAGTATCGCAGTCTCCGTTTTGAGCATGAGATTTTGGATCAGGAAAATTTTCAAGGAAATGCTGTGGTCAACTATACTGAGCGTGACATTCCCTATACGCGAATCATCGAACACAAACATTTTGAGTTTGGGACTCAAGCCAAGACCGTTATTACTCGTGAATATCCAGCAGATTGGAAAAGAGGAGATGAACCTTACTATCCAATCAATGATGCCAAAAACAATGCCATCTATGAACAGTATCTAGCAGAAGCCAAGAAAAATGGCCGCGTTATCTTCTGTGGTCGCTTGGCAGATTATAAATACTATGATATGCATGTGACTGTTGAACGTGCATTGGATGTGGTAGAAGAAGAACTAGGGAGCATCTAAGAATATCACAGATAAAGGGGAGAAAAGGTGAAATATTATCTGAAAGATTCATTTCTGCATAATGCACACGAAAAGAATGCAGGGAGTAAGGCACGAAATGACGTGGAAGCTATTCTAATCTCAGAGGGTTATGAGGGCTTGGAGCTCAAGGTTGAGAATTGGTATAAGATGAATTTCTTTAAAGCTCAACAACACAAATATCGTGCGACCAAGTCTGTGTTTGATCAGTTGGGAGCCGGAGATGAATTGGTGATTCAGTTCCCTATTATCCACCATACATTTTTCATCTCACAACTCATCAAGCAGGCGCAAAAAAGAGGAGTTAAATTCTATCTTTTGATCCATGATATTGAAACCTTGCGTCATGCAGCAGGTTCAGAAGTGAAATTTCGCCATAAAGTGAGAAATTACTTCCAGGAAAAGAAAGCTTTGATGTCAGTGGATGGGATTATCGTTCATAACGATATCATGAAAAATGTTTTAGCCGATCAAGGATTTCCGTCTGATAAAATGGTAAGTCTAGAGATTTTTGATTATTTGATTCCAGACTTCCAAGAAAAATCTCTTCCTCAAAAAGATCAACCTATCATAGTTGCTGGAAATTTGAACCCTGCAAAGTCAGGTTATCTTTATAACTTGCCAGAACAGCCAGCCTATAACTTGTACGGAGTGGGCTATGATGAAAGTCGTGCATTGAAAAACACTAGCTACTTTGGTTCCTTTATGCCAGATGACCTCCCAGCTGCTCTTGAAGGTAGTTTTGGTTTGGTCTGGGACGGAGACAGCTCAGAAACCTGTCAAGGTTCTTACGGAAACTACCTACGCTTTAACAACTCGCACAAGGCTTCTCTTTATTTGGCATCAGGTTTCCCACTAGTAGTGTGGAAGGAATCGGCTCTGGCCCACTTTGTACTGGACAAACAGTGTGGAATAGCAGTTGATTCTTTACATGACCTCCAAAAGTCACTAGACGATTTGACAGATCGAGATTACATGAAACTGTCAGCTAATGCTAGACAAGTAGGAGTAGCGCTTCGAAATGGTGATTATCTGAAATCGGCTATTTCTAAATTGAAGTAAGAATTTGAAGCTACTCATTAATCAGTTCGTTAGAAAGGTTACTTCATTATGAAAGGTATTATTCTTGCGGGTGGTTCAGGTACCCGATTGTACCCACTTACTCGGGCAGCGTCAAAACAGCTGATGCCGGTTTATGATAAACCCATGATTTACTATCCTTTGTCAACCCTGATGTTGGCTGGAATCAAGGACATTTTGATTATCTCAACACCACAGGATTTGCTCCGTTTTAAGGACCTGCTCTTGGATGGTTCCGAATTTGGGATCAAGCTTTCCTATGCGGAACAACCTAGTCCCGATGGACTTGCTCAGGCTTTTCTTATCGGTGAAGAATTTATCGGTGACGATAGTGTTGCCTTGATTCTAGGCGACAATATCTATCATGGACCTGGATTGAGCAAAATGCTTCAAAAGGCAGCCAAGAAAGAGAAGGGTGCGACTGTTTTTGGCTACCAAGTGAAGGATCCAGAGCGTTTTGGTGTGGTCGAGTTTGATACAGACATGAATGCTATTTCCATAGAAGAAAAACCGGACAATCCTCGATCCAACTATGCAGTGACAGGTCTTTATTTCTATGATAATGATGTTGTGGAGATTGCCAAACAGATCAAACCAAGCGCACGTGGTGAGTTGGAAATCACAGATGTTAACAATGCTTATTTGAAGCGTGGGGATTTGTCTGTTGAGGTTATGGGGCGTGGTTTTGCCTGGTTGGATACAGGGACGCATGAGAGTCTGTTAGAGGCTTCTCAATATATCGAAACGGTTCAACGAATGCAAAATCTCCAGGTTGCCAACCTGGAAGAAATTGCCTATCGAATGGGTTATATCAGCCGTGAAGATGTACTGGAATTGGCGCAACCTCTTAAGAAGAATGAATACGGGCAATACTTGCTCCGTTTGATTGGAGAAATCTAGATGACAGATAATTTTTTCGGCAAAACACTTGCAGTGCACAAGATTGATGCAATTCCAGGTTTGTTAGAGTTCGATATTCCAGTTCATGGTGACAATCGTGGCTGGTTTAAGGAAAATTTCCAGAAAGAAAAGATGCTACCACTTGGCTTTCCTGAAAGCTTCTTTGCTGAAGGGAAACTGCAAAACAACGTCAGCTTTTCTCGTAAAAATGTTCTTCGAGGCCTCCATGCTGAGCCTTGGGACAAGTACATCTCGGTTGCAGACGATGGCAAGGTGCTAGGATCTTGGGTAGACCTGCGTGAAGGTGAGACTTTTGGAAATGTTTATCAGACCGAGATTGATGCAAGTAAGGGAATCTTTGTCCCTCGTGGCGTAGCCAATGGTTTCCAAGTCCTCTCGGATACAGTTTCTTATAGCTATCTAGTTAATGACTACTGGGCACTTGAGCTCAAGCCTAAATACGCCTTTGTTAACTATGCGGATCCAGCTTTGGGCATCCAGTGGGAAAATTTAGAAGCTGCAGAAGTCTCAGAAGCGGATAAACATCATCCACTGCTAAAGGATGTCAAACCACTAAGAAAAGAAGATTTGTAAAAAAGTTAAGGAATAAAAATGACTGAATACAAAAATATCATCGTGACAGGTGGGGCTGGTTTTATCGGTTCTAACTTTGTTCACTATGTTTACAATAACTTTCCAGATGTTCATGTGACAGTGCTGGACAAGCTGACTTATGCGGGTAATCGTGCCAATATTGAAGAAATTATAGGTGATCGTGTTGAGTTGGTTGTTGGAGATATTGCAGATGCAGCCTTGGTAGATAAGTTAGCTGCTCAAGCAGATGCCATCGTTCACTATGCGGCAGAAAGCCACAATGACAACTCGCTTAATGATCCGAGTCCCTTTATCCATACCAACTTCATTGGGACCTACACTCTTTTGGAAGCAGCACGTAAATACGATCTTCGTTTCCACCATGTGTCAACTGACGAAGTCTATGGTGACCTACCTCTGCGAGAAGATTTGCCAGGTCATGGAGAAGGTCCAGGTGAGAAATTTACGGCTGAAACCAAGTACAATCCAAGCTCGCCTTACTCATCAACCAAGGCAGCTTCAGACTTGATTGTCAAAGCTTGGGTGCGCTCATTTGGTGTCAAAGCGACTATTTCCAACTGTTCAAACAACTATGGTCCATACCAGCATATCGAGAAGTTCATTCCGCGCCAAATTACCAATATCCTGAGTGGTATCAAGCCAAAACTCTATGGTGAAGGTAAGAATGTCCGTGACTGGATTCACACCAATGACCATTCATCAGGTGTTTGGACGATTCTGACCAAAGGTCAAATTGGTGAAACTTACTTGATTGGTGCGGATGGTGAAAAGAACAATAAGGAAGTCCTGGAACTCATCCTCAAGGAAATGGGACAGCCAGCTGATGCTTATGATCATGTGACAGACCGTGCGGGTCACGACCTTCGCTATGCTATCGATGCTAGCAAGCTCCGTGATGAACTAGGGTGGAAGCCAGAGTTTACCAATTTTGAAGCAGGTCTCAAAGAGACCATCAAGTGGTACACAGACAACCAAGACTGGTGGAAATCTGAAAAAGAAGCCGTCGAGGCTAACTATGCCAAGACGCAACAAGTGATTAAATAATTAGATACTAAAAAGCAAGAGACCTCAAGGTCTCTTGCTTTTTATGTATGTCGTAATCTTTTATTTTCTTATTTCTTGTTTGTAAAACTCTTTAAGGGCATCCTGCCAGGTTGGAATGATGAAACCAGTCGCCTTTGCTTTTGCCAAACTCATGGTTGAGTTGAGGGGACGTTTAGCCTTAGCAGGGAACTTGCTGGAGTCTACAGGAATTACTTCGACATCACTGTCTTTAAGAATCTCGACAGCGAAGTCATACCAAGTGGTATCTTCAGTGGAGTCATTTGATAAGTGGTAGTAGCCAAATTCTTTTTGATTATCAGTCAAGTAGGTCATGAATTCAGCCAAGGTACGTGTCCAGGTTGGGCGACCGTGTTGGTCGTTGACCACTGTGAGCGTTTTATGGGTTTTGGCTAGATTTTGCATGGTAAAAACAAAGTTCTTTCCATAATTTCCAAAGACCCAAGCAGTACGGATAATGTAATGCTGTGATGTAAGGTTTTCAACGAGTTCTTCACCCATTCGCTTGGTACGTCCATACTCTGTTTGCGGATCAGGTAGGTCATCGATTTCCCACTCTTGTCCGATAGGTTTCTTTCCATCAAAGACATAGTCTGTCGAGATATAGACTAGAGTAGCTCCGTATTTCTCAGAGGCCTTGGCTACATTTTCAGTGCCAGTTACGTTGATGGCAAAATCCAGTTCTTTCCCCTCATCTTCTGCTGCATCGACAGCAGTGTAGGCTGCACAATGATAGACTAGAGTTGGCTTAACCTCAGCAAAGACTTTTTCAACCATTTCAGACTTAGTGATATCCATTTCGGCCACATCCACTGCAACATAGTCCACATTTCGCTCATCTAGTAAATAACGTAGTTCGGTACCGAGTTGACCATTGGCACCTGTAATTAAGATCATATCTTTCTCCTTGATTGTTCTTATACTTAATTATATCAAAAATATAGAAAAATCGGTTTTTAGTGAAACCTTTTTCGGTATAAACTTTGTTAGTGAAGCGCAAGAGAGACGAACAGTTATTACTTTAGAATATCCTTAAAAGTATTTTTCAGAATTTACCAAATTAAGTAGAAAGTTCAGAAAATTCTGTTGACATTTCTCTAAAAAGGGTCTATAATGGGATGTAAATTTTAAAGGAGAAAATGATGAAAAGTTCAAAATTACTTGCCCTTGCGGGTGTGACATTATTGGCAGCTGGTACTCTGGCTGCGTGCTCTGGATCAGGATCGAGTGCAAAATCTGAGAAAACCTTCTCATATATCTATGAAACAGACCCTGACAACCTCAACTATTTGACAACTGGTAAGGCAGCTACTGCAAATATTACCAGTAATGTTATTGATGGCTTGCTCGAAAATGACCGCTATGGTAACTTTGTGCCATCTATGGCTGAGGATTGGTCTGTATCTAAGGACGGCTTGACTTACACATATACGCTTCGTAAGGATGCAAAATGGTATACCTCTGAAGGTGAGGAATACGCAGAAGTCAAAGCTCAAGACTTTGTAACAGGACTTAAATATGCTGCTGATAAAAAATCTGATGGTCTTTATTTAGTTCAAGAATCAATCAAAGGATTGGACGCCTATGTTAAAGGAGAAATTACAGACTTCTCTCAAGTAGGAATCAAGGCTCTTGATGATTATACAGTTCAGTACACATTGAACAAGCCAGAAAGCTTCTGGAATTCTAAGACAACGATGGGAGTTTTGGCTCCAGTAAATGAAGAGTTCTTGAACTCCAAAGGGGATGACTTCGCTAAGGGAACTGATTCAAGTAGCATTCTCTACAATGGTCCATTCTTACTCAAATCAATTGTTGCTAAATCTTCTGTCGAATTTGCGAAAAATCCTAACTACTGGGATAAGGACAATGTCCATATCGATAAGGTTAAATTATCATTCTGGGATGGTCAAGATACCAACAAACCAACTGAAGCTTTTAAAGACGGTAGCTTTACAATGGCTCGTCTCTTCCCAACTAGTGCTAGCTATCCAGAGACTGAGAAATCATTTAAGGATAACATTGTTTATACCCAACAGGATTCATCTACTTACTTAGTAGGTACTAACATTGACCGTCAGTCATATAAATTTACATCTAAGACTACAGATGAACAGAAGACATCAACTAAGAAAGCACTTCTCAACAAAGACTTCCGTCAAGCCCTTGCTTTTGGTTTCGATAGAACAGCCTATGCTTCTCAAGTGAATGGTGCAAGCGGGGCAACTAAACTGCTTCGTAACTTGTTTGTTCCACCTACATTTGTACAGGCAGATGGAAAGAACTTTGGCGAAATGGTCAAAGACAAATTGGTGACTTATGGTGACGAGTGGAGCAACGTGAACTTGGATGATGCTCAGGATGGACTCTACAACCCAGATAAGGCCAAAGCAGAGTTTGCTAAAGCTAAGACAGCTCTCCAAGCAGAAGGTGTGAAATTCCCAATCCACTTGGATATGCCTGTAGACCAAACCAATACAACAAAAGTTCAACGTGTCCAATCTTTTAAACAGTCAGTTGAAGAAAACTTAGGATCTGATAATGTGGTTGTCGATATCCAACAACTTCAAAAAGACGATGTCTTGAACATCACTTACTTTGCGGAAACAGCTGCTGGCGAAGATTGGGATATCTCAGATAATGTGGGTTGGTCTCCAGACTTTGCAGACCCTTCTACCTACCTTGATATTATCAAACCATCTGTAGGGGAAAATACAAAGACTTACCTAGGATTTGACTCTGGAACTAACAATGCTGCGGCTAAGCAAGTTGGTTTGGAAGACTATGAAAAAATGGTTGTGGAAGCTGGGGAAGAAACTACTGACGTTTCAAAACGTTATGAAAAATATGCTGCTGCCCAAGCTTGGTTGACAGACAGTGCCTTGCTCATCCCAACAACTTCTCAAACTGGTCGTCCAATGTTGTCTAAGATGGTACCATTTACACTCCCGTTTGCATACTCTGGTAACAAGGGTATGAGCGAAGCCCTCTTGTATAAATACCTAGATGTACAAGACAAGGCGGTAACAACAGAAGAGTATCAAAAAGCTCAAGAAAACTGGTTGAAAGAAAAAGAAGAGTCAAATAAAAAGGCTCAAGAAGACCTCGCAAACCATGTGAAATAACTTTTACGAAATAATAGAATGGATTTAGTTTTCTTTTAGATACTAAATCCATTTTACATACATTATTTTTCTAATTTTATTTCTATAATGTCTGTAATAGGTTTATTTATTATATATGTTATATATAGAGTTTTTTAAATGCCCAATTTGTAAAATTAATCTAGACAGAAAAAGCCATCTATGTTAGGCTCAGATAAACTACCACATTTGTCTGAAAGGAACTAACATAAATAACCTATACTCATCTTACCACAGACGAGCTTGTAATGATAGAGGCTTACTATCAAGAAAACATAAAAGTTTCAGATATTGTGACTTCACTTGGCAGATCAAAACAGACAGTCTACAATGTCATCAACTATCTGAAAGAGAGGCGCTCTGCTTATGATTACTATAAGCGATATAAAGTCAATAAAAAACTCTGTGGCAGGAATAAAACCAGTCTTACGAAATCAGAAAAAGACTTTATCCAAACTCATTTAGAACAAAATTGGAGCCTTGATGTCATTAAGGGAGCTTATCCAGATAGGATTTCTTGTTCTATGAGAACTCTCTATCGACTAGCAGACCGCGGTATTCTAAAGAAAGAGGATCTCCCTTAGATAGGTAAAAGAAAACCAAATGGTCATAGCGAAAAACGAGGAAAACAAGCGTTGCGCAGAGATTTATGTGAGAGAGCAAACAGTTATCCTAATTTTAAGACAGAATTTGGTCACCTAGAAGGAGATACCATTGTTGGCGAGAAACACAAAATTGCAGTCATTACCTCAGTAGAACGCTGCTCAAAAGCCATCATCACACTGAAAATCAATGGACGGAAAGCAAGTGATATTGAGGCCTCCATCAATCAATGGTTGTCTCAAGTTCCCAGTCATCTCTTTAAGTCGATAACTTTTGATTGTGGGAAAAATTTTCTAATTGGGAATGTACTGAGCCCCAAAAGTTAGACAATTAATTTAACCAAAGGATTTAGTTCTGTATTGAACAGGACTAAATCCTTTTAGTTTGACTTTAATTCGTTTGTTGTTGTAATAATCAATGTAGTCTACAATGGCTTGTTCCAATCACTTAAATGATTTAAACGTTTTCTTGTAGCCATAAAACATCTCAGATTTAAGTATTCCAAAGAAAGATTCCATCATTCCATTATTAGGACTGTTCCCTTTACGTGACATAGATGGACGAATGCCCTTGTTCTCTAAAAACTGATTATAAGATTGGTACTGATATTACCAGCCTTGGTCACGGTGAAGGATTGTTCCACTATATGATTTAGTTGGAAATATCTTCTCAAGCATGGTCTGAACTTGTTTCAAATCTGGAGAATAATAATTATTCTTCCTGTTTGGACAATGGCTATCCCATACCTGTCAATCAGGCGAATCATGTACATTAGTCCAGAAACATCCACCCTAAATCTTTTTGAAAGCTGGTCAAAGCTTAGACCTTGTTTTATGAGCTCATAGATTTGAACCTTGTCTTCATAACTTAATTTCATAAAAATAGCACCCCAATCGTTAGATTTTATGTCTAACGATTGGGGTGCAGTTCAAGATGGCTGTGCATATTATTCAGAAAAAACTATCTAGTTTTTTCTGAATAAAGGAGAATAATTTAATAATATTTAATGATATGGATTTTAACCTTTTAACACTATTTGATCATTTTTAAATTGGGTTTAATTATCGTCTTCGAGGTTGTATCTGGGGTGTTTGATTTTGCTCGCTGGTTCTTGGGTTTGGTTGTTGTGTATTGTTTTCGCTCGTACCCGAATTTGGAGTTGTTGTACTTTCTTGCGTACTAGAACTCTCTGAAGTTGAGCTAGAGCTTTCAGGTGTCGAGCTTTCAGGTGTCGAGCTTTCAGGTGTTGAACTTTGCTGAGGAGCAGTCCACACAGAACGTGCACCCTTTTTAAAGACGAATTCTCCACCTCTGTAGAGTCCTTCTGGCATAGTCCAGTCATCAGGATGATCATCTTCAGATAAATAAGTCATCATCGAACGGTAAACCTTAGCAGCAACATAGAAGCCATCACCAACGATAGGAGTCAGGCGATTCGAGTAACCAGTCCAAACGGCCATTGAATATTTACGAGTATACCCAACGAACATTTCGTCTGGAGCTACATAACCAGTGTTCTTGATGTAGTTTTCAATCTCATCATCCGTGTAGTTTGATGTACCAGTTTTACCAGCCTGTGGCAACCAAGGGAGGTAGGCTCCTCGACCAGTTCCATATGCCAAGACAGTTTTCATCATATCTGTCATCATATAGGCTGTCGTTTCTTTCATGGCACGAGTACCAGGATCAGAGAATTCTTTCGAACTGCCATCACTAAAGACAATTTTGTTAATATACATCGGTTTGCGGTAGATACCACCGTTAGCAAAAGCCGCGTAAGCAGCAGCCATCTTTTCGCTACTTGCTCCATACTTTTTATCAGATTCAGTTGTATTACTTGAAATGGCATTTGCATAGTGCATATCTGGATAGTCAATACCAAGTCCATTTAGGAAGGTTTTGGCTCTGTCTAAACCAACCTTATTCAAGGTTTCTACAGCTGGAACATTCCGTGATTGCTGGAGAGCATACTGGAGTGTTATGTTTCCAAAGTAACTTCTATCCCAGTTGTAGACGGGAGTGTCTGTTCCAGGATAATTGTAAGGAACATCGTGAACAATTGAAGCAGTTGAATCATAGATATCGTACTCCAAAGCTGGGGCATAATCTGTGATTGGCTTCATCGTTGATCCCCAGTCTCGGTTGGTTTCAACAGCTTGGTTGATTCCAAAGGAAACGTTGCTTGATTGGTGACGAGAACCTAGTTGGGCTATAACTTTTCCGTTTGTGACATCAACAATCGTAGAAGCCACTTGCAACTCATCATCTGGATAGTTGACATACTCTTCCGTATTGTAAATATCCCAGAGACGTTGTTGAACCTTAGAATCAACGTTTGTGTAGACTTCCATACCCGTAGTTAAAAGGTTATAACCTGTTTCCTGTTCAACTTGGTCAATCACCTCTTTGAGGTAATTATCCATGTATGGAGGATAACTGTTAGCCGATTTTAGGCTTTGAAGTCCATCTGTAATCGGAGTATTAATCGCTTTTTCATATTGTTCGGCTGTAATGTAACCTTGTCCCTTCATCTCAGAGAGGACGAGATTACGGCGTTCTTGAGCTGCTTCTGGATGTGAGTATGGATCATACTGGTTTGGAGCCTGAGGCATTCCGGCAAGGAGGGCCAATTGAGGAATACTCAAATCTTTGAGGTCTTTGCCATAGTAACTTTGAGCAGCCGTCTGCATTCCGTAGTTACCGTTTGACATGTAAACCTTGTTGATGTAGTAGGTCAAGATCTCTTGTTTAGTCGCTTTTTGTTCTAGCTGGACGGCGAGCCATGCTTCCTGAGCCTTACGAGAAAGGGTTTGATCAGAAGTTGATGTAGAGAAATAAGTTAATTTAATCAGCTGCTGCGTTAAGGTTGAAGCTCCCTGTAGGCCTCCACCACCACGAAGATTTCGTAGAGTGGCACCGAGGATACGAATAGTATCAACCCCACGGTGATTAAAGAAACGATGGTCCTCAATTGAGACGATGGCATTAACCAACTCCGTAGGGATTTCGTTTGCTTGTGCATTGACCCTACGTTCTGATCCGAGATCGGCAATGAGTTCATCGTTTTTGTCATAGATCTTGCTAGACGTTGTAGCGACTAGTTTACTTTCAGATAGGGCTGGAGCCTTGCTAACATAGTAGAGGAAGAGTCCTCCACCTAGCACAACTGCTGCGATAAATACAGTTAAGAGACAGATGCTGACATACTTAGCTATTCGCAGGATAGTTTGTTTGTTCATCTTGTTTTACCACCTAGTAAATGTTCTTTGATAATATCGAGATAGGGAATCTGGGGAAAGGCACCAGGCTCAATCCTATATCCATTTTCTCGAATATATCCAAGTGGCATTGACTTTTGTCCCCTATCTTGATGATAGAAACGAATCAAGTCAATGGCCGGCAATAAATAAGTTTCTTGCTGAGAAGCAAAGTGAAGAAGGACAAAGCAGATTCCTCGCTGAGCAAGGACCTGTTCCATATGCTGAATCTGATGGTGATGGAAATTCTTCATCGGAATTGCATTTCTTTGCCTAGTTTCCTTTGCTTCAAAGTCGATGTAATATCCATCATAAACCCCTGAATAGTCTGTGGTTGAAGCTTGTCTGAAGTAGGCTTCAACGATCTTAGCTCGACTTCGTTGGGGATAGTCGACACGTACGATTTGGATGGGAGTTGGTTTCTTGTGAATCACTGCTAGCCCATGTGACAAATAGTAGTCGTTCGTAGCGTTGATCATCTTTTCAAAAGACATTCCCCGATTTGCGAAATTTTTAGTTTGTGACGGGGGAGCTTGTCTCTTCTGTGATGAAATTTTATGTGGATAGTTGACCATAATTCTCCTTATTGGTACAATAACATCACTCTATTATATCATAAATTTACAAAGAAAGGGTTAAAAATGACAACAGCCTTGATTTTAGGCTATTCTGCCTTCGACCTTGGTCTCTTTAATGATAAGGATATTCGCGTTGATATTATCAAAACAGCTATTCGGAGAGACCTGGAGCGTTTAGCGGAGGAAGGGGTGAACTGGCTTGTATTTACTGGGGCTCTGGGCTTTGAGTACTGGGTGCTTCAGGTGGCAAAAGACATGAAAATAGACTATGGATTTCAGCTGGCGACCATTTTTGATTTTGAAACCCATGGCAGTAACTGGAATGAAGCCAATCAAGTGAAGTTGAGCGAATTCAAGCAAGTTGATTTTGTCAAATATGCCTATTCACAGTATGAACACAAGGGACAACTACGTGATTATCAGAAATTCTTACTGGAGAACACAGATATTTGCTATCTTTTTTATGATGAAGAAAAGGAAACTAAGTTACAATATTTTTATCAAATGATGAAAAATCAAGCGGACTATGTTACAAGACGATTAACATTTGAGGATTTGAATGAACTAGCAGAAAATTTTTCTGAAAAGTAACCCTTTGACCTTGATTTTTACTTGTCTTTTTTTATATAATAATACTAGTAACCCAGAATGGAGAGAGAGACATGGCAAGTATTATATTTTCAGCAAAAGATATTTTTGAACAAGAGTTTGGACGCGAAGTACGTGGATATAGCAGAGCAGAGGTGGATGAATTCCTAGATGATGTGATTAAGGATTATGAAACCTACGCGGCTTTGGTTAAATCCCTTCGCCAAGAAATTGCCGATTTGAAGGAGGAGTTGTCTCGTAAACCACAGGCGGCTCCAACTCAGCCTGATTCTATCGAAGTTGCCGCTTCTACCTCGATGACAAATTTTGATATTTTGAAACGCTTAAATCGTCTCGAAAAAGAAGTATTTGGTAAGCAAGTCTTAGACAATCAAGATTGATATTGAGTAAGGGATGAGTGCAATTTTTGGATAATCGCGTGAAGAGAATCTCTTTTCATGAGGAAAGTCCATGCTAGCACAGGCTGTGATGCCTGTAGTGTTTGTGCTAGGCGAAACCATAAGCCTAGGGACGAGAGATCGTTACGGCAGTCGAAATGGCTAAGTCTTCGGATAGGTCAGAATAGGCTTGAAAGTGCCACAGTGACGGAGTCTTTCTGGAAACGGAGAGAGTGGAACGCGGTAAACCCCTCAAGCTAGCAACCCAAATTTTGGTCGGGGCATGGAGTGCACGGAAACGAACGTAGTACTCTGACTACTAGCAGATTTATGCTGTTAGTGGTAGACAGATGATTATCGAAGGAAGTGGTCCTAGTCACTTCTGGAACAAAACATGGCTTATAGAAAATTGCATATAGGTTGGGGCTGAGAAATCTTTCTCAACCTCATTTTTTAAAGTGAACAAAAGAAAGGTCTTGCAAGACTAGAAATGAAAGAACAATTTAATTTAATCGCAACTGCTGCGGCGGGTCTTGAGGCTGTCGTTGGACGTGAGGTGCGAGACCTTGGTTATGATTGCCAGGTTGAAAATGGGCGTGTCCGCTTCCAAGGAGATGTGAAGGCAATCATTGAGACCAATCTTTGGCTTCGTGCAGCGGATCGCATCAAGATTGTAGTTGGAAGCTTTCCAGCTAAGACCTTTGAAGAGCTTTTTCAAGGTGTTTTTGCTCTAGATTGGGAAAACTATCTCCCGCTAGGAGCACGTTTCCCGATTTCAAAGGCCAAATGTGTTAAGTCAAAACTTCATAACGAGCCCAGTGTTCAGGCCATTTCTAAGAAAGCTGTTGTGAAGAAATTACAAAAACACTATGCCCGCCCGGAAGGAGTTCCTTTGATGGAAACTGGTCCTGAGTTTAAGATTGAGGTGTCCATCCTTAAGGATGTGGCAACTGTTATGATTGACACGACAGGTTCTAGCCTCTTTAAACGAGGTTATCGTACGGAAAAAGGTGGAGCGCCAATCAAGGAAAATATGGCAGCGGCCATTTTACAACTATCTAACTGGTATCCAGACAAGCCCTTGATTGATCCGACTTGTGGTTCAGGAACTTTCTGTATTGAGGCGGCTATGATTGCCAGAAAGATGGCGCCGGGTCTTCGCCGTTCCTTTGCTTTTGAGGAATGGAACTGGGTTAGCGATCGGTTAATCCAAGAGGTCCGTACTGATGCTGCTAAGAAAATTAATCGTGAGATAGAACTGGATATCATGGGCTGTGATATTGATGCTCGTATGGTAGAAATTGCCAAGGCAAATGCCCAAGCAGCAGGTATTGCAGGAGATATCGCCTTTAAGCAAATGCGGGTACAAGATTTGCGCTCAGACAAGGTAAATGGAGTCATCATTTCCAATCCACCATATGGGGAGCGCTTGTCCGATGATGCAGGAGTTACGAAACTTTATGCTGAGATGGGACAGGTCTTTGCGCCACTGAAAACCTGGAGTAAGTTTATCCTGACCAGTGACGAAGCTTTTGAAAGTAAGTATGGAAGTCCAGCAGATAAAAAACGAAAACTTTATAACGGAACCTTAAAAGTGGATTTGTATCAATACTTTGGTCAGCGTGTGAAACGCCAAGAGGTAAATAGAAAGGTAAACTCATGAGCAAGAAAAGACATGATCGTCATAAAAAAGGACATCAAGAACCCAAATTCGGCTTTGATGAAGCAAAAGATTTGACTGTTGGTCAAGTAATTCGTAAGAACGAAGAGGTGGAAGCTGGAGTATTGCCTGAGGACAATATCTTGGACAAATACATCAAACAGCACCGTGAAGAAATCGAAGCCGACAAGTTTGAAACTCGTCAGTTTAAAAAAGAAGAACTGGCTTCTACTCAAAGTCTAGAAGATATGATTCAAGAAGTGCGAGAATCTAGTGAGACTTCTGGAGAGGTAGAAGAGTCAGATGTAGTTATTGAGAAATCTATTGAAGAGATAGACAATGAAGAAACTACTCAGTTTGTTTCCCCGCTTCAAGATGAGGAAAGTACTGAAATAGAGCCTCTCGTTTTAACAGAAACAGCATCCAAGGAAATGAATGAGGAAAATGAGAAACAAGAAGAAACCTATACTTCCCTATCACGATCAGTACAGACGGAACCTGAAACAGGCTCTAAAAAGAGACGTGTGATTACCATCGTTTCTGTGGTAGCTGCAATTCTTGTTCTTGCTGGGACGTATTATGTTTACCGTCAGGTATCTCGTTCGAGCCAAGAAATCCAGTCTTCTCAATCATCTTCAGGAAATCAGGAATCGCAAACTGACTTGCAAGAGTTTAATACGCTCTATGATTCCTTCTATACAGATGAAAATAAGACAGCGTTAAAAAATAGCCAGTTCGATAAGTTGAGTCAACTGAAAACCTTGCTAGATAAGTTAGAAGGCAGTCGTGATCATACATTAGCTAAGTCAAAATACGATAGTTTAGCAACTCAAATCAAGGCCATCCAAGATGTCAATGCCCTCTTTGAAAGTCCAGCTATTACTGATGGTATCTTGGATACTAATGCAAAGGCCAAGGCAGACGCTAAGTTTACAGAAATCAAAACAGGTAACACAGAATTAGACAAGCTCTTGGATAAGGCCATTAGCCTTGGTAAGAGCCAACAAACCAGTGCTTCTAGTTCAAACTCAAGCTCTAGTCAAGCAAGTTCAAGTTCAGCTACAGAAAGCAATGCGAGCAGCACTACACCTTCAACAAGTACCACAGCACCAGCTAGAGATACGAATGGTGGTTTGTCTAGCGATGGTGTCAACCTTCAAAGAAGTGCTAGTCGTGTGCCATACAACCAAACAGCTGTAGACGATAGCAACAACCCTGCTTGGACTTTTGCAGATGGTGTTTTGGAACAAATCCTAGCAACATCACGTGCTCGCGGTTATATCACTGGCAATCAATATATCCTAGAACGGGTCAATATCGTAAACGGAAATGGTTATTACAACCTTTACAAACCAGATGGAACCTATCTCTTTACTCTCAACTGTAAGACGGGGTACTTTGTCGGTAATGGAGCTGGTCACGCGGATGACTTGGACTACTAGGAGTCCGTTACAAAATCCTTTCCTTTCCTAGGTAAAAATGATAAAATAAAACATATTAAACAAGAGGAGTGTCTTATGACAAAAGCTAACTTTGGTGTTGTTGGTATGGCCGTAATGGGTCGTAACCTTGCCCTAAATATCGAATCTCGTGGCTACACAGTTGCCATTTACAACCGTAGTAAAGAAAAAACAGAAGACATGATTGCTTGCCATCCAGAAAAGAAATTTGTACCAAGCTATGACGTGGAAAGTTTTGTAAACTCAATCGAGAAGCCTCGTCGCATCATGCTGATGGTTCAAGCTGGACCTGGTACAGATGCTACGATCCAAGCCCTTCTTCCACACCTTGACAAGGGTGATATCTTGATTGATGGAGGAAATACTTTCTACAAAGATACCATCCGTCGTAATGAAGAATTGGCAAACTCAGGTATCAACTTTATCGGTACTGGGGTTTCTGGTGGTGAAAAAGGTGCCCTTGAAGGTCCTTCTATCATGCCTGGTGGACAAAAAGAAGCCTACGAATTGGTTGCTGATGTTCTCGAAGAAATCTCAGCTAAAGCACCAGAAGATGGCAAACCATGTGTGACTTACATCGGTCCTGATGGAGCTGGTCACTATGTGAAAATGGTTCACAACGGTATCGAGTATGGTGACATGCAATTGATCGCAGAAAGCTATGACCTTATGCAACACTTGCTAGGCCTTTCTGCAGAAGATATGGCTGAAATCTTTACTGAGTGGAACAAGGGTGAATTGGACAGCTACTTGATTGAAATCACAGCTGATATCCTAAGCCGTAAAGACGATGAAGGTCAAGAAGGACCAATCGTAGACTACATCCTTGACGCTGCAGGTAACAAAGGAACTGGTAAATGGACTAGCCAATCATCACTTGACCTTGGTGTACCATTGTCACTCATCACGGAGTCAGTATTTGCCCGCTACATCTCTACTTACAAAGAAGAGCGTGTACATGCTAGCAAGGTACTTCCAAAACCAGCCGCCTTCAAGTTTGAAGGAGACAAGGCTGAGTTGATTGAAAAGATTCGTCAAGCCCTTTACTTCTCAAAAATCATTTCATACGCACAAGGTTTTGCCCAATTGCGTGTAGCTTCTAAAGAAAACAACTGGAACTTGCCATTTGCGGACATCGCATCTATCTGGCGTGCTGGCTGTATCATCCGTTCTCGTTTCTTGCAAAAGATCACTGATGCTTACAACCGTGATGCAGACCTTGCCAACCTTCTTTTGGATGAGTACTTCTTGGATGTAACAGCGAAATACCAACAATCTGTACGTGATATCGTAGCACTTGCTGTTCAAGCTGGTGTACCAGTACCAACTTTCTCAGCAGCCATTACTTACTTTGATAGCTACCGTTCAGCTGACCTTCCAGCTAACTTGATCCAAGCACAACGTGACTACTTCGGTGCTCACACTTACCAACGTAAAGACAAAGAAGGAACATTCCACTACTCTTGGTATGACGAAAAATAAGTAGGTCTGCCATGGGGAAACGGATTTTATTACTTGAGAAAGAACGAAATTTAGCTCATTTTCTCAGTCTGGAACTCCAAAAAGAGCAATACCGTGTTGATCTGGTAGATGAAGGGCAAAAAGCCCTCTCCATGGCTCTCCAGACGGACTATGACTTGATTTTACTGAATGCTCATCTGGGGGATATGACGGCCCAGGATTTTGCAGACAAGCTGAGTCGGACAAAACCTGCCTCAGTGATCATGGTCTTGGACCATCGTGAAGAATTGCAAGACCAGATTGAGACAATCCAGCGCTTTGCCGTTTCTTACATCTATAAGCCAGTGATTATTGATAATCTGGTAGCCCGTATTTCAGCGATTTTCCGAGGTCGGGACTTCATTGACCAACACTGTAGTCAGATGAAAGTTCCAACGTCTTACCGCAACCTACGTATGGATGTAGAACATCATACCGTTTATCGTGGCGAGGAGATGATTGCTCTGACGCGCCGTGAGTATGACCTCTTGGCTACTCTCATGGGAAGCAAGAAAGTCTTGACTCGTGAGCAGTTATTGGAAAGTGTTTGGAAGTACGAAAGTGCGACAGAAACCAATATCGTGGATGTTTATATCCGTTATCTACGTAGCAAGCTTGATGTAAAAGGTCAAAAAAGCTACATTAAAACTGTGCGTGGTGTTGGTTACACCATGCAAGAATAGAAAAGCAGTTGCAGTTGTGTAACTGCTTTTTTTGAGGAATTTCTATATATTGACATACAGTCGGGTCTTTGCTACAATCAGTTATGGAGGAAAGATCGAATGAAAAAATTTAAAATAATGATGCAAGTTGGACTGACAGTTTCTTTATTTGCTTTGTTAGCGACAAGCACCGTCTTTGCGGATGATACTGATTCAGAAGGCTGGCAATTTGTCCAAGAAAATGGTAGAACCTACTACAAGAAGGGAGAACTCAAAGAAACCTACTGGCGAGTGATTGATGGGAAGTACTATTATTTTGATCCTTTATCTGGAGAAATGGTTGTCGGCTGGCAATATATACCTGCTCCACACAAAGGGGTTACGATTGGTTCTTCTCTAAGGCAAGATATTGCTTTTAGACCAGATTGGTTTTACTTTGGTCAAGATGGGGTATTACAAGAATTTGTTGGTAAGCAAGTTTTAGAAGCAAAAACTGCTACAAATACCAACAAACATCATGGGGAACAATATGATAGTCCAGCAGAGAAACGAGTCTATTATTTTGAAGATCAGCGTAGCTATCACACTTTAAAAACTGGTTGGATTTCTGACGGAGGGCATTGGTATTATTTACAGGAGGATGGTAGCTTCGATGCTCGTATCGACAGTTTAATGGTTGGGGAGCCAGTACGTGGTTGGATCAATGATAACTCAACTTGGTACTATCTCGATCCAACAACTGCTGCAATGCAAACTGGGTGGCAACAACTTGGCAATAAGTGGTACTATCTCCGTTCATCAGGATCTATGGCAACTGGTTGGTACCAGGAAGGCTCCACTTGGTATTATTTAGACGAGCCAAATGGCGATATGAAAACGGGCTGGCAATACCTTGGGAACAAGTGGTACTATCTCCGTTCATCAGGATCTATGGCAACTGGCTGGTATCAGGAAGGCTCGATTTGGTACTACTTACATGCAAGTAATGGAGATATGAAGACAGGCTGGTTCCAGGTCAATGGCAAATGGTACTACGCTTACAGCTCAGGTGCTTTAGCAGTGAATACGACCGTAGAAGGCTATTCGGTCAACTATAATGGCGAGTGGGTTCAATAATGAAAGAGGCGATTGTGAAGGAAACAATCGCTTTTTTTGTGAAAATATAATAAAATAGATAGGAGAAATACTACTGTATGAAATGAGACGGTCTTTTCGTCTGGTTAAAGGAAAACATGACAAAAAAAGTTGGTGTCGGTCAGGCACATAGTAAGATTATTTTAATAGGGGAGCATGCGGTCGTATACGGCTATCCTGCCATTTCCCTGCCTCTCTTAGAGGTGGAGGTGACATGTAAGGTGGTCCCTGCTGAAAGTCCGTGGCGTCTCTATGAGGAGGATACCTTGTCCATGGCGGTTTATGCTTCGCTGGAGTATTTGGATATCAAAGAAGCCTGCATTCGATGTGTGATTGACTCGGCTATCCCTGAAAAACGGGGAATGGGTTCGTCAGCGGCTATCAGCATAGCAGCCATTCGAGCTGTTTTTGACTACTATCAAGCCGACCTGCCTCATGATGTACTAGAAATCTTGGTCAATCGGGCTGAGATGATTGCCCATATGAATCCAAGCGGTTTGGATGCTAAGACCTGTCTCAGTGACCAGCCCATTCGCTTTATCAAGAATGTTGGTTTTACAGAACTTGAGATGAACCTATCTGCCTATTTGGTGATTGCAGATACAGGTGTGTATGGTCACACTCGTGAAGCCATCCAAGTGGTTCAAAGCAAGGGGAAGGATGCTCTGCCGTTTTTGCATGCCCTGGGAGAATTGACCCAGCAGGCAGAAGAGGCAATTAGACGAAAAGATGCTGAGGGACTGGGACAAATCTTCAGTCAAGCGCATTTACATTTAAAAGAAATTGGTGTTAGTAGCCCTGAGGCAGACTCCCTCGTTGAAACGGCTCTGAGCCAGGGTGCTCTAGGTGCCAAGATGAGTGGTGGTGGGCTAGGAGGCTGTATCATAGCCTTGGCAACCAATTTGACTCAAGCTCAAGAACTAGCAGAAAGATTAGAAGAGAAAGGAGCTGTTCAGACATGGATCGAAAGCCTGTAACAGTACGTTCCTACGCAAATATTGCCATTGTCAAATATTGGGGAAAGAAAAAAGAAAAAGAGATGGTTCCTGCTACTAGCAGTATCTCTTTGACTTTGGAAAATATGTACACAGAGACGACTTTG
The DNA here is from genome assembly GCF_002356415.1 of Streptococcus oralis subsp. tigurinus. Lineage (NCBI taxonomy): Bacteria > Bacillati > Bacillota > Bacilli > Lactobacillales > Streptococcaceae > Streptococcus > Streptococcus oralis. The sequence goes on from NZ_AP018338.1 coordinate 357,851, forward strand.
TCGCCTTTACCGACGGATGCGACTGCTGATGCCTTTTATATCAATGGTCAACTTCAGAGTGAGGATGAGCATGCCAAAATGAGCAAAATCATTGACCGTTACCGCCCAGAAGGTGAGGGCTTTGTCCGTATTGATACCCAAAACAACATGCCTACCGCAGCGGGCTTGTCCTCAAGTTCCAGTGGTTTGTCCGCCTTGGTCAAGGCCTGTAATGCTTATTTCCAGCTTGGTTTGAATCAGAGTCAGTTGGCGCAGGAAGCTAAGTTTGCCTCAGGTTCTTCCTCTCGGAGCTTTTATGGACCACTAGGTGCCTGGGATAAGGATAGTGGGGAAATTTACTCTGTTGATACAGACCTGAAACTAGCTATGATTATGTTGGTGTTAGAGGATAAGAAAAAACCAATTTCTAGCCGTGATGGAATGAAACTTTGTGTGGAAACCTCGACGACCTTTGATGATTGGGTTCGTCAGTCTGAGAAGGATTATCAGGATATGCTGGTCTATCTCAAAGAGAATGATTTTGCCAAGGTTGGGGAATTAACGGAGAGGAATGCCCTTGCTATGCACGCTACGACGAAAACAGCATCGCCAACCTTTTCATATCTGACGGATGCGTCCTATGAAGCCATGGACTTTGTCCGCCAACTTCGTGAGCAAGGGGAAGCCTGCTACTTTACCATGGACGCCGGTCCCAATGTCAAAGTCCTCTGTCAGGAGAAAGACTTGGAGCATTTATCAGAAATTTTCGGTCAACGTTACCGCTTGATTGTGTCAAAAACAAAGGATTTGAGCCAAGATGATTGCTGTTAAAACTTGCGGAAAACTATACTGGGCAGGTGAATATGCTATTTTAGAGCCAGGACAGTTGGCCTTGATAAAGGCGATACCTATCTATATGAGGGGAGAGATTGCCTTTTCTGATAGCTACCGTATCTATTCAGATCTGTTTGATTTTGCAGTGGACTTGACGCCAAATCCTGACTACAGCTTGATTCAAGAAACGATTGCTCTAGTGGAAGATTTCCTCGTTTATCGTGGGCAAGCCTTGCGACCTTTTTTCTTGGAAATCCGTGGAAAAATGGAACGCGAAGGCAAAAAGTTTGGTCTGGGTTCTAGTGGTAGCGTCGTTGTCTTGGTGATCAAGGCCCTGCTGGCTCTGTATGATATTACGGTTGATCAGGATTTCTTGTTCAAGCTGGCTAGCGCGGTCTTGCTCAAGCGAGGTGACAATGGTTCTATGGGAGACCTTGCCTGTATTGTGGCAGAGGATTTAGTTCTCTACCAGTCTTTTGATCGAAAGAAGATAGCTGCTTGGTTGGAAGAAGAAAGTTTGGAGACAGTTTTGGAGCGTGACTGGGGCTTTTCCATCTCACAAGTGAAACCAGCCCTAGAATGTGATTTCCTAGTGGGATGGACCAAGGAAGTAGCCGTATCGAGCCAAATGGTTCAGCAAATCAAGCAAAACATAGACCAGAATTTTTTAAGTTCCTCAAAAGCAACGGTATCTGCTTTGGTAGAAGCCCTGGAGCATGGGAATGCAGAAAAAATTATTGAGCAGCTGGAAACAGCCAGTCAGCTTTTAGAAGGTTTGAGCCCAGATATTTACACACCTTCGTTGAGACAGTTGAAAGAAGCCAGTCAAGATTTGCAGGCTGTTGCCAAGAGTAGTGGCGCTGGTGGTGGTGACTGTGGGATTGCCTTGAGTTTTGATGATCAATCAACTGAAACCTTAAAAAACCGTTGGGCCAATCTGGGGATTGAGCTCTTATACCAAGAAAGGATAGGACATGACGACAAATCGTAAGGACGAGCATATCCGCTATGCCCTTGAGCAGAAAAGTTCCTATAATAGCTTTGATGAGGTGGAGTTGATTCATTCTTCCCTGCCTCTTTATGACCTGGATGAGATTGATTTGTCTACAGAGTTTGCAGGTCGAAAGTGGGACTTTCCTTTTTATATCAATGCCATGACAGGTGGGAGCGACAAAGGTAAAGAAATCAATCAAAAACTGGCTCAGGTGGCAGAAGCCTGTGGGATTTTGTTTGTGACGGGATCTTATAGCGCAGCCCTAAAAAATCCTACAGATGACTCTTTTTCTGTCAAGACTAGCCATCCAAATCTCCTCCTTGGAACCAATATTGGATTGGACAAGCCTGTCGAGTTAGGACTTCAGACTGTGCAAGCGATGAATCCTCTTCTTTTGCAAGTGCATGTCAATGTTATGCAGGAATTACTCATGCCTGAGGGAGAAAGGAAGTTCAGAAGCTGGCAATCGCATCTGGCAGACTACAGCAAGCAAATCCCCGTTCCTATTGTCCTAAAGGAAGTGGGCTTTGGAATGGATGTGAAGACCATCGAGAGAGCTTATGAACTGGGCGTTCGAACGGTTGACCTGTCAGGTCGTGGTGGTACCAGCTTTGCCTATATCGAAAACCGTCGCAGTGGTCAGCGTGATTATCTCAATCAATGGGGTCAGTCTACTATGCAGGCCCTTCTCAATGCCCAAGACTGGAAAGACAAGGTTCAACTCTTGGTCAGTGGTGGTGTTCGGAATCCGCTGGATATGATTAAGTGTTTGGTCTTTGGCGCCAAGGCCGTGGGATTGTCACGTACCGTTCTAGAGTTGATTGAAACCTATTCAGTCGAAGAAGTGATTGGCATTGTCCAAGGCTGGAAAGAAGATCTGCGTTTGATCATGTGTGCCCTTAATTGTGCCACCATAGCGGATCTGCAAAACGTAGACTATATTCTTTATGGTAAACTAAAAGAATCTAGAGATCAGATCTAAAGAGGTCGGGACAAGAATCCCGCCCTTTTTTGTAGCCTTTTGTCAACTGTGGTGGGCTGAAAGAAGCTAGCTTGTAGGAGCGATTTCTGTCCCATCGCCTTTTTCCATCCTCAGACCGAGGTGACTTTTTTGAATTGTGATAAAATAGAAGGGAGAGGATGCATCTATGAAAAAATTTCAAATCTTTTTATTTATTGAAGCCTGTCTGTTGACGGGAGCTCTGATTTTGATGGTATCAGAGCATTTTTCGCGTTTTTTGCTGATTCTATTCCTCTTTTTGCTCTTGCTCCGCTATTATACAGGTAAAGAAGGCAACAACGTATTCCTCCTTGTGGCGACTATTCTTTTCTTTTTCATCGTCATGCTCAATCCCTTTGTGATTTTAGCCATCTTTGTAGCAGTTATCTATAGTCTTTTTCTTCTCTATCCGATGATGAATCAAGAAAGAGAGGATACGGATTTGGTCTTTGAAGAGGTGGTAACGGTTAAAAATGAACGCAATCCTTGGTTTGGCAATCTCCATCATTTTTCTAGCCACCAGACATGTCAATTTGACGATATCAACCTCTTTCGCCTCATGGGTAAGGACACCATTCATCTAGAAAGAGTTATCCTAACCAATCATGACAATGTCATTATCCTTAGAAAGATGGTCGGAACGACTAGGATTATCGTGCCCGTAGATGTGGAAATCAGTCTCAGTGTCAACTGCCTCTATGGAGATCTTACCTTCCTTCATCAACCTAAGAAATCCCTTCGCAATGAACACTATCATCAGGAAACCAGGGACTATCTCAAGAGTAACAAGAGCGTCAAGATTTTCCTAACTACTATGGTTGGCGATGTGGAGGTGGTCAGAGGATGAAAAAGCAATCTTATCTGTTAATCGGTCTGACTTCTTTCCTCTTTATCCTCTTTTTGACCAATAGTCTACTTGATATTTTTGAACTGGATTGGTCCTATTTGCTACAGGATATCGAGAAAACAGAGAAGCTCATCTTCTTAATCTTGGTCTTTAGCCTTTCCATGACCTTCTTTTTTGTCCTTTTTTGGCGCGTTATAGAAGAAGTCTCTCGCAGAAAAATGCAGGTTAATCTCAAGCGACTGCTAGCAGGAAAAGAGGTGGTTGCCTTTGCGGATCCAGACTTGGATGCCAGTTTTAAGTCCTTGTCTGGCAAGCTCAATCTCTTGACAGAAGCTGTTCAAAAGGCTGAAAATCAAAGCCTGGTCAAGGAAGAAGCACTCATCGAGAAAGAACGGAAGCGGATAGCACGTGACTTGCACGATACAGTTAGTCAGGAGTTGTTTGCGGCCCATATGATTTTATCAGGTGTCAGTCAGCAGGCTTTGAAGCTGGATAGAGAAAAGATGCAGACCCAGTTGCAAAGTGTTGCAGCTATCCTTGAAACAGCCCAGAAAGATTTGCGGGTCTTGCTCTTGCATTTGCGCCCAGTAGAGTTGGAAGAGAAGAGTTTAATTGAGGGGATTCAAATCCTCTTAAAAGAGCTTGAGGACAAGAGTGATCTCAAGGTTAGTCTCAAGCAGAATGTGTCTAAATTGCCCAAGAAGATTGAAGAACATATCTTCCGTATTCTTCAGGAGTTGATCAGCAATACCCTTCGCCATGCTCAGGCATCTTGCCTAGATGTCTACCTCTATCAGACAGATGTTGAATTGCAGCTGAAGGTAGTGGACAATGGGATTGGTTTCCAGTTAGGGAGTTTAGATGACTTGAGTTATGGACTGCGAAATATCAAGGAGCGAGTCGAAGATATGGCAGGAACGGTTCAACTCTTGACAGCTCCCAAACAAGGACTGGCGGTTGATATCCGTATTCCCCTGTTAGATAAGGAATCATAAAGGAGTAGAGATGAGAATTTTACTGGTAGATGACCATGAAATGGTTCGATTGGGCTTGAAAAGCTATTTTGATCTCCAAGACGATGTGGAAGTTGTGGGCGAGGCTGCCAATGGGTCTCAAGGTATTGACTTGGCCTTGAAACTGCGTCCAGATGTCATTGTCATGGATATTGTTATGCCTGAGATGAATGGGATTGATGCAACCTTGGCCATCCTCAAAGAATGGCCTGAAGCCAAGATTTTGATTGTGACCTCTTACCTAGACAATGAAAAAATCATGCCGGTCTTGAATGCTGGTGCCAAAGGTTATATGCTCAAGACTTCTAGTGCAGATGAATTGCTGCACGCTGTTCGTAAGGTTGCTGCTGGCGAGCTGGCTATTGAACAAGAGGTCAGCAAGAAGGTTGAATACCACCGTAATCATATGGAGCTTCATGAGGAGCTGACTGCGCGTGAGCGAGACGTACTTCAACTCATCGCCAAGGGCTACGAAAATCAGCGGATTGCAGATGAACTTTTTATCTCTCTCAAGACGGTCAAGACCCATGTGTCCAATATCCTTGCTAAACTTGAGGTCAGCGATCGCACCCAGGCAGCGGTCTATGCCTTTCAGCACCACTTGGTCGGTCAGGAGGACTTTTAGATGAGTCTTGCAGATTTACTTGAGGAGCTAGAAGCAGCAAAAGACCCTGAAAAAGCAGGGCCTATGGAAGCCTATATGCGCCATCAATTTCCCTTTCTAGGTATTGCAGGTCCTGAAAGAAATGCCCTCTATAAAAAGTATTTTCCAGAAGCGAAAAAAACAAGAGTTATTGACTGGGATTTTGTAGATATCTGCTGGGAAAAGGAGCCTAGAGAATACCAATATGTAGCTGCCAACTATTTGAAAGCCATGCAGTCTTATCTAACGAAGGATGATTTGCATAAGCTTGAGCGTCTGGTCGTGACCAAGTCTTGGTGGGACACGGTAGATATCCTAGATCGAGTAGTAGGAAGTTTGGTAGCCGACCATCAGGAGCTTGAAGAAGTGCTTTTAAAATGGAGTCTATCAGATAATATCTGGTTGAGACGAGTCGCTATTGATCACCAGTTGTTAAGGAAAGAGAAAACAAATGTCCAACTGATGGAAAAGATCCTGCTCAACAATCTGGACCAGACAGAATTTTTTATCAACAAAGCCATCGGCTGGGCTCTAAGAGACTACTCTAAAACCAATCCCGAATGGGTAGCACGTTTTATTGAAAAAATAAGAAGAGAATGGCTGAACTTAGTATCAAGGAAGCGAGCAAGTACCTCTAGCACTATTGAAAAGCGCATTCATTACTTGAAAAAAGTCGCTATTATATGGTATAATGGACTGTATTAAAAATTTTAAGGAGAAATGACAGAATGTCTGTATCATTTGAAAACAAAGAAACAAACCGTGGTGTCTTGACTTTCACTATCTCTCAAGACCAAATCAAACCAGAATTGGACCGTGTATTTAACTCAGTAAAGAAAACTCTTAACGTTCCTGGTTTCCGTAAAGGTCACCTTCCACGCCCTATCTTCGACCAAAAATTTGGTGAAGAAGCTCTTTATCAAGATGCAATGAACGCTCTTTTGCCAAACGCTTATGAAGCTGCAGTAAAAGAAGCTGGTCTTGAAGTCGTTGCACAACCAAAAATCGATGTGACTTCAATGGAAAAAGGTCAAGACTGGGTTATTACAGCTGAAGTCGTGACAAAACCTGAAGTAAAATTGGGCGACTACAAAAACCTTGAAGTGTCAGTAGATGTAGAAAAAGAAGTTACAGACGCTGACGTTGAAGAACGTATCGAACGCGAACGCAACAACTTGGCTGAATTGGTTATCAAAGAAGGCGCTGCTGAAAATGGCGACACTGTTGTGATTGACTTCGTTGGTTCTATCGACGGTGTTGAATTTGACGGTGGAAAAGGTGAAAACTTCTCACTTGGACTTGGTTCAGGTCAATTCATTCCTGGATTTGAAGACCAATTGGTAGGTCATTCAGCTGGTGAAACTGTTGATGTTCTTGTAACATTCCCAGAAGACTACCAAGCAGAAGACCTTGCAGGTAAAGAAGCTAAATTCGTAACAACTATCCACGAAGTTAAAGTTAAAGAAGTTCCAGCTCTTGACGATGAACTTGCAAAAGACATCGACGAAGAAGTGGAAACACTTGCTGAATTGAAAGAAAAATACCGCAAGGAATTGGCTGCTTCAAAAGAAGAAGCGTACAAAGATGCAGTAGAAGGTGCAGCGATCGATAAAGCTGTAGAAAACGCTGAAATCGTAGAACTTCCAGAAGAAATGATCCACGAAGAAGTTCACCGTTCAGTAAATGAATTCCTTGGAAACTTGCAACGCCAAGGGATCAACCCTGACATGTACTTCCAAATCACTGGAACTACTCAAGAAGACCTTCACAAACAATACGAAGCAGAAGCTGAGTCACGTACGAAGACGAACCTTGTTATCGAAGCAGTTGCCAAAGCTGAAGGATTTGACGCTTCTGAAGAAGAAATCCAAAAAGAAATCGAGCAATTGGCTGCAGATTACAACATGGAAGTGGCACAAGTTCAAAACTTGCTTTCAGCTGACATGTTGAAACACGATATCACTATTAAAAAAGCTGTCGAATTGATCACAAGCACAGCAACAGTTAAATAATCTTAAAAGAGAAAAATCCCACCTGACTAGGTGGGATTTCTGTTGCACTATTTTCCAAAAATCTCTTTTAATTCTGCATCTGTAATCCCAATCATAGCGGGGATGCTAGACCAGTTTTCCTCGGTGAGGATGTAGGATTGTTCAGAGTCACTTGCTGTAGAAGTTTCAGAGAAGGCTTGTTTACTTTCTTCAATATTAGTTTCAATTAAATCACTGAAACGCTCAATCAGATAGGTCTTGCGGGCAGTCCCGATATGCTTGACTGCATAGTCAAAGGCCTGTAATTCACCAAGAAGGATGAGCTTGCTCTTGGCCCGTGTGATAGCTGTGTAGATGAGATTCCGCTCTAGCATACGCTTGCTAGCATTGGTGATGGGCAGGATGACAACAGGAAACTCACTTCCCTGAGACTTATGAATACTCATGGCATAGGCTAGTCGAATCTTGTACCATTCGTTACGTGGGTAGATAACCTCATTACCATCAAAATCAATGACAATCTCGTCTTGTTTGGACTCGGTGTATTTTCCAGGAATCAGATCCGTGATGTAGCCTAGGTCTCCATTAAAGACATTGACTTCAGCGTCGTTGACTAGGTGAATGACCTTGTCCCCTGTTCGATAGTGACACTGGGTTGCTTCAAAACTAACTTGCCCCTTTTGCTGAGGATTGAGGAGGTCTTGCATGAGTAGGTTGATGGCGTCAATACCAGAAGTTCCTCGATACATAGGCGCTAACACCTGAATATCACGAGCCGGAATGCCACTTCTGAGGGCAGCACCGAGGATTTTCTCAATCGTAGCTGGGATATGGCCGCTAGCGATTTCAAAGTAGGAACGGTCAGCTTTTTTCTGGGTAAAGTCGGCTGGCAAGATGCCTTGTCGAATCTGACTCGCCAAGGTAACGATAGTTGATTCTTCGCTCTGACGGTAAATCCGTTCCAAGCGCGTCTGCGGAATCAGGGGTATCTGGAGCAGGTCTGCCAGGACTTGTCCGGGACTAACAGAAGGCAATTGGTCGCTATCCCCCACGATGAGGATTTTACTGTTAGAGGAGATATTGGAGAAGAGTTGGTTAGCTAGCCAAGTATCCACCATGGAAAACTCATCTACAATGATAAAATCGGCATCCAGATAATCTTCCAGATGACTGGTATCATCGTCTCCTGTCATCCCCAAATGACGGTGTATGGTCGCGCTAGGCAAACCTGTTAATTCATTCATGCGCCGAGCCGCTCGACCAGTTGGAGCAGCAAGAAGGATAGGCAGATTACTTTTTTTCCTGAGATCGAGCCCTTCTAAAAGGGCATAAACAGTGATAATTCCATTGATAACAGTCGTCTTACCTGTACCAGGTCCACCTGTCAGGATAAAGACCTTGTTCTGGATAGCGTCGCAGATAGCCTGTTTTTGAATGCTATCGTACTGAATCCCCAGTTCTTGCTCGACAGTAGAGATATGCTTGTGAATGGTTTCCAAATCCTGATTTTTCTTCTTTTCTTTTTCAAGGATACGAACCAAGTGACTGCGAATGCCTTCTTCAGCGAAAAAGAGGCTGTTATCAAAGATTTTAGTGTCAATCTGCTGAACCTTGTCTTCTTCAATCAGATGAGATAATTCCTGAGCGACTTGGCCGGGATCGAGTTCCACGGGACGGGAAGACTCGAGAAGAGTCAGGGTTTGTTCCAGCAAATCTCGGGCTTCCATATAGGTATCGCCCGTATCCATACATCCTTGAAAGAGACTATGGACAAGGCCAGCACGGAAGCGCTCGGGAGCTTGGCTTTCAATGCCAAGTTCGGCGGCTAATTGGTCAGCAATGGTAAAGCCCAAGCCCTTGATATCCTCAACCAGCTGGTAGGGATAATTTTCGACAATATCCAGCGTTTCTTCCTTGTAAAAGTCTTGAATTTGAAAGGCTAGTTTATTGGGAATACCGTAGTTGGCCAGTTTTGCCAAGACCATTTCTGTCCCATAGTTGAGACGGAGGGTGGAGACAAAAGCCTCACGGTTTTTGGCAGAGAGTCCAGCAATGCTTTCCAGCTTTTCAGGATGCTCCAGAATTTCGTCTATGGTATTGTCACCATAGGTATCAACGATTTTCTGGGCAGTTTTGAGACCGATTCCCTTAAAATGACTGCTGGAGAAATACTTGACCAAGCCCTTGCTAGTGGGTTTTGCTCGCTCATAACGACTGATTTGTAGCTGTTCACCATACTTGGAGTGCTGAACGATTTGCCCCCAAAAAGTATAGTCTTCGCCCTCAATCACATCAGCCATGGTTCCTGTAACAATGATTTCAAAATCGTCAAAGTTCTCCGCATTGGTATCTTCGATATCTAGGAGGAGGATGCGATAAAAATTGCTGGGATTTTCAAAAATAATCCGTTCAATGGTGCCTGAAAAATAAACTTCCATAGGTTTCCTTTACATGAGTTCGTGAGAGTTGTACCCTTAGCTTCTTTCAACAAGCTAGGAGACTAAAAGGTCTTCTTCTCGCAATAGAAAAAGAGGCTGAAACTTAGCATTCTCGGCCTCTTCCTTATCTTAAAAAGTTCCGATACGGTTAAGTGGCCAGAAACGGAATTTTGCTTCGCCTTTGATATCGCTGGCCTTGAAGGTACCAACATGGCGGCTGTCGCTAGAGACTAGACGATCGTCACCAAGGAGAAGGTATTCGCCTTGAGGGACAGTAAAGCTGAAGCTGGTGTTGGAATTGACATCAACCGTAAAGGCTTGTGCTTTTTGAGCAAGTTCTCTAAAGTAAACTCCCTTATTGCCTTCAAATCCTTTGCCAGTATAGGTGTTTTGCAACTTTTCTGTTTTGAACAAGTTGAGGTATTCAGCTAGGTAGGGTTCATTCGTTTCTTCACCGTTGATAAAGAGTTTGTCATTTTCGTAGCGGATGGTATCACCAGGCATACCGATGACCCTTTTGACAATGTCTTTATTTCCGTCTTCCTCATGCGCAACCACGATATCGAAGCGGTCAATTGGGAGGTGTTTAACAACGAAGAGAACTTCTCCGTCAGCTAGGGTAGGGTCCATCGAGTGTCCTTCCACACGGACATTGCTCCAAAGGAAAATGCGGCTAAGGCCTACCAGTGCGATAATCAGGAAGATAACTCCCCATTCTTTTATAAATGATTTTAAATAGTTCATGGTTTACCTCTATAGAAGTTTTTTTGCTTTTTCAGTATTTTTAAAATGCAGTTTGGCGCAGAAATGAAGTCCCTTCATACCATAGGCTTGAAGGATTTTGCTGGCAACCTTATCAGATGCAGTTCCAGCACCGCTAGGTAGTTGATAGCCCAGTTCTCGTCCCAGATTTTCTAAGTTTTCGAGGAAGAGATCCCGCGCGATGATGGAGCTAACCGCAACAGCCAGGTATTTGCCCTCAGCTTTTTCTTCCAAAGTGATCTTATTTGGAAAACGGTTGGCTTCTTGAGCCAAGTACTTGTCATAGTTTTTAGGACTTGTAAAAGCATCAATCACGATTTTCTCTGGCTGGACTCCTTTTTGAAGCAGGAGAAAGATAGCTTGGTTGTGAAGGGCAACCTTTACAGAAACAGCATTGTAACGCTCTCCGATAACTTCATTATATTTGCTCGGTGAAAGAAGGAGCGCTTGATGCGAAATCTTTTCCTTGAGGATAGGGGCAATCTGACGAATCTTTTGGTCTGTCAGAGTCTTAGAATCCCCCACGCCGAGTTTTCGCAAGAAATCATGCTGGTCCGGTGTTACGAAGGAAGCCACTACAGAAAGCCCACCAAAGTAGGAACCGTTTCCCACCTCATCAGTCCCAATCATAGGAAAATCTTGACCACTGTTTTCTTGTTGAACCTCATAGTCAAAGAAACTGGCGTACTGCTCAGCAGCTTCGCCCTGGAGGAGAACTTTTCCAGAAGTATAGATGGAAACTGTTGCCTGAGGGAAGCGTAAAAAATAGCGGATATAGGGATTTTTACTAGGACTGAGAGCCTTCTGATACTGACTTAAAAAGCTCTGAATTTCCTGTTCACTGGGTGTGAGTGTGATACTTGCCATAGTCTCTATTGTACCACAAAAGCAGGAGAATTGGTAAAAACTGACAAAGTTAGCGAAATTTGGTATAATATCGTGAGGTGAATTTTATGGCAAATCTAAATCGATATAAGTTTACATTCGGGAAAAAGACATTAACCTTGACAACCGAGCATGACAACCTCTTTATGGAGGAAATTGCCAAGGTTGCGACTGAAAAATACCAAGCAATTAAAGAACAAATGCCTGGGGCGGATGATGAAACCATTGCGCTTCTTTTGGCAGTCAACTGTCTGTCTACACAGCTCAACCGTGAGATTGAATTTGATGACAAGGAGCAAGAGTTGTTAGAACTCCGCCACAAGTTAATTGCTGTCAAACAAGAACAGAGCAAGATTGAGGATTCCCTATGATTTCAATCCTACTCTTATTGGTTCTTGCTTGGGGCTTTTACATCGGCTACCGAAGAGGTTTGGTGCTGCAAGTTTATTATTTCCTCGTTGCAGTAATTTCAGCCTTTGTTGCGGGACAGTTTTATAAATCACTGGGAGAACACTTCCACTTGCTTGTCCCTTATGCCAATCCTCAGGAAGGACAGGGTACCTTTTTCTTCCCTTCAGACCAGCTGTTTTACCTAGACAAGGTCTTTTATGCGGGTCTCGCCTACCTTCTAGTTTTCGGAATTTGTTACAGTATCGGACGTTTTATCGGTTTGTTCCTACACTTGATTCCAACTAAAAAGCTCGATGTCAAATGGTTCCGTATCGGAGCAGGCGTTTTGTCTCTATTGGTAACCTTATTTGTCCTGCAAATGGCTCTGACCATTCTTGCAACGGTGCCTCTGGCAGTCATTCAAAATTCACTTGAAAAAAGTATAGTAGCCAAAAACATCATCCAAAGTGTCCCTTTTACGACAAACTTCATCAAACAACTCTGGGTGACAAATTTAATCGGATAAAAAGGGCGGGATTTTTCCTAGCCCTTTGTTTACAGATTGGACGACTAGGGTCAGGTAAAGTCCAAAAATCTCTAGGTACAACAATCTTGTAAACCAGCATACAAGGAAAGAATATGAATACAAAAATACTAGAAACTTTAGAATTTAATAAAGTCAAAGCCTTGTTTGAACCGCATCTCCTGACAGAACAAGGACTGGAGGAGATAAAAGTCTTGGCTCCAACTGCCAAGGCGGATAAGATCAAACAAGCCCTTACAGAGATGGAGGAAATGCAAGCCCTATTTGTGGAGCAACCCCACTTTACAATCCTAGCGACACGTGAGATCTCAGCTGTTTGCAAGCGTTTGGAGATGGGGGCGGACCTCAATATTGAGGAGTTCCTGCTCCTCAAACGGGTCTTGCTTGCTAGCCACGAATTGAAAACCTTTTACGCTAATCTTGAAAATGTTCGTTTGGATTATTTGGCGAGATGGTTTGAGAAATTCCACGATTTTCCTCATTTACAAGGGAGTCTCCAAGCCCTCAATGATGCTGGATTTATCGAAAATTTCGCCAGCGAAGAACTAGCGCGCATCCGTCGGAAGATTCATGATAGCGAGAGTCAAGTTCGTGACGTTTTGCAAGACTTACTCAAGCAAAAAGCGCAGATGTTGACGGAAGGGATTGTAGCTAGCAGAAATGGCCGTCAAGTCTTACCAATCAAGAACACCTATCGCAATAAGATTGCAGGTGTTGTTCATGACATCTCTGCCAGTGGAAACACGGTCTACATCGAGCCACGTGAGGTCGTGAAACTGAGCGAAGAAATCGCTAGTCTGCGAGCTGATGAGCGTTATGAGATGATTCGCATCCTACAGGAGCTCTCGGAACGCGTCCGTCCTCATGCTTCAGAGATTGCTAATGACGCTTGGATTATCGGCCATCTGGATCTGATTCGTGCCAAGGTGCGTTTCATCCAAGAAAGACAAGCAGTTGTTCCTCAACTTTCAGAGAATCAAGAGATTCAACTCCTTCATGTTCGCCATCCTTTGGTCAAAAATGCAGTGGCAAACGATGTACACTTTGGTAAGGACTTAACGGCTATTGTCATTACAGGGCCCAATACAGGTGGGAAGACTATCATGCTCAAAACCTTGGGTTTGACTCAACTGATGGCCCAGTCAGGCTTGCCTATTTTAGCTGATAAGGGGAGCCGAGTCGGTATTTTCGAAGAAATCTTCGCAGATATTGGGGATGAGCAGTCTATCGAGCAAAGCTTGTCTACCTTTTCGAGCCACATGACCAATATCGTAGATATTCTTGGCAAGGTCAACCAACACTCGCTTTTACTCTTAGATGAGCTTGGAGCAGGTACCGATCCGCAGGAAGGTGCTGCCCTTGCTATGGCTATTCTGGAGGATCTTCGTCTACGTCAGGTCAAGACCATGGCGACGACCCACTATCCAGAGCTTAAGGCTTATGGTATTGAAACAGCCTTTGTGCAAAATGCCAGCATGGAGTTTGATACAGCTAGCCTGCGTCCGACCTATCGCTTTATGCAGGGAGTTCCTGGACGAAGCAATGCTTTTGAAATTGCCAAACGCCTAGGACTGTCAGATGTCATCGTCGGGGATGCCAGTCAGCAGGTCGACCAAGATAATGACGTCAACCGTATCATTGAGCAATTAGAAGAGCAAACGCTTGAAAGCCGTAAACGTTTGGACAATATCCGTGAGGTGGAGCAAGAAAACCTCAAGATGAATCGAGCACTCAAAAAACTTTACAACGAACTCAATCGGGAAAAGGAAACGGAGCTCAATAAGGCGCGTGAACAAGCTGCTGAAATTGTGGAACTAGCGCTAAGTGAGAGTGACCAGATTCTTAAGAACCTCCACAGTAAGTCTCAACTCAAACCCCACGAAATCATTGAAGCCAAGGCTGAGTTGAAAAAACTGGCTCCTGAAAAAGTCGACTTGTCTAAAAACAAGGTCCTTCAAAAAGCCAAGAAAAAACGAGCTCCAAAGGTGGGAGATGACATCGTGGTTCTAAGTTATGGCCAACGCGGAACATTGACGAATCAGCTCAAGGATGGCCGTTGGGAAGCCCAAGTTGGTTTGATCAAGATGACCTTGGAAGAGAGAGAATTTGACCTTGTTCAGGCTCAGCAAGAAGCCTCAGTCAAGAAAAAACAAGTCAATGTCGTCAAACGTGCTTCTGGTCGTGGTCCGCAAGCGAGACTGGATCTCCGAGGCAAACGGTACGAAGAGGCCATGAATGAGCTGGACGCCTTTATTGACCAAGCCCTGCTCAATAACATGGCGCAAGTCGACATCATCCATGGTATCGGAACAGGTGTCATTCGTGAGGGCGTCACTAAATACCTACAAAGAAACAAGCATGTCAAGAGTTTCGGCTATGCTCCACAAAATGCTGGAGGCAGTGGCGCTACCATTGTGACCTTTAAAGGATAGAGAGAAGAAGGATTCGCTCTTTCTGAAAAAAGAAATGAAAAGTCAAAAATTTTCATAGAAAATATTGACAAAGGCTAACTTTTCTTGTAGAATAATAAAAAATAAAATACCAACACCGAATGAAGTTTAATAGAAGTGGAGAAAGGTTTGTTTTCCATGACTGTAAATGGACGGAACTCTGGAGAGACCGTAAAGGCACCGAAGGGGCAAGGCAGGCAACTGCTCAAACTCTCAGGTAAAAGGACAGAGCTAGGATAGACCGCTTTTTGGCATTTATCTAAGCATTCCAGAGTACATGTATCTTGCATGTGCTCTTTCTTTTGGGGTTGAAAGATAGGAGTAGGATATGTTAGAATTGCTTAAAGCGCTTGATGCTTTCGTTTGGGGGCCTCCCCTCTTATTGTTATTGGTCGGAACGGGAATCTACTTGACCATCCGACTAGGACTTTTACAGCTGGTTCGTCTCCCCAAGGCCTTTCAGTTGATCTTTACCAAGGACAAGGGACATGGGGATGTATCGAGCTTTGCTGCTCTATGTACAGCTCTTGCCGCTACTGTTGGAACGGGAAATATCATCGGAGTTGCGACAGCCATTAAGGTTGGTGGGCCAGGTGCTCTCTTTTGGATGTGGATGGCAGCCTTCTTTGGGATGGCAACCAAGTATGCTGAAGGCTTGCTGGCTATCAAGTACCGCACTAAAGATGCAAATGGGGCTGTAGCTGGAGGGCCCATGCATTACATCCTTTTGGGGATGGGAGAAAAGTGGCGTCCACTTGCTATCTTCTTTGCCCTAGCGGGTGTATTGGTAGCCCTCCTAGGGATTGGTACCTTTACCCAAGTCAATTCGATTACAGAATCCATTCAAAATACAGCCCAAGTTAATCCAGCTATCACGGCTCTGATTTTATCCATTTTTGTAGGGATTGCTGTCTTTGGTGGCCTCAAATCCATATCAAAAGTTTCGACAGCAGTGGTTCCTTTTATGGCTATTGTCTATATTTTAGGAACTCTTACAGTTATTCTCTTTAATATCGAGAAAGTCCCAGCTACACTTGCTCTCATCTTTACTTCAGCCTTTAGTCCAGTTGCTGCGGTAGGTGGTTTTGCAGGTGCCAGCATTCGGAAGGCTATCCAAAATGGTGTGGCGCGAGGAGTCTTTTCTAACGAATCTGGTCTTGGTTCTGCTCCCATCGCAGCGGCTGCAGCTAAGACAAATGAACCAGTCGAGCAAGGCTTGATTTCCATGACAGGAACCTTTATTGATACCCTCATTATCTGTACGTTGACTGGTTTAACAATCTTAGTAACTGGTGTTTGGAGCGGAGATTTGAATGGAGTTGCCTTGACCCAGTCAGCCTTTTCAACAGTTTTTTCATATTTTGGCCCTGCTCTTTTGACTATCTTCCTTGTGCTCTTTGCCTTTACGACGATTCTCGGATGGAACTACTACGGGGAGCGCTGTTTTGAGTTTCTCTTTGGTGTCCGCTTTATCTGGCTTTACCGTGTAGTCTTTGTAGTCATGGTCTTGTTGGGAGGATTTATCGAGTTGGATATGGTTTGGATTATCGCAGACATCGTCAATGCCTTGATGGCCTTACCTAACTTGATTGCCCTTTTGGTCTTGTCCCCAGTAGTTGTTGCTGAGACTAAGAAGTATTTTAAGAACTAACCCAATCACACTTTTAGTGTGATTTTTTTCATTCCATAGACATTTCCTATCGAGGCGATTGAAAATATATATTATCCAAGTGGAAAATTCTATGATAGACTAAATGACAATAAAATGAAAAGAGGTTTCTTATGACAACATTTATCATCCACACAGTAGAATCAGCACCAGCAGAAGTAAAAGAAGTTCTTGAAACAGTACAAAAAGATAACAATGGCTATATTCCCAACCTAATCGGTCTCTTGGCCAATGCCCCAACCGCGCTTGAAGCCTACCGAACTGTCGGAGCCATCAACCGTCGCAATAGCTTAACACCAGTGGAACGCGAAGTAGTGCAAATCACAGCTGCCGTAACCAATGGTTGTGCTTTCTGCGTCGCAGGTCACACAGCCTTTTCCATCAAACAAATCCAGATGAATGATGATCTTCTCCAAGCCCTTCGCAACCGCACTCCGATTGAAACAGATCCTAAATTGGACACCCTAGCTAAGTTTACCTTGGCGGTCATCAATACCAAAGGGCGTGTAGGAGATGAAGCCTTGGCTGAATTTTTGGAAGCTGGCTACACGCAACAAAATGCCCTGGATGTGGTTCTCGGTGTTAGTCTTGCCAGTCTTTGCAACTATACCAACAACCTAGCTAATACGCCTATTAACCCAGAATTACAACCGTATGCTTAGTTCGAATCATAGAGAAAAAATGAAGGCTGATTCATCCAGTCTTCATTTTTCTGTGCTATTTTAAGCGCTTTTATGCTATACTAATAATAATATGATTAACGGAGATTAGGATGAAAAAACTCCCCTTGGTATTTTCTGGTTGTTTGCTAGGTTTGGCAGGAGCTGGAAATCTTATTTTAGATACGTTGCCGGTTCTGTCCCATCTTTTTAGTCTGACAGGTTTAATTTTGTGGATTTACTTTCTGATTCTTCATCTTTTTAATTGGAAGGAAACCAAGCAAGAATTGACCAAGCCCCCTCTTTTGTCTGGGATGGCCACTTTTCCCATGGCTGGGATGATTTTATCGACCTATGCCTTTCGCGTATTCCCTGCTCTTCCTTTGCTAGCACAAGGGATCTGGTGGTTTTCCTTTCTCTTGGATTTAGCTTTGATTGCTACTTTTACCATCAAATTTGCCTGCCAAGGTCGAAAGACTAATGCGACTCCTAGCTGGACGGTGCTCTATGTGGGGATAGCTGTGGCAGCCTTGACCTATCCTCTGGTAGGCATTATCGAGATTGCCTATGCGACCTTGAGTTTTGGTTTTGTCTTGACCTTCTATCTCTATCCGCTTATTTATAGGGATTTAAAGAAAACTCCACTCCCAGTAGCCTTGCTTGGACAGGAAGGAATCTACTGTGCTCCCTTTTCTCTACTTCTGGCATCCCTAGTTCGAGTTGGAGGAGCAGGTTTACCGACTTGGCTCTTGATCGTCATGATTTTGGCATCTCAATCCTTCTTTTTCTTTGTTTTAACTCGCTTGCCTAATATTTTAAAACAAGGATTTCAACCAGCCTTCTCAGCCCTCACTTTTCCAACAATTATCACAGCTACTTCGCTCAAGATGGCTCAGGGAATTTTGAAACTTCCATTTCTGGATTATCTGGTGTTGGCTGAAACTGTTATATGCCTAACTATTTTATTCTTTGTATTGGGTGCTTATCTGATTTGGTTACGAAAAAGGGTCTAGCTAGAAATAGCTAAACCTTATTTTTATGGTTTGATAACTTCAGCTCCACCCATATATGGACGAAGTGCTTCTGGAATAGTTACAGAACCATCTTCATTTTGATAGTTTTCAAGAATTGCAGCCACTGTACGTCCAACTGCAAGTCCAGAGCCGTTCAAAGTGTGAAGGAGTTTTACCTTGCCATCGGCTTCATCGCGGTAGCGAATTTGAGCACGACGGGCTTGGAAATCTTCTGTATTTGAACAGCTTGAGATTTCACGGTAGGTATTTTGGGCTGGAATCCAAACTTCCAAGTCGTAAGTTTTGGCAGCTGAGAAGCCCATGTCCCCAGTAGAGAGGGCAACGACACGGTATGGAAGATTGAGTTTTTGAAGGATGTTTTCAGCGTTGGCTGTCATTTTTTCCAATTCTTCATAAGATTCTTCTGGTTTGGCAAATTTGACCATTTCAACCTTGTGAAATTGGTGTAGACGAATTAAACCACGAGTATCACGACCAGCAGAACCAGCCTCAGAACGGAATGATGGGCTCATAGCAGTGAAGTAGATTGGTAGGTCCTTTCCGTCAAGGATTTCATCGCGATAGTAGTTTGTCAAAGGCACTTCAGCGGTAGGAATAAGGACATAATTAGTGTCTTTCAATTCAAAAGTGTCTTCCTTGAATTTTGGATATTGACCAGTACCAAACATAGAATCATGGTTAACCATGTATGGTGTGATGACTTCAGTATAGCCCTCTTTTCCATGCTCGTCCAACATAAAGTTGTAGATAGCACGTTCCAAACGAGCCCCAAGTCCTTTATAGAAGAGGAAGCGAGCACCAGTAACTTTTGCTCCACGTTCCCAGTCAAGGATACCCAAGTCTTCACCAAGATCCCAGTGAGCTTTTGGTTCAAAGTCAAACTCGCGTGGAGTTCCCCAACGACGGACTTCCACATTGTCATCTTCGTCGGCTCCGATAGGAACACTGTCAGCAGGGATATTTGGAAGAGTAGTGGTAAATTCTGTCAATTTAGCATCGATGTCCGCCAATTCCGCATCCAAGGCTTTGACTTCAGCAGATAAGTTTTGCATCGCAGCAATCTTGTCATCGGCATTTTCCTTGTTGCGCTTGGCTTGGGCAATCTCAGCTGAAACTGTGTTGCGTTCTGCCTTGAGGTTTTCAACCTTGACCAAGATGTCACGACGTTTAGCATCGATTTCTTTCATCTCGTTTAAGACAGCAGGATCTACACCACGTGTAGCCAATTTTTCTGCGACAGCATCAAAGTCTGTACGAATACGTTTAATATCTAACATAAGAACTCCTTTATGAAAAAAACACACCTGACAAAGCGTTGGAGTGGCAGGGCCACGGTTCCATCCAACTTCACAGGTGTGCACTTGATTGTGTATGTAATTGTTACTAACGGTAGAATTTCACTTACCCCTCCTATCTGCTCGCAGCACCCGCAGACTTTCTGGAAGAAGAGGATAACCTACTTATCCGTTGCTATGATTATACTAAAGTTTCTACTTTTTTGCAAATAGATTTTTGAATTTTTGACCAATGGTCTGGAGTAAAGTAGGAAGTTTCACAACCTTGTCATTGCCCAGTTTTTCGCGAGCAATTTTAAGAATGGCACCTGAGTCTTTTGAAGCAAAGAGGAATTTTCCTTGATCAGTGAAGACTTCAAAGTGGCGACTGATTTTGCGACCACTTACGTTGGCTCCAATTTGCTGAATACTTGACCAGGGAATTTGGATATATTGTTCGACATTGACATCAGGATAAAACTCTAAGGCTTGATCCCCAACTAGAAATTTTCCGACTTTTCCCGAGATGGAAAGATAGGATGTTCCAGTGGTTTGTAAGTCAATGACTTTATTGAGTGATTGGGCCATGATTAATCTTCCTTACTTTCATCGAAAAAGGCGCGGTAGAGAGCCTTGATAGCTGCCTTTTCTTGCTCTTTATTGACAACAAACATGATGGAAACTTCACTTGAGCCTTGGGACATCATCTGGATGTTGATTTTATTTTCAGATAGAGCGCGTGTTGCAGTAGCAGTTACCCCGATATGGCTCTTCATCTTTTCTCCGACAATCATAATGATGGAAAGGTCATGTTCGATTTCAGCATGGTCCACTTCGGCTTTTTGAACTAACTGACGCAGAATTTCTTCCTCCTTGATAGGAGTCAATTCACGGGAACGAAGGATGATTGAAAGGTCGTCGATACCTGTTGGCATATGTTCCCAACCAATGTTAAGATCTTCAAGGATTTGAAGAATCTTACGACCGAATCCAACCTCGCGGTTCATGAGGTATTTTGACATGTTGATGCTGACGAATCCAGAATCACCAGCGATCCCAACGACTGGGAATTTATCGCTACTGTGTTTTAGAACGATACGAGTTCCTGGGTGGTCAGGGTTATTGGTGTTTTTGATGACAAGAGGAATTTTTCCGCGGTAGGCAGGTAGAAGGGCTTCATCATGAAGGACTGAAAATCCAGCGTATGCCAACTCACGCATTTCACGGTAGGTTAATTCAGGAATGGAGTGTGGTTGATGGATAATACCAGGGTGGGCAGCAAAGATACCGTCTACGTCTGTAAAGTTTTCATAGAGATCAGCCTTGACTCCAGCTGCGATAATGGAACCAGTAATATCTGAACCTCCACGTGAGAAGGTACAGATTTGATTTTCCTTAGTTACGCCAAAGAAACCAGGGATGACAAGGACTTCGTTGCTATCAGCCAAGCCTTCAATCTTGTCATAACTAGATGGGATGATACGTGCGTTTCCTGGTTCACTTGTGACAATGATTCCAGCTTCTCTTGGGTGAACATAGCGTGCATCGATACCGTTTTGGTTAAAGTAGGCTGCAATGAGTTTGGCATTGTTATTTTCTCCAGCCGCTAGGAAGGTATCATAGAGAAATTCATTGTCTTCTATAGGAAGAGTTACCAAGGCCCGAATGCTTTTAGAAATCTTTTCTAAAACGGCAGGTTTTAGGCCTAGTTCACTAACCATAGCGGCATAACGATCAATGATCCAGCTTTGGCTAGCGTTGATATCATTTCCCGCCACATAGTCGCGATAGTATTTAATCAAGGCATCGGTTACCTTGGTATCTTCAGCATTGCGTTTTCCGGGTGCAGAAACGACTACAAAACGGCGTTCCTTATCACTTTTAACGATGTTTAAAACTTTTTCTAACTGACCAGCAGAGGCAAGCGAACTTCCACCAAATTTTACAACCTTCATAAAGACTCCTCAAGTAAGTATTTTATACGATTATAGCAGAAAGAGGGGCATTTTTCAATGAAGAAAATAGCTCCCTATTACAATAGGAGTAAATGCTAACTTATTCTGAAAAGCGACAACAGTTTAAAAGTAAGAGAGTCAAATTTTATTTACATTCATAAACGGTGGGGAAATAATCAGCTGAGACACTTTCCTTTAGTTTTTCCTTGCCTCTTTATCCCAAAAAAGGTATACTTTGGTAATAAAATAATTTTATCATCATACAAAAGGAGAAGCTATGAATCATATCCTATACCAGATCGTAGATGATCTAGCTATTATTACTTTGAATCGTCCTGAAGTCGCAAATGGTTTCCACATCCCAATGTGTGAGGAAATCTTAGAAGCTTTGACCTTGGCAGAGCAGGAACAAGCTGTACAGTATATCTTGATAAATGCTAATGGGAAGGTCTTTTCAGTGGGGGGAGACCTGGTCGAGATGAAGCGGGCGGTGGATGAGGATGATATCCCTTCACTGACAAAAATCGCAGAATTGGTCAATACAATTTCCTATAAGATCAAGCAAATACCCAAACCTGTTTTGATGGAAGTAGATGGGGCAGTTGCAGGAGCTGCAGCAAATATGGCAGTAGCGGTTGATTTCTGTATAGCAACAGACAAGGCCAAGTTCATTCAGGCCTTTGTCGGGGTTGGGTTGGCTCCCGATGCAGGAGGTATTCATCTCCTAAGTCGTAGTATAGGAGTGACAAGAGCAGCCCAGCTTGCCATGACAGGAGAAGCCTTGACAGCGGAAAAAGCTCTGGAGTGGGGCGTCGTTTATCGAGTCTGTGAGGCAGATAAGTTGGAAAAAACAAGAGACCAGGTTCTAAAAAAACTCAGACGTGGTTCAGCTAATTCCTATGCAGCGATTAAAAAGCTGGTTTGGGAAAGCCAATTTAAGGATTGGCAAGATTATGCCGAATTGGAGTTGAAGCTGCAGGAATCCTTAGCTCAAACCGAAGATTTCAAAGAAGGAGTTCGCGCTCATTCAGAAAGAAGACGACCAAAATTTTCAGGAAAGTAAAAAAATACTTGCACTATCTTTTGAAGTTTGATATACTTTTTCTATCAAATGTTTTGATTGTAAAAGTTTTTTGAGGAGGAGGGAAAAAGTTTGGACTACCAACGAGTAAATGATTATTTAACATCCATTTTTAATAATGTCCTTGTGATTGAGGAGGTTAGCTTACGAGGTAGTCGATTCAAAGATATCTCCATCAAAGAAATGCACACAATCGATGTGATTGGAAAATTCCCTGAGGCAACGCCTAGCAAAGTTTCCAAAGAACTGATGGTAACCTTAGGAACTGTTACGACGAGCTTGAATAACCTAGAAAGAAAGGGTTATATTGAGCGAATTCGTTCCGAACAGGATCGTCGTGTGGTCTATCTACATTTGACAAAGAAAGGTCGTTTAGTCCACCGCCTTCATAAACGTTTCCACAAGGCCATGGTTGAAAAAATTATCGAGGGTATGAGTCCTGAGGAGATGAAAGTTATGGGCAAGGGCTTGACTAACCTTTATCAATTTTTGGAGGATTTGAAATAATGGCTTTTGCTAAAATAAGCCAGGTTGCTCATTATGTACCAGAGCAAGTGGTCACCAATCAAGATTTGGCTCAAATAATGGATACAAGCGATGAGTGGATTTCAAGTCGTACAGGAATTAAACAGAGACATATTTCAAAAACGGAGTCAACGAGTGATTTGGCGACAGAAGTTGCCAAAAGCTTACTGGCTAAGGCGAGTATAGAAGCTGAGCAGATTGACTTTATCATTGTAGCAACAATCACACCTGACTCAATGATGCCTTCTACAGCAGCGCGAGTTCAGGCCAATATTGGTGCTAACAGAGCCTTTGCTTTTGATCTTACAGCTGCTTGCAGTGGTTTTATCTTTGCACTTTCAACTGCTGAAAAGTTTCTGACATCTGGACAGTTTAAAAAAGGGATTGTTATCGGTGCTGAAACCTTGTCTAAGGCGGTTGACTGGTCAGATCGATCTACTGCGGTGCTCTTTGGAGACGGTGCTGGTGGAGTTCTCTTGGAAACAAGTGAGAACCGCCACTTCCTTGCAGAGAGTATGCACAGTGATGGTACTCGAAGCGAGTGCTTAACTTATGGCCAAACGTCCTTGACTTCCCCCTTCTCTAATCAAGAAGCAGTTCCTGCATTTTTGAAAATGGATGGGCGAGCAGTTTTTGATTTTGCGATTCGAGATGTTGCTAGGTCAATCAAGCAGACCATTGACGAAAGTCCAGTGGGAGCATCTGATTTGGACTATCTCTTGCTTCATCAGGCCAATATCCGCATATTGGATAAAATGGCTAAAAAAATCGGTGTTGATCGCGACAAACTTCCAGCCAATATGATGGAGTATGGGAATACCAGTGCGGCAAGCATCCCGATTTTACTATCAGAGTGTGTGGATCAGGGGTTGATCCGTGTAGACGGTAGCCAAACGATTCTTTTATCAGGCTTCGGTGGAGGCTTGACCTGGGGCACGCTCATTCTTACAATCTAGGTAATCATGTGGTGAACACATTGTTATAAATTTTTATATTTTAAAGGAGTCCTATCATGGCAGTATTTGAAAAAGTACAAGAAATTATCGTTGAAGAACTTGGAAAAGATGCATCAGAAGTAACACTTGAATCTACTTTTGATGATTTGGATGCAGACTCATTGGACTTGTTCCAAGTAATCTCAGAAATTGAAGATGCTTTTGATATCCAAATCGAAGCAGAAGATGACTTGAAAACAGTTGGTGACTTGGTTGCCTATGTTGAAGAGAAAACAAAATAAGAACGAATAAGATATAGAAGGAGTTGGGGGAACCCACTCCCTCTTGTTTAGGTAATGGTTTGAGACTCAAATAATATACTAATCGAACTATTACGTAAGCAAGGACTGATGGAGGCACTATGAAAACACGTATTACAGAATTATTGAACATTGATTATCCTATCTTCCAAGGAGGAATGGCCTGGGTCGCTGATGGCGACTTGGCCGGAGCTGTTTCTAAAGCTGGCGGTTTAGGGATTATCGGTGGGGGGAATGCACCTAAAGAGGTCGTAAAGGCTAATATCGATAAAATCAAATCACTTACGGACAAACCTTTTGGTGTTAACATCATGCTCTTGTCACCTTTTGTAGAAGACATCGTTGATCTCGTGATTGAAGAAGGGGTCAAGGTGGTGACAACTGGTGCAGGAAATCCAAGTAAATACATGACTCGTTTCCATGATGCTGGAATTACAGTTATTCCTGTTGTTCCAAGTGTTGCTTTGGCAAAACGCATGGAAAAAATTGGTGCAGATGCAGTTATTGCAGAGGGGATGGAAGCCGGTGGACATATTGGTAAATTAACAACGATGACCTTGGTTCGCCAAGTTGCTGCAGTTGTTTCAATTCCAGTTATCGCAGCTGGAGGAATTGCCGACGGTGAAGGTGTCGCTGCAGGCTTTATGCTTGGTGCAGAGGCTGTTCAAGTTGGTACGCGTTTCGTAGTAGCTAAGGAATCTAACGCCCATCCAAAATACAAGGAAAAAATCTTAAAAGCGCGTGATATCGATACGACTATTTCAGCTCAGCACTTTGGACATGCTGTTCGTGCCATTAAAAATCAGTTGACACGTGACTTTGAGCAGGCTGAAAAAGATGCCTTTAAACAAGAAAATCCGGATTTAGAAATCTTTGAACAAATGGGAGCTGGTGCTCTTGCTAAAGCCGTTGTTCATGGAGATGTAGAAGGTGGATCTGTCATGGCAGGTCAGATCGCTGGTTTGGTCTCTAAAGAAGAAACCGTTGAAGAAATCCTAAAAGATCTATACTATGGCGCTGCCAAGAAAATTCAGGAAGAAGCCTCTCGTTGGGCAGGAGTTGTAAGAAATGACTAAAACAGCCTTTCTATTTGCAGGTCAAGGTGCTCAGTATCTAGGGATGGGACGAGACCTCTATGATCGCTACCCTATCGTCAAGGAAACAATTGACCAAGCCAGTCAGGTTTTGGGTTATGACCTCCGTGACTTGATTGATAAGGAAGAAACCAAGTTAAACCAGACTCGCTATACGCAACCAGCTATTTTAGCGACTTCGGTTGCTATTTACCGACTATTGAAAGAAAAGGGTTACCAGCCAGATATGGTAGCAGGATTGTCTCTTGGGGAATATTCTGCTCTTGTAGCAAGTGGTGCCTTGGACTTTGAGGATGCAGTTGCCTTGGTTGCTAAACGTGGTGCTTATATGGAAGAAGCTGCACCTGCAGGCTCTGGGAAGATGGTTGCCGTTCTTAATACTCCAGTTGAAGTGATTGGGGAAGCTTGTGAAACAGCCTCTAAAGTTGGAGTAGTGACTCCAGCTAACTACAACACCCCAAGCCAAATCGTCATCGGTGGTGAGGTGGCTGCGGTTGACCGCGCAGTTGAACTCTTGCAGGAAGCAGGAGCAAAACGATTGATTCCTTTAAATGTATCTGGTCCTTTCCATACTGCCCTTCTTGAGCCAGCTAGTCAGCAACTAGCTGAAGCTCTTGAGGGAGTGAGTTTCGCTGATTTCACTTGCCCACTAGTTGGCAATACGGAAGCTGCTGTTATGGAAAAAGATCGAATCCAAGAGCTTTTGACGCGTCAGGTCAAAGAACCTGTTCGTTTTTATGAAAGCATTGCTGTGATGCAGGATGCTGGGGTAACCAACTTTATTGAAATTGGTCCTGGTAAGGTCCTATCAGGCTTTGTCAAAAAAATCGATAAAACAGCTCAGCTAGCTAACGTTGAAGACCAAGCAAGCTTGGATGCTTTGTTAGGAAACTAATGATCCCTTCTCCCACAAAATACAACAGGAAACAGGAGAGATAGAATGCAACTTACAAACAAAAATGTCTTTGTAACAGGTTCAAGTCGTGGTATCGGACTTGCCATTGCTCACAAATTTGCCCAACTAGGCGCTAATGTAGTTTTGAATAGTCGCGGAGCAATCTCAGAAGAATTGCTGGCTGAGTTTTCAAACTATGGTGTCAAAGTAGTACCGATTTCAGGTGATGTTTCAGACTTTGCAGATGCCAAGCGTATGGTAGATCAAGCGATTGCAGAACTCGGTTCTGTTGATGTCTTGGTCAACAATGCTGGGATCACTCAAGATACGCTTATGCTCAAGATGACCGAAGAAGACTTTGAAAAAGTGATTAAGATCAACTTGACAGGTGCTTTCAACATGACGCAAGCAGTCTTGAAACAGATGATCAAGGCACGTGAAGGTGCGATTATCAACATGTCTAGTGTGGTCGGTTTGATGGGAAATATCGGACAAGCCAACTATGCAGCTTCTAAAGCAGGTTTGATTGGTTTTACCAAGTCAGTTGCACGTGAAGTTGCCAATCGCAACGTACGCGTAAATGCTCTTGCACCAGGAATGATCGAGTCAGATATGACTGCTGTTTTGTCTGATAAGGTCAAGGAAGCGACGCTAGCACAAATCCCAATGAAGCGTTTTGGACAAGCAGAACATATCGCAGATGCCACGGTCTTCTTAGCCCAACAAGATTATTTGACTGGACAAGTTCTCGCTGTTGATGGCGGACTTAGCATGTAAAAAATAAGGAAAGATATAGGTAAGACAGATGAAACTAAATCGAGTTGTAGTAACAGGTTATGGATTGACCTCTCCTATCGGAAATACTCCAGAAGAATTTTGGAACAGTTTGCAAACTGGGAAAATCGGGATTGGAGAAATCACTAAGTTTGACCATAGCGAATTTGCTGTGCACAATGCGGCAGAAGTTCAAGATTTCCCCTTTGATAAATACTTTGTCAAAAAAGATACCAACCGTTTTGATAACTATTCTTTGTATGCCTTGTACGCAGCTCAAGAAGCGGTGACAAATGCTAATCTTGATGTAGAAGCAATCGATAAAGATCGCTTTGGTGTCATCGTGGCTTCTGGTATTGGGGGAATTAAAGAAATCGAAGACCAAGTTATCCGTCTTCACGAAAAAGGCCCAAAACGTGTTAAGCCATTGACACTTCCAAAAGCCTTGCCAAATATGGCTTCGGGAAATGTTGCCATGCGCTTTGGAGCAAACGGTGTCTGTAAATCAATTAATACAGCCTGTGCCTCATCAAATGATGCTATTGGCGATGCCTTCCGTTCAATCAAGTTTGGTTTCCAAGATGTCATGTTAGTAGGTGGATCAGAATCATCTATCACTCCTTTTGCCATCGCTGGTTTCCAAGCATTGACTGCCCTATCAACTACAGAAGATCCAACTCGTGCTTCTATTCCGTTTGACAAAGACCGTAATGGTTTTGTGATGGGAGAAGGTTCTGGAATGCTGGTTCTTGAGAGTCTTGAACATGCTGAAAAACGTGGCGCAACTATCTTGGCTGAAGTAGTTGGTTATGGAAATACCTGTGATGCTTATCATATGACTTCACCTCATCCAGAAGGTCAGGGTGCAATCAAGGCAATTAAATTAGCTTTGGAAGAGGCAGAGATTTCTCCAGAACAAGTGGCTTATGTCAATGCCCATGGAACTTCAACTCCTGCTAATGAAAAAGGAGAAAGTAGTGCCATTGTAGCTGTTCTTGGTAAAGAAGTACCAGTATCTTCAACCAAGTCCTTTACAGGACACTTGCTTGGTGCTGCAGGGGCAGTAGAAGCCATCGCTACAATTGAAGCCATGCGTCATAACTATGTACCAATGACGGCTGGAACAAGTGAGTTATCAGACTATATCGAAGCGAATGTCGTTTATGGACAAGGCTTGGAGCAAGAAATCCCTTATGCTATTTCAAACACTTTTGGTTTTGGTGGACACAATGCGGTTCTTGCTTTCAAACGTTGGGAGAATAAATAATTATGAATTTAAATGAGATCAAGGACTTGATGGCTCAATTTGACCAATCAAGTTTGAGAGAATTTTCTTATAAAAATGGAACGGACGCATTGCAGTTTAGTAAGAATGAAGCAAGAATGGCTTCTGAAGCACCAGCTCAAGTTGCTCCAGTGCCAACTGCAGTAGCTGCAAGTCCAGTAGTTTCTGCCCCTTCAACTCCAGTAGAGAGTTCTGTGGAAGAAGCTCCAGCACCAGCTGAAACGACGGTTGCTCCAGAGGGTGATGTTGTTGAAAGCCCACTTGTAGGGGTGGCTTATTTGGCTGCTGGACCAGATAAACCTGCCTTTGTCACAGTTGGAGACAGTGTTAAAAAAGGTCAGACTTTGGTGATCATTGAAGCCATGAAAGTCATGAATGAAATTCCTGCACCTAAGGATGGTGTGGTGACAGAAATTCTCGTTTCAAATGAAGAAATGGTTGAGTTCGGTAAAGGATTGGTACGCATCAAATGATCGATATTCAAGGAATCAAAGAAGCTCTACCCCATCGCTACCCCATGCTCCTAGTGGATCGTGTCTTGGAAGTGAGCGAGGATACCATTGTTGCCATTAAAAATGTGACAATCAACGAACCTTTCTTCAATGGTCATTTTCCTCAATACCC
Organism: Streptococcus oralis subsp. tigurinus; assembly: GCF_002356415.1. NCBI lineage: Bacteria > Bacillati > Bacillota > Bacilli > Lactobacillales > Streptococcaceae > Streptococcus > Streptococcus oralis. The sequence continues at coordinate 386,745 of NZ_AP018338.1, forward strand.
AGTTATGCCAGGTGTTCTTATCATGGAAGCCTTGGCTCAGACTGCTGGTGTCTTGGAATTGTCCAAACCTGAAAATAAAGGGAAACTGGTCTTCTATGCTGGCATGGATAAGGTTAAGTTCAAGAAGCAAGTTGTACCAGGTGACCAATTAGTCATGACGGCAACCTTTGTGAAACGTCGTGGTACGATTGCCGTGGTTGAAGCAAAGGCTGAAGTAGATGGCAAGCTTGCAGCGAGTGGTACTCTTACCTTTGCAATTGGAAACTAAGGAGGATCTCCATGTTTCGTAAAATTTTGATTGCCAACCGTGGTGAGATTGCGGTTCGCATTATTCGAGCTGCGCGTGAATTGGGCATTGCGACCGTGGCAGTTTATTCAACTGCTGATAAGGAAGCCCTTCACACACTCCTAGCGGATGAAGCTATCTGTATCGGACCTGGTAAGGCGACAGAATCTTATCTCAATATCAATGCAATTTTGTCTGCTGCGGTCTTGACAGAAGCAGAAGCCATCCATCCAGGTTTTGGATTTCTTAGCGAAAACTCCAAATTTGCCACGATGTGTGATGAAGTAGGGATTAAGTTCATCGGCCCTTCTGGTGCTGTGATGGATACCATGGGAGATAAGATCAATGCGCGTGAGCAAATGATCAAGGCTGGGGTTCCAGTTATCCCAGGATCTGATGGTGAAGTTCACACGGCTGAAGAGGCGCTTGCAGTTGCAGAAAAAATTGGCTATCCAGTCATGCTTAAGGCATCGGCAGGTGGTGGTGGAAAAGGGATTCGTAAGGTTGAAAAGGCAGAAGACTTGGTCGCAGCCTTTGAGACAGCATCCAGTGAAGCTAAGGCCAATTTTGGAAATGGCGCTATGTATCTTGAGCGTGTGATTTATCCAGCTCGTCATATCGAAGTTCAGATTCTTGCAGATCAAGAGGGTCATGTTGTCCATCTTGGTGAACGGGATTGTTCACTCCAACGGAATAACCAAAAGGTCTTAGAAGAAAGCCCATCCATTGCGATTGGCAAAACCCTTCGTCATGAAATTGGTGCTGCAGCCGTTCGTGCAGCAGAGTCTGTAGGCTATGAAAATGCAGGAACGATTGAATTTCTGCTCGATGAAGCGAGTGGCAATTTCTACTTCATGGAAATGAATACTCGTGTGCAAGTTGAACACCCAGTCACAGAGTTTGTTTCAGGTGTTGATATCGTGAAGGAGCAGATTCGCATTGCTGCCGGGCAACCTTTACCTTTCAAACAAGAAGATATCGTCCTACGAGGTCATGCTATCGAGTGCCGGATCAATGCAGAAAATCCAGCATTTAACTTTGCTCCAAGTCCAGGTAAAATCACCAACCTCTACCTTCCAAGTGGAGGAGTTGGATTGCGTGTAGACTCTGCAGTCTATCCAGGTTATACCATTCCTCCTTACTATGATAGTATGATTGCCAAAATCATTGTTCATGGGGAGAATCGTTTTGATGCCTTAATGAAGATGCAACGGGCACTTTATGAACTTGATATTGAAGGAGTACAAACCAATGCAGACTTCCAGTTGGATCTGATTTCAGACCGCCGAGTTATCGCTGGTGACTACGATACTTCCTTCTTGATGGAAACTTTCTTGCCAAAATACCAAGAAAAAGAATAGACTTTCAAATAGTATGAGAACTAAAAGGGGGAGTTATGGCTCTATTTAGTAAAAAGGATAAGTATATTCGGATCAATCCTAACCGTTCCGTAAGGCAGAAACCACAAGCCAAGCCTGAGGTTCCGGATGAACTCTTCTCCCAGTGTCCTGGTTGTAAACACACCATTTACCAAAAGGATCTTGGGAGCGAACGAATTTGTCCCCATTGTAGCTATACTTTCCGTATTTCAGCTCAGGAACGCTTGGATTTGACGATTGATTCTGACACCTTTGTGGAGATGTTTACGGGTATTGAAACTCAAGATCCATTAAACTTTCCTGGCTACCAGAAAAAACTAGCTAGTATGCGTGAAAAGACAGGTTTGGATGAAGCAGTACTGACTGGTACAGCTAGCATCAAGGGACAAAAAGTTGCCCTTGGGATCATGGATTCAAACTTTATCATGGCTTCTATGGGAACCGTTGTGGGTGAAAAAATCACGCGCTTGTTTGAGTATGCAACGGTAGAAAACTTGCCAGTCGTTCTCTTCACAGCTTCTGGTGGAGCCCGTATGCAAGAAGGAATCATGAGCTTGATGCAGATGGCTAAGATTTCTGCGGCAGTTCAACGTCATTCCAAGGCAGGACTTTTTTACCTAACTATTTTAACCGATCCGACAACAGGTGGGGTGACCGCTTCTTTTGCTATGGAAGGGGATATTATCCTAGCGGAGCCACAGAGTTTGGTTGGTTTTGCTGGACGTCGTGTTATCGAAAATACAGTTCGTGAGACCTTGCCGGATGACTTCCAAAAGGCAGAATTTCTGCTTGAACATGGATTTGTTGATGCAATTGTCAAACGGAGAGAATTGCCTGAAACAATTGCTAAATTAGTAAGATTGCATGGAGGAAGTCGCGGATGAATATTGCAAAAATAGTCAGAGAGGCACGCGAGCAAAGTCGCTTGACAGCCCTTGATTTTGCCAATGGCATCTTCGATGAGTTTATCGAATTGCATGGAGATCGCTCTTTCCGAGATGATGGTGCGGTCATTGGTGGAATTGGCTGGTTAGGTGACCAAGCAGTCACAGTCGTCGGTATCCAAAAAGGGAAGAGTCTTCATGATAACCTCAAACGAAATTTTGGGCAACCTCATCCAGAAGGCTATCGTAAGGCTCTTCGCCTGATGAAACAGGCAGAAAAGTTTGGCCGTCCAGTTGTGACTTTTATCAATACGGCGGGTGCTTACCCAGGTGTTGGAGCCGAGGAACGTGGACAAGGTGAAGCAATTGCCCGAAACCTGATGGAAATGAGTGACCTCAAGGTTCCAATCATTGCGATTATTATCGGTGAAGGTGGATCTGGTGGGGCCCTAGCTCTAGCCGTAGCTAACCGTGTCTGGATGTTAGAAAACTCAATCTACGCCGTACTTAGCCCTGAAGGATTTGCCTCTATCCTTTGGAAGGATGGAAGTCGTGCTATGGAAGCGGCGGAGTTGATGAAAATCACTTCACATGAACTCCTAGAAATGGGAATCGTAGACAAGGTAATCTCAGAAGCAGGGCTGTCAAGTAAAGAACTGCTAGGTTGCGTTAAAAATGAATTGCGTGCAGAACTAGATAGATTGCAAGAACTACCACTCGACCAACTTATCGAAGAACGTTACCAACGCTTTAGAAAATACTAAGAAAACTTAAAAGCTAGAACAATTTGTTCTAGCTATTTTGATAATAGAGCATGGATAAACATGAATACTCTAGATAAATAAGAAAAACAATCAATGGTCTATCCTCTATATTGCCCTAATAGAGAGTTTACCATTAGGAGAGAAAGAATGAAAAAGACAATACATTTAGGAATCTGTATGATTTTAATGTTCCTGTACATTTATTTAACGCCATTAGGGGCTATAACTCTAGCTAGAACCTTTGGTTTAGGAATGGACAGCTATATAATCTTCCTAGTTGGAGAAGTGTTGCTTATTTTCTTTTTATTCGTTTTGTGGTTGAAAAAGAAGAAGATGCTCTTTATCTTCGACAAAAAGGGTTGGTGCTGGTCTTATCTCGCTTTCTTAGTGGCTTGTTTCCTTATCTATTCTTTTTTAAATGGATTTAGAATGCAGAATATTCGATTGATTGACCATAGCTTTATTTTCCAAGACCTTCTTTCAGAACTTTACTTAAACGGGAGAGAAACGACTCTATCAAGTCTTATATTTTTAATCTTTAACATTTCGATTGTACCTGTTGTTGAGGAGACAATCTATAGGGGTTATTTTATGAATACCTTCTTTCCGAAGTCGGAGTTTTATTTGGATGTGATCTTGTCTTCTTTCATCTTCGGGCTCAGTCACTTAGTTCTATCTCATCGTGACCCCATCAGTCTCATCATTTATAGTATTCTTGGTCTTCTATTTACAGTTGTTTATCGAGTTACGGGTAGTCTTCGGTTTACCATTGTTTGTCATAGTTTCTATAATGCAATTCCCTATGCTCCGTCGATCTTATTTTATATCTATTATTTGATTTTTAGATAGTAGGAAGTTAGGAGATAAAGAAAAAAGCGTTTGATATCTGTCAAACCTTTTTCTAATTTGATGGGGAGATAGAGAAATCTCTTTTATCAATTTCTTATTTCTCAATGAGTAACGCTACCATTTAGGGTGAAAAATTGACAGTTGAGGAGATAGACTATAAAATAGACAAAAAGATATGTACTGTAGATGTAAGCTTACAAAAATTTATTTTAAGGAGCTACTTGATATGACAGGTACAGAAACATTTACAGTTCTTTCATCTGAGGACTTAGAACAAGTTTCAGGTGGTGGCATGATTTGGTTGGTTGATGATTATTATTGGAGTTGGCCTTATGCTTACAGCATTGCAACTGATTCAAGTACAATATGTACTAGAATGACTGGTTATGGTAACGGAATTATACCTTAATGTTCTAATAATTTAAAGGGGTAAGTATGAAAAAACTAGGGCATTTGGGAGTCTATACATCACTGGTATTTCTATCGGTTTATCTACCAGAGTTGGGGATTATGCATTTAACTAAGTTTTTAGGATGGGGGATAGATGGCTATTCTATCTTTTTAACAGTTGAAGTAATAGCTCTTTTGCTATTATTTATCTACTGGCTCCAAAAGAAAGAGATGCTCTATGTTTTTGAAAAAAAGGGTTCAAAGAAGTCAAAATTCTTTTACCTTGTAGTTGGTCTAGTGGCTACTTATTTTGATCGTCAATTGGTGGATGCTTTTCAGTTACAGTTTCATCACCTAATTGATAACAAGTATATCTTTCAAGACCTTCTTTCGATTCTATACTCCAATGGTCAACCAACTTTTCTATCAACTGTTCTCAGTTTTAGTTTAACAGTAATCGTCGGACCTATATTAGAGGAACTGATTCATAGAGGGTACTTTATGAATACCTTCTTTCCCCAATCCAAGTACTATCTGGATGTTGTCCTATCTGCTCTTATCTTTGGACTTAGTCATTTAATCCTAACTCACCGAGATCCTATCAGTTTGATTATTTATAGTTTGGGCGGCCTCTTCTATGCCCTTGTCTACCGTTGGACAAAGAATCTAAAAATCACCATCCTGTGCCATAGTTTTTTCAACTTTCTCATTTATGCAAAACCTATTTGGATTTTTGTTTATAATTATGTCTATTATCATTTTTTTAGATAGTGGAAGTCAAACACTTTTTCTAATTTGATAGGAAGTTAGAGAAATCTTTTTTATCAATTTCTTGTTTTTCAATGAGTAAAGCTACCATTCAGGACGAAAAATTGACAGTTGAGGAGATAGACTATAAAATAGACAAAAAAGATTTATACTGTAGATATAAGCTTACAAAAATTAATTTTAAGGATGTGCTTGCAACGGCAGGTACAGAAACATTTACAGTTCTTTCGTCTAAAGACTTAGAGCAAGTTTCAGGCGGTCTTGCTATTTGGGAAAATGGTTGTGGTAGATGGGTTATATTATAGAAAATTTGCTCCCTATATGGGGCAAGGAGCACTTAATTCTTATAGGGATGCTTGGAAGTACGGTTTCCAAGCAGGATAATCTTTCAAAAAAGAACGATGAAAAACACAAAGAAACTAAGACAATTTGGAATATTTTTGCTTATTATTTTACTATCTACCTATTTACCGCAAATAATTGGTTTGTATGTGACGATAATTTTAGGGTTAGGCGCTGATGTCTACTCTCTTATTTTAACAATGGGATTAGTAGGAAGTTTCCTTCTATTAATTTGGTGGTTAAAAAAGAAAAAGATGCTCTTTATCTTTGAGAAAAAGAGCTGGAACTGGTCAACTATCTTTTACTTGTTTGCATGTTATGTGGTTCATCAGATTCTCGGTAATTTTTGGGCACGTTTTGCTCATTTGATTAATCATAGGAATATTCATGATGTCTATTTTGCGGTGGTACTTTCAAATGGACAACCAACTGTTCTATCTACAGTTCTTAGTTTTATCTTAACAGTCGTTATTGGTCCTATTTTGGAAGAGACGCTTGATCGTGGGTATTTTATGAACACCTTCTTTACTAAGTCAAAGTTCTATTTAGATGTCATCTTATCAGGCCTTATCTTTGGACTTAGTCATTTGATCCTATCTCACCGAGACCCAATTAGTTTATTATATTATAGTCTGATTGGTCTCTTTTTTGCCCTTGTTTATCGTTCTACCGACAATCTGAGATTAACGATTCTCTGCCATAGTTTTTTTAACTTTCTCAATTATGCAAAACCTATCTGGATTTTTGTTTACAATTATATCTATTATCATTTTTTTAGATAGTGGGAGGCAAAGAAAAAAGCGTTTGATAGCTGTCAAACACTTTTTCTTTTTACTATTCTTCTGTTACAAACTGGCTGAGCAGTCCATTGATAAAACGGGCAGATTTTTGATCTGAGAAGTCCTTTGCAAGTTCGATAGCTTCATTAACAGCAACCAGCTGAGGGGTGTCAAATGAAGTGATTTCAAAGACTCCCAAGCGAAGGAGGTTTCTCTCCACGAGCGTTAAACGTTCGATGGTCCAACCTGCTTTTAAATGCTGTGTGATTTGCTTGTCTAGTTCTTCCTTTTTAGCTTGAACACCAGAAACTAGCTCTGTCAAAAAGGCTGGAAGTTGCACATCAGTATCTTCACGATCATGAGTATAGGCGAAACGACAAGCAGTTTCGACATCCGTACCGAACTCAAGGCTCATGAGAGCTTGAAAAGCGCATTTACGGAGTTGGCGTCTAGATTCTAATAGTGGACTAGTCATTGAGGAAGTCCTCGTCAAATAGATCTTTCAATTCTGGTTTTGGTGTTTTATCTGGAACGATACCTGCAACGTGGATATTGATAGCAGCGAGTTCTACATCAGCCATATTGCGGACTGCATCTTTGACAGCTTTCTGGATCGCAACAGCTACCTTAGGAACTTTTACTCCGTACTCAAGGTAGAGATAGATATCTGCTGTGAGCTCTTCGTCCACGTTTTTAAGATAAACACCACGGCCAAGAGAAAGTTTTGAAAGGGTGTCAGATACTGATTTGTTTGAAAAAGAGTGTACACCCTCTACTTTTGCAGTAGCAATAGCAATGATTTTTTCAAGTACACGTGGGGCGATAACGATTTCGCCAAGTTGTTCTTCAATTCCCATAGAATGACCTCTTTCTAGAGATTAGGCACGAGAAACGTAAGTTCCTTCTGCAGTGTTGATAACGAGTTTTTGTCCTGCTTCGATGAAGTCTGGAACGTTTACGACAAGTCCAGTTTCCATCGTTGCTGGTTTACCAGAACCTGTAACAGTAGCACCTTTGATAGATGGTTGAGTTTCTGCAACTGTCAATTCAACAGTAGTAGGAACTGTGACACCAATCACTTCAGTTCCGTAGAATTGGATCTTCACATCTGAGTTTTCAAGGATGTAAAGCAATTCGTTTTCAACGTTGACTACAGGGATTTCGTATTGGTCGTAAGTTTCTGTATTCATGAAGTAGGCTGTGTCATCCATTTTGTACAAGTATTGAGCTGGGACAGTCTCGATAATAGCTTGTTCAAATTTTTCCTCTGGACGGTAGCTTGTGTCAAATGTAGAACCAGTACGGACATCACGCAATTTCATACGCATGATCGTGTTTCCTTTACCTGGTTTGTGGTGGCTAGCTTCCAAAACGCGGATCAATTTTCCGTCAGCTGTTTCAAAGGTCATACCAGCCTTTAATTTACTTGCTTCAATCATGTTTTTACCTCTTTAATAAAATAATTTACTCTTTATTGTACCATAAAAGACAACATTACTCAAATGTCAGAAGGAGCTTAATTAGTTGACTGGTACGATATTTCCATCTTCGTCTTTGGTAACGAGGACGTATTTTCCATCGACTTCGATGTAAAAATTCTTGCTGGCAGTTTGTCCAGTATTTTGAGCCTGTGCTTGATTTTGGACTTGTTGGCTGAATTGACCACCCAGAGTTTGGCCAAGATTCATGCCCATAAACATGTTCATCCCATTGCCATTTCCTTCGTTGGCAGCTGCAGCAATAAGCGCTTCGTTGCGAGCACGGCGTTCTTCGATTTCAATCGTGTTGTACTTCATTGCCACCAGCTCACTATCAAGCTTGCGAACGATATCAAGACTTTCTTGGTCGTAGCTGAGGTCTTCAAGCAAGATATTAGTTGCTTCAATTCCGTAGAGGCCTGTCCAAACCTTGTTGACCTCTTGTTTAGCGAGTTCGTTAAAGGTATCTTGGTTGGCATTGAGGCTATAGATATCAACCTTGTTTTCGTTGGTATATTTGGCAATGGCAATTGCGATTTTTGGTGCGATATTTTGACGGAGCGTTCCTTGAGCAACATCCTGAAGAGTATATGGTTGGCTATCTGTAATTTGCTGACTAACAGAGCTCACATAGAAGAGAACTGGATCCGCGATTTTTACATCAAACAAGCCATAGAAACGGATGTTGAGCAGTTGTTGGTAACGTTCACTGAAATATTCGACCGCATTTTGTGTGCCGAACTTATTGCCCGCGATAGGTTGCATGCGGATAAAGATAATTTCCTGTTGGGTGATGACTTGTCCACCGAAAGAGAAACGATTTTTAAAGTTTTCCCAAGTACCTTTTAAGCCACCTTTTTCAAGGAGCCAAGCGTTATCACCAGCTTGCCATTCGTGGTTACCAGCTTCGAGGACGTCGCCAAGGAAGGTACCGTTATTTACCAAAACAGCGCTATAGCCTTGAGGAACGATAACCACACTGCCGTCCGACAAGAGGCCTGTATTTTGATTGCTGTGACGAGAACGTCCATCGGGGTCTTTTGTGAGTAATTGTCCCTTGATGGCCAAGGCATCGCCAGAGACATTGTCTGGAAGGACAATGGCTTCCTTGAATTTACTGTCATTAAAACTATTTAAGCCTGCTGATAAGGCTGCACGTATAAATCCCATAATTCCTCCTAATTATATAGTTCGTCTTCATCCACAACATCGTAGGTATCGAGTACCCATTGGTTTGGACTGCGTGTTAATTCAGCACCGCAATAGTCACATTTGCTAATAGCTGATATTTTCAGTGGCGCGCCACAGTTTGGACAGTGGTCGCTGACGGCATCCTCTTGAACAGTTGATTCAGTTTGGCTACCGTGTTTGCGAATAAAGTTCAATTGATACACGGTGAAGAGATCTTTTTTAGGATCTCCTTCAAGTACACGACGACTCTCATCGTCAATGACATAGTCCCGCAAGGTAGACGATAGGATTACTACTAAGGTATCGTTTCCGTCAGGATTTTCAATGAACTCCTTGATGCGAACATTTTCGATACACACTTTCTCTAAAACATTGGTTGTTTTAGCACGAATATGGTCCTCAAGTTGGGTACTGTGTTGAGAGTAGAGACTGGTACTTTCCAAAGCGCGGACAGAGTTCCAATTTTTCTCAGTCCAGGCAACCTGCAATTTAAGGTAGACTTCCTTAACCCAAGATGTGAAGGCTTCCGCGTCAAAGTTTGGATCCCCATATTTCACACGACTAATGGCCAGTGTGTTATGTTCAACTCGACGATGGAGCGTTTGAGAATCATTACTAGTGTAGGTTGAACTCGAATCTCCAGACTTATTCTGCAAGGATTTGACGATAACAACTAGTATGATTCCTCCGACTAATATGAACATAAATCCTAGATAGGGAGAGCTAGCAGAACTGTCAGAGGATGATCCATATCCAGAGCGGTAGTAGTGGTAGGATGAGCCACCAGAACGACTTCCACCTCCACTTGAGCGGCTACTACTTCTGGAGCTACTGCGGCTGCTCCCTCCACTTCTGGAATGTCCGACACCCGCATCAACGATTTGAGGCACGGATAGAAAAACAAGTAATAAACAGGTCATTAAAAGAGCGTAAAACTTTTTCATGTGTCCCCTAACTATATGATTGAAAAGGTAGAATTCTGAATTCGAATGATTATTAAACTATTTAATAACCTTTAAAAATAATCTGATATATACTAGGCGTTATTTACTAGCATTTAGCTTCTTTATGGAATGGCGTTCGATGAGCCATCCCACAATCCATCCTATTGCTAGCAAGTAATTTTCAAAAGCACCGATAGCATTTACAGGAGAGTGATACTCCATATAATTGAGTAAGTGATTTGTTCCTATTCCAATTCCGCCAATAATGAGAGCAAGAAGTGCGATTCGTAGATAGAACCAATCGTATTTAATATTGATAGCGAGAATAATAATCAATACAGCTAAATTCCATATTCCAATTTCTCGTTGCCAACCAGCAGATATTCCGTACCCGGAGTGGCTTCCCATGTACGATGGAAAGAAAATTTGTAGTATAGAAGCGCCTAACATAGCGATGATGACTAAGACAAATAGCAATCGTAAAAATTTGTTCATTTATTCTCCTTGTCTCATTCTCGTCTTAAAAGTAGAAAAAAGTGTATAAAGAGTAAATTACTCACTTTCTTTCAACTTGGCCAATTCCTGTGCAAGGAGTTTAAGGGCAACTTGTGGATTGGCTTGGCCTTTGGTTGCCTTCATAAGGAATCCTGTGAAGGCCTTGTCTGCGTTGCGTTTGCCTGACTTGAAGTCGGCAACGGCAGCTTCGTTATCCGCAAAGACTTGATGGATGATTGGAATCAGAACATCTGGATCAGAGATTTGCACCAAGCCTGCTTTTTCCACGTATTCACGCGCGCCACCGCCATTTTTAGCCAGGTGGACAAAGACCTTCTTGGCAATCTTAGAAGAGATAGTACCATCTTCGATGATGGAAATCATTTCTACCAAGTTTTCTGGTGTCAATTCGATTTGTTCTAGTGTTTTACCTTCGGCGTTCAAGAACTGAGCAACTTCACCTTGGAGCCAGTTAGAAACTTGTTTGGCATCGCCACCGAGTGCAACAGCTTTTTCAAAGAAGTCAGAAGTGACCTTATTTGCAGTCAACTGACTAGCATCGTAGTCTGACAAGCCAAGGTCAGCAACGTAGCGTGCACGGCGTTCCTTTGGAAACTCTGGCAGTTCAGTACGCATTTCCTCAATCCACTCATCTGAGATTTCAAAGAGTGGGAGGTCTGGTTCTGGGAAGTAGCGGTAGTCTGCAGCGCCTTCCTTAACACGCATGAGGATGGTTGCTTTGTTGGCTTCATCGTAACGGCGTGTTTCTTGGCGAATTTGACCACCTGAGCGAAGAATTTCAGCTTGGCGTTGAACTTCGTATTCAAGACCCTTACGGACGTTAGAGAAGGAGTTGAGGTTTTTCAACTCAGTCTTGGTACCGAATTTTTCTTGACCATAAGGACGAAGGGAGATATTGGCATCCACACGCATAGAACCTTCTTCCATCTTAACGTCAGAAATGCCAGCGTACTGGATGACTTCCTTGAGGGCTGTTAGATAAGCATAGGCTTCTTCAGGAGAACGCATGTCCGCTTCAGATACAATCTCAATCAAAGGCACCCCTTGGCGGTTGAGGTCAACATAAGAGTAGCCATCTGTACCGTGGGTGTTTTTACCAGCATCTTCTTCCAAGTGAGCGCGCTCGATACCGATTTTCTTAGTCGTACCGTCTTCTAGCTCCACTTCAATCCAACCATTATAACCGATCGGCTCATCAAACTGAGAAATTTGGTAGGCTTTTGGATTATCAGGGTAGAAGTAGTTCTTGCGGTCAAAGTGCATCTTTTTGTGGATGTCCATGTTGAGGGCAAGAGCTGCCTTGATACCAGCATCGACAACACCTTTATTGAGAACCGGAAGTACTCCTGGGAAAGACCAGTCAATCACGTTAGTGTTGGCATTTTGGTCATTTCCAAAGTGAGCAGAAGTAGGTGAGAAGATTTTTGAATTGGTGTTGAGCTCTACGTGGACTTCAAGTCCAATGACTGTTTCAAAGTTCATTAGTTGTCACCTCCAAAAATCACGGGTTGTTGTTTGTGGTAGTCTGTTGTTGCTTCAAAGGCAGCAGCAGCTTGGTAAATGGTTTCCTCAGAGTATTTAGGACCGATCAATTGGAGACCGACTGGTAGACCTTGAGCAAATCCAGCAGGAATCGAAATTCCTGGAAGACCAGCTAAGTTGACTGGGATGGTCAAAAGGTCAGCCAAGTACATGGCAACGGGGTCATGGTTGAGGGAGTCCAAGTCATAGGCAACGCTTGGAGCAGTTGGTCCCAAAATCAAGTCGTAATCCGCAAAGACGTTTTCGAAATCTTGAATGATGAGGGTACGGACCTGACCAGCCTTCTTGTAATAGGCATCATAGTAACCTGATGAAAGGCTAAATGTTCCAAGCATGATACGGCGTTTCACCTCTTCACCGAAACCTTGGCTACGGCTGTTTACATAGATTTCATCAAGGTTGCTTGCATCTTCTGCGCGGTAGCCGTAACGGATACCGTCAAAGCGTTGCAAGTTTGATGAGGCTTCTGATGAAGCGATAATGTAGTAAACGGCAACACCGTATTTAGAGTGAGGAAGGCTGACTTCTTCGACGATAGCACCAAGTTTTTCAAAGTGTTTGGCTGCATTTAGAATGGTTTCCTTAACCTCTGGGTCAATCCCTTCACCAAGGTATTCCTTAGGCAAAGCAATTTTCATTCCTTTGATGTCTTGACCAATTTTTGAAGTAAAGTCGGCAATGCGGACAGGAGCAGAAGTAGAATCTTTGACATCTTCGCTGGCAATAGCGTTGAGCAAGAGAGCATTTTCCTTAACAGTAGGTGCAAAAGGTCCGATTTGATCTAGAGAGCTACCAAAGGCAATGAGACCGAAACGAGAAACCGTTCCGTAGGTTGGTTTGAGACCAACAATCCCGTTGAAGGCGGCAGGTTGGCGGATGGAACCACCAGTATCAGAACCGAGTGACAAGCGGACTTGCCCTGACGCTACAGCTGCAGCAGAACCACTTGATGAACCACCAGGAACCTTGCTGTGGTCCCAAGCATTTTTAGTGGCACCGTAATGAGAAGTCTCACCAGAACCACCCATGGCAAACTCGTCCATGTTGGTCTTTCCGACAACAATCATGCCCTTGGCTTTTGCATTGGCAACGGCTGTCGCATCAAAGATAGGCTCGTAGTTGTAGAGCATTTTTGAGGCTGCAGTTGTGAGGATACTGTCTGTAGAGATATTATCCTTAACTGCCAGTGGAATTCCTGAAAGGACATTGTCCGCGTCAATTCCAGCTTCATCAATAGCCTTAGCTTGAGCAAGGGCTTGTTCTTCAGCGATGGTAACAAAAGCGTTAATAGCTGTCTCGCGAGACTTGATATCTTCAAGCGTGGCTTGGGTCAATTCAGTTGCTGAAATCTCCTTAGAGACAAGGAGATTGTGCAAGTCTTCAATAGTTTTGTTATTAAAAGTCATTAGGCATCTCCTCCATCATCTAGGATAGCTGGTACCTTGATATAGTAGTTGTCTTTTTCAGGTACGTTTTTAAACAAGCGGTCACGGTCTGTTCCTTCTTCAGCCACATCAGGGCGGAGTACGGTCTTACGGTCAGCCATGGTCGTAGTAGGTGCGACACCAGTTGTGTCGACTTCGCCCAGCAACTCAACCATATCTACAATCTTAGACAGGGTGGTCGCAAAAGCAGCAGTTTCTTCTTCAGAGAATCTTAATTTTGAAAGATTGGCAACGTGCGTTACCTCTTCTTGCGTAATTTTCATCTTGCATCCTTTCGTGAAATGATGATTTTTAGTCTGTTCTATTTTACCATATTTTCCTATAAATAAGGGAGCCAAACTGAAAAGAAATAGAAATTGAAAAATCGCTTTTAATTCGCTATAATGGTTAAACTAGAGAATAGAAAAAATAAGAGTTAGGATAGAAATATGTTCCATCAATTTATCACCAGATCTCAAACGGTTCCTCCTCCCATTTCCCTCTTTTGGTATGGGATCATGATGCTTACTTTAGTGCTTTGTATTTATGGAGCACTTGCTTATCACAAGAATCCGAAATTTGTCCGCTTGTTTAAGGGGATTCAGATCCTCCAGTTGCTAGCCCTATATAGTTGGTATGTTGGCTTTGGGATTCCATTTTCTAATAGCCTTCCATTTTACCATTGCCGTTTGGCTATGTTTGCGGTGGTTTTCTTGCCAGATAAATGGCGGAGCAAGCAATATTTTGCCCTCTTAGGAGCAAGTGGAGCGGTCTTTGCCTTGGTTTACCCGGTTTTTGACCCCTATGATTTCCCCCATATTACCAGTTTTTCATTTTTGATTGGGCACTATGCTCTTCTAGTGAATTCATTGGTTTACTTGATGAATCACTATGATAAGAGCCTACTAAAGAAATATATGATTGTAGCCTATACCTTTATTCTCAACCTCTTTCTAGTTGCAGTTAATCAGGTGACAGGTGGAAATTATGGTCTCTTAAGAGATACCCCGTTTATCTCGAATGCTCCTCTATGGTTAAAATATCTTCTTGTGTCCGTCATCCTTTCGCTGGCTCTGGTTCTCTTTGATATCTTGTTTAAAAAACGGTGGAAAAAGAGAAATCAGGTGCAACCTGTGCTCTAGCTTGCCTTTTCATCGGATGAGCAATTGAAAAACTCCCCAAAATCCGATATAATGGAGAGTTGAAAGGAATAGTAAAATCCAATGTAAACATCATTCTTAGCTACTGAAACAACTAAAAATAGAAAATCAAAGAAAGAGAACTTATGACTATTCAAGAAGAAATAAAGAAACGCCGTACCTTTGCCATTATCTCCCACCCGGACGCGGGGAAGACAACCATCACTGAGCAGTTGCTCTACTTTGGGGGCGAGATTCGTGAGGCTGGTACGGTAAAAGGGAAGAAAACAGGGACTTTTGCCAAGTCTGACTGGATGGATATTGAGAAACAACGTGGGATTTCGGTCACGTCATCTGTTATGCAGTTTGACTATGATGGCAAGCGCGTGAATATCCTCGACACACCAGGGCACGAGGACTTCTCAGAAGATACTTATCGGACCTTGATGGCGGTGGATGCTGCGGTCATGGTCGTGGACTCTGCCAAGGGTATCGAGGCCCAAACCAAGAAATTGTTTGAGGTTGTGAAGCACCGTGGCATTCCAGTCTTTACCTTTATGAACAAGCTGGACCGTGACGGTCGTGAGCCACTGGACCTCTTGCAAGAACTAGAAGAAGTCCTTGGCATTGCGAGTTATCCAATGAACTGGCCAATCGGGATGGGGAAAGCCTTCGAAGGATTGTATGACCTCTATAACCAACGCTTGGAGCTCTATAAAGGGGATGAACGTTTTGCCAGTCTGGAAGAAGGGGATAAGCTCTTTGGAAGCAATCCTTTCTACGCTCAGGTTAAGGACGATATCGAACTGTTGCAAGAAGCAGGAAATGAATTTTCAGAAGAAGCTATTCTTGCAGGAGAACTGACTCCGGTCTTCTTTGGTTCAGCCCTCACTAACTTTGGGGTGCAGACCTTCCTTGAGACCTTCCTTAAGTTTGCTCCAGAACCACATGGTCACAAGAAAACAGATGGTGAAATTGTGGATCCTTATGACAAGGATTTCTCAGGATTTGTCTTTAAAATCCAAGCCAACATGGACCCTCGTCACCGTGACCGTATCGCCTTTGTTCGTATCGTATCAGGTGAATTTGAGCGAGGGATGAGTGTCAATTTGCCTCGTACTGGTAAGACTGCCAAACTATCTAATGTGACTCAGTTTATGGCTGAAAGTCGTGAAAATGTGACCAATGCTGTTGCAGGAGATATTATCGGGGTTTATGATACTGGTACTTATCAGGTTGGAGACACTTTGACAGTTGGAAAAAACAAGTTTGAATTTGAACCGCTACCAACCTTTACCCCTGAAATTTTCATGAAAGTTTCTGCCAAGAACGTCATGAAGCAAAAATCTTTCCACAAGGGGATTGAGCAACTGGTGCAAGAAGGAGCCATTCAGCTTTATAAGAATTACCAAACTGGCGAGTACATGCTAGGGGCTGTGGGACAACTCCAGTTTGAAGTCTTTAAGCACCGCATGGAAGGCGAGTACAATGCAGAAGTTGTCATGAGCCCAATGGGTAAAAAGACGGTTCGTTGGATCAAGCCTGAGGACTTGGATGAACGGATGTCCTCAAGCCGCAATATCTTGGCTAAAGACCATTTCGACCAACCAGTCTTCCTCTTTGAAAATGACTTTGCCCTCCGCTGGTTTGCAGACAAGTATCCAGACGTAGAGTTGGAAGAGAAAATGTAACTCAGCACCAACAATTGGAACTAAAGTTCCTAATTGTTGGACGCTAGTCGCTATTTGGCGAACTAGCTAACTGCCTTACTAACTACGTTTGGCAAATAGAATCGATTTGCCAAACTCCGTGTCGTAGTGTAAAATCGACTTACCTAAACGCTTCACTAGGAGAAATCCACGAATATTATCGATTCGTGGATTTTTCCGTCGTAACCACGTTTTACAAATGAAATCGATTTGTAAAACTCAGTGTCGTAGATTAAGGCTATTAATTAGTATGGCATTTTGCTTAAATACGTCGTAAGAAAAGTCCTCGAATGTTTTTGATTCGTGGATTTTTTTGTTGGAAAGGATAGAAAGTTACCTCGGCTACCGGCCTCATTGATTCATTTGTGAAACTGCCTTTAAATACTCTATTCTTAAAAGTCTGTGGATGCTATTGATTCATGGACTTTTTCTATATTTTGAATAAAAATCAACTCCTTGAGTAATTGCAATTATTTGCTCAAATTTAAAAGTATATAGAAATGGTTAAAAATAAATAAAATATATTAACAGAACAATAAAATGAAAATTATATTGAAAAAACAGAATAGATTTGAAATCAAGTTATTTTTGAAATCATTTTCTTTCTTTAGAGTGTGTTATAGATATTGAATTGTCGGTATATTTGGTATATAATAAAAAGATAGTATTTTATAGGTGAATAGATCTTTTTCAAGTTGAGGGGATGAACATGTTTTTTAGACGCCAGAAGGGTGAATATAGAGAAACAGACCGTGTAACTCGGTTCAAATTAATCAAATCAGGGAAGCATTGGCTACGGGCCTCGACTTCCCTTTTTGGCTTATTTAAGGTGATGCGTGGAAGTGCGGATGCGAGCCAAGTAAAGACAGAAATGGTTGAAAAGCAAGAAGGTCAGAAGTTGACCGGCTTGGATGTCTTGAAAGGGATAGCAGCTACGGGAACGATCTTAGGTGGTTTTGCTGCGACGCAAACGCGTGTTTATGCCAATGATGCAGTCGCTGTTGAAAAGACTGTCGAATCAAAAGATACCCTGGCGACGAGAGATTCAGTAGTGCTGGGGACGACACAGGATCATCAAGATGCCGCTAGCTTGTCTCTGTCTATCAGTCAAAGCCAGTCATTGTCAGAATTCAATTCGCAGAGCGCCAGTCAATCTGCGTCTACGAGTCAGTCTATCAGTGCCTCAAACTCCTCTAGCGTAAGCCAGTCGATGAGCCAATCTGCTTCTACTAGTCAATCTTTGGCAAACAGTCAAAGTGTAACTGCTAGTTCAAGTGACTCCCTTGGAACACAAAATCAAGCGAATAGTAATCTGTCAGAGAGAGCTTCGGTTGGTGTTCAAAGTCAGTACCAAACAAGTGAGTCAGCTCGGGAGACAGTGAAAGAATCACAACCTTCAAAAGAATTAAAAGCAGTTGATTTTTCTACAGAATCCTTGCCTCGAAGTCAGTCTGGTCATGTAAAGAATGAAGGTGTGACGGCTGAATCGAGTCTCACAATGACTTCTGTAGCCTTGACAGAAAAGCAAAGTGAAGAAAAACGGAAGAAATTAGAGGCCTTGTCTGCTGAGATTGGGCAATTTCTAGCTCAAGCGCAGGGACTTCCAAACTCGGATGAGGCGATCACGAAGGCTAGTCTAGCGAAGAATGAGATAGCAGAGGCCTTGAAAGGGGAGGTTTCTGATCTTACTCCTATTTTGAATAAGGCTACAGAAGCTCGAAACAGTATTGCAAATGCTGTGTTACGTGCCAACTCTGGACTTCGTGACAGCAGAAACGGACAAGCTTTGACCCAAGCTTCAAATACCGCTAGCTTCAGAGCTGCTAGGGATACAGAGAAGCCAGAACTTCAGAAAATAACCGTTACAGGTGGCGCAGTTCTAGAAGGACAAAAATTTAAAATTTATCGAGAAGAAAATTTTTCTGCGACCATTGAGTTTACTGATAACAGTGGTCGAATTGAACATGCAAAATTTGTTCCTACTGCTGTTCCCGCGGCCTATCCGGCTACTTCAACTGTTGTCTCATTCACTACGAGTAATGGTCAAAGTATCAGAATGATTGTTCCAACAAATAAACTAGCCAAAGATGGAAATGCTACAGCATCAAATCCTTTCACCGTTTCAATCACGGGTTCTGTTGGAAAAAATCAAGCAGTAAATAGTTTGTGGACCCGTTATGTTTTCACCTATGATCAGGAAGGTAATTTTAGCGGAAATACTACTGACGTAGGTCTTGTAAAAGATTTAACAGCCAACCCTGCCGCAATTCAATTTGAAGTCCATGCTCAGTCTGAAAAGTACGAACCAGCTATCAATGCTGAGGTGAATCGAAACTTTACTCTAACGGCTAATTCAGGGACTGTTTCTGTTGGTGAAGCCAGTCAGTACATCACGAATGCTACAGGGACGCCAGAATTACCTACTACAGGAATTACTAAGGGAACTAGAATAACCTATACTTGGAAATCTGGAACCAATACGAATTTGTCTGCTGGTCGGCATACTTTGACAGCGGTGGTAACTTATCCAGATGGAAGTACGGATGAAGTAGAGATTCCGATTGAGGTTCGCCCTCAGACACCTAGAATTGAGGAACGTTTCCTTAACGAAAAAGGTGGTCTCACAAATCAAGCGATTACGATAGATGGAGTGACTCCAGGTGGGACTGTTACTCTTACAATTGCAGGGGAAACATTCACCAAACAAGCAACGGGGAGCTCGACTAGTGTAACCTTTACTGCAAATGAGTTGAAGAAAGTATATGATCGTAATGGAGGACGACTTCCTAGTGGACCGGTGACTGCAAGTACGACAGTGGATGGTTTGATTTCAGATACATTTAATGGGCAAATCACGCCAAATCAAGCGTCAATTTCAGTAAGTAATAGCCAATCAGCTTCAGTAAGTTCGAGCCAATCCGCTTCATTTAGTGCTAGTCAATCTGCATCTGCAAGTTCTAGCCGGTCAGCGTCCGTAAGCTCAAGCCAATCTGCTTCAGCGAGCGCTAGTCAGTCAGCCTCAGCGAGCGCTAGCCAATCCGCTTCAGCGAGTGCAAGTGAATCAGCTTCAGTAAGCTCCAGCCGGTCTGCATCGGTAAGTTCAAGTGAATCCGCTTCAGCCAGCGCTAGTCAATCAGCCTCAGTAAGTTCAAGCGAATCAGCCTCAGCGAGCGCTAGCCAATCCGCTTCAGCGAGCGCTAGTCAGTCTGCGTCCGTAAGCTCAAGCCAATCTGCTTCAGCGAGCGCGAGCCAGTCAGCGTCTGTCAGCTCAAGCGAATCGGCTTCAGTAAGTGCCAGCCAGTCTGTGTCCGTAAGCTCAAGCCAATCAGCATCAGTGAGTGCTAGTCAATCTGCATCTGCAAGTTCGAGTCAATCCGCCTCAGTAAGCTCAAGTGAATCGGCTTCAGAAAGTTCGAGTCAGTCCGCTTCAGTAAGCTCGAGTCAGTCTGCATCGGTAAGTTCTAGCCGGTCAGCGTCCGTAAGCTCAAGCCAATCTGCTTCAGCGAGCGCTAGTCAGTCAGCCTCAGCCAGCGCTAGTCAATCCGCTTCAGCCAGCGCTAGTCAATCTGCGTCGGCAAGTTCGAGTCAGTCAGCGTCAGTGAGTGCAAGTCAGTCCGCTTCAGTAAGCTCAAGCGAATCAGCTTCAGTAAGTGCAAGTGAATCAGCCTCAGCGAGCTCTAGTCAATCCGCTTCAGTGAGTTCAAGCCAGTCAGCCTCAGTCAGCGCTAGCCAGTCAGCCTCAGTAAGTGCGAGTGAGTCAGCATCAGCAAGTGCGAGCCAGTCTGAATCAGTAAGTTCGAGTCAATCCGCCTCAGCGAGCGCCAGCCAATCCGCTTCAGTGAGCGCGAGCCAATCAGCCTCAGTCAGCTCAAGTCAATCTGCCTCAGCGAGCTCTAGTCAGTCAGCCTCAGTGAGTTCGAGCCAATCCGCTTCATTTAGTGCTAGTCAATCTGCATCTGCAAGTTCTAGCCGGTCAGCGTCCGTAAGCTCAAGCCAATCTGCTTCAGCGAGCGCTAGTCAGTCAGCCTCAGCGAGCGCTAGCCAATCCGCTTCAGCGAGTGCAAGTGAATCAGTTTCAGTAAGCTCCAGCCGGTCTGCATCGGTAAGTTCAAGTGAATCCGCTTCAGCCAGCGCTAGTCAATCTGCGTCTGCAAGTGCAAGTCAATCCGCTTCAGCCAGCACTAGTCAATCTGCGTCGGCAAGTTCGAGTCAGTCAGCGTCAGTGAGCTCGAGTCAATCAGCATCTGCAAGTTCGAGTCAGTCCGCTTCAGCGAGTGCTAGTCAATCAGCATCTGCAAGCTCAAGCCAATCCGCCTCAGCAAGTTCGAGCCAATCCGCCTCTGCAAGTGCTAGCCAGTCAGCCTCAGTAAGCTCGAGTCAATCGGCATCATTGAGTGCTAGTCAATCCGCTTCTGTAAGTGCGAGTGAGTCAGCCTCAGTAAGCTCGAGTCAATCGGCATCATTGAGTGCTAGTCAATCCGCTTCTGTAAGTGCGAGTGAGTCAGCCTCAGTAAGCTCAAGCCAGTCAGCCTCAGTCAGCGTTAGCCAATCAGCATCGGTCAGCTCAAGCCAATCCGCCTCAGTGAGCGCTAGCCAATCAGCGTCAGTGAGCGCTAGCCAATCAGCATCATTGAGTTCGAGTCAGTCCGCATCGGTGAGCTCAAGCCAGTCAACTTCATTGAGTGCCAGCCAATCTGCTTCAGCGAGCGCAAGTGAGTCAGCGTCAGTCAGCTCAAGCCAATCTGCTTCAGCAAGCGCTAGTCAGTCAGCCTCAGTAAGCTCGAGTCAATCGGCATCATTGAGTGCTAGTCAATCCGCTTCTGTAAGTGCGAGTGAGTCAGCCTCAGTAAGCTCAAGCCAGTCAGCATCAGTCAGCGTTAGCCAATCTGCATCGGTAAGTTCAAGTCAATCCGCTTCATCCAGCGCTAGTCAATCTGCGTCTGCAAGTGCAAGTCAATCCGCTTCAGCCAGCGCTAGTCAATCTGCGTCGGCAAGTTCGAGTCAGTCAGCATCAGCAAGTGCGAGCCAGTCTGAATCAGTAAGTTCGAGTCAATCCGCCTCAGCGAGCGCCAGCCAATCCGCTTCAGTGAGCGCGAGCCAATCAGCCTCAGTCAGCTCAAGTCAATCTGCCTCAGCGAGCTCTAGTCAGTCAGCCTCAGTGAGTGCGAGCCAATCCGCTTCAACAAGTACTTCAACTTCTGCAAGTATGCTAGCAGACGAGTTAGCGTTGGAAAGTGCCTCGATCTCAGCAAGTACATCAGTGAGCGAATCTACCTCAACGAGTGAATCACTCTCAGCTAGCATGTTAGCCAGTGAATCGACTCTAGCAAGTGCTTCGATTTCAGCAAGTATGTCAGTGAGCGAGTCAACGTCGATTAGCGCTAGTCTCTCAACTTCAGATTCTGTTAGTAGATCTGTGTCAGCAAGTGCTCTGGCATCTACTTCAACAAGCACCTCTCTTTCAATGGCAAACATTGCAAGCCAAGGTCAATCCGCTTCAAGCAAGCCAAAACAAGCCTTGCCAAATACAGGAGCGTCGACTTCGGTAGCATCTGCTTTGTTGGGAGCATTGACAGCTGTGACAGGTATCGGTCTTCTTGCCAAGAAGAGTCAGAATGACGATCAAGAAAGTCATTGATAAGATATAAAAATCAATGAATAAATAGTAAAATGGAAAACCTTTGAAAACATGATTTTTCAAAGGTTTTTTCTATATGCGAGAAGGGGAAAATCCTCTTTTGAGTTTGAAATAAACTAGGGGAAAAGGTATAATAGGAAGGTGAGATAATCATCGAAAAAATCAGAATTATGGTAGAAGAAAAGTAGCCAAAAGAATGTGAAAAGAAAAGGGGACGAAATGAAAAAAGAGCTTCAAAAAGCCATTGTACTCGGTGGTGATAATGCATATATGGACAAGATTGAGACAACAATCAAGTCAATCTGCGCCCATAACCGAGCAGTGACTTTTTATGTTTTCAATGATGATTTGCCATCTGAATGGTTTCAGCTCATGGAGAGACGTTTAGAACCTCTAGCCTCAAAAATCGTCAATGTCAAGATTAGTCATCAAGGTTTGAAAGAGTATCGTTTACCACTAGCTCACTTAAGTTATGCAACTTTCTTTCGCTATTTTATACCTCAGTATGTCAACGAAGACCTAGCCTTGTACCTGGATTCGGATATTATCGTTAGATCAAACCTAGATCAACTCTTTTTAGAAGATATGGCAGACTGGCCAGTAGCTGCTGTCGCAGATGCTCTAGTTCCTAGCACTTTTAATGCAGGTGTCTTGCTGATTAATGTCGCTCTCTGGCGTCAAGAAAAGGTGACGGAGCACTTGTTGAGCTTGACAGACCAACTGCATGATCAAGTTTTTGGCGATCAGGGCGTGTTAAATCACCTCTTTGAAAGTCGTTGGAAATCGCTGCCAGCTACCTATAATTTTATGGTTGGTATGGATACAGTGGCTCGAAATTACCAGATGGATTCTTGGTATAGCGATTCTCTTGCTACTGAGAAGACAGCTAAGATTATTCATTATACAGGGGACAAGCCGTGGTATCAAATCAACCTCAACCGTTTCAGGGAGGACTGGTGGTTTTACTACGGACTAGAGTGGTCTGATATCGTCATGAAAAAATGTGATTTTCATAAAGGATTAGCATCTTTAGTTCAAGCTCCCCAGTATGCGACCGCTATTTTTACCAATACGTGTCACATGGAGAGAATCGAACACCTGATCCAAGAACTGCCCGATGTTGAGTTCTCTATCCTAGCTCATACCAATTTTGCGCCGGAAATCATGAACTTGCAATCGCATCTGAATGTACGCCTCTATCCCTACTTTAATCCCATGAATGTCAGAAAAGTCTTGGAAAAGATTGACTTTTACTTGGATATCAATCATGAGGATGAAATTGCAAACATTATCCAAGAGGTGCAGCAAAGAGAAATCCCTATATTTGCTTTTGAGACCACTAGTCATGACTCGAGTGGTTACAGTTATGTCTACTCACCAGCAGCCGTAGGTCAAATGATCGAGTCTATCCGTACGCTTTTGGAATCACAGAAGCAGTCGTTGTAAACTGAAGGAAACTAAATGAAAAAAACAATTGTTCTCGCAGGAGATTATGCCTATATCCGCCAGATTGAAACAGCGCTCAAGTCTCTCTGCTATCATAATAGCCATGTCAAGGTCTATATCTTTAATCAGGATATTCCCCAGGAGTGGTTCCGTGCTCTCAGACCGATAGTAGAGCAGATGGGCGGTGAGTTGATGGATGTCAAGATGCTTGGCGCCCAGTTTCAGATGAACTGGAGCAACAAATTGCCCCATATCAATCACATGACCTTTGCCCGTTACTTTATCCCTGATTTTGTCGAAGAGGACAAGGTACTTTACTTGGACAGTGATTTGGTAGTAACGGCTGATCTGACGGCTCTCTTTGAAATGGACTTAGGAGAAAACTACCTGGCTGCAGCACCATCTTGTTTTGGAGTTGGGGTTGGCTTTAATGCAGGTGTACTCTTGATCAATAACAAAAAATGGCGGGCAGAAGCTGTGAGACAAGAGTTAGTTGAGTTGACGGAGCGGGAACACCAAAATGTGAGTGAAGGAGACCAGTCCATACTCAATATGCTCTTTCATGACAGCTATGCTCCTCTCGATCAGAACTATAATTTCCAGATTGGTTTTGACAGTGGGGCTGCCTCACATGGGCATGAGTTCATCTTCCAGATTCCCCTAGAGCCCCTGCCAGCCATCTTGCATTTCCTCTCTCAGGACAAACCTTGGAATACTCATTCGGTCGGGCGTTTGCGTGAGGTTTGGTGGCTCTATCATCTGATGGAGTGGTCTGCCATTACTGAAAAATGGCGTCAGGCTGGAATTGACTATCCAGTCACAGTCTATCAGCCAGCTATGTCTTGTGTTAATTTGACTAACTCCTGGCATCTTGAGAAAATCGACTATCTGGTTCAAGCCTTGCCAGAGGTGCATTTCTACATTGCAGCCTATACGACGATGGCACCGGAACTCATGCTCTTATCACGTTTTGAAAATGTGACTCTCTATCCCAACACCTTTCCCCTCTTGGTTGAGAAACTGATCCAGCAGGCAGATGTCTACCTTGATATTAACCACGATGACAAGTTGAGTGTTGTTTATGACTATATTTCACGCTTTGAGAAACCAATCTTGACTTTTGACAATACCCAGTCCCAGGAACTAGCTGAAAGTGCCTATGTGGGTATTTTCTCAGCAGAAAGACCAGAAGAAATGGTAGCTGCTCTGACAGCTTATCTGGACGAGAAAACTCACGAAAACTGAGATAGAGGTTTGAAGATGCTAAGATAAAAAGGCTGGATTGGTCCCGTATGACAGGACGGAAAGATAAAAAAGAAAAGGAGGAGCTAGTGAAAGAATTTCGTTCATCGATAGCAGTAAAAAAAGGGATGCACACCCTGTTTTTGCTCTTTATTTATGTGCTCGGGAGTCGTATCGCTCTTCCCTTTGTTGACCTCAATAGTCGGGATTTTCTCGGAGGAGGCGCAGCCTATCTGGACTTTTCAGTAGCCCTGACTGGTGGAAATCTTCGGAGCCTCTCTCTCTTTTCCATCGGGCTTTCACCTTGGATGTCAGCTATGATTTTGTGGCAGATGTTTTCCTTTTCAAAGAAACTGGGCTTAAACTCAGTTTCTTCGGAAGTCCAAGATAGACGGAAAATGTACTTGACGTTAGGGATTTCCTTGATTCAGGCCTTGGCCTTGACTACAAACCTTCCTGTCCAAGCTCCCTACAATCCCTTCTTGGTCTTTCTCCTCAATACCAGCCTTTTGGTTGCGGGGACCTTCTTCTTAGTTTGGCTGTCAGACATCAATGCGTCTATCGGAGTTGGAGGCCCTGTCGTTATTTTATTGGCGAGTATGGTGGCTTCACTCCCTCAGGACATCATCCAATCGGTCCAAGTTCATAAGATCTCTCCTTGGTTGCTTTTCCTGTTGGTAGTGCTAGGTGTCCTCTTTACCTATCTAGTCGTTCTCTTTTACAGAGCTAGATACCGCATCCCTATCAATAAAATCGGGCTTCATTCTCGCTTTAAACGCTATTCCTATCTGGAAATCATGCTCAATCCTGCAGGTGGCATGCCTTATATGTATGTGATGAGTCTCATGGGCTTGCCTTCTTATCTCTTGCTCTTGCTTCAACATCTGGATAAGGGTAATCCACTCTACCCTGCCATACTGGAGCAGTATGCGATGGGGAAACCCTTGTGGATCTATGCTTATATCCTTATCCTCTTTGTCTTTAGCATTGCCTTTGCCTTTGTCAATGTGAGTGGTCAACAGATCGCAGATCGGATGAAGCAATCAGGAGATTACATCTACGGGGTCTATCCTGGTGAGGATACCAGTCGCTTTATCAATCGCTTGGTTCTCCGATTTGCTCTGATAGGTGCAGTCTTTAACGTTACCTTGGCTGGACTTCCGATCTTGTTTGTCTTGAAGGATGAGAGTCTGTTCAAAGTCAGCATGATTCCCGGACTCTTTTTAATTTTGAGTGGTATGCTCTTTACGATTCATGATGAACTGCAAGCGCTCAGACTAAATGAAAGGTATCGGCCACTATTCTAGGAGGTTTTGATGTATTACTTTATCCCGGCTTGGTATGGCAAGGAGCGTCCCTGGCATGCTGATTTGACACCTTGGTATTTTTCTCATTTTAAGTTAGAATTTGATGACACCTTCAATCAGATTCGCTTGATGCAACGCCAAGGGATCCCTGCCCAAGTCCTCCTTTTGTCCTATCAGCCTCATCTGCGCTATTTTCTCCATCGCCAAGGTATTTTAGAAGCACCGGTTTATTCCTTATTTGATGAATTGCAGGATTTTCATGAGATTCGACCACAGGTCTTGCAACTAAGAGATATTGAGTGGGATGAGGATTGCGACTTTGTTTACAGTCCCTTTACTATTCTGGTGCTGAAGGATGGCAAGCCCTATGCCCAGGTAGAGCATGGGATAGAAGGTTTTATCAGTACGATTCAGTATTTCAAGGAAGATGGGCTCTTGTCTGCCAATTACCTGATGGATGATCGGGGGCTGGTTTCCAGTGTGATTTACTACGAAGAGGGTCAGGCTCTCTACCAAGACTACCTCAATCCCAAGGGACTGTGGCAGTTTAGAGAGTACTTGCAAGATGGGGGCCGTATCGAGGTCAATCCTATCTTTGCTTTTCGTTTCCAAAAAGAGTCTTACCGAGATATGGGAGAATTGATTGCGGAGTTTTTTGACAAGAAAATAGCTCAACTCCCTGAGGAAGGAGCGACCTATTTTCTGCCTGCTTGTGACCAGCACAATGCTTTTCTTTTAGATCGATTGCCTCGCCAAAGCACCAAGGTTCTCAGCCTTTTTATCGGACGAAATCCTCAAGAACAATTACTGCAACTGGCGGATTTGTTGCCTAAAGTGGACCTTGTTCTGGTCGACAGAGAGGACACCTTGCGCTTGGTTCAGTCTGCCTTTTCAGAACAAGCAACGAAATTTCGTCATTTATCGCCTTTTGATACCCGCTTGGAGCTGGGAAAGAGCCAGACTCGGAAGGAGTCGCTCCTCTACTATCAACTGGACTTTGAGCAGGGGATAGAGGACCAAGCGCTCTATCAGGTCTTGCATTTCCTTTCTGAAAACAAGGATACGGAGCTGGTTTTTGGAGCCTTTGCTGCTAGTCAAGAAGAAATGAAGCGGCTGGAAACACGTGTTTCTGAGATGGTCGCAGATCAGTTTCAAGACCAGGAACTGGAGAAGGAAGTTGATTACCAAGGAGCTGAAAATCCACTTGAGGACAATCGCCATCAGAGCAAGTGCTATTCGTTTGTCAATATGAAGGATGAATCGGAGTTAATCAAGCAGCTGGAATTTGTTCGTTTGATTGTCGATTTGAACAGACAGCCTCTCCTCTATACCCAAATCGCGGGGATTAGTGCTGGTATCCCTCAAATCAATAGGGTCAAAACAGAGTATGTCAGCCATCAGAAGAATGGTTATCTGTTGGAAAACACTGCTGATTTTGCGCAAGCTGCCCATTACTATCTCGATAGCCTGCAGGTGTGGAATGATGCTCTGATCCATTCCATCGAAAAGATAAAGGAACACACTGGGGAGCAATTCCTAATCAAGCTAGAAAAGTGGTTGGAGGAGGTGACTCATGGAAAAGAAGTATAAAATCTTGCAAATCGGTCCAGAGGATTGGCAAGATACTCTTGCCCTACCAGTCCAACTAGACTGGTATCATGTCCCTCCCAACACACCGTCTGCCATCCAGAAAATCATGGATGAGAATGACCTAGATCACTTTCATGCTGTCATTCTCACGGATGGGGCTTATTTAGTAGATTTGCTGCCTTTTGCATCTAGCTTGGAACCCTATACGGTTTTCTATCCAGAACAGTTTGCAAGTCAGGATGAAGGTCTTCATAATCTCATCAAACAGCACTGCATGCAAGCGATGGACCTGTCAGACCGACAGGGCTTTGTTCGAGACCTCTCCACCTCCCTCTTTGAAGGTGGTTATGGGGACAAGCTAAGCCCAGCTACGATACGGATTCACCCGAGTTTTCAAGGCTCTGTCTCCTATCAAGGATTTGAGCATCTGGAGTTAGAAGGTGATTTTGGCAAGACCTATACCCAGCTAGCCTCTTGGGCCTATAATCAGACTGTCCAAGCCCATTCGCCAATCGAACTCTGGCTCGAATATGAAAAGAGTGGACCAGTGGACTTGCGCCTGCGTTTGCGAAAGATCCCAGCAGGATCTGTCTCCGAGATTAGTCAGGGCATTCTCCTTGAGGAAGCAGACTTTGCCTCAGCAATCATTGTGGAACAAGACTATGATGCTTATCTGAGTATTTCTCTTGAAGCGCGTGGTCAAGGGAAGGTCAACATCGGCAATCTCCACCAACGCTGGAGCCGGAAACAGTTTGGAAAGTTTGTTCTCGGAGGCAATATCCTGCATGACAAAAAACGTGAGGAAATCAACTATTTCTTTCACCCGGGGGATTTCAAGCCACCTCTAGCGGTCTATTTCTCAGGTTACCGTCCGGCGGAAGGTTTTGAGGGTTACTGGATGATGAAGAATCTCAGATGCCCCTTTCTCCTCTTTTCGGACCCTCGATTAGAAGGAGGAGCCTTTTACCTAGGAACTGAGGAGTTGGAAGACAGTATACAAGCAACCATCCAACACTATCTAGACTATCTAGGCTTGGATAGAAGTGACTTGATCCTATCTGGGCTGTCAATGGGAACCTTCCCAGCCCTCTACTACGGAGCCTACTTTGAACCCAAGGGGATTATAGTCGGAAAACCCTTGACCAATCTAGGAACCATCGCACAGCGGGGCCGACTAGAGGCACCAGGAGTCTTTCCGACTAGCTTTGATGTCTTACACCTTCAGACAGGAGGAGTGAGCCAGAAAGACATGAAGGACTTGGATCAACGTTTTTGGACCCGATTTAAACAAGCTGATTTTTCCCAGACGACCTTTGGTCTTTCTTACATGAAGGACGAGGATATGGATAGTGGAGCCTATGACCAACTAGTGGAGACACTCTGTCAGACAGGAGCCAAGATCTTGTCCAAAGGAACCGCAGGTCGACACAATGATGATACAGGAACAAACGTTGCCTGGTTTATTCATTTTTACAAGATGATACTAGAAGAATACAGAAGAGGTGAGACATGATTATCATCAAGAGAGAGGATATTAGGTGGGGTGAGATGGGAGCCACTTATCTTTATGGTAGCCAGATCACCTATCATGCAGACGGTCATGTTACACTGAAAAATCCTTTGCTGGCTTCAGGTGAAACCCTTAAAACCTGGTTTTCCAGTGTCAACTACCAGGCCACTAGAAGCCAGCCTAGCCTCCCTCTCCTTAAGAAAAATCATACCTACCGTCTCTCTATGAAGATGCAGGTTCAACCAACCAATGGTCTTTATCTCAAACTGACCTTTTTAAACCGTTATGAGGAAATCATCGAGGAGAGGATTGAAAGACAATTTTCCTTTAGCTTCACCTATCCTGAAACGGCCTACACCTATCGCCTCTCCTTGATTAGTGCAGGTTTTGAGACTCTTGACTTTGTTTCGTTTTCTATTGAGGAGGATGCTGGTGTTTAATCGTTTGTATCAAGAAAGACAACTGAGAAAGGTCAAGAAACTTTTAAGCCAAATCAATGCCCTCAAAGAAGAGATGGCAGCTCTCAGTGATGAGGAAATGGCTGCCAAAACAGAGGAGTTTCGCCAGCGCCTTGCTCAGGGAGAAACCTTGGATGAGCTATTGGTAGAAGCCTATGCCCTTGTCCGTGAGACCGATAAACGTGTCTTGGGTCTCTTTCCCTATGATGTGCAAGTCATGGGAGCTATTGTGATCCACCAAGGAAATGTGGCTGAGATGAATACGGGTGAAGGCAAGACCTTGACTGCAACCATGCCCCTCTACCTCAATGCCCTAACGGGAAAAGGCAGCATGCTGGTCACAACTAATGACTATCTGGCTAGACGGGACGCAAGTGAAATGGGCCCAGTCTACCAATTTTTAGGTTTAACTGTCGGACTGTCCTTTTCAGAGGACCCAAAAGAGGACTTGACTGCCGAAGAGAAAAGAAAGATCTACACCTCGGACATCGTCTACACGACCAATAGTGTACTGGGATTTGACTATCTCAATGACAATCTTGCCTCCACTAGTGAAGGAAAGTTCCTGCCTCCCTTTAACTATGTCATCATTGATGAAATCGATGACATTCTACTCGATAGTGCCCAAACTCCCTTGATTATCGCAGGCTCTCCCCGTGTCCAGTCTAACTATTATGGGATGATTGATACCCTAGTGACGACCTTGGTCCAGGGAGAGGACTATATCTACAAGGAAGAAAAAGACCAAGTTTGGTTAACCCGAAAGGGGGCCCAGACGGTTGAAGGCTTCCTAGGAATCGACCATCTCTACAAGGAAGAGTATGCAAGTTATGTTCGGCATCTGGTCTATGCTCTCAGAGCTCATATGCTCTTTACCAAGGACAAGGACTATCTGGTTCGAGGGCAAGAAATGGTCTTGTTAGACAAGGGAACAGGGCGTTTGATGGAAATGACCAAGCTTCAAGGAGGTCTCCACCAAGCCATCGAAGCCAAGGAACATGTGAAGCTCTCTCCTGAAACCAGAGCTATGGCTTCGATCACCTACCAGAGTCTCTTTAAGATGTTTCGCAAAATCTCAGGTATGACAGGAACGGGAAAGGTGGCAGAGAAAGAATTTTTCGAAACCTATAACATGTCTGTCATTCGCATTCCGACCAATCGCCCACTTAGACGGATGGACCATCCGGACAATCTCTATGTGACTCTCCCTGAGAAAGTGTATGCCTCTCTCGAAGCTATCAAGACCTATCACTCCAAAGGCAATCCGCTCCTGATCTTTGTCGGATCTGTTGAAATGTCCCGACTTTACTCGTCCTTGCTCTTGCGAGAGGGGATTTCCCACAATGTCCTTAATGCCAATCATGCGGCGCGTGAAGCCCAAATCATCGCAGAGTCTGGACAGATGGGGGCAGTGACCGTTGCGACTTCTATGGCAGGTCGCGGGACAGATATCAAACTCGGTCCAGGAGTTGCAGAATTGGGCGGTTTGATTGTGATTGGTACCGAGCGGATGGAGAGCCGACGAATTGACCTGCAAATCAGAGGTCGTTCTGGCCGGCAGGGTGATCCAGGTATGTCTCAATTTTTCGTATCGTTTGAAGATGATGTGATCAAAAAGTTCGGACCGTCTTGGGTTCACGACCTGTATCAAGACTACCAAGTGGAAGATATTAGCAAACCTATCCTACTCAAGGCTCGCAAGTACCGCAATCTCGTCAGAAAAGCCCAAGAGGCTAGTGATAGTGCCAGTCGCTCAGCGCGCAGACAAACCTTAGAGTATGCGGAAAGCGTCAATATCCAGCGTCAGATGGTCTACCAAGAAAGAGATCGTTTGCTGGATGGGAGCCGTGATTTAGAGAATATCCTTGGGGATATACTGGCAGACTATACCAAACAAATCTCAGAAAAAACCTATAGCAGTCCCCAAGAGCTCTTTCACTTCATCGTGACCAATATTAGTTTTGTGATGAGAGAATTACCAGCTGATTTGGATTTAGCTGATGCAGATCAGATTCGGGAGTTACTAGAGGAAATAATAGCCAAGGAAATCGCAGCTAAAAAGGAAGTCCTCCAACCTCACCAGCTCTATGATTCTTTTCTAAGAATATCCATGCTCAAGGCTATTGATGACAACTGGGTTGAGCAAGTCGACTACCTGCAACAGCTCAGTCTAGCAATCGGGAGCCAGTCTGCTTCTCAAAAGAACCCTATCGTGGAGTACTATCAGGAGGCTTATGCAGGCTTTGAAACCATGAAGCAACAAATCCGTACAGATATGGTACGCAATCTTCTCATGGGGATTGTGGAAGTAACGCCCAAAGGTGAGATTCTCACCCATTTTCCATAAAAAGAGGATCATATGACAATTTACAATATAAATCTAGGAATCGGTTGGGCGAGCAGTGGTGTCGAGTATGCCCAGGCCTACCGAGCAGGGATTTTTAGAAGCTTAGACCTAGCATCTAAGTTTATCTTTACCGACTTGATTTTAGCGGACAATATCCAGCATTTAACGGCCAATATCGGCTTTGCGGATGATCAGGTAATCTGGCTTTACAATCATTTTACAGATATCAAGCTAGCACCGACCAGTGTTACAGTTGACGAGGTCTTGCCCTCTTTCGGTGGCCTTGAGAGTCATAGGGAGCAGGATGGCAAGGTCTTACGTGTCTACTTTTCAGATGAGGATAAGTTTGTGACTTGCTACTTGGTAGACTCGGCTAAGAATCTGGTACAGCATGCAGAGTATGTGTTTGGGGGGAACTTGATTCGCAAGGATTATTTCTCCTACACACGCTACTGTACAGAATATTTCGCACCTAAAGACCAGGTGGCTAGGCTCTATCAACGAACCTTTTTCAATGAAGATGGCAGCACTGCTTACGATATCTTGCTGACTGAAGGACAGGAAGAGGTCTATCGATTTAAGGACCGGATTCTGTACGGAAAGCCAGCCCTTATGCGCTATTTTATGCAAAGTTTGAACTTGAGCAAGTCTGATTTGGTCATCTTGGATAGGGAAACAGGGATTGGTCAGGCTGTTTTTGAAGAAGCACAAAAGGCCCATCTAGCAGTTGTCGTTCACGCAGAGCACTATAGTGAAAATGCTAGCAACGAAGACTATCTCCTTTGGAATAACTACTATGAGTATCAATTTACAAATGCGGACAAGGTCGATTGCTTTATCGTTTCCACGGATCGGCAGAAGGAGATTCTCGAAGGTCAATTTGCCCAGTACAGTCAGCATCGTCCACGAATCGTCACGATTCCAGTTGGGAGCATTGATCAGTTGACGAAGCCTGCTAGGGAACGAAAGCCCTTTTCTCTCATTACCGCTTCGCGTTTGGCCAAGGAAAAACACATCGACTGGCTCGTCAAGGCGGTTATCCAAGCGCATCAAGTCCTCCCTGAGCTCACCTTTGACATTTATGGCAGTGGGGGTGAGGAGTCCCTTTTAAGGGAAATCATCACGGCTCACCAAGCGGAGAACTATATCCAGCTCAAGGGGCATGCAGACCTGGCTCAGATCTATCCCCAGTATGAGGTCTATCTGACAGCCTCAACCAGTGAAGGCTTTGGTCTGACCTTGATGGAGGCAGTTGGTTCAGGCTTGCCCCTGATTGGTTTTGATGTGCCTTATGGAAACCAGACCTTTATCCAGGACGGTCAAAATGGCTACTTGATTCTAAGTTCGGATGACCATGTTGAAACGGCGATTAAAAGGGCCTTTGCAGAAAAGATCTGCCAGCTCTATCAGGAAAATCATTTGCCAGCTATGCGAACAGCATCTTATGAGCTAGCTAGAGGATTTTTAACAGATAAAGTAAGGGACAAGTGGAAGAAAACGATAGAGGAGGTCCTGCATGATTCAACTATTTGATCGATATGGCCAGGAAAGTCGAGATTTACATGAAAGTCTAGAAGCTGCTGGCCTGTCCCATGTCACGGTTGTGATCGAGCCAGATGGCTTTCTCCCAGATGGGATTCTTTCTCCCTTTACCTACTATCTGGGTTACGAGTCGGGAAAAGCTCTTTATTTCAACCAAGTAGCCGTACCTGAGTTTTGGGAGATTGCGGGCAATAACCAGTTTGCGCATATCCTAGAGGATTCTCGGGAGAGGGGCGTGATTCACTATGTGGATGCTCCTCAGGCCCGTTTGGTCAAGCAAGTCGACTGGAAGGACCTATCCGGCGGTATCTACCAAGCAGACCACTATAACCGATACGGAGCCTGCTTTGCCAAGACCACCTATAGTGCAGATGGACAGGCTATCCTGACCAAGTACCAGGATGCAAAGGGACAGGAAATTGTACTAGAAAACCATGTGACAGGCGATATCCTCCTAACCTTGCCCGGACAAGCCCTGCGCCATTTTAAAAATCGAGTAGAATTCACGATTTTCTTTTTGCAAGACTTGGGAATCGACACTCGCCACCTTCTCTTTAATACTCTAGCCACCTCTTTCTTGGTCTCATACCATTATCCAGATAAGACTGGACGGGATATTTTAGTCTGGCAAGAACCGCTAGATGATTGTCTTCCTGGAAATATGCAGTTGCTACTGGAGCAAGAGGGGCTGAGAGCTAAGCAGATCCTCATACCAGACAAGGCTACCTATGAACAGGCCTTGGCCTTGGCCAATCCAGCCTATCATGACAAGTTTGCCCATCTAGGTTATCATTATCAGTTCAAAAGAGAAAACTTCGTTCGAGCAGATGCCTTGATTGTTACCAACTCAGATCAGATCGAGCATATCGAAACCCTGATTGAGTCCTTGCCAATGGTGACCTTCCGAATCGCGGCAGTGACTGAGATGTCGTCCAAGTTGCTGACCTTGCTTTCTTATCCCAATGTCGTTCTCTATCAAAACGCTAGTCCGCAAAAGATTCGAGAACTCTACCAGCTGTCGGATCTCTATCTAGACATCAATTACGGAAACGAGCTTTTGGATGCTGTCCGTCAAGCCTTCGAGCACAATATGCTCATCCTAGCCTTTGACCAAACAGCTCATAACAGACCTTACACAGCTCCAGAACACCTCTTTGATGTCCAGGCTGTTGGAGACATGATTGCGAAGATTCAAGAAGCTCTCAGCAGTCTTGACAAGATGGGCCAAGCCCTTGGACATCAAGGCCGCCATGCCAACTATGTGGACTTGGCTACTTACCAAGAGAGGATGGAAAGGATAATAGGGGATGGGCATGACTAAAAAAGATTTATTTTACAAGGATGTCGAAGGACGCATGGAAGAGTTAAAGCAAGGAGCGCTTAAGAAAGAAAAGCCTACCCGAGGAGAAAAGATCAGTAAAACTTTCTCCATTTTACTCGGCATGCTCATCCTTCTTACCCTGATCTTTACATTATTAGGAATCTTGAGGTGAAATTGATGGAAGTTTTGATGATTATAGGAATAATCCTAGCCGTCGCCTTAATTGTCCTGGTTCTCATCCAACCTCGCCAAAGCCAACTCTTTTCCATGGATGCGACCAGCAATATCGGAAAACCAGGCTACTGGCAGAATAACCGCTTGGTAAAAATGGTGACCCTCTTGATTAGCCTAGCCTTGTTTGTCTTGCTCCTCGTTTTTATGATGGTGACCTATCAGTAAGAACGCGGTACCATTCACAGATAGAGGATAATAGAGACGGGGAAAATACATCTAAACCGGAGGAACATATGGAAAAACAGATTAATGAGAAAATTATCGAAATCGTACATCAAGTCAACGATATGATTCCAGTTGAGTGGGATGATTTGTATCCCTTATACCAAGCAGGCTACATTCCTTGCGGATATGCGGGTGGACAATATAAAGTCTTCTAGCTTGAATTGTTATGAAAGTCAATCAGACTGTTGAGATATTCTGTGAATTTTAAAATATGGCTAGTCGTGATAGGGATTCAGGTTCTACAGAAAATATCCCTGTCTTGATGATTCTAAGGGGAATGGTCAAATAATTTCCCTCCAAATACAAAACACAAGAACCTCAGAGGAATTCTCTGAGGTTCTTTGCGTTTTAGTTTCCATATTTTTGGTAAAAATCAACCTTAACCTGGATAAAGGTTTCGGCTTCGCGTAGTAGCTGCAGGAGGGTGGCACGGGTTTCAAACTCCTCACGTGTTTTAGGGAGACTCCGGTTGCGGAAGACTTGCAGATAGCGTTCGATGTCATCAAGTAGGTCATGAGCAGGATTGGTCTGACTTAGCTGGGCAGCAATCTTAGCAAAGAGCTGGGCTAAAATCAAACTCTCACTTGCGGCCAGATGACAGGTATTGATCTGCTGGGCCATATTTCGCAGGATGCGACTTTGTCGCTGCCTCATCTCAAAGTAGTGGATGTGGTAGTCCGTTTGGTGAAAGAGATGGTCTGAGTGGTCCAAATAGACCAGTTTGAGGGCTTCTTCAAGAAGCTCATCCAATTCGTCAACGAGTTGGGCTTGATTGCGCCCGTCTCCTCTTGATAGATAGTATTTAAAGCGAAGCAGGATGTCTTTTAACTTTTCTTCGACCTGAAGGTGATAGCTGTGAATGGCCTTTTCCCGAGAGGGCATGTAAAGGTTGACTAACAGAGCAAAGCTTGTCCCGATGAGAAAGAGGAGCACTTCATTGAGCAAGAGAGCTGGAGAAGTAGACTCCTGTACCAAGAGATGACCGACCAAGACACTGCTAGGTGTGATGCCGATTTCCCAGCCCATTTTGTAAGCAAGAGGCACGTAGAGAGCCAGATAGAGGCCTAGACTCCAGATGTGAAAGCCGGTCAGCTGAAAGGCTAGAACGCCGATAGCGAGCGCTAGGAGCATGGAAAAGAGGCGGTTACGGGCCAATTTTAGCGTACTTCTGCGCGTGTCAGAAAGGCTTAAGAGGGCGATAATGCCAGCTGAAACTGCTGATGATAAATCTAAAAAATAAGCGAGAAAACAAGCGAGGCAGGTCGCCAAGATCAGTTTTGTCGTACGTTGGGTGATAGACATGAGAATTTCCTAAACTAATAGAATCAAGTGTTTAACGAGGAGTCAGAGACTAGGGGCGAAGTTTTCGGTTTGTAGCATACTCGGCAACCGCTGTAAAGAGGACATCTGTTGAAGAGTTCAGGGCTGTTTCACAGGAGTCTTGAACGACCCCAATCACAAATCCGACTCCGACAACCTGCATAGCCAAGTCGTTGGAAATTCCAAAGAGGCTACAAGCCACAGGAATGAGGAGAAGGGATCCCCCAGCGATTCCAGAGGCACCGCAGGCAGAAATGGCAGCCACGACACTGAGCACAAATGCTGTCCCAAAGTCTACCGAGATTCCGAGTGTATTGACGGCAGCTAGAGTCAGGACATTTATGGTAACAGCAGCGCCAGCCATATTGATGGTCGAACCAAGCGGGATGGAGACAGAGTAGGTGTCAGGATTCAGTCCCAAGTCTTGGCAGAGTTTCATATTGACAGGGATATTGGCGGCAGAGCTACGAGTGAAAAAGGCTGTAATACCACTGACACGTAGACATTTCAAAACAAGGGGATAGGGATTTTTCCTCATAAAGAGAAAGGCGATGAGCGGGTTGATGATGAGGGCAACAAAGGCCATGGTAGCAATCAAGAGTCCTAGGAGGACACCGTAGTTGGCCAGACTGGCAATACCCTTGTCTGAGATGGTCTTAAACACCAAGCCTAAAATTCCAAAAGGAGCTAGATTGATAATCCATTCCACGATTTTAGAGGTGACATCTGCCATGGTTCTCAGTAATTCTTTACTGTGTTTACTTGCCTCTCTCATAGCCAGACCAAAGACGACTGCCCAAGAGAGAATCCCGATATAGTTGGCTTCAACAATGGCATTCAAGGGATTATCCACCAGTTTGAGCAAGAGGTTGCTGAGGACTTGACCGATACCGTCAGGAGCAGCAACTTCTGTATTTGCGCTGGTCAGGGTGATTTGCACAGGCAGTAAGAAACTAGCTAGAACGGCTACTAATGCAGCAGCAAAGGTTCCAAGCAAGTATAGGAAGATAACCGTCTTCATATTGGTGTTTTGTCCCTTTTGGTGTTGGGAAAGGGCATTGGCAACAAGAGCAAAAACCAAAATAGGAGCGATGGCTTTCAATCCGCCTACAAAGAGGTCTCCAAGCAGACCAATTCCTGTAAGGTTTGGAAAGAGCATCCCTAATGTCGCTCCCAAAATCATTCCAATAAGGATTCGTTTGATGAGGCTTGCCTTGGTCCAGGCTCTAATGATTCGTTTCATAGCAGTCTCCTTCAAATGTATTGTTTATAATTATAGTATAAATATGCTATAGAGGCAAGTGATATTTTGAAAATAGGAACAATAATTGAATAATTATGAAAGAAAAGAGAAGGGCGATTTTATGGTATAATAGGGAAAAGGAGTTTTATATGCAAGATTTTTTTCAACGCTATTTTGATAAAATTGATTTAACAACCATATTAGAGAATCTCTTAACCAAGGTGATTTCTCTTTTGATTTTGTTTTTGCTATTTTATATAGCTAAAAAGATGCTTCATGCAACTGTCCGAAAGATTGTCAAACCCTCACTTAAATTTTCCAATCGAGATGCAGGAAGACAAAAAACCATCTCCCGTTTGCTGGAGAATGTCTTTAACTACATTCTTTATTTCTTTTTGCTCTACTGTATCCTGTCTATTTTAGGACTGCCAGTTTCTAGCCTCCTTGCTGGTGCGGGGATTGCCGGGGTGGCCATTGGTATGGGGGCACAAGGTTTTCTATCTGATGTTATTAATGGTTTCTTCATCCTCTTTGAACGCCAGCTTGATGTGGGTGATGAAGTGGTCCTCACAAATGGACCGATTACCGTCTCTGGAAAGGTCGTTAGTGTAGGAATCCGTACAACACAACTGCGCGGTGATGATCAAGCTCTTCACTTTGTTCCTAACCGCAATATTACCGTTGTTAGTAATTTATCCCGTGCTGAATAGTCCGACTATTTTAGCAGATTTGTGGTACAATAGAAGGAGTTTGGTAAAGGAGAGAGTATGCTATTTGTAGAGAAAAAACTAGGTCACGATCGTACTTGGATAGACCTTGATGTGGATAAGATTAAAAATATGGAAGATCTTTCTGATATCTATGGATTGGACAAGGAAACCATCGAGTATGCTCTGGATAGAAATGAACGAGCCCACATGGATTATAACCGTGAAACGGAGACGGTAACCTTTATTTATAATGTTCTTGACTTAGAAAAAGACAAAGAATATTATGAAGCGATTCCGATGACCTTTATCGTTGAAAAACAACGGCTGATTACTATCAGCAATCACAAGAATACTTATGTGATTAAACGCATGGCAACCTACCTTGAAAGCCATGAAATTATTTCAATCTACAAATTTCTTTTTGCCAGTTTAGAGATTATTAGCAATGCTTACTATCCAGTTATTGAAGAG
Organism: Streptococcus oralis subsp. tigurinus; assembly: GCF_002356415.1. Classification (NCBI taxonomy): domain Bacteria; kingdom Bacillati; phylum Bacillota; class Bacilli; order Lactobacillales; family Streptococcaceae; genus Streptococcus; species Streptococcus oralis. The sequence continues at coordinate 425,733 of NZ_AP018338.1, forward strand.
ATGGATAAAAGTAAGGATGAAATCAGTGCACTTCTTCGTCAAAAAACAACTAAAAAAAATCTTTTCGCCCTCTCTGACTTGGAAACTGGTATGGTTTACCTGACAGCTGCTGCTAAACAAAATCGTCTCCTCTTGGAACACATTCAAGGGCATGCACTTTATCGCAATCTTAATGAGGTGGAAAGAGAGCAGTTTGACGATGCTATGATTGAAGCCCATCAGTTGGTTTCAATGACAGATTTGATATCTCAAGTCTTGCAACAACTCTCAGCCTCTTACAATAACATCCTAAATAATAATCTGAATGATAATTTGACAACTTTGACAATTATCTCAGTCTTGCTAGCTATCCTTGCGGTTATTACAGGATTTTTCGGAATGAATGTTCCCTTACCGTTTACAGATGAACCAAATGCTTGGATTTATATTTTGATAGCTAGTCTCATTTTATGGGCAGTCTTAGCTCAATGTTTAAAGAAAATTGCTAGAAATTAAAAAAAGGAGCCAGAATGGCGATTGAAAACTATATGCCAGATTTTGCTGTGGAAGCAGTCTATGATCTGACAGTCCCAAGCCTGCAAGCGCATGGTATCAAGGCTGTTTTGGTCGATCTGGACAATACCCTCATTGCTTGGAACAACCCTGATGGGACGCCAGAGATGAAGCAATGGCTACATGACCTTCGGGACGCGGGCATTCGCATTATCGTGGTCTCAAATAATACCAAAAAACGAGTTCAACGCGCAGTTGAGAAATTTGGGATTGATTACGTTTATTGGGCCTTGAAGCCTTTCACATTTGGGATCGACCGTGCCATGAAGGAATTTCACTATGAAAAAAATGAAGTGGTCATGGTCGGCGACCAACTCATGACGGATATTCGCGCAGCCCATCGTGCGGGTATTCGCTCGATCTTAGTCAAACCCTTGGTCCAACATGACTCGATCAAAACGCAGATTAACCGAGCTCGCGAGCGCCGTGTCATGCGAAAAATCACTGAAAAGTATGGACCGATTACATATAAAAAAGGAATTTAACTATGGAAGAAATTCTCTGTATTGGTTGTGGAGCAACCATTCAGACGACAGACAAGGCTGGTCTTGGTTTCACTCCCCAGTCGGCACTTGAAAAAGGTTTGGAGACTGGAGAAGTTTATTGCCAACGCTGTTTCCGTCTCCGCCACTACAATGAAATCACAGATGTCCAGTTGACGGACGATGATTTTCTCAAACTCTTGCACGAGGTGGGAGACAGTGATGCCTTAGTGGTCAATGTCATTGACATCTTTGACTTCAATGGATCAGTTATCCCAGGCTTACCGCGCTTTGTATCGGGCAATGATGTCCTCTTGGTCGGAAATAAAAAAGATATCCTGCCCAAGTCAGTTAAACCGGGCAAGATTAGCCAGTGGCTCATGGAACGTGCCCACGAAGAAGGACTTCGTCCAGTTGATGTGGTTTTAACTTCAGCCCAAAACAAGCATGCTATTAAGGAAGTCATTGACAAGATTGAACACTACCGTAAGGGCCGTGATGTCTACGTAGTTGGGGTAACCAACGTTGGAAAATCAACTCTCATCAACGCTATTATCCAAGAAATCACAGGTGACCAAAATGTCATCACGACTTCGCGTTTTCCGGGAACAACCTTGGACAAGATTGAGATTCCGCTCGACGACGGATCTTATATTTACGATACGCCAGGGATTATCCACCGCCACCAGATGGCCCACTACTTGACGGCCAAAAACCTCAAGTATGTCAGCCCTAAAAAGGAAATCAAGCCCAAAACCTATCAGCTTAACCCTGAACAAACCCTGTTTCTAGGTGGTCTCGGACGCTTTGACTTTATATCAGGAGAAAAACAAGGATTTACTGCTTTTTTTGACAACGAACTCAAACTCCACCGTACCAAGCTAGAAGGCGCTAGTGCCTTCTATGACAAGCACCTCGGAACCCTTCTCACACCACCAAATAGCAAGGAAAAAGAAGATTTCCCAAAACTAGTCCAGCAGGTCTTTACCATTAAGGACAAGACAGACCTGGTCATCTCAGGACTAGGCTGGATCCGCGTAACAGGCACTGCCAAAGTCGCCGTCTGGGCACCAGAAGGCGTCGCCGTCGTCACACGAAAAGCCATTATTTAAACACAGAAAGGAAAGAGTTATATATAAAGGCGAGCATTGCGAGCCCATAACGAATACTTTTCGCCGTGGTGTCAGTTGGTACAAGGAGTTGTATCAACTGCGGAAAATCTGAGACCTTAGGCTCAGATTTTAGTCATGAAAGTCCGAAGGACTTTGCTGACGTCCGTAACCACTTCAGAAAAGTATAAAAAGAAACTCTTTTAAAGAGAATATGTCATTAACATCAAAACAACGTGCCTTCCTCAACAGCCAGGCACATACCCTCAAACCCATCATCCAAATCGGTAAAAATGGACTTAACGACCAAATCAAAACCAGCGTTCGCCAAGCTCTTGACGCCCGTGAATTGATTAAAGTTACGCTCTTGCAAAACACAGATGAAAACATCCACGAAGTAGCTGAAATCTTGGAAGAAGAAATTGGTGTGGATACAGTCCAAAAAATCGGACGCATCTTGATTTTGTATAAACAATCCAGCAAGAAAGAAAATCGCAAGATTTCTAAAAAAGTCAAAGAAATCTAAAACCTACTCCAGACAACTGTTTTTACAGAGAATTAAAGGAAGACGAGCCTATGGCAATCGAATTATTGACTCCCTTTACCAAGGTAGAGTTGGAGCCAGAAATCAAGGAGAAAAAACGCAAACAAGTCGGGATTCTAGGGGGGAATTTTAATCCCGTTCATAATGCCCATCTTATCGTTGCGGACCAAGTCCGACAACAGTTGGGACTGGACCAAGTCCTGCTTATGCCCGAATACCAACCTCCTCATGTAGATAAAAAGGAAACCATCCCCGAGTACCATAGGCTCAAGATGCTTGAATTGGCAATAGAGGGGATTGAAGGTCTAGCCATTGAAACCATTGAGTTAGAGCGCAAGGGCATTTCCTACACCTACGACACCATGAAGATTTTGACAGAGAAACATCCAGACACGGATTATTACTTCATTATCGGGGCTGATATGGTGGACTATCTGCCTAAATGGTACCGAATTGATGAGCTGGTCGACATGGTTCAGTTTGTTGGAGTTCAGCGCCCACGCTACAAGGCAGGGACTTCCTATCCAGTTATCTGGGTGGATGTGCCTCTCATGGACATCTCGTCCAGCATGGTGCGTGACTTCATTGCTCAAGGTCGGAAACCTAACTTTCTCCTACCTCAGCCAGTGCTAGACTACATCGAGAAGGAGGGGCTTTACTGATGGCATACCAAGACTATATCAACTGTTCCCGAGAGGCTTTGTTGGAAAAAATGGCAGAGCTTCTGCCTGAAAAACGTTTAACCCATTGTTTGGGGGTGGAGCGTGCAGCCATAGAACTTGCCCAGCGATTTGAAGTCGATGCTGAGAAAGCTGGTCTAGCAGGCCTTCTTCATGATTATGCTAAAAAGCTGTCAGATCAGGAATTTCTAGACTTGATTGACCGTCATCAGCTAGACACTGATCTCAAAAACTGGGGCAATAATGTCTGGCATGGTATGGTTGGCATCTACAAGATTCAGGAAGATTTGGATTTGCATGATCCAGAAATCCTGCGAGCTATTGAAATCCATACAGTCGGAGCTGGTCAGATGACCGATCTAGATAAAGTCATCTACGTCGCAGATTATATCGAGCACAATCGTGCCTTTCCAGGAGTGGATGTGGCGCGTGAAATTGCGGAGCTATCGCTCAATAAGGCAGTGGCCTACGAAACAGCTCGTACCGTGGAGCATTTAGCTCATCAGGGATTTCCCATCTATCCCCAAACCCTTGAAACCTATAACGCCTTTGTGCACTATTTGAAAGAGGACTAAATGAGGACGGCTTTTATAATCATTGATGTTCAGAATATTTTAGTGGAAACCGGTTTTCAGACAAATAGTCTATTGGAAAAAATTTCTTATTTACAAAACCAGGCTAGAAGCAAGAATATCGAAATTATCTATGTTCAACATATTGAGGACTCTGAAGCTCAAACATCAGAAGATTGGCAGTTATCTGAGCTTTTAAATCGAAAACCTAATGAAAAGGTCTTTCAGAAGAAGTATAACAGTATTTTCAAAGAAACTGGTTTAAAAGAATACTTGGATAAACAGGGAATTGAAAAATTAGTTTTATGTGGTATGCAGACAGAATATTGTGTGGATACCTCTGTCAAGGTTGCCTTTGAATATGGCTATCAGCTTATTATTCCAGAAGGAACTTGCACAACGTTTGATGGGAATGACATTCCAGCAGAAACGATAAATGAATTTTATGAGGACATTTGGGTGGGGCGCTTTGCAGATGTCCTAGATTACAAACATATTTTCTAGAAAGAGGACTAAATGAACGAAAAAGAATTACTAGAACTAGTCGTGAAAGCGGCTGATGAGAAACGTGCGGAGGATATCCTTGCACTTGACGTAAAAGATTTGACCAGCGTGACGGACTACTTTGTCATCACGAGCTCGATGAATAGCCGTCAGTTGGACGCTATCGCTGAAAATATCCGTGAAAAAGTAGCTCAAGCAGGCTTTAAAGGCAGTCATGTTGAAGGCGATGCAGCTGGAGGCTGGGTTTTGCTAGACCTAGGTGGTGTCGTTGTGCATATCTTCTCAGAAGAAATGCGTGCCCACTATAACCTAGAAAAACTATGGCATGAGGCGGCTTCTGTAGATATTTCAGAAGCCTTGGCCTAGTAGATGAACTCAGTTGCAGTCAACTGGGTTTATTTGCTTATTTTAGAAAAATTGATAGAAAGGTAAAGGGCGTCGTGTTTTGTTCATCTCGAAACTGAACACGAGCTAAAAGCTGCGAGAAAAAGAGTAACTTCCTTTGTATCTGACGATACAGCAGAAAGTTTCCTATTTTCTCCTTGCTTTTAACGCTCTTTGTATCTTAATTATGGCGACTTATGAAACCTTTGCGGCTGTTTACGATGCTGTGATGGACGATAGTTTATACGATAAATGGACGGATTTTTCCCTCCGTCATTTGCCAAAGACCAAGGAGAGAAAGAAACTCTTGGAGCTGGCTTGTGGAACAGGCATCCAGTCTGTCCGCTTTTCTCAGGCTGGTTTTGATGTGACTGGACTTGATTTAAGCGCGGATATGTTGAAGATTGCGGAGAAGAGAGCGGCTTCATCCAAGCAAAAGATTGATTTTATTGAAGGCAATATGCTGGATTTATCCAAGGCAGGTCAATACGACTTTGTCACGTGTTACTCTGACTCTATCTGCTACATGCAGGATGAGGTGGAAGTAGGGGATGTCTTTAAGGAAGTGTATAATGCCCTCAATGAAGACGGAGTCTTTATCTTTGACGTGCATTCAACCTACCAGACGGATGAGGTTTTTCCAGGCTATTCTTATCATGAAAATGCGGAAGATTTTGCCATGCTTTGGGACACCTATGAGGACGAAGCTCCTCACTCCATCGTGCATGAGTTGACTTTCTTTGTTAAGGAAGCGGACGGTTCCTTTAGTCGCCACGATGAAGTGCATGAGGAGCGTACATATGAAGTCTTGACCTATGATATCTTGCTGGAACAGGCCGGCTTCAAGTCTTTCAAACTCTATGCGGACTTTGAGGACAAGGAGCCGACAGAAACCAGCACCCGTTGGTTTTTTGTCGCGCAGAAGTAGGAGAACATTATGACCATCACAGGTATTATCGCGGAGTTTAATCCTTTTCATAATGGGCATAAATACCTGCTGGATCAGGCGAAGGGACTGAAAATCGTTGCCATGTCTGGGAATTTCATGCAGCGTGGAGAGCCTGCTATTGTGGACAAGTGGACACGGGCTCGCATGGCACTGGAAAATGGAGCGGATCTGGTAGTGGAATTGCCCTTTTTAGTCAGTGTTCAGGCGGCAGATTTCTTCGGTCAAGGGGCTGTGGATATCTTGGCGCGGTTAGGTATTGATAGCATAGCTTTCGGGACAGAGGAAGTTCTGGATTATCAGAAAATTGCTGACTTATACACAGAGCAAGGTACTGAGATGGAGAATTTTGTGGAAAATCTGCCTGATTCCCTTTCCTATCCCCAGAAAACCCAAGCCATGTGGAAGGAATTTGCAGGTCTTGATTTTTCAGGCAATACACCCAATCATGTTCTAGCTTTAGCCTATGCCAAGGCGGTTGCGGGACGTAGAATCAAACTCCATCCGATTCAGCGTCAGGGGGCTGGCTATCATTCTGTGGACAAGGAGGTGGACTTTGCCTCGGCGACAGCCCTCCGTCAGCACCTATCAGACCAAGATTTCTTAGAACGCTTTATGCCTTCTGTTGCTCTCTTTGAGCAGGCGAGTAAGGTGAGCTGGGATGACTATTTTCCATTTCTCCGCTATCAAATCTTGTCAAATCCAGACCTAACGACCATCTATCAGGTCAATCAAGAAATGGCAGTGCGTATCAAGGAAGCTATCAAAACAGCCCAGTCTCTGGACGAATTGGTCGAGGCAGTTGCCACCAAACGCTACACCAAGGCGCGTGTCAGACGCCTCTTGACTTATATTTTGGTGCAGGCCAGAGAAAGCGACTTGCCAGAAGCCATCCATGTCCTTGGCTTTACCAAAAAAGGCAGACAACACCTCAAGTCTCTGAAAGAGCAGGTCCGTCTAGTCAGCCGAATTGGCAAAGAACCATGGGATGCCATGACTCAAAAGGCAGATCAGATTTACCAACTAGGACAGCCAAGTATAGCAGAACAGAATTTTGGCAGAGTGCCGATTAGAATAGAATCAAACTAAGTCTACTGAAAGGTAGGCTTTTTATTGTATGTTTTAATGAAAATGTCATTTTTAAGTGTTAGAAAGTTTGTTTGGCGATTTCAGAACTTTCACCTAAAATTCACACAAAACTCTTCAATTTGGGTTTGTGAAAATCGGTTTTTTATGATAGAATATTAAGGAATGTATGTCATTCGATAAACGAATTTAATGAGGTAAAAACATGGAAATCATGACACTTGCGATTGCTGTTTTTGCCGTCATCATTGGTTTAGTCATTGGATATGTCAGCATCTCAGCTAAGATGAAATCATCTCAAGAGGCTGCAGAGTTGATGCTTCTAAATGCTGAACAAGAAGCAACTAATTTACGAGGACAAGCTGAGCGCGAAGCGGATTTATTGCTAAATGAAGCCAAGAGCGAAAGCAAGTCTCTTAAAAAAGAAGCACTATTGGAGGCCAAAGAGGAAGCCAGAAAATACCGTGAAGAAGTGGACGCTGAATTTAAGTCAGAACGTCAGGAGCTCAAGCAAATTGAAAGTCGTTTGACGGAGAGAGCTACGAGCCTTGACCGTAAGGACGACAATTTGACGAACAAAGAAAAAACACTTGAACAAAAAGAACAAAGTATTTCTGATAGAGCAAAAAACCTTGATGCACGTGAAGAGCAATTAGAGGAAGTCGAAAGACAAAAAGAAGCTGAACTGGAACGTATCGGTTCCCTTTCCCAAACTGAGGCTCGAGATATTATCTTGGCTCAGACAGAGGAAAATTTGACCAAGGAAATTGCTAGCCGCATTCGTGAGGCAGAGCAAGAGGTCAAGGAACGTTCAGACAAGATTGCGAAAGATATCTTGGTTCAGGCTATGCAGCGTATCGCTGGTGACTATGTAGCAGAGTCAACAAACTCTACAGTTCACCTACCAGACGATACCATGAAGGGACGCATTATCGGTCGTGAAGGACGTAATATTCGTACCTTTGAAAGTTTGACAGGGGTAGATGTCATCATTGACGACACGCCAGAAGTGGTAACCTTGTCAGGATTTGATCCGATTCGTCGTGAAATTGCTCGTATGACCATGGAAATGTTGCTCAAGGATGGCCGTATCCACCCAGCTCGTATCGAGGAATTGGTGGAGAAAAACCGTCAGGAGATTGACAATAAAATCCGTGAATACGGTGAGGCTGCTGCCTATGAGATTGGTGCGCCAAACCTCCATCCAGACTTGATGAAGATCATGGGACGTTTGCAGTTCCGTACTTCTTATGGACAAAATGTCTTGAGTCATTCGATTGAGGTTGCTAAGCTATCTGGTATCATCGCCAGTGAACTTGGTGAAAATGCAGCTCTTGCCCGTCGTGCTGGATTCCTTCACGACATTGGGAAAGCTATTGACCGCGAGGTTGAAGGTAGCCACGTTGAGATTGGTACGGAATTGGCTCGTAAGTACAAGGAACACCCAGTTGTGGTGAATACCATTGCTAGCCACCACGGCGATGTCGAAGCCGAAAGCGTCATTGCAGTGATCGTTGCCGCAGCAGATGCCTTGAGTGCAGCGCGTCCAGGTGCTCGTAGTGAATCTCTTGAAAGCTATATCAAACGTCTCCATGATTTGGAAGAAATCGCCAATGGCTTTGAAGGAGTGCAAAATAGCTTTGCTCTTCAAGCAGGACGTGAAATCCGTATCATGGTTAATCCAGGACAAATCAAGGACGACAAGGTCACAATCTTGGCTCACAAAGTTCGTGAGAAAATTGAAAATAATCTCGATTACCCAGGAAATATCAAAGTAACCGTGATCCGCGAACTTCGTGCAGTAGATTATGCTAAATAAATAAGAAAGAGCAGTTGAAATATTACTGCTTTTTTGTTACACTAGATAGAAAGACTGTAGAAGGATCACTGACGCTATCATCAGTATCCGAGAGAAATTTTACTTTATTTCACAGACTAACTAAAGGAGACATAATGGCAGACCGAGGCTTGCTAATCGTTTTTTCTGGTCCTTCAGGAGTTGGGAAAGGAACGGTTAGAAGAGAGATTTTTGAGAGTTCTGAGAATCAATTTCAATACTCTGTATCGATGACGACACGTGCGCAACGTCCTGGTGAAGTGGACGGAGTGGACTATTTCTTCCGTACTCGTGAAGAGTTTGAAGAGCTGATTCGTCAAGGTCAGATGTTGGAATATGCAGAATATGTCGGTAACTACTATGGAACTCCTTTGACCTATGTCAACGAAACCCTAGATAAGGGAATCGATGTCTTCCTTGAGATTGAAGTCCAAGGAGCCCTTCAGGTTAAGAAAAAGGTTCCAGATGCTGTCTTTATCTTTCTAACGCCACCAGATTTGGATGAATTGCAAGACCGTTTGGTAGGTCGTGGAACAGATAGCGCTGAAGTGATTGCCCAACGAATCGAAAAAGCCAAGGAAGAAATTGCCCTCATGCGTGAGTATGATTATGCCATTGTCAACGATCAGGTGCCCCTCGCTGCTGAACGTGTCAAGCGTGTGATCGAAGCAGAACACTTCCGTGTGGACCGTGTCATTGGTCACTACCAGGAGATGTTGCCAAAATCTCCAACTACTCGATAAACTATAGGAAACAGGTACAAGCAAATGATGTTAAAACCCTCTATTGATACCTTGCTCGACAAGGTACCATCAAAATATTCACTCGTAATCTTGGAAGCAAAACGCGCCCACGAACTAGAGGCCGGTGCGCCAGCAACTCAAGAGTTTAAGTCTGAAAAATCAACTCTTCGTGCTTTGGAAGAAATCGAGTCTGGAAATGTAACCATTCACCCAGATCCAGAAGGAAAACGCGAAGCGGTTCGTCTCCGTATCGAAGAAGAAAAACGCCGCAGAGAAGAAGAAGAAAAGAAAATCAAAGAGCAAATCGCTAAAGAAAAAGAAGATGGTGAAAAAATTTAAGGTTGGGGGGACTCAATCTTATTTTTTCTATTGCAAGAATTTACTGACAAGAAGGAGGTGAGAAGATGGTTATAGCAAAGATTATCGTGGATGTTCCCCTGATGCAGACAGACCAGCCCTATAGTTATAAGGTCCCAGAGGAATTTGTAGAGATGCTGGAAGTCGGTATGCGGGTCCATGTTCCTTTTGGCAAAGGCAATCGCTTGATCCAAGGAATTGTGCTTGGCTTGGAGTCCCAGTCGGATGAAGAAGCTGCCAATCAGGACTTGAAGGAGATTGCAGAGGTGCTGGATTTTTCCCCTGTTCTCACTCAAGAGCAACTCTGGCTGGCTGAGGAGTTACGCAAGTCTGTCTTTTCTTACAAAATCTCCATTCTAAAAGCCATGTTGCCTGGATTTTTAAGCTCCAGTTATGATAAGATTCTCTATCCTCTGGAAGGTCTGAGTCAGGCAGACCGAGAGCGTCTGTTTGGTTCAGAAGATTCGCTAGCCTTTTCTTCTCTAGACCTTGCCAAACAGGCAGAAATGATGCGCTTGACCAGAAAAGGGCTGCTCCGCTTAGAATACCAGGCAGTCGATCAAAAGAAGGTCAAGACCCAGTCTTGGTATGAGATTGATGCTACTCGACTAGAGCAGATTGAGATTTCTGCGCGTGCTAAGAAAAAGGCAGAGCTGAGAGACTATTTGCTGTCTCATCCTAAGAGTGCTCCTCTGGCTAGTTTGTTAGAGTCCTACTCACGCGAGCAAGTCAATTTTTTTGTGGAACAAGGAGCTCTAACCCTAGTCCAAAAGGAAGTGCAACGCTCAGCTGCTTATTTCGAAGGCATTGAGGCCAGTCAGCCTTTGTCTCTGAACCCAGAGCAAAGACAAGCTCGCGATGCCGTTGTCAGTGCTATTGGTAGTCAACAGCCTCCATTCCTCCTTCAAGGGATTACAGGAAGTGGGAAAACGGAGGTTTACTTACAGATCATCCAAGGAGCCTTGGACAAGGGGAAGACAGCTATTTTACTGGTTCCTGAGATTTCTCTGACGCCACAAATGACGGAGCGTTTTATTGCTCGATTTGGTGAGAAAGTGGCTATTCTTCACTCGGGCCTGTCCAATGGTGAAAAGTACGACGAATGGCGCAAGGTTGAGCGTGGCGATGCCCAAGTTGTTGTTGGCGCTCGATCAGCTATCTTTGCTCCTTTGAAAAATCTAGGTGTTATAATTATCGACGAAGAGCATGAAGCTAGCTATAAGCAAGACAGCAATCCCCGTTATCATGCTAGAGAGGTCTCCATTTTACGGGCTCAGTACAATCAAGCAGCCCTAGTCCTTGGTTCGGCAACACCGAGCTTAGAGAGCCGTGCGCGGGCTGGAAAAGGCGTCTATCAACACTTACGTCTGACCCAACGGGCCAATCCTTTAGCCACTATTCCTGAGGTTCAAGTGATTGACTTTCGGGACTATATCGGGCAGAATGAGACGTCAAACTTTACGCCCCCTTTGCTAGAAGCCATCCAAGAACGCTTGGATAAAAAAGAGCAGGTAGTCCTCATGCTCAACCGTCGGGGCTATTCTAGCTTTGTCATGTGTCGGGAGTGTGGGACGGTGGATACTTGTCCCAACTGTGACATTTCTCTCACCCTGCATATGGATACCAAGACCATGAACTGCCATTACTGTGGCTTTTCCAAAGGAATTCCTCATGTCTGTCCAAATTGTCAGAGCCACAGTATTCGTTACTATGGGACAGGGACTCAAAAGGCTTATGATGAGCTAGCAGAACTCTTTCCTCAGGCTCGCATTCTACGGATGGATGTGGATACGACCCGTAAGAAAGGCAGTCACCAAGCTCTTCTTGACCAGTTTGGCCGAGGGGAAGCAGATATCTTGCTGGGAACTCAGATGATTGCCAAGGGCTTGGATTTTCCCAATGTGACCCTAGTCGGAGTACTTAATGCGGACACGGCCCTAAACTTGCCTGATTTCCGTTCTTCTGAGAGAACCTTCCAACTCTTAACCCAGGTGGCAGGCCGTGCAGGTCGTGCGGAAAAAGCAGGGCAGGTCTTGATCCAGTCATACAATCCGGAGCACTATGCCATTCGTTTTGCCAAGGAACAGGACTATGAAGGTTTTTACGCCTATGAAATGAGTATTAGGCGCCAACTCGGCTATCCGCCTTATTATTTTACGATTGGGATTACCCTCTCTCACAAGAAAGAAGAAGAGGTTGTCAAACGTGCCTATGAAGTTATGGGGATTTTGCGCTCAGGTTTATCGGAAACTAGTAAAATCCTTGGACCAACGCCAAAACCCATCGCCCGTACCCACAACCTTTATCATTACCAGATTTTAATTAAATACCGTTTAGAAGATGAGCTGGGACCGACTCTCAACCAGGTCTTGGCCTTGACTCAAGAACGGGAAAATAGCGAGCTTCGTCTCAGTATTGACCATGAGCCGCAGCAATTTTTATAAGAAGGAGAAGAAATGACAAAACTAATCTTTATGGGGACACCCGACTTTTCAGCAACAGTTTTGAAGGGGTTGTTATCAGATGACCGTTACGAGATTCTAGCTGTTGTGACCCAGCCAGATCGCGCTGTCGGTCGTAAAAAAGTAATCCAAGAAACCCCAGTCAAGCAGGCTGCCAAAGAAGCAGGCCTTCCTATCTACCAACCTGAAAAATTATCTGGAAGTCCAGAGATGGAAGCCATTATGAAGCTAGGGGCGGATGGGATTGTGACCGCTGCTTTTGGGCAGTTCCTCCCAAGTAAACTTCTTGATAGCATGAACTTTGCGGTCAACGTTCACGCCTCCCTTCTTCCAAAACACCGTGGTGGCGCCCCCATTCATTACGCCTTGATTCAAGGGGATGAGGAAGCTGGTGTGACCATTATGGAGATGGTTAAGGAAATGGATGCAGGAGATATGATTTCCCGTCGCAGTATTCCCATCACAGATGAGGACAATGTCGGAACCTTGTTTGAAAAATTGGCAATCGTTGGTCGCGATTTGCTTTTGGATACGCTACCTGGCTACCTAGCAGGAGAAATCCAACCTGAACCACAAGATCCTAGTCAAGTCACTTTCTCGCCAAATATTAAGCCAGAAGAAGAGAAACTCGATTGGACTAAAACCAATCGTCAACTCTTCAACCAAATACGTGGCATGAATCCATGGCCTGTTGCTCACACTTTTCTCAAGGGTGATCGCTTTAAGATTTATGAAGCCCTGCCAGTAGAAGGTCAGGGAGCTCCAGGTGAGATTCTGTCTATTGGCAAGAAGGAATTGATTGTCGCAACAGCTGAAGGTGCTCTGTCTCTCAAGCAAGTGCAGCCAGCTGGTAAGCCTAAGATGGACATTGCTTCCTTCCTCAACGGTGTTGGACGCACATTGACAGTAGGAGAACGATTTGGTGACTAAAGTAGAAACGGCTAGAAGTCTAGCTCTAGCAGTGCTAGAGGATGTTCTAGTCAACCAAGCCTACTCAAATATTGCTTTAAACAAACACCTCAAGGGGAGTCAACTCTCAGTAGCAGATAATGGTTTGGTGACAGAGATTGTCTACGGAACGGTAGCCCGAAAACTCACCCTGGAATGGTACCTATCCCACTTTATCGAAGATCGGGACAAGCTAGATAACTGGCTCTATATCCTGCTCCTTCTGAGCGCCTACCAACTTCGGTACCTGGATAAGATTCCTAATCACGCTGTAGTCAATGAAGCGGTAGAGCTAGCCAAAGCCCGTAAAAAAGGCAGTGAAAAATTGGTCAACGCCGTCCTTCGTCGTATCTTGCGAGAAGGTTGGCCAGATATTGACAGCATCAAACGCAAAAACAAGCGTGATTCCATTGCCTATTCTCTCCCAGTTTGGCTCGTGTCTAAACTCAAGGAAGAATACGGTGAAGAGCGAGCACAAGCCATCTTTGAAAGTCTCTTGGTGCGCAACAAAGCCAGTATTCGTGTAGCCGATTTGAGCCGAAAAGAGGAAATCAAAGCTTTGTTAGAGGCGACCGATTCCCCTTTAGCGGCCACTGGTCTGGTCAAGGAGCAAGGCCACTTTGCAGGACATGATTTGTTCGCAGAAGGGGCTATAACCATCCAAGATGAATCCAGTCAACTAGTTGCTCCGACTCTTGATCTACAAGGTGATGAACAGGTCCTAGATGCCTGTGCCGCTCCGGGTGGAAAAACAGCCCATATGGCCTCTTACCTCACATCCGGTAAGGTGACGGCTTTGGATCTTTATGACCATAAGTTGGACTTGATCCAAGAAAATGCGGAGCGTTTAGGTGTGGCAGATCAAGTGCAAACGCAAAAATTGGATGCCAGAAAGGTGCATGAGTTTTTTGAAAAGGACTCTTTTGATAAGATTTTGGTAGATGCTCCCTGTTCTGGGATTGGACTCTTGCGTCGTAAACCAGACATCAAATACAATAAGGAAACGGCAGATTTCACGTCCTTACAGGAAATTCAGCTGGAAATATTAGGTAGTGTTTGTCAAACGCTACGAAAAGGTGGTATAATAACGTATAGTACCTGTACTATTGTCTCTGAGGAGAACTTTCAAGTCGTTGAGGCGTTTTTAGAAAGTCACCCCGAGTTCGAGCAGGTTAAACTAGAACACGAATGCAAAGATATCCTGAAAGATGGCTGCATCCTGATTACTCCTGAATTGTATGGAAGTGATGGATTCTTTATCAGCCAATTTCGCAAGATATCAGAATAGGAAGGAACTGACACAATGGAAATAGCATTATTAACAGATGTTGGTCAGAAACGGACAAATAATCAGGACTATGTCAATCACTTTGTCAACCGAGCAGGACGCACTATGATCATCTTGGCTGACGGAATGGGAGGACACCGTGCAGGAAATATCGCTAGTGAGATGGCAGTCACAGACCTCGGTGTGGATTGGGTAGATACTCAAATTAACTCAGTCAATGAAGTTCGTGAGTGGTTTGCCCACTACCTAGAGATTGAAAATCAAAAAATTCATCAACTAGGTCAGGACGAAGCATATAGAGGCATGGGAACAACGCTAGAAGCTGTTGCGTTTATTGACAACCAAGCTATCTATGCTCACATTGGAGATTCTCGTATCGGTTTGATTCGTGGAGAAGAATACCACCAGTTGACGAGTGACCATTCCTTGGTTAATGAATTGCTCAAAGCTGGTCAATTGACTCCAGAAGAGGCAGAAACTCACCCTCAAAAGAATATCATCACCCAGTCTATCGGACAAAAAGATGAAATTCAACCCGATTTTGGAATGATTACACTGGAGTCTGGGGATTATCTCCTACTCAACAGTGATGGCTTGACCAATATGATTTCGGCTGGCGAGATTTATGATATCGTAACCAGCGATATTTCCCTAGCAGACAAGGCGGCAACCCTCATTCGCTTCGCTAACAATGCAGGAGGTTTAGACAACATTACGGTTGCCCTTGTTTACATGAACGAGGAGGCGGCAGAATGATCCAAATCGGCAAGATTTTTGCCGGGCGGTATCGGATTGTCAAGCAGATTGGTCGAGGAGGCATGGCAGATGTTTACTTGGCCAAGGATTTGATCCTAGATGGGGAAGAAGTGGCAGTTAAGGTCCTGAGGACCAACTACCAGACGGACCCGATTGCTGTGGCACGTTTCCAGCGGGAAGCGAGGGCTATGGCGGATCTGGACCATCCTCATATCGTTCGGATAACAGATATCGGTGAGGAAGATGGCCAACAGTACCTAGCTATGGAATACGTAGCAGGACTTGACCTCAAGCGGTATATCAAAGAACACTATCCTCTTTCAAATGAAGAGGCGGTTCGGATTATGGGACAGATTCTTTTGGCTATGCGTTTAGCCCATGCTAGAGGAATTGTTCACCGAGATTTGAAACCTCAAAATATCCTCTTGACGCCAGATGGAACTGCTAAAGTTACTGACTTTGGGATTGCAGTGGCCTTTGCAGAGACGAGTCTGACCCAGACCAACTCGATGCTGGGTTCGGTTCATTATTTGTCACCTGAGCAAGCGCGTGGTTCAAAAGCGACCTTCCAGAGTGATATCTATGCAATGGGAATTATCTTCTATGAAATGCTGACGGGTCATATCCCTTATGATGGGGATAGTGCGGTTACGATTGCCCTTCAGCATTTCCAGAAGCCACTTCCGTCCGTCATAGCTGAAAACCCATCTGTCCCTCAGGCTTTGGAAAATGTTGTCATCAAGGCAACTGCTAAGAAATTGTCTGATCGCTATCAGTCTGTTTCAGAAATGTATGTGGACTTGTCAACTAGCTTGTCTTATAATCGTCGGAATGAACCGAAACTGGTCTTTGACGATGCGAGTAAGGCGGATACGAAGACTTTACCTAAAGTCCCACAAAGTACATTGACCTCGATTCCAAAAGCTCCGGCGCAGGAGGAACGTCCTCAGTTAAAGAAATTAACCCCAGAGCAAGCACCTACGCAAAAGCCAACTAAAAAGCGGAAGTTTAAGGCTCGCTATATGATTCTTTTAGCTAGTCTTCTGTTGGTTGCGGCCTCTTTAATCTGGATTTTGTCTAGAACACCTGCAACGATTCCCATTCCTGATGTGGCTGGACAAACCGTTGCAGAGGCTAAAGAAGCACTCAAAAAATCTAAGTTTGAAGCTGGTGAAGAAAAGTCAGAGGCCAGCGATACCGTAGCAGAAGGACGCGTTATTCGAACCGATCCTGAAGCTGGCAGCGACCGAAAAGAAGGAACTAAGGTTAATTTGATTGTTTCTTCTGGTAAGAAATCCTTCCAATTGAGTAATTACGTCGGACGCAAGTATACGGATGTCGTAGCTGAACTCAAGGGGAAGAAGGTTCCTGAGAATCTAATCAAGATGGAAGAGGAGGAATCCAGCGAAAGCGAACCTGGAACCATTCTCAGACAAAGTCCTGCGGCAGGTACGACTTATGATCTTTCAAAAGCCAGCACAATTACTTTAACGGTTGCTAAGAAAGTAACAAGTGTTTCTATGCCAAGTTATATTGGTTCAAGTCTCGAATTTACAAAGAATAATTTAACTCAGATTGTCGGTGTAAAAGAGGCCAATATTGAGGTTGTCGAAGTTTCGACTGCTCCTGAAGGCACAGCAGAAGGTACAGTTGTAGATCAAACACCAAAAGCGGGTGAAAAGGTTGACCTTGCTAGCACGCGTATCAAACTTTCCATCTACAAACCGAAAACACCACCGTCAACTTCATCTTCTAATTCTGCACAGCGTGGGAACCAAAGTTCTTCTTCAACTCCAAATCAGGGGAACCAACAAGGAAACACTCCTTCAACTAGTCAATCAAATAGTGAAGGAACGCGTGAAAGTTCTCGAGATTAAACGAATCTTTGTCATGATTTCATGACAAAGATTTTTTTTCATTGATTTTTGTGATAAAATATAGGAAGCAGAAAAGGAGGAGAAAATGGACGAATCGAGAGAGTTGAACGCCGTTATTGATGTCATTATGTTAGCTGGAACCATTCTCTTAAAAAGCGGTTCGGAGATTTATCGGGTTGAGGACACCATGATCCGTATCGCTCATTCACAGGGAATAGTGGATTGTAACGTTCTTGCCATGCCAGCAGCTATTTTCTTTTCTATTGAGAATACCAATATTTCTCGTATGAAACGAGTAACTTCTTCCTCCTACAACATCGAAAAAGTTTGTGATGTCAACCAAGTATCTCGAGAACTTGTAGGTGGCCAGATTGATCTTTCTACAGCCTTTACAAGGCTCAAAGAAATCGGCAATCAACCCCTTCCTTATACCAAGTTCCAAGTGACTATTGCAGCAACTCTCAGTGCCCCTTTTTTCTCGATTATGTTCGGGGGGAATACCTATGATGCTTTTGGTGCGGCCATTGCGACCTTGCTTGGTTTTGCTTTCTCTCTCTATGTAGAGAAGTTTGTCCGCATTCCTTTTGTAACCGCCTTTGCGGGAGCCTTTGTTTTTGGCTTGATTGCCCAGTTCTGGGCCCGCTATACAGGATTTCCTTCGACGGCAGACTTGATCATAGCGGGAGCCGTCATGCCTTTTGTTCCAGGGATTGCTCTGACAAATGCAGTTCGGGATATCATGACCAACCATATCAACTCTGGTATGAGCAAGATGTTTGAATCCCTGCTCATTACCCTCGCTTTAGGGGCCGGTACCTCCGTCGCCCTAGTTTTGATGACATAAGATGACTCTAACAAGTATTTTACTCCAAGCAGTAGCGAGTTTACTCGCCATTATCACCTTTCTAATCGTACTGAATGTTCAACGCTCTATGCTCCTACCTGGTGGTGTTCTGGGAATGGGTGTCTGGCTCCTCTATCTTGTACTTAAAGAACCAACCAATGTTATTGTTGCGACCTTTATCGCAGCGGTGGTTGGTTCTTGCATCAGCCAGATTCTAAGTATTGTCTATAAGACGCCAGCAGTGGTCTTTGTCTTGGCCATTCTTGCTCCCTTGGTGCCAGGTTATCTATCCTATCGAACGACAGCTTTCTTTGTGACAGGTGATTACAGTCATGCCCTTACCAGTGCAACACTAGTAGTTATGTTGGCTCTAGTCATTTCTATCGGGATGGCCAGTGGAACAGTGATTCTGAAGCTTTATTACTATATCCGAAAACAGCGAGGCATATCCTCCTAATGCTGTCAAAGCAAAGACTTGATTTGTTGAATCAGGTCTTTTTTCTCTCATTTGTTCCTATTTGTGATAAAATAGAATAGAACGATTTTTTACAATGAATGAAAAAACAGAGGTAAATATGACAATCGGTATTGATAAGATTGGTTTTGCAACCAGTCAATATGTCTTGAAATTACAAGACCTAGCAGAAGCAAGAGGAGTTGATCCGGATAAATATAGTAAGGGTCTCTTATTAAACGAAATTAGCATTGCACCATTGACTGAGGATGTTGTCACCTTAGCTGCCAGTGCAAGCAACTCTATTTTGACAGATAAAGAAAAAGAAGAAATTGACATGGTCATCGTGGCGACCGAGTCAGGGATTGACCAGAGTAAGGCAGCGGCGGTCTTTGTTCACGGTCTATTAGGTATCCAGCCTTTCGCTCGCAGTTTTGAAATCAAAGAAGCTTGTTACGGAGCAACAGCTGCCCTCCATTATGCCAAGTTGCATGTGGAAAATTCTCCAGAGTCCAAGGTCTTGGTCATCGCCAGCGATATTGCCAAGTATGGTGTAGCGACTCCAGGTGAACCAACTCAGGGAGCTGGGAGTGTGGCGATGCTGATTACGCAAAATCCGCGTACCATGGCCTTTAACAATGATAACGTTGCCCAAACGCGTGATATTATGGATTTCTGGCGTCCGAACTATTCAACTACTCCTTATGTAAACGGCTTGTACTCAACTCAGCAATATCTTGACAGTCTTACGACGACTTGGGATGAATACAAGAAACGCTATGACTGGACTATGGATGACTTTGCGGCTATCTGCTTCCACTTGCCTTATCCCAAATTAGCCCTAAAAGGCTTGCGCAAGATGATGGATAAGACTTTGTCTCAGGAAAAGAAGGATAGTCTGCAAGAAAACTTTGATAAGTCCATTCTCTACAGTCAGATGATTGGGAATATCTACACAGGTTCCCTCTTCCTTGGGCTTCTCTCCCTTTTGGAAAATGCAGAGAATTTGAAGGCTGGAGATAAAATTGTCCTCTACAGTTACGGAAGTGGAGCGGTCTCAGAGTTCTTTAGTGGAGAACTGGTTGAAGGCTATGAGGCCTACCTTGATAAGGATCGTTTGACCAAACTCAAGCAACGTACAGCATTGTCTGTTGCAGACTATGAAAAAGTCTTCTTCGAAGAGGTGGAGTTGGATGAGTCTGGTTCAGCCCAATTTGCAGGCTATGAACATCAAGACTATGCCTTGGTTGAAATTCTCGACCACCAACGCCGTTATAGCAAGGTTGAAAAATAATGAAGTTAAGTTGGAATGGATTTTCTAAAAAGTCATACCATGAGCGCCTTGAGTTACTGAAAGCTCAGGCGCTCCTTAGTCCTGAAAAACAGACCAGTCTGGAGCAGGATGAACAAGTCAGCTTGGCAGTTGCAGACCAGCTGAGTGAGAATGTGGTGGGAACATTCTCTCTACCTTATTCCGTCATTCCAGATCTTGTGGTGAATGGTCAGGACTACACAGTTCCCTATGTGACAGAAGAACCCTCAGTGGTTGCTGCGGCTAGCTATGCTAGTAAAATCATCAAGCGAGCAGGTGGCTTTACTGCTCAAGTACATGAGCGTCAGATGATTGGTCAGGTAGCACTTTATCATGTTACTGATCCAGAGCTAGCGCAAGAGAAGATTGCCAGCAAGAAAGCGGAGCTCTTGGAACTTGCCAATCAAGCCTATCCGTCTATCGTCAAACGTGGTGGCGGGGCGCGTGATTTGCATGTAGAGCAGATCAAAGGTGAAACAGACTTTCTCGTTGTCTATCTCCATGTCGATACCCAGGAAGCTATGGGAGCCAATATGCTCAACACCATGCTGGAAGCCTTGAAGCCAGTCTTAGAAGAACTCAGTCAGGGACAGAGTCTCATGGGAATCCTGTCCAACTACGCGACCGATTCTCTGGTGACTGCAAGCTGTCGTATCGCCTTTCGCTACTTGAGTCCCCAAAGGGACCAAGGACGAGAAATTGCGGAGAAAATAGCCTTGGCTAGCCAGTTTGCGCAGATTGATCCCTACCGAGCGGCTACCCATAATAAAGGGATTTTTAATGGTATCGATGCAATTTTGATTGCCACTGGTAATGACTGGCGTGCCATCGAAGCTGGGGCCCATGCCTTTGCCAGTCGAGACGGGCGCTATCAAGGTCTCAGTCGATGGAGTCTAGATAGGGACACAGAAGAATTGGTCGGTGAGATGACCTTACCCATGCCGGTAGCGACCAAGGGTGGCTCTATCGGTCTCAACCCACGTGTAGCTCTCAGTCATGAACTACTAGGAAATCCTTCTGCCAAGGAATTAGCTCAGATTATCGTGTCCATCGGTCTTGCCCAAAACTTTGCGGCTCTCAAAGCCTTGGTCAGTACGGGCATCCAGCAAGGCCACATGAAATTGCAGGCCAAATCCCTAGCTCTCCTAGCAGGTGCTAGTGAGTCCGAGGTTGCTCCCCTCGTTGAGCGACTCATCGCAGATAAAACCTTTAACTTAGAGACAGCCCAGCGCTATCTAGAAAACTTAAGATCATAAAAAAACTCAGACGAATTCGTCTGAGTTTTTTGTACTTAAATACTTTTTCCAGGTAATAGGGTGACTGGTAGGAAGTAACCAGTTGTCGCGACCTCTTTGCCTTCAATCTTCTGCAAGAGGAGATCGACAGTGAGGTGGGCAATCTCTTTCATAGGTTGCTTAATCGTTGTCAGGTGAGGATAGTAGTTCTCGATAAAGTAGGTCCCATCATAGCCGATGACCTTGAGCTCATCAGGAACAGAAATTCCCAGCTCTTGAGCGATTTTGATAACCAGGATAGCTGTCAAATCATCCGAAGCAAAAATCGCATCTGGTTTCTGATGGGTCAAGATATTCTTGATTTCCATTTCTTTTCGGACGGGAGAAAAGTCACTCGAAACATTGATAATAGGCGCTTTCGGGAGAACCGATGCAAAACCAGCATGGCGCAGTCCAGTAGGTGAGTTCGAGTTGTCATTCCCTGTAATCATAATGATAGACTGGGCGCCTGTCTTGACCAAGGTTTGGGCTGCGAGGAACCCGCCGCCGTAGTTATCAGAGGAGACGACAGGGATGTCTGGAGACAAGTTTCGGTCAAAGGAAATAATCGGTGCCGTCACACGATTGTAGTCTTCGATTCCCAAGTTGTGACTTCCAGAAATGATACCATCGACCTGGTTGGCCTCCAGCATTTCAATGTACTCCCGTTCTTTTTCAGAGTCGTGTTCGCTGTTACAGATGATGGTCTTGTAGCCATTTTTGAAGAGTTGGTGTTCCAATTTGTCAATCAACTCCGCATAAAAGACATGACTGATGTTGGGAAAAATAAGTCCAATCAACTTGGCAGATTTTCCTTGGAGGCTTCGAGCCAGATTGTTGGGTTTGTAGCCCAATTCTCGCATGGCTTCATTAACCTTTTGAATGGTTTTCTCAGATAGATACCCCTTTTTATTGATGACCCGTGAGACGGTAGTGGGGCTGACGCCTGCAAGTTTTGCGACATCAGTTAGTTTTGCGACCATAATCTAATTCATAGTAAGTTCCAGTTGGGTTTCCAGATTTGATGAGGATACCATTTTGGTCCGCATGTGGGAAGACACGACCAGAAAATACTTTTTCTCCTTTATTGATGAAAATTTCAAAGACCGACTTGTCGATGAAGATAGTGGCAGTTGTAGCTTGGTTATTGATAGGGCAAGAACGAGTTGTACCAAATTCTTGGGCGTACTGTTCACCGGCCTGACTACGATCCACTGTCACCTGTCCATTGACAAAGTCAAAGTTGATTGAAAGCCCCTTGCCTTCTTTGTCAGCGAGCAAGATAATCTCGCTTTGGCTATTGGCCTCCAAGTTGAGCTCCAGTTCATAGGTGTTATTGGTTTTAGTACGATTTGAGAAGACTTCTTCAGAAGAACGAAGTTCTTTGACGGCTGAGACAGGATATTGGTAGAGTTTGCCATCTTTGATAGTGAGTTCTTTGACCAATGAGAAGGTTCCTTGGTGGTCAAAACGGTCAGATGGGTAAGAAACATCTGGTAATCCAAGCCAACTTACTGCTAGTGCACGTCCATCTGGAGCGTTGAAGGCTTGCGTTGCATAGGCTTCGAAACCATAGTCTAGATTTTGCAATGGAGACACATCTACCATTTTGGCATTTTCAGGATCAAAGGAAGCCCCGATTTTGTACATGTTTGGATAGATATTATCATAGTCTAGAACACTCTTATCCAATCCTTGTGGGCAGTAGAGAAGGACAGGTTGCTCCCCTACAAAGACCAGATTTGGGCATTCCATCATGTAGGCAGTGCGGTCGTTAGCAAAGTCAAGGTCGCCAACTGCTTGCCAGTTTGTATAATCATTGTCCACAGCCTTGTAGAGACGGACGAAGCCTTTTTTCTCCAAGTCCTGTCCACCGACGATAGCATAATATTGACCTTTAAAGTTAAAAATTTGTGGGTCGCGAAAGTGGTCTGTAGAGTCTGCTGGCTGGTCAATCAAGATCTTGTCAATTTTCGTAATCTTACCATCTTTATCCATCAAAGCACCAATCTGGTATGGGTGACGAATCCAGTTTTCATCACGGACATTTCCTGTATAAAATAGGAACAAGTTATCGCCAAACTGCATGGCAGAACCAGAGTAGGCACCGTGACTATCCAATGGAGTATCTGGCAAAATTTTGACTCCAGTTTCTCTAAAGTGAACCAAATCATCACTTTCTAGCTGTGCCCAAGATTTTAAACCGTGGGCTGCACCAAAGGGGAAGTTCTGGTAAAAGAGAATCCACTTGCCATCAAAGTAAGAAAAGCCATTTGGATCATTGAGAAGCCCCATTTTAGGCTCAACATGGTAATGAGTATGCCATGGAGATTGTGCCATCTTTTCCTTTATATGTTGAATTTCTTCTTGCGTCCAATCTTCATAGGGTCTATAACGACGCTCGGTTGTCCATTCCATTTTATCTTTCCTCCATAAGTTCTATTCTATTATTAATAGTAAACGTTTTCGGCAAAAAAAGCAAGTCTTTTATGTTAAAAAAAAGAAAAATATGTCAAACGATTGCCATAAAACAAGTAAAGGGAATCTGGCAAATTTTCACGAAAAAATGAAAGAAAATGTAAATAAAAACCTTGATTCCTCAAGTTTAAAGATATTTTTTGAGGAAAAAGAGAATTTCCCTCAAAAACGAGTAAAAATAATCAGAGAAAAAAGAAAGGAAATAAAAAATCCTGCAAAACGCTTGACATATTTTAGAAACGTGATAAAATAATAGTCGTAGGGCGAATAAAATCGCTTTCAAACAAGAACAAAATTTTATAAGGAGATTTTTGCAAATGAACAATCAGGATATTGCAAAAAAGGTCATCGAAGCCCTTGGTGGACGTGAAAATGTCAACAGTGTGGCCCACTGTGCGACTCGTCTACGTGTCATGGTCAAAGATGAAGGGAAAATCAAGAAGGAAGTGATTGAGAACTTGGATAAAGTTCAAGGAGCTTTCTTTAACTCAGGCCAATACCAAATCATCTTTGGTACAGGTACAGTAAACAAGATGTACGACGAAGTGGTTGCACTTGGTTTGCCAACCTCTTCTAAAGAAGATATGAAAGCAGAAGCTGCTAAACAAGGAAACTGGTTCCAACGTGCTATCCGTACTTTCGGTGACGTCTTTGTACCAATCATTCCAGTTATCGTAGCGACAGGTCTCTTCATGGGTCTTCGTGGTCTCTTGAACGCTCTTGGAATCACACTTCCAGAAGATGTTACCATTTACAGCCAAATCCTCACAGATACAGCCTTCATCATCTTACCAGGTTTAGTTGTATGGTCAACCTTCCGTGTATTCGGTGGAAATCCAGCTGTTGGTATCGTCCTCGGTATGATGCTGGTTTCTGGCTCACTTCCAAACGCTTGGGCTGTAGCATCAGGTGGTGAAGTAACAGCTATGAACTTCTTTGGCTTCATTCCTGTTGTTGGTTTGCAAGGTTCTGTTCTTCCAGCCTTCATCATCGGGGTGGTCGGAGCCAAGTTTGAAAAAAGTCTCCGCAAAGTAGTTCCAGATGTCTTGGATCTTTTGGTGACACCATTCGTGACACTTTTGGTTATGTCTATCCTTGGACTCTTTGTCATCGGACCAGTCTTCCACGTTGTTGAAAACTACATCCTTCTCGGAACAAAAGCGATTCTTGGCTTGCCATTTGGTCTCGGTGGTTTTGTCATCGGTGGGGTTCACCAATTGATCGTCGTATCAGGTGTACACCACATCTTCAACTTACTTGAAGTGCAATTGCTTGCTGCTGACCATGCCAACCCATTCAACGCCATCATCACTGCAGCGATGACAGCTCAAGGGGCTGCAACTGTTGCCGTTGGTGTTAAAACGAAGAATCCTAAACTGAAAACACTTGCTTTCCCAGCTGCTCTTTCTGCCTTCCTCGGTATTACAGAGCCTGCTATCTTCGGGGTAAACTTGCGCTTCCGTAAACCATTCTTCCTTTCATTGATCGCTGGTGCTATCGGTGGTGGATTAGCTTCTATCCTTGGACTTGCTGGTACTGGTAATGGTATCACCATCATCCCTGGTACTATGCTTTACGTTGGGAATGGCCAATTGTTCCAATACCTTCTTATGGTAGCTGTATCATTCGTTCTTGGTTTTGCCCTTACCTACATGTTTGGTTACGAGGACGAAAAAGAAGTTGCTAGTGAAGTGGCGACAGAGCGCTTGGTTCAAGAAGAAACAACTGGTAACATTCCAGTAGCTCCTCAAAATGAAACAATCCAAACTCCTATCGTTGGTGATGTCGTAGCGCTTGCTGATGTGAATGATCCAGTCTTCTCAAGTGGTGCAATGGGACAAGGAATCGCTGTAAAACCTAGCCAAGGTGTGGTATATGCTCCAGCTGATGCAGAAGTATCGATCGCCTTTGCTACAGGACATGCCTACGGTTTGAAGACAGCTAACGGAGCTGAAATCTTGATCCACGTTGGGATCGATACGGTGACTATGAACGGTGAAGGATTTGAACAAAAGGTTGCTCAAGGCGACAAGGTTAAAGCTGGTGACATTCTTGGAACCTTTGACTCAAACAAAATCGCTGCTGCAGGTCTTGACGATACAACAATGGTTATCGTAACCAACACAGCAGACTACGCTTCTGTGACACCAGTTGCAAGCGGTTCTGTTGTCAAGGGAGACGCAATCATCGAAGTGAAAGCCTAATCCTCTTCAAAATCAAATCTAAAAACAAAACGAACAAATGACATGTTTGTTCGTTTTTGCTTGAATGGTAAGATTTACAGAGGAAAATCTAAAATATAGAGAAATCTAGACTTTCAAAATATGCTATAATAAAGAAAATAAAAACAAGAGGTTTATCATGACAAAATTATACGGAAGCTTAGAAGCGGGCGGTACAAAGTTTGTCTGTGCTGTCGGTGATGAAAACTTTAATGTTGTGGAAAAAACACAATTTCCAACAACAACTCCTATCGAGACTATCGATAAAACCATCGAGTTCTTTTCAAAATTCGATAATCTTGCTGGTCTTGCTGTCGGTTCATTTGGTCCCATCGATATCGACAAAAACTCAAAAACCTATGGCTTTATCACAACGACTCCAAAACCAAACTGGGCAAATGTAGACTTGCTTGGGGCCCTCCGTCGCGCCCTCAATGTACCCATGTATTTCACGACAGACGTAAACAGCTCTGCTTATGGTGAAGTGGTTGCCCGTAACAATGCTGGTGGCCGTATCGAGAACTTGGTTTACTACACTATCGGTACAGGGATCGGTGCAGGTGTCATCCAACGTGGCGAGTTTATCGGTGGTGCAGGTCACCCTGAAATGGGTCACTACTATGTAGCTAAACACCCAATGGATATTGAAAAAGAATTCAACGGTGTTTGTCCTTTCCACAAGGGCTGTTTGGAAGGCTTTGCAGCTGGACCAAGTTTGGAAGCTCGTACAGGTGTTCGTGGTGAAAACATCGAACTCAACAGTTCTGTCTGGGATGTTCAAGCCTACTATATCGCTCAAGCTGCGGTCAATGCTACAGTGACTTTCCGCCCAGATGTGATCGTCTTTGGTGGTGGAGTCATGGCCCAACAACACATGCTGGATCGTGTGCGTGAGAAATTCACAGCTCTCCTCAACGGCTACCTACCAGTACCAGACGTGCGTGACTACATCGTGACACCTGCAGTTGCTGGAAATGGTTCTGCCACACTTGGGAACTTTGTCCTTGCTAAGAGTGTCGCAAAATAAAACAAAGAAAACATCCGCTTGGGAAACCAAACGGATTTTTCTATTCTCAAAACATCTGCCAGAAGAAATCAATAATATAGGTCAAACCATAAGTATAAACCACTAGGGTAAAGGGCTTGGTCAGAATGATGATAATCATATAGCGCTTGAAGGTCATCTTGGTCAGGGCAGCCAGCATACAGAGAAAGTCAGCTGGACTGACAGGCCAGATCATCATAAAGATAAAGAACCGCTCGAAACGATTGCCCTTATCTAGCCAACCGATATACTTGTCATAGGTGCGCTTGCTGACGACGGACTGGACAAAGGCAGCTCCATAGAGACGCACCAGGTAAAAGATAATGGCACAGCCAATCACGATGCCGATATAGTTATAGATGGTTCCGATGATGTGGCCGTAAATAAAGACCCCAGCCACTGAGGTCAAAGCTCCCGGAATGATCGGAACGACGGTTTGTAGGATCTGTAAAAAGATAAAGAGTGGTGGCCCCCAAACCCCAGCTTGCTGGATAAAGGCCGATAGGGTTTCCTTGGACTGTAACACTCCTGCCTGATAGGCCCAAATACAGAAAATCAAGGTGCCGACTCCCCCGACGATAGATGAGATATTGATGACTTGCTGTAGAAGGGGAGAAACAGCTTTCATTTGCTTATCCTGTGACATGTAAACTCCTCATAGATAGTATGGTTCTACTATACCATATTTTTCTTATAAAGACTAATTTGATTCCTTATCTTGCTTTTTATATAAGTGTGGTACAATTAAAGGAGTAAGTCAAGAGATATAATGGTGAAAGAAATGTTAGATTTAAAATTTAAAGGAAGATGGAGAAAGTACCAAAAGGAAGTCTTAGATCGTTTTCAGAACTATCAAACAGATGGCCATGTTCACCTAGTGGCGGCACCAGGGTCCGGCAAGACCACCATTGGTATCGAGCTGATCGCTCGTTTTGGCAACCCAGCCCTTGTCTTGGTTCCAACTGTCACCATTCGTGAACAATGGGTAGATAGGATCCAAACAGCCTTTTTAGAGAACGAACAGAAGATTTCAGATCTCGTTTCCCAAAACTTAAAGGAGATGAAGGCATTAACGATTGTGACATATCAGGCTTTTCATAGCGCCATGAACCAATTGCAATCACAAGAAGATGGAGAAGCAGAGGATTTTGTGGGGTTTGATTTGCTTGCAAGTCTAAGAGCTCAGAAAGTTGCTACTCTTTGCTTGGACGAATGCCACCACCTGCGCAATGAATGGTGGAAAAGTCTGGAAGTCTTTCGCAAGCAGTATGGACAGTTGCAAGTCATCTCCCTGACAGCGACACCACCTTATGACAGCGAACCTGAACTCTGGGAACGCTATATCCGAATGTGTGGGGAAATTGACCAAGAAATCACGGTACCTGAACTAGTCAAGGAAGACACCCTCTGCCCTCATCAGGATTTTGTTTATATCTGTTCACCAACAGCTGAAGAGTCAGAACACCTCAGGCAGTTTGAAGATAGAAAGTGGGAGTATATCCATCAGCTTTTGGTCAATCCTGACTTTCAAGCTCTAGTATCAGGTTCGAAGGTACTCAAAGGAGATATTTCATCCGATGTTCTATTAGAAGACCCTAAGTACTTGTCGGCTATTTTGATCTATATGCATTCTCAAGGCTTGACCATTCCTGACTCTTTAGAGAATCTTTTGGGGGCGAAACGTCTGCCTCAGGTGAACTCCTACTGGCTCGAGCTGTTGTTGCAGAGCGTTCTCTATCAAACTCCAGATTGGTACGAGGATTCAAATGGATTTAGGGAAAAGTTAGAATCGGAGTTAAAAGCACGGGGGTTGATCGAACAGCGACAGGTTTCTCTAGTCAAGTCCAAGTCTAAGGACAAGATTTTAAATCAGTCTTTGGGGAAATTGTCTGGTATTGCAGATATTTTTCTGACTGAGTATAAGAGTATGGGACAAGATTTGCGACAACTCGTCTTGGCGGATTATATTCGCAAGGATTTTGCCACCTATCTGGGAGATAATCAGGCAACCATTTCTCAGTTGGGGGTTCTCCCTTATTTTGAAAGCATTCGTCGCAAAGCTCAGGAGCAAGAGATAGCTGTATCTTTGGCTGTCTTGTCAGGGAGTATCGTTATTCTTCCCACCAATGTGGCAGCAGAGTTGAAGGAACTCTTGCCTCAGGTTCATCTTAGTTTTTCGTCTCTTGGTCAGTTAGACCAAGAGGATTATGTGCTGGTGGGATTCCCTAGTACTGCTAAGGGTATTGTAGCGGCGGTGACGGAACTTTTTCAACGAGGGCAGATTCAAGTCCTAGTCGGAACCAAATCTCTCCTCGGAGAGGGTTGGGATGCTCCTTGTGTTAATTCCCTAATCCTCGGAAGCTTTGTGGGGAGCTTTATGCTGAGTAACCAGATGCGGGGGCGTGCCATTCGTATCTGGCCGGGACATCCAGAAAAGACCAGTAACATCTGGCATCTGGTAGCCGTTCAAGCGCAAGCGCTCATCACTCTTCCTGGTGAGGAGCCAAGACCAGAGAGCAATCAGGATCTGCAAACCTTGTCTCGTCGTATGGAACATTTTCTTGGACTGGCCTATAATCAGGAGAGTATTGAGACCGGTTTGGATCGTTTGGATTTTCCAAAGCCCCCTTTTAAGAAAAAGCAAATCAGAGAGTATAACGAACGGATTAAGATGTTATCCAAGGATCGAGCAGGTTTGCGCAAAAAATGGTACGATTCTCTCGTAGTGGCAGATCAATTTGAGATTGTCACTGAAGTTGCGACTCAAAAACAGAAAATTCCAATCATGCTCCAGTTTGATGCATTAAAATGGGTACGCATGTCTTTGCTGCTGTTAGCAGTGGATTTATTGGTTTTGTTGTTTAGAATGAGACTGACTGGAGTTTGGTGGCTTACAGCAGCTTGTCTCCTCTTTTTGGCCTTTGCATCTTGGCGCTACCTCTGCTATAAGAGTCCCTATAAACGTTTGCAATCTTTGGGTGAGCAGATCCGAAAGGCTCTGCTAGATTCGGGGCATCTAACGGACGATCAATCCCGTGTTCAGGTAGAGGAGGACAAGGAAAACTATATGGTTTTCGCCTATCTCAAGGGAGGTAGTATGAGAGATAAGGAATTGTTTGCTCAGACTGTGGGAGAGTTCTTTGCACCAGTGGACAATCAGCGCTATCTCTTGAAGGCAGAGAAAGTCCGACAAGGTCAGTCACCTTACTATGCCGTGCCAAGCCTTTTTGATAAGCGCAAGGAAGAAGCGCAGAAATTCCTTGACTTTCTGACGCCAACTATCGGACGCTATCACCTGATCTACACACGAACAGAGACCGGACGGAAAATCCTTCTCGAAGCTCGTATCAAAGCTCTTTCTAACAAAAATGACCGTATCTTGACTAAGAAGAAGGTTAAAAGCCAGTTGGAGTAGGGTAGGTAGCTATTCGAAGTTTCGAAGATATGAATTTACTAAAGTTTATATGCATTCTAAACTTAGAATGATAAGAAATGCATAAATTTATAAGTATTCTAAGCTTCGAATGGTCTAGCTGAGAAAGTTTTGAGGTCTTCGAACTTTCGAATAGTCGTCTTTCCTAAAGTTTAGATGTATTCTAAAGCTAGAAAAGTTAAAATCTAAAAATAGTAAGAGTCTCTATCTGACAGACGGGATGTGTGTCCAGTCAGATAGGGATTTTTTGTTTTGGAAATAAAAGATTTGCCCTGAGAAGTACATTTTAGATGGAAATATTGACAGTTCAGAGGGAGGGGGACAAATCTTTTAAAGTAACTGTTAGAATGGATTTATAAATTTAAGGGAAAACTCCTTTTTGAAATAATGAAAAAAGAAAGGTTATCATCATGACAAAAATATTCACTATCCGTCCACTAAGCTATACCAACTTTACCAACCGTGAGTTTGAAAGTCTCATGGTAGACACAGGTCAACTACTAGAAGTTTTTGCTAAGGCACATAAGGACGAGCCTATGTATAGCAAACATCTCGATTCCTTCAAGAGCAAGCTGGCAGACTTCCAAAGCCAACTCGCTATCGTAGAAAAGAAAGAGGCGACGAATCTGACCGAAGTCGATCGCAATCGTGACAGTGCCCTAGTTGGTCTCTTTACCCTTCATCGAGGATTTGCTAAGATCAAGGAGACCAAACTCAAAGAAGCTCATGAGACCTTGAAACCAGTCTTTGCCAAGTACAAGGATATCACCAAGCATAGCAATGATGTGGAAACGGCAGAAATCAAGAGTTTACTCAAAACGCTGAGCGAAGAACCCTACCATACGGCAGTGACCAGTCTAGGACTGACACCTATGCTACAGGCGGTGATCAGTGCGCAGGAGGAATATGATAAGGTGGAAAGTCAGGCGCGTGCGCATAAGTCTGCCAAGGAAGTCGGAAAGACCAGACAAGTCCGTACCGAACTAACCAGCATCTACGACCTCTTTATGCGCTATACCGCAGCCAGTGCAGAAGCCTATCCTGAAAAGGAACACCTAACCAAACTCCTTAAAGACTTGAACACAATCCGAGACAGTAAACGTCGATTGAGTGGTTCGAGTAAGAAGGATAAGAAAGTAAAAGTAGAAGAAGCAGAACAAGCAGCAGGATAAAAATAAACGTCTTTAGATATATTATTATCTAAAGGCGTTTTTTGGTGGATTCGTGGTATAATTTTGGTAATTATCTATAATGAAGAGGAGAAAAAATCATGGCAGATACAATTTTAATTTTAGGTAATGGTTTTGATATTGCAATGGGGCGAAAAACAAAATATACCGATTTTATTGACTTTGAAAAACAATTGTTTTCTAATCCAGATGAGGAGTTGTTAGAATTTCTAAAAGTTAAAAATATAAGGATTGAGAAATACAAGGATAATTTATATTTAAAATTTATCAATGAGAATAAAGCTACTCTGGGAGATAATTGGTCTAATCTTGAAATAATGATTTCGCAACTTGCAGATGCAATAATGTATTTCAAAGAAAATAATGATTTAATATTCAAAGTTACTATTACAGGACAAACTGGGTTACTGGATGAGAAATTATCAAAAGAAAAAAATTATAGGTCAAAATTATATATTTCAGATTTGTTTTTTTTACTCTTTCATAAAAAAGGCTGGGGTTCTTTAGAAAGAGAAGTTGCAATGGAAAAGTTGAATAATGAATTTATCAATCAACTTGATCTATTGATTGAATTGTTAGAAATATATTTATCTTATAGAGACTTTCTTGATTTTAAAGTTATCGAGATAAAATCCAAGCCAACAGCTCTAGATGCAATATCAGATTTGTCAAATTCCTCTGTCCTAAACTTTAATTATACAAACACCTCACGATATTTATTTGGAACTTCTGAGAAGAGAACTCATTTCATACATGGGCGAATTGACTTAATTAGAACCTTCAGTCGAATTAATACGATGGTTTTTGGAATTGAGGATAAAGAAAATGATGTTAACAGTGATTTAATTCCCTACCAGAAATATTATCAAAGAGTAGTAAAAGAAACGGGAAATGATTTTGAAAATTTTTTTAAACGAACTTTCTATGATATAGATGACGAATTCAGAAGTCAACTTCCAAATTCAAAGAATATCATTGTTTTTGGACACTCAGTTGACCCTTTGGATAAGGAAATATTTCAAAAATGTTTTGCATTAGCAGAAAATGGAAAGTATGATTACCGATTTATTTTCACTTATTTTGATGAGCAAGCTAAACGTTCAATTATTAAGAATCTCGCAATCATCCTTGGCAAAGAAAAACTGGTAGAGTTAACAGGAAAACGGAATGTCGTATTTGTTAAGAGTGATGATAAGGACCGTATGAACAAAGAGCTACTACCTTAATAAAATCAAAAAATAATTGAATTTATAGAATAAAATTGTAAAATCTTAATCTAAAAACATTTCTATCCCACTCGTTCTCCCTAGTTCGAGTGGTTTTTCTTGAAATATGATAAAATAGAAAAGATAATACATTAATTAAGGAAAGTAAAAATGGCAAGTAAAGAAAATGCAGAACGCAAGGAGCTGCATCGTAAAATTTGGGCGATTGCAGATGATGTGCGTGGAGCTGTAGATGGTTGGGATTTTAAGCAATATATCCTAGGTATCCTTTTCTATCGCTTTATTTCAGAGCATATGGCAGACTATTTTGACCGTGCTGAGCATGAAGCTGGCGACTTAGAATTCCGTTATGCTGAATTGAGTGACCAAGAGGCTGAGCAAGATTTCAAACCAGGGACAGTTGAAGATAAGGGATTCTTTATCCTTCCTAGTCAACTATTTGAAAATGTAGTTAAGGATGCTTCACAAAACGAAAATTTAAACGAAGAATTGGCCAATATCTTTCAGGCTATTGAGAAGTCAGCGATTGGCTTTAAATCAGAAGATGATATCAAAGGTTTGTTTGATAACTTGGATACACGAAGCAACATACTTGGTGGAACTGTTCCAGAAAAAAATAAACGACTTTCTGATATCCTTAATGGTATCAATAGCATTAACTTTGGAAACTTTGAAGAAAATGATATCGATGCCTTTGGGGATGCTTATGAGTTCTTGATTTCTAATTATGCCAGTAATGCAGGAAAAAGTGGGGGTGAATTTTTCACTCCTCAGACAGTTTCTAAACTACTAGCTCGACTAGTCATGGTCGGTAAGGATAAGATTAACAAGGTTTACGACCCAACATGTGGGTCGGGCTCACTCCTCCTTCAGATGAAAAAACAATACGAAGAACATATCCTAGAGGATGGTTTCTTTGGTCAAGAAATCAACATGACCAACTATAACTTGGCTCGTATGAATATGTTCTTGCATAACATCAACTACAATAACTTTGACATTAAGCGCGGAGACACCCTTTTAAATCCTCAGCATTTAGAAGAAAAGCCATTTGATGCTATCGTTTCTAACCCTCCGTATTCTGTCAAATGGGTGGGAGATGGAGACCCAACTCTGATAAACGATGACCGTTTTGCGCCAGCTGGTAAGTTAGCTCCTAAGTCAAAAGCTGACTTTGCCTTTATCATGCATAGTCTCAACCACTTGTCTAATAAAGGTCGAGCAGCCATTGTTTGTTTCCCAGGCATTTTCTATCGTGGTGGTGCTGAAAAGACCATTCGTCAGTATCTAGTAGATAATAATTTTGTTGAAGCAGTCATTGCCCTTCCAGATAATCTCTTCTTTGGGACTTCTATCGCAACTACGATTTTGGTTCTAGCGAAAAATAAGCTTGAAAATAAAACCCTCTTTATTGATGCGAGTAAAGAATTCAAAAAAGAGACCAATAACAATGTCTTGACGGATAGCAATATAGAGCACATAGTTGAATTGTTCTCTAATTATCAAAATGTTGACTATAAAGCAACTCTTGTTGATAATGAGGTGATTGGTTCAGAGCAGGATTATAATCTATCTGTCTCAACCTATGTCGAACAAGAAGATACCCGTGAGAAGATTGATATTGATGTGCTTAATAAAGAAATCGCTGAGACTGTTACTAAGATTGACCACTTGCGTGCAGAGATAGATAGAATTGTAGAGGAATTGAGCCATGGCAAATGATGTGATTCTTTACAGAACAGATGATGGTCAGTCCGCTATTGAGCTTCATCTGGATAATGGAACGGTCTGGCTGACCCAACAAGAACTAGCTGAGCTCTTTCAGACTTCCAAGCAAAATATTAGTAAACATATCAAGGCTATCTTTGAAGATGGTGAACTGGATGAAGCAGTGGTTGTCAACTATCAGTTGACAACCACTCGTCACGGTGCAATGGCTGGTAAAACTCAGTCAAAAAAAGTCGCCTACTATAATCTTGATATGATTTTGGCGATTGGTTATCGAGTGCGTTCCCCTCGTGGCATTCAGTTCAGACACTATGCTTCGACAGTCTTGAAAGAGTATCTGATCAAGGGCTTCGCTATGGATGATGAGCGCTTGAAAAATTTGGGTGGGGGCTCTTACTTTAAAGAACTTCTTGAAAGAATTCGAGACATTCGCTCGAGTGAAAAAGTCTTTTACCGTCAGGTCTTGGATCTCTTTGCTACATCAAGTGACTACAATGCAAATTCACCAGAGGCAAAGAAATTCTTTGCGACGGTTCAAAACAAGATGCATTATGCCATTCACCACAATACTGCGAGCGAACTCATCTACAATCGTGTTGATAGTGAACAGGAGTTTATGGGCTTGACTACTTTTAAGGGAGACCTCCCTACTCTATCTGAAGCAAAAGTTGCCAAGAACTATCTGACAGAAAAGGAACTCCGTGGGCTTAATCAGCTTGTATCAGGATATCTAGACTTTGCAGAAAGACAGGCAGAGCGAGAAGAGGTCATGACTATGGCGGACTGGGTGGTCCACGTTGATCGTATCCTTCAGGCTACTGGCGAAGATTTGCTAGATAACAGTGGTTCTATTTCTCGTGAACAGATGAAGCAGAAGGTAGATAAGGAATATAAGAACTATCAAGCCAAGACACTCAGTCAAGTTGAAAAAGATTACCTCAAGGAAATCAAAAGCATTGAAAATCTAGCCAAGGAAGGAGGTAACTAATGAACATCCTAGAAGAAATCCAAAACTGTTCTGTTGAGTGGAAAGAGTTGGGGGAAGTGTGTTCTATTAAGAAAGGTAAGCAACTAAATAAAAATTTATTGATAGAAGATGGATTATATCCTGCGTATAATGGTGGACAAACTTATTCAGGAAGAACTAATGATTACAACGTGGAAGCTAATACAATCATTGTAAGTCAAGGTGGAGCTTCTGCAGGTTTTGTTAATTTTGTCGATACCAAATTTTGGGCTAATGCGCATTGTTATTATATACTTCCTGATGAGACTCGAGTGAATAATAGATTTGTATATCATTTTGTAAAAATGAATCAGAAATATCTTATGGATTTTCAACATGGAGCGGGGATACCCGCGTTAAAAGCTGACAAATTGTCCAAACTATTACTCCCCATCCCTCCTCTAGAAATTCAAGAAAAAATAGTGCAAATACTTGACAAAATGACTGATTATGTTACAGAATTGACCTCAGAATTGACCTCAGAATTGACCTCACGTAAAAAGCAATATTCTTTTTATCGAGATAAGCTTTTATCATTTGAAGATGAGGTATATCAGGTTGAGTGGAAGACACTTGATGCAGTTTCTGAACAAACAAATAATATTTTTTGGAATAAAATTGGAGATGATGAATTATTTAAATATATAGATTTATCGTCAGTAGATAGAGTTACTAATAAGATTATTGAAACTACAGCAATAACTAAATCGACTGCTCCAAGTCGGGCCCAAAGAATTGTAAAGTCTGATGATATTATCTTAGGAACAACAAGACCAACTTTGAAACGTTTTACGAAAATAACTGATGATTACAATAACCAGATTTGTAGTACAGGGTTCTATATTTTTAGAACAAATGGTGAGGTCTTACCTAACTACGTATATCATATATTTTCATCAAGTGATTTTTATAAATATTTGGAGGAAAATCAGAGTGGGGTAAGTTATCCAGCAATTTCTGATACTTTGGTAAAGAAGTATAAAATTCCAGTTCCCTCTCTCGAAATTCAATCTCGTATAGTTCAAGTTCTGGACAACTTTGATACGGTTTGTAATGACCTCAACATCGGACTTCCCAAGGAGATTGAACTACGCCAAAAACAGTACGAATATTTTAGAGAAAAACTCTTGACATTCATCGCCGAAGGCGAGTACTCTGAGAGTAGAGTAGAGGAGTGGGACAATTCCGCTCTTATCAAGCTTTTACAGTGGGTATTTGGCCCAATTCGGGTGGAGTTGGGAAGCATTTGTGAATTTGTAAGAGGAAATGGACTTCAGAAGAAAGATTTTACAGAAATCGGGAAATCTGTTATCCACTACGGACAAATTTACACTAAATATGACTTTACAGTCACTGAAACTCTTTCCAAAACTAGTGAAATAGTGTTCGAAAAGCTAAAAAAAGCCTATCCTAATGATTTAGTAATGGCAATAACATCTGAAAATGTTGAAGATGTTGGGAAAGCAATTGTTTGGGAAGGGAAAGAAGAGATTGGAATTTCTGGGGATAGTTATATAATTCGAACAAATCAAAATTCACGATATCTAAATTATTGGTTTAGGTCGATTTCTTTTCAATCTCAAAAAGAAAGAAAAGTAACTGGAACAAAAGTTATTCGTATCAATTCGAAGGATATGGAACAATTTAAAATTGTTCTTCCACCTCTCACTGAACAAAAAAGAATTGTCTCCATTCTTGACAATTTCAACACCTTAACCAACTCTCTTTCTGAAGGTCTTCCAAAAGAAATCGAACTAAGACAGAAACAGTATGAATATTGGAGAAATCGATTACTCAATTTTAATGAATAAGGAAAAGTGAATCATGGCGAATGATAAAGTATTTGATACATTGGAAGATGTTGCAGAGGAATTGATCTCAAGTGATAAGAAGGTGCATTTAATTTATGCTTTTAATGCTACAGGGAAAACAAGGCTATCTACAATTTTAAAGGATAAATTAAATATCTCGGAAAATAATGAAGAGTCAAAAGTTAAGAAAATACTTTATTTTAACGCTTTTACAGAAGATCTTTTTACTTGGGAAAATGATTTAGAAAATGATGAAGATCGTTACCTCAAATATGATAAACGTACCTATTTTGGTAACTTTTTGGAGAATCAGCAACAATTTAATCAGGTTATTATAACTTTTCAGAAATTTGTCGGTGATTTAATAGTTCCTATTTTTGAGGATATTGAAGAACAGGCTGTTGATGATTTTGGTATTCCAATTATTGATATTATTGGTGGTCAGCGTATACCAAGATTAGAGAGTAACTTCAAAAGCATTCGTTTTACAGTAGATGATGAAACGATCAAAATTTCTAGGGGTGAGGAGAGGATATTTGTTTGGTCTATATTCCTAACTCTTTTGGAACTTATTATTGAAGAGTTAAGCGATTCAGATATTGACTCTGATTTTCAGGACTTTAAGTATATTTATATTGACGATCCAATTTCGTCGTTAGATGATAACAATACTATTGATTCCGCTATTTTTTTAAAGGAAATTATTGCCAAATCTAAACGCACTGATTTAAAGTTTATTATTTCTTCTCACCAACCACTTTTTTATAATGTTTTGTACAATGAAATACGATTTGACAGAAAAATACCAAATAAAAAAAAGTCCTTTTATGTTATGAAAAAAGAAGTTGATAAGGAAGATAAAGTCGGATATATTTTAACTGACATTGAGAGAGATTCTCCCTTCGGATATCATCTAAGGGTAAGAGAAGAATTACGTAGAGCTGTAGACAGTGGACGAGTAGAAAAATTTCATTATGCTTTGTTAAGAAATCTATTAGAGAAAACAGCTACCTTCTTAGGTTATAGTAGATGGGAAGAAGTTTTATTAGGGTTAGAAGTGGCTGGTGATGAGATTACTCCAGAAAATATAGAGTTATATGCTCAAAGGATTGATTTATTCACACATAATCGTCAATCAGATTTGGAGTTTAGAGAATTGCAAGAACGAGAAAAAAATACCTTAATAGAATTATTCAATAGCTTTGAGAAAAATTATAAATTTAACCCAAAAGAGGAAAATGAAAATGGTTGATTATTCAAAAGTACATGAAGTAATTGCGGAAACAAATGAAGGGATTCTCTTGGCTGAGTATCAACCAGAGTATCGCACAGATAGAGAATTTCAGTCTGAGGCTGATTTAGAAAATCAGTTAATTTCTGATTTGGTGAATTATCTTAACTACGAGCGACTAGATATCCATACACCTGAAGAGCTCTTAGCAAATGCCAAGGTTCAAATTGAAAAGCTCAATAAGGTGACCTTTACGGATGCAGAGTGGCAACGTTTTGTAGTTGAGTATCTGGACTGTCCCAATGAAGGGCTAGTTGAAAAAACACGAAAAATCCAAGAGAATCATATTTACGACTTTGTCTTTGATGATGGGCGGATTAAGAATATTTTCATCCTTGATAAGAAAAATATTCATAACAACAGTATGCAGGTTATCAACCAAGTGACCCAAGTGGGTAACCACACTAACCGTTATGATGTTACTATTTTAGTGAATGGTCTTCCGTTAGTTCAGATTGAATTGAAAAGACGTGGTGTTAGTCTTAAACAGGCTTTTGAACAAATCCATAGATATAGTAAGGAAAGCTTCAATAGCGAAAATTCTTTATACAAATACATTCAGATTTTTGTTATTTCCAATGGGACCTATACACGCTACTTTGCAAATACAACAGCTCAAAATAAAAATCATTATGAGTTCACCTGTGAGTGGGCAGACCGCAAAAATAAAACAATTCATGACCTAGAAGACTTTACTGTTACATTCTTGAGCAAGAGAGTCCTTTTGGAAGTTTTGACCAAGTATTGTGTTTTTGATGCTGATAATACCTTGCTCATCATGCGCCCATATCAGATTGCAGCAACTGAGAGTATCTTGCGCAAGATTCATTCATCTAATGAGATGAAGAACTTTGGCTCTATCAATGCTTGTGGCTATATCTGGCATACGACGGGTTCTGGGAAAACTTTGACCAGCTTTAAGACTGCGCGCTTGGCGACAGAGTTGGAATACATTGACAAAGTGATATTCGTCGTAGATAGAAAAGACCTAGACTATCAAACCATGAAGGAATATCAAAAATTCCAACCAAATTCAGTCAATGGTAGTAACAATACAAAAGAACTCCAACGTAGTATTGAAGAAAATGATGGAAAAATCGTTGTCACAACCATTCAAAAGTTAAATAAATTTATAACAGTAAATCCAAATCATGAAATCTATAGTAAAAAATGTATTTTGATTTTTGATGAATGTCACCGCTCCCAGTTTGGGAAGGCTCAAAAGCGTATTAAGAAGGCCTTTAAACAGTATGCTCTATTTGGTTTCACAGGGACTCCAATCTTCCCAGAAAATAGCTTAACGGGTGAAACGACACAGGAAGTTTTTGGCGAACAACTTCATAACTACGTTATAACAGATGCTATTCGAGATAAAAAAGTGTTGAAGTTCAAGGTTGACTATAACTATATCAAGCCTGAAATCAATAAATATAGAGAAGCAGAAAAAACAGTTGGCCGAGAGCTTGATGAGAAGAAACTCAAAAAGATGGAGAAGGAGCTCCTATTGCATCCAGAACGGATAGCAACCATTACAGAGTACCTGTTGAGAGTTTATAATGACAAGACGCATCGGAGTAAATATTACACTCATAAACAAAAAAAGATGCAAGGTTTTAATGCTATGTTGGCTGTACAAAGTATTGAAGCAGCAAAACTATACTATGAAGAACTCCAGCAGCAACAGGCAACTCTACCAGAAGTTAAGCGTTTGAAGGTCGCTACTATCTTTAGCTTTGCGCCTAACGAAGAACAGTCAGCTTATGGAGAGATTCAAGATGAAGAGCTAGACCCTCAAGATACAGCCATGTCTCTTTCATCTAAAGAGTTTCTTTCTAAAGCAATCTATGACTATAATCAAATGTTCAAGACCAACTTTTCGACTGATGGGAAAGAGTTTCAAAATTATTATCGAGACCTTTCAAAACGAGTTAAGTCTAAGGAAGTGGATTTACTGATTGTAGTGGGAATGTTCTTGACGGGATTTGATGCTCCAACAATGAATACTCTCTTTGTCGATAAAAATCTTCGTTATCATGGATTGATTCAGGCATTCTCTAGAACTAATCGAATTTTTAACGAGGTTAAACCTTTTGGCAATATCGTTTGTTTCCGTGATTTAGAAAAGGCTACGCAAGAAGCTATTAAGACTTTTGGAGACACAAATAAGCTTGAAATCATCTTAGAAAAAAGCTTTAGTGAATACATGGATGGTTTTGTCGATCAGGTAACGGGTATCGAGGTCAAAGGATATACTGCGGTTTGTCAGGAAATTCTGGAAAAATTCCCAAATCCGCAAGAGATTGAAACAGAGCACGATAAAAAAGAGTTTGTTAAGTTATTTGGTGAGTTATTGAAACTTGATAATGTTCTTCGAAATTATGACGAATTCCAAGAAATCGACAAACCTATTTCTGAAGGTTATCTTCAAGATTTAAGAAGTGCCTATGTGGAAATTCGAGATGAATTTTTGAATCTTAAAAACTATGAAAAGACTAAGGATTTGGATGTTGACCTTTCAGATGTCGAATTTGAAATTGAGTTACTAAAAACTGATGAGATTAACCTAGACTATATCTTGGCATTGATTGTTGAAAAATCGAAGAATTCTGAGTCTAAAGAAGTAATGAAAGCAGAAGTTAGTCGTGTGATTCGTTCTAGTATTGATATCCGTGCCAAAGAAGAGTTGGTTATTGGATTTATCAATGACACCGATTTGCAAAAATTGAAAGACCATGATGGGATTATCCATGCTTTCTACGAATATGGCAAGGAGCGCAAGAAAATCGCGATTCAAGACCTAGCTGAGGCTGAGAAACTTGTAGATGACTATCAATTGTTTATCGACAAATCAATTCAACGAGGTTATGCTGAAAATAGTGGGACTGATTTGGATTCGATTATTCCACCAACTTCTCGTAGACAGGGAGCGCGTGAACGGAAAAAGCAAGAAGTTTTACGTAAGATTCAGTTGTTAGTAGAGACTTATTCAGGTATTTAAGGGGTTGTCGAACACGATTTATTAGAAAAATCAGGAGCTACAAAAAATATTGATTCGCTTATAATTCACTCATTTTTTAAATACAACTTTGTTTCCATATTTCCTGGAAACGGATAGAAAACAAGGAGAAAGATGGAACAAACTAATCAAAAATCCCAGTGCCAACAACTCTGGGCTAGAAATAAATACCTCGTTTTGAGCCATTCTAGCAATATTTACAATGAGATTCGTCAATATTTGAAGAATGAACAGGTGGAGCTGAGTCTGGTTCAAGAGATGATTGACCGTGCCTGTCAAATCCCAGAACACAAGGGTCAGGTTTGCAATGCCTTCCAGCATGTTTGGGGCTATTTCAAAAAGAAAGCGACAGATGCCGAGCGTAAGGACTATATGCTCTTACTGGATCGCTACCGCTTTGGTCAGGCTTCTAAGGAAGACTTGATTGCTAAGACTCGAGACTTGCTTGAACGCTATCCCAATACCTACTTGCAACATTCGACTTTACTGAAAGGAGACTCCCATGAGACTTTGGCATGAGGCTTTGATTTCACAACTTCCCCGTCCTCAACTTTTGGGGCAACATCGAGAGTGCTGCGCCCTGCGTGGCAATGGCTGGGGGAGAAAGCATGCGACGGTTAACTATGTCTTTACCCACTCGCCCTATCAACTCTATGCTTATCATCGCTTGATCATGGAGGAGATGGCTGGTCGTGGCTACAATGTCAGTCCAGAGTGGCTGGACAAGAACTACCGTGGCAAGACCTGCTCTCCTTATGAAGACTTGCCTGAGGAGAACCTAGGTAATCCCGTCTATAGTGAGCATAATGCAGAATACTATGAGGAGTGTCTTGCTAATCTCCGTGACAAGGGGATAGAGCTGGAGTAAGAGTCAGGATTAGCTCCACATTATAACTCTTCTCGTAATTTTTTCGAATAATAAAAAGAAGACTTTAGAATGATTCTAAGGTCTTCTTTTTATGAGTATTAGGATTTACTTTTAATAACTTTTAAGTTATAATTAAATTGAAAAGAGGTTGCTTGGTGCATACAATTTACTTCTATAAGGACAAAAATGGAAATGAGCCAGTCTTAGATTATATGAGAGAATTGGCTAGAAAGAAGAGTAAGGATAGTCGCATTAAACTGAACAAACTAAACGACTATATTGAGTTGCTTAGTCAGCATGGGACTAGAGCTGGTGAACCCTATATTAAACATTTGGAAGATGAAATTTGGGAACTAAGACCTCTGAGGGATAGGATTTTATTTGTAGCATGGCTTGATGGAAGTTTTGTTTTCTTACATCATTTTGTCAAAAAGACTCAGAAAACTCCTAGGAGAGAAATTGAAAAAGCCAAGCGTGAACTGAAGGACTTAAAAGAAAGAGGATTAAGTGATGAAAAATAGCGCCATTGGGAGTAATTGGAAGGATGTCCGAACAGAACTCTTTACCAAGGAAGAAATTCTTGAAAGTGATATGCGAGTGGCTATCATGAGTGAGTTGATAGAAGCTAGACATGAGCAAGGTATTAGTCAGAAAAAGCTAGAAGAACTCAGTGGAGTAAGCCAGCCTGTTATAGCTAGGATGGAGACAGGAAAGACCAGTCCTCAGTTGGATACGGTCTTAAAAGTCTTAGCCAGTTTAGGAAAGACACTAGCAGTCGTCCCACTTGAACAGGAAAAAAGTTGATTAAGCTGACCTATAGTCTTTTCTAATAACAAGCCATAGTCACTGATGAGAATAGTCAATAGCTCGTTTGAGCATTCCAACTAAAATACAGCCACAAAACAAGCAATACAAAGGATTTGAGACACTGGTCTCAAGTCTTTTTCTTTTGTCCAAAAGAGTGATATAGTTTCAAACTATATCAAAGCCTAATTATTTACAATTATACAGACAGTTTCTTTTCTGTTAAGATAGTTTCAACAACATATTTTGGAGGACACATCATGTCAACTACGATCATCGGTTTCCCTCGTTTGGGTGAATTCCGCGAATTAAAATTTACAACTGAAAAATATTTTAGAAAAGAAATCTCAGAAGAAGAACTCCTTGCAGCAGCAAAAGACTTGCGTGCAAAACACTGGAACATCGTCAAAGAAAAAGGCATCACTGAAATTCCATCGAATGACTTTTCTCACTATGACAACTTCCTTGATGCGGCCTTCCTTTTCAATGTAGTGCCTGCATCTGTTCAAAACTTGGAATTGTCAGATCTTGAACGTTACTTTGCTTTGGGACGTGGTTACCAAGGAGAAAAAGGGGATGTTCGTGCCCTTCCGATGAAGAAATGGTTCAACACCAACTACCACTACATCGTGCCTAAATTTGAAAAAGACACTCAAGTTAAATTGGCGGGTCACAAGATCTTTGATGAGTTCCAAGAAGCAAAAGAACTTGGATTGAACACTCGTCCAGTCCTTGTAGGTCCATTCACTTTCCTTCAATTATCAGACTTTGAAGAAGGCGTGAAAGCAGAAGACTTCGTAGATAGCTTAGTAGCTGCTTACCAAGAAGTTTTTGCTAAATTGGCGGAGCTTGGTGCAACTCGCATCCAACTCGACGAAGCGGCTCTTGTCAAAGACTTGACAGCTGAAGAAAAAGCTCTCTTCTTGAACCTCTACAACAAGCTTTTGGCTGACAAAAAAGGTCTTGAAGTCTTGCTTCAAACTTACTTTGGTGATGTTCGTGACGTCTACAATGACCTTGTGAACTTGCCAGTTGATGCCATTGGTTTGGACTTCGTTGAAGGTAAGAAAACTCTTGAACTCGTTAAAGGTGGCTTCCCAGCTGACAAGACTCTTTATGCAGGTATTGTCAATGGTAAAAACATCTGGCGCAACAACTACGAAAAGAGCTTGGCTGTTCTTGAGCAAATCCCAGCTGTAAACATCGTATTGACAAGCTCATGCTCACTTCTTCATGTGCCATTTACAACAGCTAACGAAGAATTTGAACCAGCTATCTTGAACCACTTTGCCTTTGCAGTTGAAAAATTGGAAGAACTTCGTGACTTGGATGCTATCCGCAATGGTCAAGGGGATCAAGCTCTTGCAGCTAACAAAGAACTCTTTGCGACTGAACGTGTTGGTGAAAATGCAGAACTTCGTGCGCGCATCGCTGGATTGACTGACGCAGACTACACTCGTTTGCCAGCCTTTGCTGAACGTGAAGCTATCCAAGAAGATGCCTTCAAACTTCCAGCTCTTCCAACAACAACCATCGGTTCATTCCCTCAAACTAAGGAAGTTCGTGCCAAACGTTTGGCCTTCCGTAAGGGTGAATTGTCACAAGAAGAATACGATGCCTTCCTTGCTGAGACTATCGACGAATGGATCAAATGGCAAGAAGAAGTTGGATTTGACG
Source organism: Streptococcus oralis subsp. tigurinus (assembly GCF_002356415.1). Lineage (NCBI taxonomy): Bacteria > Bacillati > Bacillota > Bacilli > Lactobacillales > Streptococcaceae > Streptococcus > Streptococcus oralis. Next base: position 470,539 of record NZ_AP018338.1, read on the forward strand.
TGCTTGTTCACGGTGAATTCGAGCGTAATGACATGGTTGAGTACTTCGGTCAAAACTTGTCAGGTTACCTCTTCTCTAAGAATGGTTGGGTACAATCTTACGGTATGCGTGGGGTGAAACCACCAATCATCTGGGGTGATGTCACTCGTCTCAACCCAATCACTGTCAAATGGTCTAGCTACGCACAAAGCCGTACAGACAAGCCTGTCAAAGGTATGTTGACTGGACCTGTTACCATCCTTAACTGGTCATTCCCACGTGAAGACATTTCTATCAAGGATTCAACTCTTCAAATCGCTCTTGCCATCAAGGATGAAGTTCTTGACCTTGAAGCTGCAGGTGTGAAAATCATCCAAATCGACGAGGCTGCTCTTCGTGAGAAATTGCCACTCCGTCGTAGCGACTGGTACGAAGACTACCTTGATTGGGCTATTCCAGCCTTCCGCTTGGTACACTCTACAGTTGCGCCAGATACTCAAATCCACACTCACATGTGTTACTCAGAATTTACAGATATCATCCCAGCTATCGACAACATGGATGCGGACGTTATTTCCTTTGAAGCAAGCCGTTCAAACCTTGAAATCTTGGACGAACTCAAAGCGAAAAACTTCCAAACAGAAGTGGGACCTGGGGTATACGATATCCACTCACCTCGTGTGCCAAATGAAGGCGAAATCGACCACACAATCGATGCTATTCTTGCTAAAGTACCAAGCAAGAAAGTTTGGATCAACCCTGACTGTGGTTTGAAAACACGTGGTATTCCAGAAACAAAAGAAAGCTTGATCCGCCTTGTCGAAGCAGCAAAAGCTGCGCGTGAGAAATTATAAGATAAGATTTCGCTCGTGACCCTGACTGATCAAGGAACTGCTTAGCCCAAGCCGGCTTAGCAATCATGAAATCAAAAAGAAAAGGATAATGACTATGTCACGCCAAACTCCGTCACTTTCATTTGAAGTGTTCCCTCCAAACCCAGCTGTGGGTAATGATAAAATTATTTCAGCCTTGCAGGATATGCGGGAGCTGACACCGCACTTTATCAGTGTGACTGCCAGCAATAATAAATTTAATATCAAGGAAACAACGGTTCGTTTGGCTGACTTTATCCAGAATGACTTGGCGATTCCAACCATTGCCCACTTGCCAGCTATCTATCTGACCAAGGACAAAGTTGCTGAAACCATTGCAGACTTGGATAAGGTTGGGGTACAGAAAATCTTGGCCTTGCGTGGGGATATTATCCCTGATGTGGAGCCACAAAAGGATTTCCGCTACGCAACGGATTTGATCGAGTTCATCAAGGAACAAGCCCCTCACTTTGATATTATTGGAGCTTGTTATCCTGAAGGGCATCCTGACTCGCCAAACCAGATCTCAGATATTCAAAATCTCAAGAAGAAAGTGGATGCAGGCTGTTCAAGCCTTGTAACGCAACTTTTCTTTGACAATGAGCGCTTCTACGATTTCCAAGACAAGTGTACCTTGGCAGGGATTGATGTTCCCATTCATGCGGGGATCATGCCCATTCTTAACCGTAATCAAGCACTTCGTCTCTTGAAGACTTGTGAGAATATCCATCTTCCACGTAAATTTAAGGCCATCTTAGACAAGTATGAGCATGACCCTGAGTCGCTCAGAGCAGCAGGGCTTGCCTATGCCGTGGATCAGATCGTGGACTTGGTCACTCAGGATGTCGCAGGTGTGCATCTCTACACCATGAACAATGCTGAAACAGCAAAATACATCCACCAAGCAACCCATGCCTTGTTTAATCATCAGTCTTTAGGATAATAAAAAGCAAACCATTCTTCTCAGGTGAGGGGAATGGTTCCTTTTTAATAGAAAAGCCCGCACTTTTTAAGAAAAATATGATAAAATAGACTCTGTACGTACTTGATACAAAGATGAGGGTATAAAAGTTTTAAAGGCTTTGTCGATTCTCAATTTTATGATAGAAATTTTTTCATAATTTGTTCTTTTCAGTATTTAGTTTGAGCGACACGAACGAGTCAAATCGATGTTATTTGACGAGAGAGTTAGTAAAGCATTTAGCTAATCGCCTAATAGCGATTAGCGTGAAAGGATTAGATGCTTTAGCATCAAACCTTTCTAATGATTTGTATCCTGAAAGTTGAACACGGGCTAAATCCCTAGTGAAAAAGATAGATTTCCTGGTGTGTATCGCACACTGCGTCATTTATGCTATCATGAGTAATTGAACTCGGCCGAAAAGCTGTGTAAAAAAGATAAACTGTCTTGTCTTCATCGAAGACTTCGCCAGTTTCCTATTTTTACTTTGCTTTTTGCGACCTTAGTATCTTGATCTTTGTAGGCAAGGCGTATAATTTCATCAATCCAAAGGGGATTAAAATGACAAAACAAGTGTTTCAAACGACTTTTGCGGGTCGTGAGTTAATCGTAGAGACTGGTCAGGTTGCTAAGCAAGCAAATGGCTCGGTTGTTGTGCGTTACGGTGAGTCAACTGTATTGACTGCTGCCGTTATGTCTAAGAAAATGGCAACTGGGGATTTCTTCCCTCTTCAAGTCAACTACGAAGAAAAAATGTATGCGGCCGGGAAGTTTCCTGGTGGCTTTATGAAACGTGAAGGACGTCCTTCAACAGATGCGACTTTGACAGCGCGTTTGATTGACCGTCCAATCCGTCCTATGTTTGCGGAAGGTTTCCGTAATGAAGTCCAAGTGATTAACACAGTGCTTTCTTACGATGAAAATGCCTCTGCTCCAATGGCAGCTATGTTTGGTTCATCATTGGCACTTTCTATCTCAGATATTCCGTTTGACGGACCTATTGCTGGGGTACAAGTGGGCTATGTCGACGGCCAAATCATTATCAACCCTACTCAAGAACAGGCAGAGCGTTCGCTTCTTGAATTGACAGTTGCAGGAACTAAACATGCAATCAACATGGTTGAGTCTGGTGCCAAAGAATTATCAGAAGAAATCATGTTGGAAGCTCTTCTCAAAGGGCACGAAGCTGTTAAAGAATTGATTGCCTTCCAAGAAGAAATCGTTGCTGTGGTCGGTAAGGAAAAAGCAGAAGTGGAATTGCTTCATGTAGACGCTGACTTGCAGGCTGAAATCATCGCAGCCTACAATAGTGACCTCCAAAAAGCGGTCCAAGTAGAAGAAAAATTGGCTCGTGAAGCTGCAACTCAAGCAGTTAAAGACCAAGTGACTGCTGTTTACGAAGAAAAATATGCAGACCATGAAGAATTTGACCGTATCATGCGTGATGTGGCTGAAATCTTGGAACAAATGGAACACGCTGAAGTGCGCCGTTTGATTACAGAAGATAAGGTACGTCCTGACGGTCGTAAAGTCGATGAAATCCGTCCTTTGGATGCGGTTGTTGACTTTCTTCCTCGTGTGCACGGCTCTGGTCTCTTCACTCGTGGCCAAACTCAAGCCCTTTCAGTCTTGACCTTGGCTCCCATGGGTGAAACTCAAATCATCGATGGTTTGGATCCAGAGTACAAGAAACGCTTTATGCACCACTATAACTTCCCTCAATACTCTGTAGGGGAAACTGGTCGTTATGGTGCACCAGGTCGTCGTGAAATTGGTCACGGTGCTCTTGGTGAGCGTGCCCTTGCTCAAGTCTTGCCAAGTTTGGAAGAATTTCCATACGCGATTCGCTTGGTAGCTGAAGTGTTAGAATCAAACGGTTCATCTTCTCAAGCCTCTATCTGTGCGGGAACTCTTGCCCTTATGGCTGGTGGTGTGCCAATCAAGGCGCCAGTAGCTGGTATTGCCATGGGTCTCATCTCTGATGGAAATAACTACACTGTATTGACAGATATCCAAGGTTTGGAAGACCACTTTGGAGACATGGACTTTAAGGTAGCAGGTACTCGTGAGGGGATTACAGCCCTTCAAATGGATATCAAGATCCAAGGGATTACTGCAGAAATCTTGACTGAGGCCCTTGCCCAAGCCAAGAAAGCGCGTTTTGAAATCCTTGATGTGATCGAAGCTACTATTCCAGAAGTGCGTCCAGAATTGGCTCCAACTGCTCCAAAAATTGACACCATCAAGATTGATGTGGACAAAATCAAGATTGTCATCGGTAAAGGTGGAGAAACCATCGACAAGATTATCGCTGAGACAGGCGTTAAGATTGATATCGACGAAGAAGGTAATGTTTCTATCTACTCTAGCGACCAAGATGCTATTAACCGTACCAAAGAAATCATTGCTGGTCTAGTTCGTGAAGCCAAAGTGGATGAAGTTTACCATGCCAAAGTTGTCCGTATCGAGAAATTTGGTGCCTTTGTCAACCTCTTTGATAAGACAGATGCACTTGTGCACATTTCTGAAATGGCTTGGACTCGTACCAACCGTGTCGAGGACTTGGTAGCTATCGGTGATGAAGTCGACGTTAAGGTTATCAAGATTGATGAAAAAGGCCGTATCGATGCCTCTATGAAGGCTCTTCTTCCTCGTCCTCCAAAACCTGATCATGATGAAAAAGGCGAAAAGTCTGAGAGACCTCACCGTCCACGTCATCACAAGGACCACAAACCTAAGAAAGAATTTACAGAAACACCAAAAGATTCAGAATAAGAAAAGGAGAAATGTATGGGATGGTGGCGCGAAACCATTGATATTGTAAAAGAAAATGATCCAGCGGCACGCAACAGTTTGGAAGTTTTGCTGACTTATCCAGGTGTCAAGGCCTTGGCTGCCCATCGTCTCTCGCATTTTCTCTGGAAGCACGGCTTCAAACTCCTAGCTCGGATGCACAGTCAGTTTTGGCGCTTTTGGACCCAAATCGAGATTCATCCGGGTGCCCAGATTGACTCAGGTGTCTTCATCGACCACGGTTCAGGTCTGGTGATTGGAGAGACGGCGATTGTTGAAAAAGGCGTTCTTCTCTATCACGGTGTGACCCTAGGCGGTACGGGAAAGGATACAGGCAAACGTCATCCGACTGTGCGTAAAGGAGCTCTCATATCAGCCCATGCCCAAGTCATCGGACCGGTAGAAATCGGTGAAAATGCCAAAGTCGGTGCTGCCGCAGTAGTCGTGGCAGACGTACCTAGTGATGTGACAGTTGTCGGTATTCCAGCTAAGATTGTTCGCGTTCATGGACAGAAGGATGAACCAACGATCCACGAAGTCGAAGAAAAACGAGAGTACTACGTCAATAAACTAGAGCAGGCTAGAGAAGCCAGTCACAGATCGTCAGGGTTGTAGAGGTTACCTATATGATTCAAGCAAGAAACAAGTTAAGCCAAGAGGAGTTATCTGAGGCGAAAAAACTAATTAACTGTTGCCAAAACTATGACGGTACCTATCGTGATCCCTATCTTTCTAACATGCTTAATTTTGACCCAAACATGCCCGCCTTTTTCCTTTATTATGAAAAAGGCGAACTTGTTGGTCTATTAACTGTCTATGCTGATGACCAAGATGTGGAAGTGACGATACTGGTTCATCCAAATCATCGCCGTCAGGGGGTTGCGCGTGCATTGTTTACTAGTTTTGAGAGAGAAACAGCTTCTTTTCCGATTCATTCAGTTACTTTTCAGACAGAGCGTGTTTTTCTAGACCGCCATTCTGATTTTGTCAGCAACTGGGGATTGGTCGAGGATGAGGAGACAGAAACTTGGTTAGGTAAGGATAGAAAACCTTATCCGTTAGCAAATGTTTCCAATCTTGAAGTTTTGTTAGCAGATAGTTCGTATAAGGATCAAATTAGTCAGTTGAAATTTCAGGCATTTTCAGAGGAACATGAATCTAGAGAAGTTGAGAATAGATATGTCGCTGAAGCTCTGAAAGATCCAGAAAGTCGCCTATATATTTTATTAAAAGACGGTCAGGTTATTGGGACTTGCACGGTAGATTTATCGACTAATACGAATTACTTCTACGGTTTAGCAATATCAGAACTTGAACGTGGGAAAGGTTATGGAAGCTACTTAGCAAAATTCCTTGTCAACCAATTGATTGAGCAAAATGATAAGGAATTTCAGATTGCAGTGGAAGATAGCAATGTAGGTGCCAAGTGTTTGTATGAAAAAATTGGCTTTGTCAAACAGACTCAGGTGGTTTATCTGAATGAGAAAGGAGCAAGGGATTCCGAAGTGTAGAGATATTCGGACTGAAATTCAATTGAACTCTTAGTGATGAAACTAACAGTTCTTGGATTTTAGCTTTCCTGACTATTATTTTATGATTAAAATCTATGACACTATGTCTCGTGATTTGCGAGAATTTGTCCCGATTGAGGACGGCAAAGTCAAGATGTATGTTTGTGGGCCTACGGTATACAACTATATCCACGTGGGGAATGCCCGATCGACGGTGGCTTTTGACACCATTCGTCGCTACTTTGAATACCGTGGCTACGAAGTTGCCTATATTTCCAATTTCACGGATGTGGATGATAAGATTATTAACCGTGCCAGGGAAGAAGGCATCACGCCTCAGGAGGTTGCGGATAAGTACATCGCTGCCTTTCGTGAGGATGTGACGGCCTTGGGGGTGAAACCTGCGACTCGCCATCCACGTGTAGTAGAGTTTATGGCGGACATCATCCGTTTTGTGGAAGACTTGATTGAAAAAGGCTTTGCCTACGAGAGTCAAGGGGATGTTTACTTTCGTGTAGAAAAATCTCACAACTATGCTAAATTGGCCAATAAAACCTTGGAAGATTTGGAGCTAGGTGCTTCAGGTCGTACCGATGAAGAAACGGCTCGCAAGGAAAATCCTGTAGACTTTGCCCTTTGGAAAGCTGCCAAACCAGGCGAGATTTCTTGGGACAGTCCTTGGGGACCTGGTCGTCCGGGCTGGCATATCGAGTGTTCGGTCATGTCGACAGAGATTTTGGGCGATACCATTGATATCCACGGTGGTGGAGCTGATCTGGAATTTCCGCATCATACCAATGAAATTGCCCAGTCAGAAGCCAAAACAGGTAAGACTTTCGCCAACTACTGGATGCACAACGGCTTTGTCAATATTGACAATGTCAAGATGTCTAAGTCCTTGGGCAACTTTATCACAGTCCATGATGCCCTTAAGACAATTGATGGTCAAGTGTTGCGTTTCTTCTTTGCGACTCAGCATTACCGTAAACCAATCAACTTTACGGAAAAAGCAGTTCGTGACGCAGAGACCAATCTCAAATATCTGAAGAACACTTACGAGCAACCATTTACAGGAACTGTGGATGCACAAGAGTTACAGGCTTTTAAAGATAAGTTTGTTGCCGCTATGGATGAGGATTTCAACTCTGCCAATGGCATCACAGTTGTCTTTGAAATGGCTAAGTGGATCAACTCCGGCAACTATGATGCAAGTGTTAAGCAAGCTCTTGCGGATATGTTGGAGGTCTTTGGTATTGTCTTTGTAGAGGAAGTTTTGGATGCAGAAATTGAAGCCTTAATCCAAAAACGTCAAGAGGCGCGTGCGAATCGTGACTTTGCAACAGCAGACCAAATCCGTGACCAATTGGCTGCTCAAGGAATTAAGCTCCTTGACACCAAGGATGGAGTGAGGTGGACACGTGATTGATGTCAATCTCATTAATGGGATTGCGCTGGCTTTTGAGGGGGATGCGGTTTATTCCATGTATATTCGCCACCACCTCATCCTCAAAGGCATGACCAAGCCCAATAAACTTCACCAAGAGGCGACCAAGTATGTCTCAGCCAAGGCTCAGGCTCGTCTGATTGCCCTGATGTTGGAGGAGCAAGTCCTTACGGAAAAAGAAGAAGAAATCTACAAACGTGGTCGCAATACCAATAGTCACACAAAGGCTAAAAATGCTGATGTCGTGACTTATCGTATGTCTACTGGATTTGAAGCAGTCATGGGCTATCTCCATTTGACAGAAAATGTGGAGCGCTTAGAAACCTTAATCTCTTGGTGCATCCAAAAAGTGGAGGAGTAGAAATGCTTGCAAAAGAATTACTAGACTGGTTTCCTGAGGCTCAGATTTCAGATCAGCCGATAGAGAAGCCAGGATATCTTACTCTTCCTCTGTCTTCACAGCAGTGGATTTTACTAGAGGAGACCAATCTCACTGAGCGTGAAAAGCAGTTAATTTCCCTTTTGACCCAAGAGGAGCAGGCTCGTTCGCTCAATCCTTGGTATTCCTATCTGATCGAGGGGAAGGGGCAGGCGCCTCAAACTTTTAAAAAGATTCAGCTGGTTTATTGTCATCTTTCCTATTTCCAACAGGAAAATCTAGCCTCTTGGCTAGACATGATGCAGACTCTTTTTCCCAACTGCCAGACAGTGCTACAAGTTGGGGCTCAGGATTATGTATTTGTGCTTCAACAAGATAAGTACACCTCTGTTCGCTCAATCTTATCTGATACGATTGAAGCGGTTGAGTATGACTTTGGTCTTCGTCTGTCGATCATGTTAGGCCAGGTTTGGCCTCAGACAGGCTCTCAAGCCCTATCAGACTTGATCAAAGTGGAGCGAGATTTGTTTAAGATTTGGTGGCGTCAGGGGCATCAAGGTGTACATACCTTTTCACAGCTCTATCTTTGGAGTATGGGAGAAAGGATTGTGGACCTGAGAGTCATTAAAGACTGCCTGCACCAGATGATTTTGGACCAGGACCAGATTCAGGAAATTATCCTTTCTCTCTGGGAAAACAGTGCCGTCCTAACTAAAACGGCCCAGCAACTCTATCTGCACCGCAACTCTCTCCAATACAAGATTGATAGATGGGAAGAATTGACAGGACTTCAGTTGAAGGAGTTGACGGATCTCACTCTTTGTTATCAGTTGATTTTACCAGATCTTCTTTAAAGTTTTGTGCAAGTTGCACAGAACTTTTTTATTTTTTTGGTCACCTTGCCATAGAAATGTAAAGCGTTTTCATTTATAATAAAACTATCAAAAATAAAAGGAGTTCACCTTCCATGGTAGAATTAAATCTTAAAAACATTTACAAAAAATATCCAAACAGCGAACACTACTCAGTTGAAGACTTCAACTTGGACATCAAAGACAAGGAATTTATCGTTTTCGTAGGTCCTTCAGGATGTGGTAAGTCTACAACTCTTCGTATGATTGCTGGTCTTGAAGACATTACAGAAGGTACTGCATCTATCGATGGCGTGGTTGTCAACGACGTAGCTCCAAAAGACCGTGACATCGCCATGGTATTCCAAAACTACGCTCTTTACCCACACATGACTGTATATGACAACATGGCTTTCGGTTTGAAATTGCGTAAATACAGCAAAGAAGACATCGACAAACGTGTGCAAGAAGCTGCAGCAATCCTTGGCTTGAAAGAGTTCTTGGATCGTAAACCTGCTGACCTTTCTGGTGGTCAACGTCAACGTGTTGCCATGGGTCGTGCCATCGTCCGTGATGCAAAAGTGTTCTTGATGGACGAACCTTTGTCAAACTTGGATGCCAAACTCCGTGTATCAATGCGTGCTGAAATTGCGAAGATTCACCGTCGTATCGGAGCTACAACTATCTACGTAACTCACGACCAAACAGAAGCGATGACACTTGCAGACCGTATCGTTATCATGTCAGCAACTAAGAACCCAGCTGGTACAGGTACTATCGGACGTATTGAACAAATCGGTACTCCTCAAGAAGTTTATAAAAATCCAGTTAACAAATTTGTTGCAGGATTCATCGGAAGCCCAGCTATGAACTTCATCAATGTGAAATTGGTTGGTAGCGAAATTGTTTCTGACGGTTTCCGTTTGAAAGTTCCAGAAGGAGCTTTGAAAGTTCTTCGTGACAAAGGCTACGAAGGAAAAGAGTTGATCTTCGGTATTCGTCCAGAAGATGTGAATGCAGAACCTGCTTTCCTTGAAACATTCCCAGAATCAGTTGTCAAAGCAACTATCTCTGTATCAGAATTGCTTGGTTCAGAATCTCACCTTTACTGCCAAGTTGGTAAAGACGAATTTGTTGCCAAAGTGGATGCTCGTGACTACTTGCAAACAGGTGCAACAGTTGAACTTGGATTTGACTTGAACAAAGCACACTTCTTCGATGTAGAAACTGAAAAAACAGTCTACTAAACAAATGAAATGTCAAAACACTGCTAGAGAAATCTTGCAGTGTTTTTTTAATGATTGGTATTGGCATGAAAACAGGCTTTTCTAGTTTTAATATTCTTAAAAAAGTGATAAAATGGTAGGAAGAATTGGAGAGTATAGATGCCGAAAGAAGTGAATTTGACGGGCGATCAGGTAGTCGCTTTAACGAGAGAATATTTAACAAAGGAAGACGTTGCTTTTGTACAAAAAGCATTGATTTACGCAGTTGATTGTCATAGTGGTCAATACCGAAAATCAGGTGAGCCCTATATTATCCATCCTATCCAAGTGGCAGGAATTCTGGCTAAGCTCAAACTGGATGCCGTAACTGTTGCCTGTGGTTTTTTGCATGATGTAGTTGAGGACACAGATGCGACACTGGATGATTTGGAGCGTGAGTTTGGTCATGATGTTCGGATTATCGTTGATGGAGTGACCAAGCTTGGTAAGGTTGAGTACAAATCACTCGAGGAACAATTGGCTGAAAATCACCGCAAGATGCTCATGGCCATGTCTGAAGATATCCGTGTTATTTTGGTCAAACTATCGGACCGTTTGCACAATATGCGGACTCTCAAACACCTGCGAAAGGACAAGCAAGAACGTATCTCCAGAGAAACCATGGAAATTTACGCACCACTAGCTCATCGTCTAGGGATTTCCAGTGTCAAGTGGGAGTTGGAAGATTTATCTTTCCGTTACCTCAATCCAACTGAGTTTTACAAGATTACTCACATGATGAAGGAGAAACGCAGAGAACGTGAGGCTTTGGTCGATGAAGTCGTAACCAAGTTGGAGGACTATGCTACCGAACGCAATCTCAAAGGGAAAATCTATGGTCGTCCTAAGCATATCTATTCTATCTATCGCAAGATGCAGGATAAGAAGAAACGCTTTGAGGAGATTTATGACCTGATTGCCATTCGCTGTATCTTAGATACCCAGAGTGATGTCTATGCCATGCTGGGTTATGTGCATGAACTTTGGAAACCCATGCCAGGCCGCTTCAAAGACTATATCGCTAATCGTAAGGCCAATGGATACCAGTCTATCCATACGACCGTTTATGGACCAAAAGGGCCGATTGAATTCCAGATTCGGACCAAGGAAATGCACGAAGTGGCTGAGTACGGGGTAGCAGCTCACTGGGCCTATAAGAAAGGCATTAAAGGGCAGGTCAACAGCAAGGAATCTGCTATTGGGATGAACTGGATCAAGGAGATGATGGAGCTCCAAGACCAGGCTGATGATGCCAAGGAATTTGTGGACTCTGTTAAAGAAAACTATCTGGCGGAGGAGATTTACGTCTTTACTCCAGATGGTGCGGTCCGCTCCCTTCCAAAAGATTCAGGACCGATTGACTTTGCCTATGAAATTCATACCAAAGTCGGTGAAAAAGCGACCGGTGCCAAGGTCAATGGCCGTATGGTTCCGCTGACAACCAAGCTTAAGACAGGGGATCAGGTTGAAATTATCACCAACCCCAACTCCTTTGGACCGAGTCGTGACTGGCTCAACATGGTCAAGACCAGCAAGGCGCGCAACAAGATTCGCCAGTTCTTTAAAAATCAAGACAAGGAATTATCTGTAAACAAGGGCCGTGAAATGTTGATGGCCCAGTTCCAAGAAAACGGTTATATGGCCAATAAATTCATGGACAAGCGTCACATGGACGAGGTACTTCAAAAGACCAGCTACAAGACAGAGGAAGCTCTCTATGCTGCTATTGGTTTTGGAGAAATCGGTGCGATTACCGTCTTTAACCGTTTGACAGAAAAGGAACGCCGTGAGGAAGAACGTGCCAAGGCCAAGGCGGAAGCAGAAGAGCTTGTCAAAGGTGGCGAAGTTAAGGTTGAGAATAAGGAGAAGCTCAAGGTTAAGCATGAGGGCGGTGTCATTATTGAGGGAGCCTCAGGTCTCTTGGTTCGGATTGCTAAGTGTTGTAATCCCGTGCCTGGTGACGATATTGTCGGCTACATTACCAAAGGTCGTGGTGTAGCTATTCACCGTGTGGACTGTATGAACCTTCGCGCCCAAGAAAACTACGAGCAACGTCTCCTTGATGTGGAATGGGAAGATCAATTCTCAAGCAAGGAATACACCGCCCACATCGATATCTATGGTCTCAACCGTACAGGGCTTTTGAACGATGTTTTACAAGTTCTCTCCAACACAACTAAGAATATCTCAACCGTTAACGCCCAACCAACCAAGGATATGAAATTTGCCAATATCCATGTGTCATTTGGTATTTCCAACCTCTCAACTCTAACGACAGTCGTGGATAAGATTAAAAGTGTGCCAGAGGTCTACTCTGTCAAACGGACCAACGGATAATTGAATAGAAAGGCGCTTATGAAAATCATTATCCAACGGGTTAAAAAAGCCCAAGTGAGTATCGAAGGTCAGGTTCAAGGAAAAGTCAATCAGGGGCTCTTATTGCTGGTTGGAGTTGGACCAGAGGACCAAGAGGAAGATCTGGACTATGCTGTCCGAAAGCTTGTCAACATGCGGATTTTTTCAGATGCAGAAGGCAAGATGAATCTGTCTGTCAAGGATATTGGGGGGAAATCCTTTCGATTTCTCAGTTTACCCTCTTTGCGGATACCAAGAAAGGCAATCGTCCAGCTTTTACAGGCGCAGCTAAGCCTGATATGGCAGCTGCCTTCTATGATGCTTTCAATCAAAAATTAGCTCAAGAAGTGCCCGTTCAGACAGGTATCTTTGGAGCGGATATGCAGGTGGAGCTGGTCAATGACGGACCAGTCACCATTATCCTTGATACAAAAAATAGATAGGAAAACCAAGCCCAGTCGGCTTGGTTTTTGTTTAGAGACAATCCCATGAAGAAATGTGTTTATCGTAAAAGTCTAGATAGTTTTCTCTTAGGTAGTTAGCTGTCATATAATAAAAAGTAGAATGGCAAGAAGTGACGATTGGCATAAGAGAGGAAAATCGCTGAAAACTAGAGAAGGTTAAAAGGACAAATAATAGAAAATCAATGGTGAAAACCCCTAAATAGTAGAAGCGAATCTTTTTGTTAATCTGAGGATAAATCTCAGCGAAGTGATGTTTGAGTCGGAAGACCAAGCGAGACAACAGTAGTCCCTGAGCGAGGAGGAAAATAAAACCAGAGAGCAGGAGCCAGTCCAAAGATGCCTTGGGTCTAGTGGTAAAAAATGTAAATAGCAGCAAATCGCAGAGTGCAATGGCTGCAAAATGGATTCTAAAGAGCTTTTTCATAGGAAAACCTCCCTCTTTTATCTAGCTTCATTCTACACTAAACGAATGAGAGTTACAACTAATACTCAATGAAAATCAAAAAGCAAACTAGGAAGCTAGCCACAGGTTGCTCAAAGCACTGCTTTGAGGTTGTAGATAAGACTGACGAAGTCAGTTACATATATCTACGGCAAGGCGAAGCTGACGTGGTTTGAAGAGATTTTCGAAGAGTATAAAATGATAATAAATAGTAGAAGGAAGATTCTATTAAGTCGTCTTTCTTTCTTTATTTGAGTCTCCTTCTGTTATCTATCTTCTTTGTCATTCCAGACAAATAAAGCTCCGATTGCATTGAGGATATAAAAGATGTATTTACCGATATTAGCGAAGTTGCCTTGAATGCCAGCCTTTGTCAGCTGCACAAAATTGTAAATCAACCAAAATCCCCACTGAGTTGTCAGTTTCAATGCGTTTAAAGCATTGGCAATGAGGGACAGTGCAAAGGCAATAGTTGTCACGTAGGCAAGGAGATTCATCTTTCCTCCATAGCCGATATAGTTGGTCACAAAGGCAAAGAGGAAGGCGATGATTGAAATGATGATGGCTGCCAATTTTACCTGTTTTTGGCTCATTTGGTTGGGTCTACCTTCTTGCGAAGCTTCCCATTTCTTAATAGCAAAGGTATAGATGAGAAAGGTAACAGGATAGGTGATAATGGCCGCCTTATTTCCAAGGATATAATCAATGGTACCAGATAAAATCGTATTGACAATGCCAAAGTAATTTCCCCATTTGCTTAATTTTCCCGTGAAACGAGTGGACAACATGGAAATCCCAACGTTGGTTACGGAAATCAATCCAAAGGGAACAAGTGCAGTCCATGGTCCCCAGTCTACAAATTTGTCGAGACGTGAGTTGAGGTAACCAGATGCAATCGCAATCCCAACGACCAAAGCAACCCCGAAAAGGTCAAACCATTTGGATGTCGCAAAAATTTTTAGTAATTTTTTCATATGTTAAACTATCTTTCTTTTTTTTAACAAATATTCTACAACTAAATGAAAGTAAAATCAAATGATAGAAATAAAACCCTGAAAATAAAATTTTCAGGGGTGGTTGGGGTACTTGAGAAATTAGTCGATTTTTTCGACATAGAGTTGTTTGGCGATATCCATACTAACTTGGAGGTCTTCGTCTTTGTTGACCAGAGTAAAGCTATTGGAAAAGCTATCAAACTGCTTGACTTGGAGTTGGTCACCGATATGAATTGCGTGCTTTTCTAGATACTTGAGTAGCTCAAAGCTATCATGAACGCGAGTCAGGAGATAGATTCCAGCTTCCTGGACGGCTGCTAGTGGTAGGTTATTGATTTCAACCAAGAGTTCTCCCTCGGCAGGTATGGTTCCACCGTGGGGGCAGGTTTTAGGGAATCTCAGTAGTTTATCCAGTCTCTCTACGAAGAGATCGGATACAGTGTGCTCTAGGACCTCAGCTTCTTCGTGGATTTGATCGCTAGTATAGTCTAGATGGTGAACTAGAAAGACTTCAATCAAACGGTGTTTACGATAGAGTTCTGAGACCAGTTTGAGGCCAATATCTGTCAATAGATAGCCGTTCTCCTTATCCTTGAGGATGAGATTTTCACTTTTCATGCGTTTGATCATCTCTGTTACAGCAGGCGGAGAGACCTGCATACGGGCAGCAATTTCTTTGTTGGTGATTTTCTGCATGTCCGTACCGATTTCATAAATACATTTTAGGTAATCTTCTTTATTTGGCGTCATTCGTTTCCTCTTGTCTTTTCTCTCCATCTAGTATATCAAAAAAAGCTAGATTTCTCTAGCCTTCTGCCCTAATGGCTTTGATTTTAGTCCAGTTCTTTCACTGCAGCAATAGCAGCTTCAAAGTCTGGTTCTGTGTTGATGTTATCAACGTATTCTACGTAACGGATGACATTATCAGTGTCGAGAACAAAGACAGCACGCGCAAGGAGATGCCATTCGTTGATCAAGAGGGCATAGTCACGACCGAAAGAATGGTCAAAGTAGTCTGAAAGCATGATGGCATTGTCAAGGCCTTCAGCCCCACACCAGCGTCCTTGGGCAAATGGTAGGTCCATAGAAACAGTAAGAACGACGGTGTTGTCAAGGTTGGCAAGTTCTTGGTTGAATCGACGTGTTTGCGTTGAGCAGACACCAGTATCGATAGAAGGGACAACACTCAAGACTTTTTTCTTTCCATCAAAGTCAGCTAGCGTTTTTTTAGAGAGATCGGTTGTTGTAAGAGAAAAGTCAAGTGCCTTGTCTCCAACTTGCAGTTGTTTACCTGTAAAGGTTACAGGATTTCCGAGAAAAGTGGTCATGAAACTACTCCATTCTTTTTTTCTTTCATTTTACCGAGAATTGTCAGATTTTTCCAATGATTTGACTGAAAAATGAAAGATAAAAAAACGCCAATTCCCGTGAGAACGACGTTTTTCAGAGGCTTATACTCAATGAAAATCAAAGAGCAAACTAGGAAGCTAGCCGCAGGCTGTACTGGAGTACGGCAAGGCTAAGCTGACACGGTTTGAATTTGATTTTCGAAGAGTATTATTTTGCTAATCCTTCAGCAATCTTATCAAGGTTGTATTTCATCATGTTGTAGTAGCTGTCGCCTTCTTTACCTTCTTCAGCGATTGAGTCAGTAAAGATTTGTGCGTAGATTGGGATATTTGTGTCTTGTGAAACAGTCTTCATTGGACGGTCATCGACACTTGATTCAACAAAGAGTGATGGAACCTTTGTTTGGCGAAGTTTTTCAACCAAGGTCTTGATTTGTTCCGGTGTTCCTTCTTCTTCTGTGTTGATTTCCCAGATGTAGGCACTTGGGACACCGTAGGCTTTAGAGAAGTATTTGAAGCATCCTTCGCTGGTTACGATGAGTTTCTTCTCAGCAGGGATATTGTTAAATTTCTCTTTGGCTTCCTTGTCCAGTTTGTCTAGTTTTTCAGTATAGTCTTTGAGATTTTTTTCGTAGAATTCCTTGTTGCTAGGATCTTTTGCAATCAACTGTTTAGCGATATTTTTAGCATAAATCATCCCATTTTCAAGGTTGAGCCAAGCGTGTGGGTCTTCTTTGCCTTTCTCGTTTTGGCCCTCAAGGTAGATAACATCAACACCTTCGCTAACTGCAAAGTAGTCTTTGTTTTCAGTTTTCTTAGCATTTTCGACCAATTTGGTAAACCAAGCATTGCCACCTGTTTCAAGGTTGATACCGTTATAGAAAATCAAGTCAGCTTGAGAGGTTTTCTTAACGTCTTCAGGAAGTGGTTCGTATTCGTGCGGGTCTTGACCAACAGGAACGATACTGTGAAGATCAATCTTGTCACCAGCGATATTTTTGGTAATATCAGCGATGATTGAGTTTGTAGCAACAACTTTTAGTTTTTGACCAGAAGCCGTATCTTTTTTTCCGCTAGCACATGCTACAAGAGCAATGACGGAAAGAAAGAGTACAAGCAATGTACCTAATTTTTTCATTAGATTCCTCCAGAAGGGTTTCCCCGTTATTTAATGATTTTTTTGTTTTTCAGTTTCAAGTATCGTTGCTTAGGAGAGATAAAGAAACTGATTAGAAAGAAGCTGGCGGATGTGAGCACGATGCTCGATCCTGCTGCGAGATTGAAACTATAGCCGATAAAGAGTCCCACAACAGAAGCGGTTGCCCCTAGGGTTGATGAAAGGAAAATCATACTCTTTAGGCTATTAGCATAAAGGTAAGCCGTCGCGGCTGGAGTGATTAGCATGGCCACGATAAGAATGGTTCCAACACTTTGCATTGCGGTGACAGACACAAGGGTCAAGAGCACCATGAGCAGATAGTGGTAGAAATTAACGGGCATTCCCATGGCCTTAGCCAGAAGCTCGTCAAAGGATGTAATCAATAGTTGTTTAAAGAAAATCCCGATAATCAAGAGAATGACTGCGCCCACACCAATGGTAATCCACATGTCCGTATCTTGGACAGCGAGGATATTCCCAAAAAGGATATGAAAGAGGTCTGTCGAACTCTTGGCAACACTAATCAAGATGACACCTAAGGCTAAGAAAGATGAAAAGGTAATACCAATGGCAGTGTCACTCTTGATAATAGAGTTTCCCTTGATGTAGGTAATGATGATGGAAGCCATCAAGCCAAAGATGATCGCTCCAATAAAGAAATCAATTCCCAGGATAAAGGAAAGGGCTACGCCGGGCAAAACTGCGTGAGAGATGGCATCCCCCATGAGAGACATCCCACGTAGGATGATAAAACATCCCACAGCTCCAGCAACAACTCCGATGACAATAGCTGTTATCAAGGCGTTTTGTAGGAAATGGAAATTTTGCAATCCATTGATAAATTCTGCTATCATAGGTCACCTCCATTGAAAAAGAGTTTGCTACCGTAGGCCTTTTTGAGATTGACCTCGGTAAAGGTTTCTTCGGTCGGACCAAGGTCTATTAATTCTCGATTGAGAAGCAAAACTTGGTCGAAATAATGGGGGACTTTGCTGAGGTCATGATGGACGATGAGAACTGTTTTACCAGATTTTTTTAGGTCTCTCAGCGTATTCATGATAATCTCTTCACTGATCGAGTCAATCCCGACAAAAGGCTCATCTAGAAAGATGTAGTCAGCTTCCTGCACTAGGCAGCGGGCAATCAAAACACGTTGGAATTGTCCTCCTGAGAGCTGGCTGATTTGGCGATCAGCATAGTCTGAGAGTCCAACGATTTCAAGTGCTTCTGCCACTTTTTTCCAGTGGCTGGCCTTTAAAGTGTGGAAGAGCGGGATGGATGGATAGAGTCCCAGAGAGACACATTCCTTGACCTTGATAGGGAAATTGTAGTCGATATGGATTTTTTGCTCGACATAGGCAACTCGATTTAAAGATTTCTTGACTTCTTTGTCGTCGAGAAAGGCCTGACCTTCATGTGGGATAATTCCTAACATACCTTTTAATAAAGTTGATTTTCCAGCACCATTTGGACCAATAATTCCGGTAATAGTTGGTCCGTGGAGCACTAGTGAGATATCCTTTAGTGCCAGCGTTTCTTTGTAGGAGACGCTGAGGTGTTCAATACGTATCATAACAAATTCCTCCCTCCCGTATTTAATATACATTAAAAAAAAAATTAAGTCAAGTTAATTTTTAAAAAATTTAATAAAACAACAATAAAATGAAAGATACAAGAAATTTATTTTTAATTGCATTCCCTAGATTTTTTTGCTAAGCTAGGAATAAGTGAAAATATGAAAGCGAGAACAAGATGACACGTTATCAAGACGATTTTTATGACGCTATTAATGGCGAATGGGAAAAAACAGCTGTCATTCCAGCTGATAAATCACGAACAGGTGGTTTTATTGACCTTGACGAGGAAATTGAAGAGTTGATGCTGGCGACTACGGACAAGTGGTTGGCAGGTGAGGATGTCCCAGAAGATGCTATCCTAGCCAACTTTGTTAAGTACCATCGTATGGTACGTGATTTTGACAAGAGAGAAGCAGATGGGATTAAGCCCGTCCTTCCTCTACTCAAGGAATACCAAAATTTGGAGAGCTTTGCAGATTTCACCAGCAAACTAGCAGAGTTCGAACTAGCTGGTAAACCAAACTTCCTTCCATTTGGTGTTTCACCAGACTTTATGGATGCCAGAACAAATGTTCTCTGGGCAAGTGCACCAGGAACAATCTTGCCAGATACAACCTACTACGCTGAAGACCATCCTCAGCGTGAGGAACTCTTGACTCTTTGGAAGGAAAGTACCACGAATCTTCTCAAAGCCTATGATTTTTCAGATGAGGAAATCGCAGACTTACTAGAGAAGAGATTGGAATTGGACCGTCGTATCGCAGCGGTGGTTCTTTCTAACGAAGAAAGTTCAGAATATGCCAAACTTTACCATCCATATGCCTTTGAAGATTTCAAGAAATTTGCCCCTGCCCTACCTCTGGATGATTTCTTCCAAGCAGTGATTGGACAAACTCCAGATAAGGTTATCGTAGACGAGGAACGTTTCTGGCAAGCAGCAGACCAATTCTATAGCGAAGAAGCGTGGCCTCTACTTAAAGCAACCTTGATTTTGGGCGTTGTCAATCTCTCAACAAGCTATCTCACAGACGAGATTCGTGTCTTGTCAGGTGCTTATGGTCGTGCTCTTTCAGGTGTTCCAGAAGCTCAGGACAAGGTCAAGGCAGCTTATCACTTGGCTCAAGGTCCTTTCAAGCAAGCCCTTGGTCTCTGGTACGCGCATGAAAAATTCTCTCCAGAAGCTAAGGCAGACGTAGAGAAAAAAGTAGCGACTATGATTGATGTTTATAAGGAACGCTTGGCTAAGAACGACTGGCTCACACCTGAAACGCGTGACAAGGCTATTGTCAAACTCAATGTCATCAAACCTTATATTGGTTATCCAGAAGAGCTACCAGCTCGCTACAAGGACAAAGTAGTGGATGAAACTGCCAGTCTCTTTGAGAATGCCCTAGCCTTTGCGCGTGTGGAAATCAAGCACAGCTGGAGCAAGTGGAACCAACCGGTTGACTACAAGGAGTGGGGCATGCCTGCTCACATGGTCAATGCCTACTACAATCCTCAGAAGAACTTGATTGTCTTCCCAGCTGCCATTTTACAGGCTCCATTCTATGACTTGCATCAGTCGTCTTCTGCCAACTACGGTGGGATTGGTGCTGTTATTGCCCACGAGATTTCTCATGCCTTTGACACAAATGGTGCTTCTTTTGATGAAAATGGTAGCCTCAAGGATTGGTGGACAGAGAGTGACTATACTGCTTTCAAAGAAAAAACACAAAAAGTTATCGACCAGTTTGATGGGCAAGAATCTTACGGTGCAAGAATCAACGGGAAACTAACCGTGTCTGAAAACGTTGCTGACTTGGGAGGAATTGCTGCAGCCCTTGAAGCTGCTAAGAGAGAACCAGACTTCTCAGCTGAAGAATTCTTCCACAACTTTGCTCGTATCTGGCGTATGAAAGGCCGTCCTGAGTTGATGAAACTCATGGCCAGTGTCGACGTGCACGCGCCTGCTAAACTCCGTGTCAACGTTCAAGTACCAAACTTCGATGACTTCTTTACAACTTACGATGTCAAAGAAGGCGATGGTATGTGGCGCTCACCAGAGGACCGTGTGATTATTTGGTAAAGTAAGTCCTTAATCAAGTATCATCTTGGGATTAATGATTCATTTTTGAAGTTTATCCATCTGAAAATTCAATGCTATCGAGGTTAACATGAAGAAATTTTTAATGACGCTTTCAGCTATTCTTTCGATTTCAGTTTTAGCATCTTGTGGTCTCAATAAAAATAGGAACAATACAGAACCTTCATCTGCACTATCATCTGTCTCCAAAGACGATAAGACTAGTGTATCAACAGAAGCAAAGGCTGAAAATACTAGTGACTCGTCAACCAAGGAATCGCAATCGACTACTGAAAATAAGAAAGAAACCAGACAAGATTTATATAAAGAAGTGATTGAACGCTATAAACACTTTACAGACCTTTTAAAACAAGGTAATAGAGAAGATTTATACAAGGAAAGTAAACAAGATAAGATTACTTCAGAAGAATATGGCCTGGTTTTCTCTCGAATGGATTATCAAAATGTACCCGATTGGAAATACGTAATTGTTGATTTGAATAAGGATGGTCAAGACGAGTTGCTTATTGGCGATGAAAAATTTGTTTCAGCCATTTATTATTTGGAAAATCAAAAACCTAGCTTACTTCACACAGCATATATAGCTTCTGCAGGTGGTTTTCGCTCAGGATTTGATATTTATGAAAACGGTCAAGTCTCTTATGCAGACTGGCAGTCAACTCGTCCAGAAATGAACCTGTCTCTATATTCGTTCGATAAAAACGGAGTGCAGAAGATTAAAGAAGCAACTATTCAAATCGGTGGCAACGAAAAAGCAGAGCAAGTTTTAGATATTTCTTCTGAAAAGCTTGATTTGTCTAACATTGGTTGGAAAGAATTGAATCCGGCTAATTAGTTTTGAATTGCTTTTCTAGTCAATATTGATTCTTCTGAGCAAATATTGACATAGAAATAGAAGCTACACAAAAACCAAGGAAATTATCCTTGGTTTTTTGCTTGCTAGAAAAAGGGATTAAAGGTCTTTTCGTGAGCGATAGTCGTAGCTGGACCATGCCCGGGATAGACATCGTAGTTAGGAAGAGTGAAGAGTTGCGTCTGAATGCTATGGAGAAGTTGTTCCGTACTACCTGTAGGAAGGTCTGTCCGTCCGATGGTTTCTCGGAATAGAGCATCTCCGGTCAAGACTAGATGAGCATCAGGAAAGATGATAGAAACGCCGCCGATAGAGTGCCCTGGGGTTGGTAGAACTGTAAAACGAAATTCCTTAAGCTGGTATTCTTCATGAAAGGCAAAGGTGTGTTCTGCTGGTTTTGCGACCACATCTGCCATATCGTCGTGACGAGGGAGACCAGAGAGATTATCTACAGGTGTATAAAGCCAGCTAGCTTCACTCTCTGCTACATAAACTGGAGGATTTCCAAAAGTCTCGCGAACTAAGTCCAGACTCATAATATGGTCGTAGTGGGTATGGGTCAGGAGAATCGCGCAGACTGGTTTGTTGATTTTCTCAATAGTCTTGCGAATAGATTCCCAATGGCTACCTGGGTCAACCACAATTAGGTGTTGATCCCCTTCCAGGTAATAAGTGTTTTCATAGGCAACGGGATTCACGGTTTTATGGATTTTCATACTGGCTCCAATCTCAAAGAATGTACTAAATTAAGTATAGCATAGAAGAGGATACTTAGGGTATCAAAAAGTCTTTTTCGTGCTTTGACGATTTTTCCAAGCTTGATAGCGGGTGTCAATCAAGAGTTGGGTTAAGCGCCCCATGGTTTCTCTTTCTTCGGGAGTGAGGGATTGAGCTTGTACAAAGAGTTGATGAATGTGTTCAATGGCATTGAAGGAAGAAAGATCGTTGATAGAGGAGATGCCCGCATCGAGAATGATTCCAAAAAAGAGGTCAAAGTAGAGCTGCAGTTCTTCGTCAGGAACTGTTTCAACCCATTCCTTGAAGGTTGTATCGACTTGCTGACTATCACTATTGGTCTCGTCTAGTTGGACAAAGTGTTTGTCTTCAATCTGCCAACTAAAGGTGTCGTGCTGGGCAAGGCCACCTAAGGCGGTGCTTCGAACGACGATTTTTTTATCCGGAATTTCCAGCATCATCCCGATGATAGACCCTTGTGGGATAAATACTTTCGTTCTTTCCATCATGTTTTGATAGCCAGGTGTTTCGGTTAGTTCCTTGTGAAGCCCAGGGGCATCAAAAGTGTAGACAGCGACAATGTTTTTCTGCAAGTTTGGATCAAGTTGACTGGCAGCATAGACAGCTAGATTGCCCCCTTTTGAATGCCCTGCTAGGATGATCTTTTGATTGGGATGTTGGGCAAAAAAGTCCTCTAAATACTGGAGGGCATGTTTTTGAGCAGGGATTTCCTTCATATAGGTCATATGGAAATCTTCTTTCCAACCAATGATGCTGTCATCCGTCCCGCGAAAAACAAGCAAATAGGTATCGAGACTGATACGATAAGTCATAGCCGCAAACTGTTTTTGCAATTCAGGATCAATATCATTGATAAAGTTTGAGAGCTTGCAATTTTTAAAGCGTTTGTGTTGAGAGAGTTGATCCAACAACTGGAGACGGTTTTTATTGGTCAACATCGTCGTGTCTCTAGGGATTTGAGGTGCTAGATCTATGAGACGCTTTGGTTCTTGAGTGACTACATCATCGAAAGCAAGATAGGTCAACTCAGTCAAGGCAAGAACATCTAACTCATTCACGGGGAGGTCATAAAAGGAATCGTATGCTACATCATTGAGGTAGTCAAAAATATTGGCCATAAAAGCTCCTTTCTCTATGTTTATCCTATCACATTTACCAAGAATTAGCCAGTGGGCTTACTAGATTTTGCTATATTGCTAGCGAGCTGGTTTAAATACAGGTTTGCATTTTATCCATGGGGAAAATCTGTTATAATAAGAGCAAAGGAGAAGCGCATGCACAAGATTTTACTAGTAGAAGATGACCAAGTTATTCGGCAACAAGTGGGGAAACTGCTCTCAGAATGGGGTTTTGAGGTTATTTTGGTGGAGGACTTTATGGAAGTATTGAGCCTTTTTGTTCAGTCAGAGCCTCATTTGGTCCTCATGGATATTGGTCTGCCACTCTTTAATGGTTACCACTGGTGCCAGGAGATTCGTAAGATTTCTCAGGTACCTATCATGTTTCTGTCTTCGAGAGATCAGGCGATGGATATTGTCATGGCGATCAATATGGGTGCGGATGATTTTATAACCAAACCTTTTGACCAGCAGGTGCTCCTTGCCAAGGTTCAGGGATTGTTGCGCCGTTCTTATGAGTTTGGCCGAGATGAAAGTCTGCTGGAGTATGCGGGTGTGATCCTCAATACCAAGTCTATGGACCTGCACTATCAGGGGGAAGTCCTGAGTTTGACTAAGAATGAATTTCAGATTTTGCGGATTTTGTTTGAACATGCGGGTAATATCGTGGCGCGTGATGACCTGATGCGGGAACTCTGGAATAGTGACTTTTTCATCGATGATAATACCCTGTCTGTCAATGTTGCTCGTTTGCGTAAAAAGTTGGAAGAGCAAGGCTTGGCAGGATTTATCGAAACCAAGAAGGGAATAGGGTACGGACTGAAACATGCTTGATTGGAAACTATTTTTTCTGGCCTATCTGCGTTCTCGCAGTCGTCTTTTCGTCTATATTTTTTCATTGGGCTTTCTTGTTTTTCTCTTTCAGTTTTTATTCGCCAGTATAGGATTTTATTTTTTCTATTTTTTCCTCCTCAGTAGCTTTTTGACCCTTTTATTTTTGGTTTGGGATATTTCTGCAGAAGCTCAGGTTTACCGGCAGGAAGTACTGTATGCTGAAAGAGACCCAAAGTCTCCTTTGGAGTGCGTGCTAGCGGAAAAACTCGAAGAGCGTGAGTCTGAATTGTATCAAAGGAAGTCAGAAGCCCAAAGTAAACTGACAGATTTGCTTGATTACTATACCTTGTGGGTTCATCAGATAAAGACTCCCATTGCAGCGAGCCGTCTCTTGGTAGCAGAAGTGCCTGATCGGGAGGTCAAGCAGCAACTGGAACAGGAAATATTTAAGATTGACTCCTATACCAATCTGGTGTTGCAGTATCTGCGTTTGGAAAGCTTCCACGATGACTTGGTATTTGAAAAGGTTCAAGTGGAGGATCTAGTGAAGGAAGTGGTTCGCAAGTATGCCCTTTTCTTTATCCAAAAAGGACTGACGCTCAATCTCCATGACCTTGACAAAATCATCGTGACTGATAAGAAGTGGCTGTTGGTCGTCATTGAACAAATCCTCTCAAACAGCCTCAAATACACCAAGAAAGGTGGACTAGAGATTTATATGGAAGGTCAGGAGCTCTGTATCAAGGATACGGGAATCGGGATTAAAAACAGTGATGTGCTCCGAGTCTTTGAACGTGGCTTTTCAGGATACAATGGCCGTTTGACGCAACAGTCCTCTGGACTTGGCCTCTACCTATCTAAGAAAATTTCTGAAGAACTGGGTCACCAGATTCGTATCGAGTCTGAGGTCGGAAAAGGAACGACAGTGCGGATTCAGTTTGCTCAAGTGAACCTAGTCCTTGAGTGAGAAGAGTAGATAAGAGCCCAGGATAAAACAACTGGGCTTTTCTATCTTTAACCGTGTAGCCTAGTAAATTATTTTATCTATTATAAACAACTCTCTGAGGGATATGAAGACCACGAACGAAAAGGTAGGTCTAGATCAAAAGCAGATTAAGCAAACCATTAACAAGCAAATCTTGACAGTTTTCTTCCTTCCTGTAATTTTTGCATTTCTCCATTGGCCTTTGCTTATCATATGCTTAGTTTAGTTCTCAAGGTCATTGAAGTAGTCGATGATACCATGAGGTTGACGATAACTTTCTCTATCTGTTCAATTGATAGATTTCTTTGGAGAAAGACTGTAAAATTTTTGATATAATGTTAAGGATGGACTGACGGATATTTAAAGGATAATTTTCAAAAGAATAACAGGTGAGAATTAAAAATATGTAAGATTGGACAGAAGTTTCTCTACCATCATCCATGCAGAAACAAGATTATATGAAATAAAAGGAGTAACCAATGACCGGAAACTATTCAACACGTGAATACCGTGAGAAATTATATGATGATCTTCATGTTCGATTAAGAGATACAGTGATTTTGATGTGTGCGATTTTTATTGCCTCTATCGGCCTAAATATGAATTCAACAGCTGTCATTATTGGAGCCATGCTGATTTCGCCTCTTATGACACCGATTGTTGGACTCGGATTTGGTTTAGCTATTTTTGATACGCGTTTAATCAAGCAATCTCTAGAGGTTTTATTTACTCAAGTATTGGTCAGCTTGCTTGTCTCGACTCTGTATTTCTGGATTTCTCCCTTATCTTATGCAAGTAGCGAACTGATTGCACGAACCTCTCCAACCATTTGGGATGTTCTCATTGCTATTGCTGGTGGGATAGCAGGTGTAATTGGGTCAAGGAAAAAAGAAGCAAACAATATCGTGCCAGGAGTAGCCATCGCAACAGCTTTGATGCCACCTATCTGTACTGCAGGCTATGGTTTAGCTAATGGAAATGTACGATTTTTATTTGGGGCTCTCTATCTTTTCTTGATCAACTGTGTCTTTATCATGCTAGCCAACATTGTTGGAACAAGAATTTTGATGAGAAAATCTCCCTTAAGTTCATTTAAAGAGCTAAATATTAAAATGAGAATTGGGTTGATATCCTTGATTGTATTATTGGTTCTTCCAGCCAGCTATTCAGCAGTCACTCTGACGATAGATCAAGCGCGAAAAGAAGGAATCAAACAGTTTGTAGGAAAAGAGTTCGCCAATCACACGGTCATTAATCAAGTCTACAAGTCAAGGAACAATGAATTGGTCTTGACGGTTGTTGGAGATCCGATTTCAGACGAAGAATTAGAAGCGCTCCACCAAAAACAAGCCTCTTACGGTATTCAATCTGTTCAATTGAAAGTCAATCAAGTTCATAATTCGACAAAATTAGACAGTGATACGACCAAGGAATTTTATGAAACCATCAACAAGTATATCGATCAAAAACTCTCTGAAAAAGATTCACAAAAAGATATTGTAAAAGAAAATGAGGCAGACAAGGAATGAGGATATTGACCTTATCTAACTCATGAAAGCAAATCTTGTGTTGTGGTTTGACCAATCACTACTAGCTCAGATTAAATAAAATATAAAAAGCAACAGCTGAAATAGTTGTTGCTTTTTCTGGCTCTGAAAAATGTTTCTCAGACTGTGATTGTTTTATTTCTCAACGCGTGATTTGTTGGCGATATCAGCAAGGATTGCTGCTGCAAACTCATCTACTGGGACAGTTTGTGTTTCTTTTTGGCCATAGCGACGAACATTGACTGTTCCGTCTTCCATTTCTTTGTCTCCAACGATTAATTGGTAAGGAATTTTGCTTGTTTGTGAAGCACGAATCTTGAATTGCATTTTTTCATTGCGCTCATCTACATCTGCACGGACACCACGGTCACGGAGTTTTTTAGCTACTTCCCATGCGTAGTCCACATGTTTTTCGTTAGAAACGGGGATGAGGGTCACTTGGTGTGGGGCAAGCCATGTTGGGAAGGCACCCTTGTAGTTCTCAATCAAGATAGCTGTGAAGCGTTCCATGGTTGAGATAACCCCACGGTGGATCATAACTGGACGGTGTTCTTCACCGTCAGCTCCAATATATTTGAGGTCGAAGCGTTCTGGAAGCAAGAAGTCAAGCTGGATAGTAGAAAGGGTTTCTTCTTTACCGAGGGCAGTTTTAACCTGGATATCCAATTTTGGTCCGTAGAAGGCTGCTTCACCTTCAGCTTCAAAGTAATCCAGTTCCATATCATCCATAGCTGCTTTCAACATGCGTTGTGCATTTTCCCACATCTCATCGTTGTCAAAGTATTTGTGTTTATCTTCTGGGTCACGATAAGACAAGCGGAAACGGTAATCTGTCAAATTAAAGTCTTCATACACGTCGATAATCAATTGAAGAATTTTCTTGAATTCTTCCTCAATTTGTTCTGGAGCTACAAAAGTATGACCATCATTGAGGGACATTTCACGTACACGTTGAAGACCTGTAAGGGCGCCAGATTTTTCATATCGGTGCATCATGCCAATCTCAGCGATACGGATTGGTAATTCACGGTATGAGTGTACATGGTGTTTATAAACTTCGATATGGTGAGGACAGTTCATTGGGCGGAGGACAAACTCTTCACCGTCTCCCATGTCCATAGTTGGGAACATATCTTCACGGTAGTGATCCCAGTGACCAGAAGTTTTATAGAGTTCCACTGAGGCAATTGGTGGAGTGTAAACATGTTGGTAGCCTGCAGCGATTTCCTTGTCGACAATGTAGCGTTCCAATTCACGACGGATAGTGGCTCCGTTTGGTAACCAGAATGGTAAACCTTGTCCGACTTCTTGTGAAATCATGAAGAGGTCAAGTTCTTTACCGAGTTTACGGTGGTCACGTTCCTTGGCTTCTTCACGCATTTGAAGGTAGTTCTTCAAGTCTTTCTTGTCAAACCAAGCTGTACCGTAGATTCGTTGCATCATCGCGTTGTCGCTATTTCCACGCCAGTAGGCACCAGCTACGTTGAGCAGGTGGAAAATTTGGATACGACCTGTTGATGGGACGTGAGGACCACGGCAGAGGTCCACGTATTCGCCCTGACGGTAGATAGTCAAACCGCCTTCGTCTTCTGAGTGTTCTTCAATCAATTCCAATTTGTAAGGGTCGTTCTTGAAGATTTCACGGGCCTCGTCCTTAGTCACTTCTTCACGGATTGATGGGAAGTTTTCTTTAACGATTTTTTTCATTTCTTCTTCGATACGAGGCAGGTCTTCGTTGGAGATTTGGCCAGCAATATTGTCGGTATCGTAGTAGAAACCATCTTCGATAGCTGGACCAACACCTAAGTGAATGTCTGGGAAGAGGCGACGAGCTGCTTGGGCAAACAAGTGAGCAGCTGAGTGGCGCAAGATTGGCAGAGCATCTTCGTGATCAGACGTCACGATTTCGATGCTTCCATCTTCAGTGATAGCACGAGTAGTGTCGATGAGTTTGCCGTTGAATTTACCAGCCAAGGCTTTTTTTGCTAGGGAATTGCTGATGGATTGGGCAATTTCAAAAGTTGTAACGCCAGATTCGAATTCACGAACAGCGCCATCTGGGAAAGTAATCTTAATCATGGTTTTCTCCTTAAATATTTATTCTATTTTTGTTGGACAATTTTAAGAGCCGAGCAACTTCTTCTGCAGTCTGATTTTCTGGTTGACTACCATCTGTTACGAGACTAGGATAGCCTAATTTCATCGCTTCCTTACGAACCATTTGAGCAAAAAGAATATCTCGTTGCATCCAGTTTTCAAAAGCTTGCTCAGGGTTGGTTGTACCCTCTAAGACATAAGGAACCCATTCTCTCTGTCTATAATGCTTTTTTTGAAAATCAGCTGTCGGAGTCAAGCATAGATAGGATGATGCTTGACATTCAAGCTCCTTTACCAAGTGAGGCAAAAGTCCTGCTCCCTCCACCAAGAGAGGTCTGTTTTGATTTTTTATCAAGTAAGATTTTACATAAGGAAAAATCTTACTTGAAAAAAGTGCCATTCTTCATCTGCCATCTCTTCTGGATTTCTCATCCAGATTTGTTCTGGATTTCTATCCTGCCTAAGAAGGCAAATCGGCTGTGAGTCTGCACTTGCTTGACTCATCATCTCTTCTATCAAATCATCCAGTTTGATATGAAGTAGTTGATACTGTCTTGCAAGAAGTGAGGCAATTGTTGACTTTCCACTGCAAGGCGATCCGCCAATCATATAAAGCATCGTTCTTCCTCCTTCTGACAAAACAAAAAGCGACATCCTCGAAAGGACGTCGCAACGTGGTTCCACCTTCATTTATGTTCCTCAAAAAGAGGGACACCTCTGATTGGCTTTAACGTAGCCACCGTTTTATGTTTGCATAAAAGTCAGTAGAGTAGTATCAGTTTAGGCTTTCTATGCGTTTCCAGCAACCACGCACTCTCTAGTAGAAAGGGACTAAGTGACTTGTCTCTATGCATTATTATAGCATGATTGCGAGATTTTTCAAGGATTTTGTGAAAGTTTTTTATTTTTTCCTCGCTGTAGCATGTATTTAATACCCGAACCTGAAGCCATACCAAGTAGGGCAAAGAGTTCATAAGCTAGGAAATAAACGAGAATGAATTCATTAAAAGTGATGATGGTAAAGCAATAGAGCAATCCGACACCAAGCAGCCACCACAGTGAGAATTGGAAACGGTAGCTATAAAGAAGGGACACGATGAAGGTTGCCAAAGGTGAAAAGAGGAGAATGTTGTAAATGTGCAGTCCCTTCAGTGTATATGGGTTAGTGATGAGTAGTGAGAATAGCACATAGAGGGGCCAGTAAAAGAAGAAAATGACAAAGTAGTATGGAATATACTTAAGATATTTCCGCATGGCAATAGTCCTCCAATCTACAAAAATTGAGAGATGTTGAAGACCACATAATCCTAAATGAAGGGGAACTCTCTATTTATATTATAGCACGTATTGGAAGCCTTTACAAGTTAATCCAGTGAGTAGCGATAGTGCTCTTTTTGAGTGTTTTCTGCTATAATACTAACAAAAGAAGTAAGAGGAAAAGAGGAGAAAGGATGACCAAAATAGCAGTTCTTTCAGACATACATGGGAATACGACAGCCCTGGAAGCTGTACTGACTGATGCTAAAAAGGCAAAGGTAGATGAGTACTGGCTTTTGGGGGATATTCTTATGCCAGGAAC
This sequence comes from Streptococcus oralis subsp. tigurinus, assembly GCF_002356415.1. Lineage (NCBI taxonomy): Bacteria > Bacillati > Bacillota > Bacilli > Lactobacillales > Streptococcaceae > Streptococcus > Streptococcus oralis. The sequence continues at coordinate 500,790 of NZ_AP018338.1, forward strand.
AGGACGTGGAAGGATATTGAATCTTTTAGCGGCTTTGCCTATTACTGTAAGAGTTCTTGGTAATTGGGAGAATAGTCTCTGGCGTGGTTTGCATCGCAAGCTAGATTTGACAAAAGCTAGTCATCGCTACCTCCTACGTCAATGCCAGTATATATTAGAAGAAATCAGCCCTGAAGAAATCGAAGACCTCCACAATCAACCCATGCAAGTTCATCGTCAGTTTGGTGATTTGATGGTGGGAATCACTCACCATCTCCCTGATAAAAACTGGGGTAGGGAGTTGATTCATACGGGAAAACAAGAAGATTTTGATAGATTAGTGACGGAACCGCATGCCTCCATCGCAGTATATGGTCATATCCACCAACAGTTGCTTCGTTATGGAAGTGATGGACAGTTGATTCTTAATCCAGGGTCCATTGGACAACCCTTCTTTCTAGATGCGAAGTTGCGTAAGGACCTGCGGGCCCAGTATATGATCTTAGAGTTTGATGAAGCAGGTTTGGCTGATGTTGATTTTCGTCGAGTGGATTATGATGTAGAAGCCGAATTGCAGTTGGCTAAAGATTTAAAGCTCCCCTATTTCCAGGTCTATTATGAAAGTTTGGTAAATGGGATTCACCACACTCATAACCAGGAACTTCTGTATGAGATTGCTCAAAAACAGGGGCATGATATTGAGTTGGATGAATGGTTAGATAGTAGTAATGATTGACATGACATCAAAAAGGGGTATAATGAGTATGAGAAGAGAGATGATGAAAATCTCAGGTGAAAGGGGAACAAAATGCAAATTTCAAGTCGATTTACCATTGCGACCCATATGCTAATTATCATTGCTATAAAGGGCCGGGAAAGCAAGGTGACCAGTGATTTTCTCGCAGCTAGCGTTGGAGTTAATCCAGTCATTATCCGTAAGACTTTGTCGCAACTCAAAAAAGCAGGATTGATTTCAGTTGCGCGTGGGACGGGCGGTACCGAGATTATAAAGGACCTCCAAGATATTAGCCTTTTTGATGTGTATCAGGCTGTCGAATGTCTAGGAAAATCTGGCAAACTCTTTAGTTTCCATGACAATCCCAATCCTAACTGTCCAGTAGGGGCTAATATTCATAAGGTCTTGGATCAGAAATTGCTGGATATCCAAGTAGCTATGGAAAATCAACTTCGTCAGATGAGTCTGGCTCAGGTTGTGGCAGATGCAGAAGCAAGAATAGCAAAATAAGAGGGCTAGGCTCCTCTTTTTCTATTGCCATAATTATGGTACAATGTAGACATTAAAGGAGGAGACTATGTACTTTATCACAGGATTTTTTGTCCTACTTTTTCTCGTTTCGTTTTTAAGGGACAATCGCAGTCTCTGGAATCCAGCTCTCTTGCTTTTGTCTCTGCTCTTTTCTTATATGTCCATTGCCAATCTTTTTTACGAAGCTGGGCAGAAAGAAGTGCACATGGTTTTCTTTGCAGGGATTTTTCTCCTGCTGCCTCTTTTAGTTTTTCTAAGTGGTTTTTTCCTTATTTATAATGGATTCGTGTTATTGAAAAAAGAAGGAAAATCCAAGGCAAATTATTTGTCTCTAGGATTAGGTTGTGTGATTCTATTCTTTTTTGTGATCATGGCGATTCGAGTGAGCGATACCAAGGGCTTGTTTTACACCAATCATCTAGTGAATATTATCTTTTTCTTTTTGATTTATTCGTATTTGATTTTTGGTTTTGCCTTTGCAGGATTTCTGCTTTATTCTATCCTGTATCTTTTTATTCCTAAGAAAAAATATTATGATTTTATCATCATTCACGGAGCAGGTTTGTTGAATGGAGAAAAAGTGACTCCCTTACTAAAGAGTCGCATTGATAAGGCAGTAGAAGCCTATCGCCAGTCTCTTAATCCCAATGTTAAAATCATCGCGAGTGGTGGTCAAGGTGGAGATGAAAAGATATCCGAAGCTCAGGCGATTTGTAATTATTTGTTGGAAGAGACAGATATTCCGAGAGAAGCGATTCTCCTAGAGGAAGACTCAACGACGACCTATGAGAATCTTCTCTTCTCAAAAGAAATGGGAGAGAAGCTGGTGACCAGTCCACGTTTTCTCTTTGTGACCAATGATTACCATGTTTTTCGTACCAGTACCTATGCTCGCCGTATTGGGATGAAGGGAGATGGCCTTGGTTGCCGTACAGCCGCCTACTATATCCCATCGGCCTTTATCAGAGAATATATTGCTCTATGTGTGAAGATGAGATGGCTTTTTATCGCCCTCTATGTTTTGTTGATTTTAGCTCTGATTTTCTCCTATAGAGGTGTTCTATGGTAATATGTAAAATTCATATTGTAATTCTTGTTAGAATCTCTAAAAAATCTTGTAGTAACCCTAAGGGAAAAATTGTCACTAGTAATGAAAGAGCAGGGTAAGTGATTGTGAGTGCGGTTTTTGGAACGGCTTCATGATTGCTCGTCAATCAATTGAACAATTTCTAACTTAGTTGCAGATTTTCAGAGAGAGTCAAAAATAGGCAACTGAATATGAGTAGACTAGAATTTTACAGTCAACGACAAATAAAAATGTGAACAGCAACAGAGGTTCACATTTTCTTTTTGGTCTATGGCAAAATGGCTTTTAGTTCCTTCAGGATAGTTTGCAAGGTTACGATCGCTTGTTCTCCTTGTTGTGGTTGATAGAGTAGTTGGAAATACTTGCGAATAGTTTCTTCAAATTGCTTAGGGAGGAGAGTACAATGGGCCTTTGCGTACTCCAGCATCCGTTTTTCACCAGGATGGGTTTGCTCATTGAGCGCAAACAACAAGTCAAAGTAGGAAGCAAAAAATTCACTTGAGCGGTGATTCATACTGAGAAGATCTTGGCGTTTGATAGCTTTTTCTATTTGGTGAGAGAAGGCAGGCATGGTTTGTTCTAGCAAAAGGAGTTGCCTTTCAATGATATGCTTTTTGAGTTCCTGTGGATAGGGAATCTGGTAGGTTCTTTGGAGCGAAGCATAGTTTCCATTCGGATCGTATAGAATCTTGCTGTGGAGTAGATTATGCCACATGCAAGTTGTATAAGCATTTTGAGCTTTGTGTTGAAAAATGGTTGAGTTCAATTCTTGTTCAAACGACTCCAGCGAACGATAAATCAGCTCGATTTGGATACCGTTGTTTAGTACACAGTCGTCCTCTAATTCCCAAAACTGGTTTCCAATTTCCATATAGGAGCAATAGTTGCTAAGAATGATTTGACGAGTTTTCTCGTCAATAGGTGAGTTAAGATAGACATAGACATCATAGTCAGAATTTTGATCGTAGTCTTGTCCTGCACGTGAACCACCAAGAGCGATAGCTTCTACTTGTTCCAGTTGAGAGAATTCTTTGCAAAGTTCGTGGATCATGATTTTTCTCCTTGCTTTAGGGTTTTAAAGTCATTTTACCAAAAAGTAAAACGTTTGCATAGCATTGAGTTACTCTTTTTCATTTATAGCAAAAAATGTGAACCCTTGTTTTGAGTTCACATTTCTTTTTTATTCTGCGGCTTGTTGCCAACGTTTTGCTAGCTTATGAGACAGGCTAGAAATGGCAAAGTTAAAGATAAAGTAAATCAAGGCAATCAGGATATAAAGACTGAAGACCTGCTCTGGTTCGAAATAGCGTCCCATGAGAATTTGGCTGGCGCCAAAGAGTTCTTGTAGAGCGATAACAGAGTAAAGAAGACTGGTATCCTTAATCACAGTTACAAACTGAGAAATGATAGCTGGCAGCATTTTACGGATAGCTTGTGGGAGAATGATGTAGTAGAGGATTTGTATGGAGGTAAATCCCTGAGACATTCCAGCTTCGTACTGTCCCTTGTCCACGGCGTTGAGACCGCCTCGGATAATCTCAGCTAGGGCTGCTGAGGTAAAAAGGGTAAAAGCAGTAATACCTGCTGGTGTGGACTTCATCTTGAAAACTAAAAAGATGGTGAAAATCCAGAGAAGGTTGGGAACGTTACGTACAAACTCGATATAAATGCTGGAGATGATCCGTAAGACAGGATTTTTCCCATTTCTCATGACGGCTAGTACTGTTCCGATAAGGGTCGAGAGGACGATAGCAATTAGAGAAATGTAGAGGGTCAAGCCAAATCCTTTAAAGATAAAGGCTAGGTTATCTGGGGTCAAAACTTCTAAAATAGATTCCATAGTAACCTCCTAAAGTGAATAGGCTTTTTTATTGGCTTGCTCCATCTTGCGACCAAATTGGGCGACAGGGAAGCATAGGGCAAAGTAGAGTAAGGCAGCACCTAGAAAGGCTGGGATGTAGTTTCCGTTGAGAGCTGACCAAGACTTGGTCACAAACATCAAGTCCACCCCAGAGATGACAGCAACCGTTGAAGTATTCTTGATAAGGTTGACGATTTGGTTGGTCAAAGGAGGGAGAATGATACGGAAGGCCTGAGGCAAGATAATCAATCGCATGGCACTGATATAGGTGAAACCTTGTGATAAGGCGGCCTCCATCTGACCATTAGGGATGGACTGAATCCCTGAACGAATAACCTCAGCAATATAGGCACCGTGATAAAGTCCGACGCAGAGAACAGCTGTCCAATAAATCGGAATCATGATGGTATGGTCACTGATAAGAGGCAAACCATAGAAGACGATGACAAACTGCACCAAGAGGGGAGTATTTTGGTAAAATTCGACAAAGATGCGAGCTAAAATGCGCAAAATTGGGCGCTTGCTAGTTGACATGGCTCCAAAGAAGATACCCAAGACCATGGCGAGGATAAAGGATCCGATTGCTAGGGCAAGGGTGAAGAGGAAACCGTTGAAAAATTGTCCAAAATCCTGAAAATAGGCTGTCCAAGATGATAAATCTGTCATGGGGTGTCCTCCTTAATCTGCAGTATGGCTAGATGGTTTGAGTTTGTAACGGTCATAGAGTTTCTGCAAACTGCCATCCTTGCTCCATTTGGTAACCAAGTTATCGAGATAGTCGTTTAGCTCGGTATTTGATTTCTTGGTAACGATACCGTAGTCAGATGGCTTGAAACTATCATCTAGCAATTCTGTTCGTTTACTGATGTAACCAGATAGGATAGAGCGATCCACGGAAAAGGCATCAATACGGTGAGCGTGAAGGGAAGTAATCAATTCTGGGTAGGAACCAAGTTCGACAAATTTAAAGGTTAGACCTTTCTTTTTACCCAGTTCGGTAATCAAGCGTTGGGTGATGGATCCTTGGGCAACCCCAATGGTTTTTCCGTTTAGGCCCTCAATGCTTTTAATGTTGGCAGATTTGTTGACCAAAAAGCCAGAAGCGTCCGTATAGTAGGGACTGGTAAAGTTGTAGAGTTTTTTACGTTCTTCTGTGATGGTGAAGGTTGCGATATCCATGTCGACCTGTTCATTGTCTAATAGTGGTCCGCGGGTTTGAGCGGTAACTGGAACGTAGCGAATCTTGACCTTGAGTTCGTCTGCAATCATCTTGGCAAGGTCAGTTTCGATACCAGAATAAGTCCCTGTCTTGGGATCCTTGTAGCCAAAATTGGGAACGTCTTGTTTGACACCGACAACGAGCTCGCCTCTTTTTTGAATGTCTGCGATACTGGTATCGGCTTGGACTGGTTTGGCAGCAGCAAGGCCGAAAAGGCTAATCACTATTGCTGATAAAAAGAATTTCTTTTTCATAGAGACCTCCTTATTTTACTTTGTCACTTTCGTGGTTGATGATTTTGCTGAGGAATTGTTGTGCACGAGGTTCGCTTGGATTGTCGAAAAAGTCATCGACATCTGTCGTATCTACTAAAACTTCCCCGTCAGCCATAAAGATGATGCGGTCCGCAACTTCACGGGCAAAGCCCATTTCGTGGGTAACGATGATCATGTTCATCCCATCATGCGCCAGTTTTTGCATAACTGCTAGAACATCTCCGATGGTTTCAGGGTCAAGAGCAGATGTTGGCTCATCAAAGAGGAGGAGCTCCGGATGCATGGCAAGACCACGAGCAATGGCGATCCGCTGTTTTTGACCACCAGATAGCATGGCGGGATAGGAATCTTTCTTGTCCCACATATTTACAAATTCCAGATATTTTTGGGCTGTTTTTTCAGCTTCTTTTTTATCAATTCCTAGAACTTTTACGGGTGCGAGTGTTACATTTTCTAACACTGTTTTGTGTGGATAAAGATTAAAATGTTGAAAAACCATGCCGACTTCCTTACGAAGAGGAACTAAATCTTTCTGACTAGCACCTGCTACTTGGTGTCCATTGACCAGGAGACTTCCTTTGTCAACAGCCTCTAAACCATTGATCGTACGGATAAGAGTGGACTTCCCAGAGCCGGAAGGTCCAAGCAGGACAACAACTTGTCCTTTTTCAAAACGGAGATTGATGTCGCGGAGTGCGTGGTAGTCTCCGTAATATTTTTCGACGTTTTTAAATTCTACTAAAGCCATGAGAGATCTCCTTTGTGTTAGATTTTATAACATGATTCTACAACAAAAGAGTGTTCTTGTCAAATCATATCTGAAAAAAATTCACTAAAATGTTATAAAAAAGCAATCTGAATAGAGAAAATGCCTAAATCATGTTATAATGAAACGATAGAATTCTTAGAAAGAGTGGATGTTTTTTTGATAACTCCTACTTATGAATGGCAGTTTGCCCCGCAGGTTGAAGATGCGGATTTTACAAAGATAGCCAAGAAGGCTGGACTGGGTCCCGAGGTAGCACGGTTATTATTTGAAAGAGGGATTCAGGACGAAGAAAGCCTGAAAAAGTTTTTAGAACCTTCCTTGGAGGACTTGCATGACCCCTATCTGCTCCATGATATGGACAAGGCAGTGGAACGGATTCGTCAGGCCATTGAAGAAGGGGAAGACATTCTCATCTATGGAGACTACGATGCGGACGGTATGACTTCAGCTTCGATTGTGAAGGAAAGTTTGGAACAGCTTGGCGCCGAGTGTCGAGTTTATTTGCCCAATCGTTTTACAGATGGCTATGGTCCCAATGCCAGTGTCTATAAATACTTTATCGAGCAAGAGGGAATTTCCTTGATTGTGACAGTGGATAATGGAGTTGCTGGTCACGAGGCCATTGAATTGGCCCAGTCTATGGGAGTGGATGTCATTGTGACTGACCACCATTCCATGCCGGAAACCCTTCCTGATGCCTATGCGATTGTTCACCCTGAACATCCAGATGCGGACTATCCTTTCAAACAGTTGGCCGGATGCGGAGTGGCTTTCAAGCTAGCTTGCGCCCTTTTAGAAGAAGTGCAAGTGGAATTGCTTGATTTGGTCGCTATCGGTACCATTGCAGATATGGTGAGCTTGACAGATGAAAACCGTATCATGGTTCAATATGGTCTGGAAATGCTGGGGCATACTCAGCGTATTGGCCTACAAGAAATGCTGGATATGGCTGGGATTGCTGCTAATGAAGTAACAGAAGAAACGGTTGGTTTCCAGATTGCCCCTCGTTTAAATGCCTTGGGGCGCTTGGATGATCCCAATCCTGCCATTGATTTGTTGACTGGGTTTGACGACGAGGAAGCACATGAGATTGCCCTCATGATTCATCAGAAAAACGAAGAGCGCAAGGAAATCGTTCAGTCAATCTATGAAGAAGCTAAGACCATGGTGGATCCTGAGAAGAAGGTCCAGGTTTTGGCCAAGGAAGGCTGGAATCCTGGCGTTCTGGGTATCGTGGCTGGGCGCTTGCTGGAAGAACTAGGGCAGACAGTTATCGTTCTCAATATAGAAGATGGTCGTGCCAAGGGTAGCGCTCGTAGTGTGGAAGCGGTCGATATTTTTGAAGCCTTAGATCCCCACCGAGATCTCTTTATCGCCTTTGGCGGCCATGCTGGTGCAGCTGGAATGACGCTGGAAGTTGAGAAACTTTCAGATTTATCTCAGGTTTTGGAAGACTATGTCCGTGAAAAAGGTGCAGATGCTGGTGGCAAGAACAAGTTAAATCTAGATGAAGAGCTGGATTTGGAGACTCTTAGTTTAGAAACGGTTAAAAGCTTTGAACGCTTGGCACCCTTTGGGATGGATAATCAGAAACCTGTCTTTTATATCAAGGATTTTCATGTCGAAAGTGCCCGTACTATGGGAGCAGGCAATGCCCACCTCAAACTAAAAATTTCCAAGGGTGAGGCAAGCTTTGAAGTGGTGGCCTTTGGACAAGGTAGATGGGCAACAGAGTTTGCTCAAACCAAGAATCTAGAATTGGCAGTCACCCTGTCTGTCAATCAATGGAATGGCCAAACTGCCCTCCAGTTGATGATGGTGGATGCGCGTGTGGAAGGTGTTCAACTCTTTAACATTCGTGGGAAGAATGCAGTCTTGCCAGAAGGGGTTCCAGTCTTGGATTTCTCTGGAGAGTTGCCAGATCTAGCGACTAGTGAAGCGGTTGTTGTGAAAACCATTCCTGAAGATATTACCTTGCTGAAGACGATTTTTCAGGAGCAACATTTCTCAGCTGTCTATTTCAAGAATGACATTGACAAGGCCTACTATCTGACAGGTTATGGAACTAGAGAACAGTTTGCAAAATTGTACAAGACCATTTACCAGTTCCCAGAGTTTGATATTCGCTACAAGCTCAAAGATTTGGCAACTTATCTCAATATTCAACAAATCTTGCTGGTCAAGATGATCCAAGTATTTGAAGAGCTGGACTTTGTGACGATCAAAGATGGTGTCATGACAGTCAATAAAGAAGCACCAAAGCGAGAGATAGGAGAAAGTCAGATTTACCAAAATCTCAAGCAAACTGTCAAAGACCAAGAAATGATGGCGCTGGGTACCGTGCAAGAAATGTATGATTTTTTAATGGAAAAATAGTAGAAGTTAGGAAAGAGTTGGGTAACCAGCTCTTTTTTGAAAACAAATCTTCGTTTTGAAAATCATCAAAAAAATGGTATAATGGTAGGAAAAGATTCGGCTGAAAGTTTTAGAACTTTTAGAATAAGAGGGTAAACCTACCCTATAATCAAGATAAATGAAGTTTCGGAGGGAAAATGAGTAATATCAGTTTAACAACACTAGGTGGTGTACGAGAAAATGGGAAAAATATGTACATCGCTGAAATCGATGGTTCTATTTTTGTTTTGGATGCTGGGCTTAAATACCCTGAAAATGAACAACTAGGGGTTGATGTCGTCATTCCAAACATGGACTACCTTTTTGAAAATAGTGACCGTATCGCAGGGGTCTTCTTGACCCACGGGCATGCGGATGCTATTGGTGCCCTGCCTTATCTCTTGGCAGAAGCGAAGGTGCCTGTGTTTGGCTCTGAGTTGACTATCGAGTTGGCGAAACTCTTTGTCAAAGGAAATGATACGGTTAAGAAATTCAATGACTTCCATATCATTGATGAAAACACGGAGATTGACTTTGGGGGAACGGTGGTTTCCTTCTTCCGTACGACTCACTCTATCCCAGAAAGTCTGGGAGTTGTGTTAAAAACACCAAAAGGGAACATTGTTTACACAGGCGACTTCAAGTTTGACCAGACGGCTAGTGAATCCTATGCGACGGATTTTGCGCGTTTAGCCGAAATCGGCCGTGACGGTGTCTTGGCACTTCTCAGTGATTCTGCGAATGCAGACAGCAATATTCAGGTGGCGAGCGAGAGTGAAGTTGGGGATGAAATTACCCAAACCATCGCTGACTGGGACGGTCGTATCATCGTTGCAGCAGTTGCCAGCAACCTTTCTCGTATCCAGCAGGTTTTTGATGCAGCTGCGGAGACTGGCCGCCGAGTCGTTTTGACTGGATTTGATGTTGAAAATATCGTCCGTACAGCGATTCGTCTCAAAAAATTGTCTCTAGCTAATGAAAGCCTTTTGATAAAACCGAAAGAAATGTCTCATTTTGAAGACCATGAGTTGATTATCCTAGAGACAGGTCGTATGGGTGAACCCATCAATGGGCTTCGCAAGATGTCCGTTGGGCGCCACCGTTATGTAGAAATCAAGGATGGGGACTTGGTTTATATTGTAACAACTCCATCCACCGCCAAAGAAGCAGTTGTGGCTCGCGTTGAAAATATGATTTACCAAGCTGGTGGTGTGGTAAAACTCATTACCCAGAGTTTGCGAGTATCAGGACACGGAAATGCGCGTGATTTGCAGTTGATGATCAATCTTTTGCAACCGAAATATCTCTTCCCTGTCCAAGGGGAGTACCGTGAGTTGGATGCGCATGCCAAGGCTGCCATGGCAGTTGGAATGTTGCCAGAGCGCATTTTCATCCCTAAAAAGGGAACGATCATGTCCTATGAACATGGAGATTTCGTCCCAGCTGGAGCAGTTTCTGCAGGCGATGTCATGATTGATGGAAATGCCATTGGTGATGTTGGGAATGTCGTTCTTCGCGACCGTAAGGTCTTGTCAGAGGATGGAATCTTTATCGTGGCTATTACTGTTAACCGTCGTGAGAAGAAGATTGTGGCTAAGGCTCGTGTTCATACGCGTGGATTTATCTACCTTAAGAAAAGTCGTGACATTCTCCGTGAAAGTTCAGAATTGATTAACCAAACGGTAGAAGAGTATCTTCAAGGGGATGACTTTGACTGGGCAGATCTCAAAGGCAAAGTTCGTGACAATTTGACCAAGTACCTCTTTGATCAAACCAAGCGTCGCCCAGCAATCTTGCCAGTCGTGATGGAAGCAAAATAATAAGCAGAATACCTACAGAAAAAGTCGAAATTCGGCTTTTTCTTATAGAATAGTAAAAGGAGACAACCATGGCAGTTATGAATATTGAGTATTACTCAGAAGTTTTGGATATGGAGTGGGGTGTTACCGTCCTCTATCCAGATGGCAGTCGAGTGACTGAACCAGATTGCGCAGATATTCCTGTTCTTTACCTTTTGCATGGAATGTCAGGAAATCAGAATAGCTGGCTCAAGCGAACCAATGTCGAGCGCTTGTTGCGGGGAACCAATCTCATTGTTATCATGCCCAATACAAATAATGGCTGGTACACAGATACTCAGTATGGCTATAACTACTATACTGCTCTAGCAGAAGAGTTGCCTCAGGTTATGAAACGTTTCTTCCCCAATATGACCAGCAAGCGAGAAAAGACCTTTATTGCAGGTCTCTCAATGGGAGGCTATGGTTCCTTCAAGCTGGCTCTCGCAACCAATCGTTTTTCTCGTGCGGCTAGTTTTTCTGGTGCACTCAGTTTTCAGGGATTTTCTCCTGAAAGTCAGGATTTAGGCTCTCTTGCATACTGGCGAGGAGTTTTTGGAGAAATCAAAGACTGGACAGCTAGCCCTCATTCGCTTGAAAGTATTGCTAGGAAATCGGATAAAAAAACCAAACTTTGGGCTTGGTGTGGCGAGCAAGACTATCTCTACTCTGCCAATAATCTTGCTGTGAAAAACCTCAAAAAGCTTGGTTTTGAAGTGACCTATAGTCATAGTGCTGGCACTCATGAGTGGTACTACTGGGAAAAACAATTGGAGCATTTTTTAGCTACTCTACCAATTAACTTTGTCTTGGAAGAACGTTTATCTTAGTTTTAGGTTTCTTTCAGCTTTCTTCAGTAAAATAGGGAATCTATCTTGATCAAGTAGAATGTGATTTTAAGATAGATTCTTATTTTTATGAAAGGTGGAGCGTCATGTTCTGGATTATTCGATTATTGTTCCGATTTCTTTTGGGAATTTGGCGTTTCTTTTGGCGTCTAGTCTGGACCTTGGTCATCATCCTTCTCCTTGCTTTTGGAGTACTATGGTATCTGACAGGTGATTTTCATTCTGCGGTCAATCAGGTTGAAAAAATGAGCAAGATTGGTCAAGGTGGCTGGAATCAATGGAGGGAGACGGGAACGCTGGAAGTCTTGTCTCAGACAGACAGTCACCAACATGCAGAAGGCAAGTGGGCTCAGGCCTCAGCTCGCATCTATATTGAACCTCAAATGGATGAGACCTTCCAAGGTGCCTATGCAGAAGCTATAAAAAACTGGAATCAAACGGGAGCCTTTACCTTTGAGGTGGTTGTGGATCCTAGCCAGGCAGATATTGTGGCAAGTGAGATGAATGATGGATCGACCGCTGTAGCAGGTCAAGCTGAGAGTCAAACCAATTTGTTAACCAATCAATTTATATCTGTAACGGTTCGCCTGAATCACTATTATCTATCTAATCCAAACTATGGATATTCTTATGAACGGATTGTGCACACGGCGGAGCACGAGCTGGGGCATGCCATCGGATTGGATCATACCAACAAGACTTCTGTTATGCAACCTGCAGGCTCCTACTATGGGATTCAGCCTCGGGATGTGATTGAAGTCAGAGAATTGTATGTAAATAATTATGGACGAGTGATTTAATTTGCTTTTTCAAAAGCTAAAACAACAATTTTTATACTACAAATTTAGTTGAGAAAGATTATCTTAATGACATACTTCCTATTATTTCTTTTAACTATTTATAGGAAAAGTTACTGATATTAACTCCATATACTAGGTGATGTGTGAAGATTATTTTTTCTTTATTTTTAAAAAAAAAAATAGTAAAATAGGACTAAGATTAATAGAAAATGGAAAGTACATGTCATGTATTATTATCGAGTTGGTATTTCTGCTGAAGAACATGATCGTTTTGTTAGACGAAGTTCTTTAGTGAATCTCTTGCAAAGTAGTGCTTGGGCAAGTGTAAAAAGTGAATGGGAAAATGAAAGAGTTGGGTTTTATAGTGATAATCAAATAGTGGCGGTAGCTAGTTTACTTTATAGATCTTTACCCTTTGGTTTTACAATGTGCTACATTGCCAGAGGTCCAATTTTGGATTATACTGACCAATCTTTGATGGATTTTGTATTTTCTTCGCTTAAAAAGATTGCGCAGAAAAAACGAGCTCTTTTTATTAAGATAGACCCTGCGCTTTGTTTGAATAAAACTTATATTGATGGTCAATTTTATGATTACTCAGAGGAAACTCTAAAAACGCTAAATTATCTACAAAAACTAGGATTCATTTGGTCTGGTAAGACTAGTGGAATGATTGATACTATTCAGCCTCGTATACAGGCGAAAGTGTACAAAGAAAATTTTGATGAGAAATATCTACCGAAATCAGCAAGACAAGCTATTAGGACTGCACAAAATAAAGGAATAACTATTCAGTTTGGTGGGATTGAATTATTAGAATCATTTTCTTTTCTAATGAAGAAGACGGAGGCAAGAAAAAGTATTCATTTGCGTAATGAAGCCTACTATCGAAATTTACTATTGTCTTTTCCAGACCATGCTTATATAACATTATCTACACTTGATTTGCCAAATCGGTTGAATATTTTAGAAGAACAAAGAAATCAGAATCAAAAAATTCTAGAATCTTTATCAGCTACTGTTAAATCTTCGAAATATCAAAGTAGGTTGCAAGAAAGCGAAAGGTTGAATGAAGAAATTCTATTTTTGGAGAAATATATTTCTTCAGGTGTTCAAGTTGCTCCTTTATCAGCCACTTTGACCTTGGAATTTGGGCAGACATCTGTGAATTTATATGCAGGAATGGATGTAGAATTTAGACGCTATAATGCTCCAATTTTAACATGGTATCGAACACTACAGCATGCATTCGAAAGAGGTTCTATCTGGCAAAATCTAGGAGGCATTGAACATACAAGAGATGGCGGGCTTTATCGCTTTAAGGCTAATTTTAATCCAACTATTGAAGAATATTTAGGCGAGTTTACGCTACCTATTCATCCTTTGTATCCTTTAATAAATCTCCTATTTAATCTTCGAAAAAAATATCATAGAAAGTAAATGTATGACACTAACTGTACTTACTAAAGAAGACTTTCGCATTTATTCAGAATCAATTACCTCCCGCTCGTTTTTACAATCAATCCAGATGGGAGAATTATTAGAAAAGCGAGGAGCAACAGTGACCTACCTTGCTCTAAAGCATACAGAGACCATTCAGGTTGCCGCGTTGGTTTATAGTTTGCCAATGACAGGTGGACTGCACATGGAAATCAATTCTGGTCCAATTTATAGCGATGCAACTTACCTAAAGGAATTTTACAAAGATCTCCAAGTGTATGCTAAACAACATGGGGCTCTGGAGTTGATTGTCAAACCTTACGATACTTTTCAAAGTTTTGATACTAATGGGAATCCAGTGACGGAGGAGCAACAAGAAATTATTCAGTGTTTGACGAATCTAGGATATTGTCATGATGGTTTACAGATTGGTTACCCAGGTGGGGAACCTGATTGGTTATATGTCAAGGATTTAGAAGGAATCACAGAGGAGAATTTAATTAGATCTTTTAGTAAAAAGGGAAAACCCTTGGTTAAGAAAGCTAGAAGCTTTGGCATTCAATTGAGACGATTAAAACGTGATGAATTATCTATTTTTAAAGATATTACTGCTACGACATCAAAAAGAAGAGAATATAGTGATAAAAGTTTAGAATATTACGAACATTTTTATGATGCATTTGGAGACCGAGCTGAATTTATGGTTGCAACTTTAAATTTTCAAGATTATCTTTCTCAACTGGAGAAAACTCAAGAAAACTTATCCAAAAAAATAGCAGATTTTGACGCAGCGTTAAGAAAATCACCTGATTCAGCTCAGAAGAAAAAAGAGCATAAAGAATTGCTACATCAATTTGAAACTTTTGAGGTTCGTAAATCGGAAGCACATAAATTGATAGCAAAGTATGGGGAACAAAAGGTTGTATTGGCTGGTAGTCTTTTTATCTATATGCCTCAAGAGAGCACCTATCTTTTTAGTGGCTCTTACACAGAATTTAATAAGTTCTATGCACCAGCGTTGCTTCAAGAGTATGTTATGTTAGAGAGTATAAAGCGTGGAATTCCTGTTTATAATTTTTTAGGGATTCAAGGAATATTTGATGGAAGTGATGGTGTGCTTCGCTTTAAGCAAAACTTTAATGGCTATATTGTAAGGAAGGCGGGAACTTTCCGTTATTATCCTTCTCCTCTCAAGTATAGAATTATTTCTCTAATAAAAAGGATATTGGGTCGATAATTACGTTACCTATGTACTACCCCAAAAAGTTATTTTTTGTATAACTTTTGTAGTATAGTTTAGTGCTTCTTTTTTCTATGTTCTATTTGAGTCAAAAATATTTTGATGTGCATAAGAGGGGAAAACCAGGAAGTAATATGGAAATTTCACTTATATAAATTAGGGTATCAGATAAATCTATAGCTATACCAACGAGACTTCTGTTATGCAACCTGCAGGCTCTTACTATGGGATTCAGCCTCGGGATGTGAAAGCTGTTCAAGAACTCTATACTAGTAGCGACTAGATGAAGTCGGTGCAATCCGAAAAGAAACCAAAGCTCCTCCATCAAGTGATTGGTGGGGCTTTTTGTTCGTCCTGTTACGGCCTTTTTGCTATAATGGAACTATGAATAACTTGATCAAATCAAAACTGGAGCTCTTGCCGACCAGCCCCGGTTGCTACATTCATAAAGATAAAAACGGCACCATTATCTATGTAGGAAAGGCTAAAAATCTGCGCAATCGCGTGCGCTCTTACTTCCGTGGCAGTCACGATACCAAGACAGAGGCTCTGGTATCTGAAATTGTGGATTTCGAATTTATCGTTACCGAGTCCAATATTGAGGCCCTCCTTCTGGAAATCAACCTCATCAAGGAAAATAAGCCCAAGTACAATATCATGCTCAAGGATGATAAGTCTTATCCATTTATCAAAATTACCAATGAGCGCTATCCTCGTTTGATTATCACCCGTCAGGTCAAGAAGGATGGAGGTCTTTATTTTGGACCTTATCCCGATGTGAGCGCAGCCAATGAAATCAAACGACTACTGGATCGGATTTTCCCTTTTCGGAAATGTACCAATCCGCCGTCTAAGGTTTGTTTCTATTACCATATCGGCCGGTGTATGGCCCACACCATCTGTAAAAAAGATGAGGCCTATTTCAAGTCCATGGCTCAGGAGGTTTCTGACTTCTTAAAAGGGCAGGATGACAAAATCATCGACGAACTCAAGGGTAAAATGGCAGTAGCAGCACAAAGTATGGAGTTTGAACGGGCAGCGGAATACCGTGACCTGATTCAGGCGATTGGCACTCTGCGGACTAAGCAACGGGTCATGGCTAAAGACCTCCAAAACCGTGATGTCTTTGGCTACTATGTGGACAAGGGCTGGATGTGTGTGCAGGTTTTCTTTGTCCGTCAGGGTAAGTTAATTGAGCGTGACGTCAATCTATTCCCTTATTACAACGATCCTGATGAAGATTTTCTGACCTATGTGGGACAATTCTATCAAGAAAAATCTCACCTGGTTCCCAATGAGGTGCTGATTCCGCAGGATATCGATGAAGAAGCAGTCAAGGCCTTGGTGAATACCAAGATTCTCAAACCCCAACGTGGGGAGAAAAAACAACTGGTCAATCTGGCCATAAAAAATGCTCGTGTTAGTCTGGAGCAGAAGTTCAATCTACTAGAAAAATCTGTCGAAAAGACCCAGGGAGCTATTGAAAATCTGGGACGCTTGCTCCAAATCCCGACTCCGGTTCGTATCGAGTCCTTTGATAACTCTAATATCATGGGAACCAGTCCTGTTTCAGCTATGGTGGTCTTTGTCAACGGTAAACCGAGTAAAAAAGACTACCGTAAGTACAAGATAAAAACGGTTGTCGGTCCAGATGATTATGCCAGTATGAGAGAAGTCATTCGCAGACGTTATGGCCGAGTTCAACGTGATGGTCTAACCCCGCCAGATTTGATTGTCATTGATGGGGGACAAGGTCAGGTCAATATCGCCAAGCAAGTCATCCAAGAGGAACTGGGCTTGGATATTCCAATTGCAGGTCTGCAAAAGAATGACAAGCACCAAACCCATGAACTGCTCTTTGGAGATCCACTGGAAGTGGTAGAGTTATCTCGCAATTCTCAGGAATTTTTCCTCCTCCAACGCATTCAAGATGAGGTACACCGCTTTGCTATCACTTTCCACCGCCAACTGCGCTCCAAAAATTCTTTTTCATCTCAATTGGATGGGATTGACGGTCTGGGACCTAAACGCAAGCAGAATCTCATGAAGCATTTTAAATCTCTCACTAAAATCAAGGAAGCCAGTGTGGATGAGATTGTCGAAATTGGTGTGCCAAGAGCAGTCGCAGAAGCTGTTCAGAGAAAGTTGAACCCGCAGGAAGAAGTGGAGTTAGCTCAAGTAGCGGAAGAAAAAGTAGATTACCAAACAGAAGGAGGTCATCATGAACCATAAAATCGCAATTTTATCAGACATTCATGGAAATACGACAGCCTTAGAAGCAGTGATTGCAGATGCTAAAACTCAAGGAGTCAGTGAATATTGGCTTCTGGGAGATATTTTTCTGCCTGGTCCAGGTACAAATGATCTGGTTGCTCTGCTAAAGGATCTGCCTATCACAGCGACTGTCCGCGGAAACTGGGATGATTGTGTCCTTGAGGCTTTAGATGGGCAATATGGCTTAGA
Organism: Streptococcus oralis subsp. tigurinus; assembly: GCF_002356415.1. Lineage (NCBI taxonomy): Bacteria > Bacillati > Bacillota > Bacilli > Lactobacillales > Streptococcaceae > Streptococcus > Streptococcus oralis. Next base: position 518,270 of record NZ_AP018338.1, read on the forward strand.
AGACCCACAGGAAGTCCAGCTCATGCGATTGACCCAGTTTTTGATGGAGCGAATGGACCCTGCAACGATTGTCTGGCTACGAAGCTTGCCTTTGCTGGAAAAGAAAGAAGTTGACGGGCTGCGCTTTTCTATCTCTCATAATTTACCTGACAAAAATTATGGTGGTGACTTGTTGGTGGGGAATGATACAGATAAATTTGACCAACTCCTAGATGAGGAAACGGATGTGGCAGTCTATGGTCATGTCCACAAGCAGTTGCTTCGTTATGGAAGCCAAGGGCAACAAATCATCAATCCCGGTACGATTGGCATGCCCTATTTTGATTGGGAGGCGTTAAAAAATCACCGTGCCCAGTATGCTGTGATAGAGGTTGAGGATGGGGAATTGGTAAATATTCTATTTCGAAAAGTTTCTTATGATTATGAAGCGGAGTTAGAATTGGCCAAGTCTAAGGGCCTCCCCTTTATCGAAATGTATGAAGAATTACGACGAGAAGACAACTATCGGGGGCACAATCTAGAACTCTTAGCTAGTTTAATTGAAAAGCATCGGTATGTAGAGGATGTGAAGGATTTCTTGGAGGCTATAAAGTCAGAATACAAGATAGACTAGTTTCTTTAAGCTGCTGAAAAATAGTAGGAATTGAATGAGGGAATCACTGATTTAAATGATGTGCTTCGTTCAGTTGCTTATCCTTGTTCCAGTTAATTTCTATGAAAAATCTCTGCAAGCTCTTTCAGAATATGGTAGAATGGAAGCAGTAGAATTAGAAAAGGAAATCGATTATGAAATTTCTTGAATTAAATAAAAAACGTCATGCGACCAAGCATTTCACTGATAAGCCTGTGGATCCAAAAGATGTTCGTACTGCTATCGAAATCGCGACTTTGGCTCCAAGTGCCCACAATAGCCAGCCATGGAAGTTTGTGGTGGTTCGTGAAAAAAATGCTGAATTGGCAAAATTGGCTTATGGTTCGAACTTTGAGCAGATTTCGTCTGCGCCAGTGACCATTGCCTTGTTTACCGATACAGATCTGGCCAAACGTGCCCGCAAGATTGCCCGTGTTGGTGGTGCAAAGAATTTCTCAGAAGAGCAACTTCAATACTTCATGAAAAATTTGCCTGCTGAATATGCACGTTACAATGAGCAACAGATTAGTGACTACTTGGCCCTCAATGCTGGTTTGGTTGCCATGAACTTGGTTCTGGCTCTTACAGATCAAGGAATTGGTTCCAACATTATCCTTGGATTTGACAAATCAAAATCCAACGAAGTTTTGGACATTGAAGACCGTTTCCGCCCAGAACTCTTGATTACAGTGGGTTACACAGACGAAAAATTGGAACCAAGCTACCGCTTGCCAGTAGATGAAATCATCGAGAAAAGATAGAAGGAGATAATATGACAGTAATTGATTTTACAGCAGAAGTAGAAAAACGCAAAGAAGCCCTCTTGGCTGACCTATTCAGTCTTTTGGAAATCAACTCAGAACGTGATGACAGCAAAGCGGATGCGCAACATCCTTTTGGACCTGGTCCAGTAAAAGCTTTGGAGAAATTCCTTGAAATCGCAGACCGTGATGGTTACCCAACAAAAAATGTAGACAACTATGCAGGTCATTTTGAGTTTGGTCAAGGAGAAGAAGTTCTTGGAATCTTTGCCCACATGGACGTGGTGCCAGCTGGTAGCGGTTGGGACACAGATCCATACACACCAACCATCAAGGACGGTCGCCTCTACGCGCGTGGTGCTTCTGATGATAAGGGACCTACAACAGCTTGTTACTATGGTTTGAAAATCATCAAAGAATTGGGCCTTCCAACGTCTAAGAAAGTTCGCTTTATCGTTGGAACGGATGAAGAATCAGGCTGGGCAGACATGGACTACTATTTTGAACATGTAGGACTTGCCAAACCAGACTTCGGTTTCTCTCCAGATGCTGAATTCCCTATCATCAATGGTGAAAAAGGTAACATCACAGAATATCTTCATTTTGCAGGTGAAAATGCAGGTGCTGCCCGTCTTCACAGCTTTACAGGTGGTTTGCGTGAAAACATGGTACCAGAATCAGCAACGGCAGTTGTTTCAGGTGATTTGGCTGATTTGCAGGGCAAATTAGATGCCTTCGTCACTGAACACAAACTCAGAGGAGAAATCCAAGAAGAAAACGGCCAGTACAAGGTGACTATCATTGGTAAATCAGCCCATGGTGCTATGCCTGCTTCAGGGGTCAATGGTGCGACCTACCTTGCCCTCTTCCTCAGTCAGTTTGACTTTGAAGGACCTGCAAAAGACTACCTCGACATCGCTGGTAAGATTCTCTTGAACGACCATGAGGGTACAAATCTCAAGGTTGCTCATGTAGATGAAAAGATGGGTGCCCTTTCTATGAATGCCGGTGTCTTCCGCTTTGATGCAGCAAGTGCTGACAATACCATTGCCCTCAACTTCCGTTATCCAAAAGGAACAAGTCCAGAGCAAATCAAGTCAGTTCTTGAAAACTTGCCAGTTGCTTCTGTTAGTCTTTCTGAACACGGACACACCCCTCACTATGTGCCAATGGAAGATCCGCTTGTGCAAACCTTGTTGAATGTTTATGAAAAACAAACTGGTCTTAAAGGTCACGAGCAAGTCATCGGAGGTGGAACCTTTGGTCGCTTGCTAGAACGTGGTGTTGCCTACGGTGCTATGTTCCCAGATTCTATTGATACCATGCACCAAGCCAATGAATTCATCGCCTTAGACGATCTCTTCCGAGCAGCAGCAATCTATGCAGAAGCTATCTATGAATTAATCAAATAAAATGATAGAAGTCTGAGATTTTATGCTTAGACTTCTTTTTGGAGGGAAAACAGATGTCTCAAATCGAAAGAATCAAGCAAGCCATTATGGCGGATCCACAGAATACCAGCTATACGGAACGCGGAATCGAACCTCTCTTTGCAGCGCCAACAACTGCTCGTATCAATATTGTCGGTCAAGCTCCGGGCTTTAAAACGCAAGAAGCTGGAATTTATTGGAAGGATAAGAGTGGTGATCGTCTGCGTGAGTGGCTAGGTGTTGATGAAGACACCTTTTACAATTCAGGGTTGTTTGCAGTTATTCCCATGGACTTTTATTTCCCAGGACATGGAAAATCAGGCGACCTTCCACCCCGTAAAGGCTTTGCCGAAAAATGGCACCCACAACTCCTAAAGGAATGTCCAAATATTGAATTGACCCTTTTGATTGGACAATATGCCCAAGCCTATTATTTACAGGAGAAAATCAGTGGCAAGGTGACAGAAAGGGTAAAACATTACCAGAACTACTTGCCTGAGTATTTCCCCCTAGTTCACCCTTCTCCTCGTAATCAAATCTGGATGGCTAAGAATCCTTGGTTTGAGTCTGAAGTGGTTCCAGAGTTGCAAAGAAGAATTAAAACGATTTTATAGTCAATGAAAATCAAAGAGCAAACTAGGAAGCTAGCCGCAGGCTGTACTTGAGTACGGTAAGGCGACTCTGACGTGGTTTGAAGAGATTTTCGAAGAGTATTAGGAGAAAAAGAATGAAAGAAATAGCCTTCGATGAATTTTATCAGTTTTACTAAAATGGTCAGCTTTCTCTAGTGGACGTGAGAGAAATAGAAGAGTTCAAGATGCTTCATTTAGAAGGTGCACACAACTTACCGCTTAGTCAACTGGCTGATACTTATGAGCAGTTGGAAAAGGAGCAGTTACATTATGTTATTTGTAAATCTGGGATGAGATCAGCTCGTGCTTGCCAGTTTTTAGAGGAGCATGGATATAAGGTCATCAATGTTCAAGGTGGCATGACGGCCTTTGAAAATCTTTAAAATTTTGCATTTCTCCTACTTGGTGTGTACTAGGTAGGAGAATTTTGTTTTTAGATAATTCTTATTTTTAAAAATATTGAAAACATTCAATATTTACTTCGTGATGCTTTTTTCATACTCTTATTCGTGATATACTAGGTCAGTATTTTAGAAATATGAAGGAGATTCTTTATGGCTAAAAAAGGTGCCCTAACAGGTTTGCTCCTGTTTGGAATATTTTTTGGTGCGGGGAACTTGATTTTTCCGCCTTCTCTAGGTGCCCTATCTGGAGAACATTTTCTTCCTGCCATTGCAGGTTTTGTCTTTTCAGGCGTCGGTATCGCCGTTTTGACTCTCATTATTGGAACTCTCAATCCTAAGGGATACATTTATGAGATTTCTAAGAAAATCTCACCTTGGTTTGCGACGCTTTATCTCGCAGTCCTCTATTTATCAATTGGTCCCTTCTTTGCCATTCCACGTACAGCCACAACAGCTTACGAAGTCGGGATTAGCCCCCTTTTATCAGATGCGAATAAAGGACTTGGATTGATTGTCTTTACCGTACTATATTTTGTAGCGGCTTATTTGATTTCACTCAATCCATCAAAGATTTTGGATCGGATCGGACGTATCTTGACACCAGTCTTTGCTTTGTTGATCGTTATCTTGGTTGTACTAGGTGCCTTCAAGTATGGTGGAACAAGTCCTCAAGCGGCCTCAGAAGCCTATCAATCCTCTGCTTTTGGAACAGGTTTCCTAGAAGGGTATAATACCTTGGATGCTCTTGCTTCAGTCGCCTTTAGTGTGATTGCTGTTCAAACCTTGAAACAACTTGGATTCTCAAGTAAGAAAGAGTACATTTCAACTATTTGGGTGGTTGGTATCGTTGTAGCTCTTGCCTTTAGCGCTCTTTACATCGGTTTAGGATTCCTTGGAAATCACTTCCCGGTACCAGCAGAAGCAATGAAGGGTGGAACACCAGGTGTTTATATCTTGTCGCAAGCTACTCAGGAAATCTTTGGTTCAACAGCTCAACTCTTCCTTGCTGTTATGGTAACTGTAACCTGCTTCACAACGACAGTTGGCTTGATTGTGTCTACAGCTGAATTCTTTAATGGACGTTTCCCACAAATCAGCTACAAGGTCTATGCAACTGCCTTTACCTTGATTGGATTTGCTATTGCAAACCTTGGTCTTGATGCAATCATTAAGTATTCAGTTCCAGTACTGGTAATCTTGTACCCAATCACCATCGCCATTGTGATGATTGTGATTGTTAATAAGTTTGTCGCTCTATCAAAACCAGGTATGCAGTTAACTATTGGGCTTGTTACAGCGATTGCTCTTGCAAGCGTCCTTGGAAGTTCTTTTAAGATTGAGTTTCTAGCAAATCTCGTTAATGCTCTTCCGTTTGCAGCTGCCTCTCTACCATGGTTGGTGCCAGCAATTATTGGAATCTTGCTTTCACTGGTTCTACCAAACAAACAAGAGAGTGACGTTTTTGAGATGGAATAAAAAAATTCTTGGTCATCGACCAAGAATTTTTTGTATGAGCACGACTCATTAGTTGGTTTGTTCAGTATAACCAGCTTCTTTAAGCATTTTTTTCGAGGCAGCAAAGCTTACACGGTTTCCAATACCAGAATATTCGTTCGGCATTGCTTTTTTCAATTCGTCAAGACTCGCGACAGTCATGTCAACCTCGATGTTTTGGATAACTTTTTCGTCTTGAATTTCAACTTTTTGTGTAACCCCTTTGACCCCTTCATAACCTTTATAAGTATCATCAACAATTTCCTTAACACCTTCCGCGGTATTATTAAGTTTTTCAGGGTCAAGTACATTATGAACAGTTTGTTTTACAACGTCATCTCCCTTCACAGTATAAGTCAAGGTAGAATGAATTCCAGGTTTGCTATTGTGGACAAATGTGTGGGTTTCTGTCTCATCTTTCTTTTCAGATGATTGCTGACTGCTTTGTTTGGTCTCGCTTGACTGAGTTGTTGTGTCTTCTTTGCTACTGCTGTTAGTAGGTGTTGATGCTTGTTTGGAACATCCGAGTAGGAGGACAAGTGAAGCCACTAGGGCTAGTGATACTTTAAAGTATGATTTCATATTTTTTACTTTCCTTTTATAATCAAAGTATTTGTATTATAACATGGATCGATAGTGAAAGCAACTAAACACAGTTTTTCTCCTTTTTGAGAAGGAGTCTGACTAGAAAAATGTTATAATGGTAGGAAAGAGGTGAAGAAATGAATCAGACTGTAAACTATATCAAAGAACTAACCGCAATTGCATCTCCGACGGGCTTTACGCGTGAGATTTCAGACTACCTAGTCCATACTTTAGAAGAGCTTGGTTACCAGCCTATTCGAACAGCTAAGGGGGGTGTCAATGTGACCATTAAAGGTCAAAACGATGAGCAACAACGCTATGTGACTGCCCACGTGGATACGCTGGGTGCTATTGTTCGTGCAGTCAAACCGGATGGTCGTCTCAAATTAGATCGTATCGGTGGTTTTCCTTGGAACATGATTGAAGGGGAAAACTGTACGGTGCATGTGGCTAGCACTGGTCAAAAGGTATCTGGAACCATCCTCATCCACCAAACTTCATGCCATGTCTACAAGGATGCAGGAACTGCAGAACGCACACAGGACAATATGGAAGTGCGTTTGGACGCAAAAGTGACCAATGAAAAAGAAACTCGCGCCTTGGGCATCGAGGTCGGTGATTTTATCAGCTTTGACCCACGAACTATCGTGACAGAGGCTGGTTTTATCAAGTCCCGTCACTTGGATGACAAGGTCAGCGCAGCAATTTTGCTCAATCTCCTTCGAGTTTATAAAGAAGAGCGAATTGACTTGCCGATGACGACACATTTTGCCTTTTCAGTATTTGAAGAAGTGGGTCATGGTGCTAACTCAAGTATCCCAAGTCAAGTTGTCGAATATCTAGCTGTAGATATGGGAGCTATGGGCGATGACCAACAGACAGATGAGTACACAGTATCTATCTGTGTCAAGGATGCTTCAGGACCTTATCACTATGACTTCCGTCAACACTTAGTAGCTTTGGCGAAAGAGCAGGATATTCCATTTAAGCTGGATATCTATCCATTTTATGGTTCGGATGCTTCAGCAGCTATGTCAGCAGGTGCAGAGGTCAAGCATGCCCTCCTTGGTGCGGGAATCGAGTCCAGTCACTCTTATGAGCGCACCCACATTGATTCAGTAGTAGCGACTGAGCGTATGGTTGATGCCTATCTCAAGAGCGAGGGGGTATCATAGAATGTGCTTAATCTGTCAGAGAATTGAACTCATCAAAGCTGGACAAAATCCCTACTTTGTAAAAGAACTAGAAACAGGCTATGTTGTCATTGGAGACCACCAATACTTTAAGGGCTATACCTTATTTCTGGCAAAAGAGCATGTCACAGAACTTCATCAGATGGAAACCTCTGTAAAACTTCGTTTTCTAGAGGAAATGAGTCTGGTCCAAGAAGCAGTCGCCAAAGCGTTTAAAGCTGAAAAGATGAACATCGAACTTCTAGGAAATGGAGATGCCCATGTTCACTGGCACCTCTTTCCAAGACGATCAGGTGATATGAGGGGTCGTGGATTGAATGGCCGTGGTCCAGTCTGGTGGGTGCCCTGGGAAGAAATGGCGGCAGAAGATTGCCAAGTGCAATTCCATGAGTTGGAACAAATGATTAAAACCTTATCCGATGAATTAGAGAAGCATGTGATTTAAGAGAGGAAGAAAAAAATGAAAAAAAGATACATCGTTTTATCCGGTTTGCTAGCAGTAACCCTAGCAGCATGTTCTCAAGAAACACCTAAAAATGAAGAAAATACTCAAAAAACGGAACAGACTAGCCAATCTGAAGGGACTGTAGGAAGCAAATCTCAAGCTTCTAGTCAGAAAAAGGCAGAAGTTGTCAATAAGGGAGACCACTATAGTATACAAGGAAAATACGATGAAATCGTCGTAGCTAATAAGCACTATCCTTTGTCAAAAGACTACAATCCAGGAGAAAATCCAACAGCTAAGGCAGAGTTGGTCAAACTCATTGCAGCAATGCAAGCAGCTGGCTACCCAATCAGCGATCACTACAGTGGTTTTAGAAGTTATGAAACTCAAACCAAACTTTATCAAGACTATGTGAATCAAGACGGTAAGGAAGCAGCAGATCGCTATTCAGCTCGCCCAGGTTATAGTGAACACCAAACAGGTCTTGCTTTTGATTTGATTGGGACTAATGGAGAATTAGTGACAGAGGAGAAGGCAGCTCAGTGGCTCTTGGATCATGCGGCTGACTATGGCTTTGTTGTTCGCTATCTCAAAGGAAAGGAAAAAGAGACTGGCTACATGGCGGAAGAATGGCATCTTCGCTACGTCGGAAAAGAAGCCAAAGAAATTGCTGCAAGTGGCCTTAGTTTGGAAGAATACTATGGCTTTGAAGGCGGAGATTACGTCGATTAAAAAAGAAATTTTTCTCTTGCATTTTTAGATAAATAGTGTATAATAGATGAGTATGTGTAAAGCATACTTGTGGGAGGTAAAAATCTTACATTACCGCCAAAACCACAAAGGAGGATTTAAAAATGGCTAAAAAAGTCGAAAAACTTGTAAAATTGCAAATCCCTGCTGGTAAAGCTACACCAGCTCCACCAGTTGGACCTGCTCTTGGTCAAGCTGGTATCAACATCATGGGATTCACAAAAGAGTTCAACGCTCGTACAGCTGATCAAGCTGGTATGATCATTCCAGTTGTTATCTCAGTATACGAAGACAAATCATTTACTTTCGTTACAAAAACACCACCAGCTGCTGTTCTTTTGAAAAAGGCTGCAGGTGTTGAAAAAGGATCAGGTACACCTAACAAAACTAAAGTTGCTACAGTTACTCGTGCACAAGTACAAGAAATTGCAGAAACTAAGATGCCAGATTTGAACGCAGCAAACATTGAGTCTGCAATGCGTATGATCGAAGGTACTGCTCGTTCTATGGGATTCACTGTTGTTGACTAATCAATAACACAGTAGAAAATCTCACAGCAGTCTATTAGTTGCTTTTCATACTAGGCAAGTGACTGAGGCTTGTACTTAGGTACAGTAAAGGAACTGAACGAAGTAGGAAAAGGAAAATAATAGGCTGAAAACCCGCAAGACTTCATCATTTCGAGAAGTGACGTGGGAGATGAAAATCGATTGAACCACTTACAAGGAGAATAGAAAATGGCTAAAAAAAGCAAACAACTTCGTGCTGCTCTTGAGAAAATTGACAGCACAAAAGCATACAGTGTAGAAGAAGCTGTAGCACTTGCAAAAGAAACTAACTTTGCAAAATTTGACGCAACTGTAGAAGTTGCTTACAACTTGAACATCGACGTTAAAAAAGCTGACCAACAAATCCGTGGAGCAATGGTATTGCCAAACGGAACTGGTAAAACTTCACGCGTTCTTGTTTTCGCACGTGGTGCAAAAGCTGAAGAAGCAAAAGCTGCTGGTGCAGACTTTGTTGGTGAAGATGACCTTGTTGCGAAAATCAACGACGGTTGGTTGGACTTCGACGTAGTTATCGCTACACCTGATATGATGGCTCTTGTTGGACGTCTTGGACGTGTCCTTGGACCACGTAACTTGATGCCAAACCCTAAAACTGGTACTGTAACAATGGATGTTGCTAAAGCAGTTGAAGAGTCTAAAGGTGGTAAAATTACTTACCGTGCTGACCGTGCAGGTAACGTTCAAGCAATCATCGGTAAAGTATCATTTGAAGCTGAAAAATTGGTTGAAAACTTCAAAGCTTTCAACGAAACAATCCAAAAATCAAAACCAGCTACAGCTAAAGGAACTTACGTAACAAACTTGACAATCACAACTACTCAAGGTGTTGGTATCAAAGTTGACGTAAACTCACTTTAATCAGTAGTTTATAAAAGAGAAGACGAGTACGAAAGTGCTCGTTTTTTTGATGAGTATGACCTTTTAGAAAAATCAGTTCATTGATCAGCTTTGTAGCAATAGTGCGTTTCCTCTTCTTCTTTCACAGAAAATATGGTATAATAGAGAGTAAAAAACTTTGAAAGAAAGAAAAAGATGAATTTAAAAGATTATATCGCAACGATTGAAAATTATCCTAAGGAAGGCATTACCTTCCGTGATATCAGCCCTTTGATGGCAGATGGAAATGCTTATAGCTATGCTGTTCGTGAAATTGTTCAGTATGCAACAGACAAGAAGATCGACATGATTGTGGGTCCAGAGGCTCGTGGATTTATTGTTGGTTGCCCCGTTGCCTTTGAGTTGGGGATTGGCTTTGCGCCTGTTCGTAAGCCAGGTAAATTGCCACGCGAAGTCATTTCTGCTGACTATGAAAAAGAGTACGGTATTGATACCTTGACCATGCACGCTGATGCCATCAAACCAGGTCAACGCGTTCTCATCGTAGATGATCTCTTAGCAACAGGCGGGACTGTCAAGGCAACAATTGAGATGATTGAAAGACTTGGTGGAATTGTAGCCGGTTGTGCTTTCTTGATTGAGTTGGATGAGCTTAAAGGCCGTGAAAAAATCGGAGATTACGATTACAAGGTACTTATGCATTATTAATAAAAAACAGTCCTTGGGGCTGTTTTCTCTTCATCCGCTATATAAATTAACTATAGCTAGTTAGAGAAAAACTATAATTGAAAACTATATCTTCATACAGTATAATATAGGGAAGAAGTATTTGGAGGTTTTTGCTTTCAAACAGACAAGATCATTCCCAAAATAGAGAACTGTTAGGAGGGTATTATGCCGATTCGACTTGATAAAAAATTACCAGCTGTGGAGATTTTAAGGACAGAAAATATCTTTGTGATGGACGACCAACGGGCCGCTCATCAGGATATTCGCCCCTTGAAGATTTTGATTTTAAATCTCATGCCCCAAAAGATGGTGACAGAAACGCAACTCTTGCGGCATTTGGCTAATACACCGTTGCAATTAGATATTGATTTCTTATATATGGAAACGCATCATTCCAAGACAACCCGTGCCGAACATATGGAAACCTTCTATAAGACCTTTCCAGAGGTCAAGAATGACTTCTTTGATGGAATGATTATCACGGGAGCACCAGTGGAGCATTTGCCTTTTGAGGAGGTGGATTATTGGGAGGAATTCAAGCAGGTCATCGAATGGTCCAAGACGCATGTTTTTTCAACCCTGCATATCTGTTGGGGTGCACAAGCAGGTCTTTATGTTCGCTATGGCGTTGAAAAGCACCAGATGGATCGGAAACTATCAGGTATTTACCCACAGGATACCTTAAAAGAGGGGCACCTTCTTTTTAGAGGTTTTGATGATCGCTATGTAGCTCCTCATTCTCGTCATACTGAGATTTTAAAAGAAGAAATCTTAAACAAGACCAATCTTGAGATTCTGTCAGAAGGTCCTGAGGTTGGGGTTTCTATCTTAGCTAGTCGAGATTTGCGTGAGATTTATAGTTTTGGCCATTTGGAGTATGATCGTGACACTTTGGCAAGAGAGTATTTTCGTGATTATGAGGCGGGGCTCGACCCTCATATCCCAGAGAACTACTTTAAAAATGATGATGTAAATGAGACGCCCTGTCTCTGTTGGTCTTCATCAGCTGCCCTCTTTTTCAGCAATTGGGTAAACTATGCAGTTTATCAAGAAACCCCTTTTGACTGGAGAAAGGTAGAGGATGATGCGGCTGCATTTGGATATTTATAAGAGGAATTATGACATATTTTGACGCTTTTAAATCAGGGAACTTGGTTTTACCAAGTGCCCTGCTCTTGCATTTTAAGGAACTCTTTCCTTCCAGCGAAGATTTTCTCGTCTGGCAATTTTTCTATTTACAAAATACCACAGCCTTAGGAGATGTTTCGCCTAGCCAAATAGCTGAAATCATTGGGAAAGAGGTGGCAGATGTCAACCAATCCATTTCGAATTTGACTGAAAATGGTTTGATACAATATCGGACCATTGAACTAAATGGGGAAATTGAGCTGATTTTTGATGCTAGTCTGGCTTTTGAACGCTTGGATAGCTTGTTAGATAGCCAAACTCCAGCTACAACTGCCCCAAACTCCAAAAATCAATTGAAGGATCTGGTTGAAACTTTTCAGCAGGAATTGGGGCGCTTGTTAACACCATTTGAAATCGAAGATCTTTCCAAGACTGTCAAAGAAGATGGAATCAAGGCGGATTTGATCAAGGAAGCTCTCCGAGAGGCGGTTTTTAATGGCAAACCAAACTGGAAGTACATTCAGGCAATCCTTCGTAACTGGCGCCATGAAGGTATCCAGTCTGTGGCTCAGGTGGAGGCCAAACGAGCAGAGCGAGAAGCGAACAATCCCAAACAAGTTCAGGCTTCGGCTGATTTCCTCGATGCCATGAATTTGTGGCAAGATTAGTCGCTTGAAAAATCTTGAAAATTAGAGTAAGGTTTGCAAGCTCGTTATAAATATGATAGAATAATAGTGAATAAAATGAAAAAAGAGGTATGTGAAATGTCACGTAAACCATTTATCGCTGGTAACTGGAAAATGAACAAAAATCCAGAAGAAGCAAAAGCATTTGTTGAAGCCGTTGCATCAAAACTTCCTTCATCAGACCTTGTTGAAGCAGGTATCGCAGCTCCTGCAGTTGATTTGACAGCTGTTCTTGCTGCTGCTAAAGGTTCAAACCTTAAAGTTGCTGCTCAAAACTGCTACTTTGAAAATGCAGGTGCGTTCACTGGTGAAACTAGCCCACAAGTTTTGAAAGAAATCGGTACAGACTACGTTGTGATCGGTCACTCAGAACGTCGTGACTACTTCCATGAAACTGACGAAGATATCAACAAAAAAGCAAAAGCAATCTTTGCAAACGGTATGCTTCCAATCATCTGTTGTGGTGAGTCACTTGAAACTTACGAAGCTGGTAAAGCGGCTGAATTCGTAGGTGCTCAAGTATCTGCTGCATTGGCTGGCTTGACAGCTGAACAAGTTGCTTCAACAGTTATCGCTTACGAGCCAATCTGGGCTATCGGTACTGGTAAATCAGCTTCACAAGACGATGCACAAAAAATGTGTAAAGTTGTTCGTGACGTCGTAGCAGCTGACTTTGGTCAAGAAGTTGCGGACAAAGTTCGTGTTCAATACGGTGGTTCTGTTAAACCTGAAAACGTTGCTTCATACATGGCTTGCCCAGACGTTGACGGTGCCCTTGTTGGTGGTGCGTCACTTGAAGCTGAAAGCTTCTTGGCATTACTTGACTTTGTAAAATAATCTAGCTTATTCCAGACAGACAGTAAAAGTACTAAGTGACTTTGACTGCCTGTCTTATTTTTACTTGGAGCATTCTTGTGAAAGAGGGATTTTGCTAGACTAGGAAAGTTCCTTAGGGAAAGAAAGGCGTGCAGATGCGCGCTCTTTTCTATATCAAAAAGTTATGAAAGGGGGAGTTATGCTCTATATTTGGTCTTATTTGAAAAAATACCCCAAGTGGTTATTCTTGGATTTCTTTGGAGCGGTTTTCTTTGTTGTCGTCAATCTTGGACTGCCAACTGTTCTAGCTCGGATGATTGATGAAGGTGTGAATAAAGGGAATGAACAGCAATTGTATGTTTGGGCTGCAATTATGCTGGTGATTATCCTATGTGGAACCTTGGGGCGTATAGTCTTGGCTTATGCTGCTAGTAAGCTGACGACCAATATGGTCAAGGATATGAGAGATGATCTCTATGCCAAATTACAAGAGTATTCTCATCATGAATATGAAAAGATTGGAGTGTCTTCACTGGTTACTCGTATTACCAGTGATGCCTTTGTTCTCATGCAATTTGCAGAACAGACCTTAAAACTGGGTGTCATCACTCCTATGATGATGCTGTCTAGTATCTTAATGATCTTCCTGACCAGTCCGTCATTAGCTTGGATAGTAGCTTTTGCAGTACCTTTCTTGGCTGTGGTGGTTATTTATGTGGCTGTCAAGACTCGCCCTTTATCCGAAAAACAGCAGGCTACCTTAGATAAGATAAACCAATATGCCAGGGAAAATCTGATGGGACTTCGTGTCATTCGTGCCTTTGCCCGTGAGGAGTTTCAAGAGGAACGCTTTGCAGGGCAAAATGCAGTCTATGCAGCTAATTCCAATCGTCTGTTTAAACTAACTGGCTTGACAGAACCCTTGTTTGTTCAGATTATCATTGCCATGATTGTAGCTATTGTCTGGTTTGCTCTGGACCCTATCAAACAAGGAAGCTTGCAAATTGGGGACCTGGTAGCCTTTATCGAATATAGTTTTCACGCCCTCTTGTCCTTCCTTTTCCTATCCAATCTCTTCACCATGTATCCTCGTACATCCGTTTCGAGTGAACGTTTGAAAGAAGTCATGGAGATGCCGATTTCTATTGATCCCAATGAAGGAGGTGTCAGAGAGACAGCAACCCACGGATATTTGGAATTTGAAAATGTCACCTTTGCCTATCCTGGTGAGACGGAAAATCCTGTTTTGCACAACATTTCTTTCAGCGCTAAACCGGGTGAAACCATTGCCTTTATCGGATCGACCGGATCGGGCAAGTCCTCTCTTGTGCAATTGATTCCTCGTTTTTACGATGTCACGCTTGGGAAAATCAAGGTTGATGGTGTCGATGTGAGGGATTACCGCCTCAAGTCTCTTCGTCAAAAGATTGGTTTTATCCCGCAGAAGGCCTTGCTGTTTACAGGAACTATCGCTGAAAATATCCGCTATGGGAAGGAAGATGCTAGTCACAAAGACCTACATCAGGCAGCGGATGTGGCGCAAGCCAAAGATTTTATCGAAAGCCGAGAAGAAGGTTTTGCGACCCATCTAGCCGAAGGTGGAAGCAACCTTTCTGGAGGACAGAAACAACGTCTCTCAATTGCCAGAGCGGTTATAAAAAATCCTGATATCTATATTTTTGACGATTCTTTCTCAGCCTTGGACTATCGTACAGATGCCATTTTGCGCCGTCGTCTCAAGGAAGTAACACAGAATGCTACAGTTTTAATTGTTGCTCAACGTGTCGGAACCATCATGGATGCGGATCAGATCATCGTTCTTGATAAGGGAGAGATCGTGGGTCGCGGTCGCCATGAGGAATTAATGGAAACCAATGATATCTATCGTGAGATTGCTGAGTCGCAGTTGAAAAATGCATCTCTAACAGAAGAATAGGAGGAAATATGAAAACACAATCTAGTTTGGCTCGTTTGTGGAGCTATTTGAAAGCCTACCGTTTTTCTGTCTTTTTTGCAGTCTTTCTAAAAGTTTTAAGCGTAGTCATGAGTGTCTTGGAGCCTTTTGTATTGGGGCTAGCCATTACGGAGTTGACAAAGAATCTCTTAGATATGGCTAATGGTCTTGCAGGCGCTCGTATCAATACTGGCTACATCGGAACTGTTTTAATCATTTACCTCTTTAGAGGTCTCTTGTATGAACTTGGGTCTTATTATTCCAACTATTTCATGACCAATGCGGTTCAGTCTATGACTCAGGATCTGCGAAATGAAATGACCGAGAAAATCAATCGTATCCCAGTATCTTTCTTTGACAAACACCAATTTGGTGATTTGTTGGGACGCTTTACCAGTGATGTTGAGACGGTTTCCAATACCCTTCAGCAGTCTTTTCTGCAAATTGTCAATGCCCTTTTGACGATTGTCCTCGTCATGGGAATGGTATTATACTTGAACTTTCAGCTGGCTATAGTGGTGATTCTATCCATTCCAGTGACCTATTTTGGTGCTAGAAGCATCCTGAAACGTTCTCAGCCTTATTTTAAAGAGCAGGCGGCTATTTTAGGACGGATGAATGGTTATGTGCAGGAAAATCTCACAGGTTTTAATGTTTTGAAACTCTATGGTCGTGAGGAAACCTCGCATAAAGAATTTTCTGAGATTACGGACGACCTCCAACGTGTTGGCTTTAAAGCCAGCTTTATCTCTGGGCTCATGATGCCAGCTCTTCATGCTGTATCGGACTTGACCTATCTGATCGTTGCAGTTCTCGGTGGTTTACAGGTTATCGCGGGCCGTTTGACAGTGGGGAATATGCAGGCCTTTGTTCAGTACGTTTGGCAGGTCAGCCAGCCTATTCAAAACATCACACAACTTGCGGGTCAAATGCAAAGTGCTAAGTCTTCGCTAGACCGCATCTTCGACATCTTGGATGAGACAGAGGAAGTCAAGGGAGAAGAACTCGAAATCCTTGAACCCTTAACAGGTCAGGTGACCTTCCAACATGTTGACTTCCAGTATGTTGAAAACAAACCATTGATTCGAGACTTTAATCTAGAAGTTCAACCGGGAGAGATGGTAGCGATTGTTGGTCCGACTGGAGCTGGTAAGACAACTTTGATTAATCTACTCATGCGTTTTTATGATGTTACAGCAGGTGCAATCTTAGTTGACGGGCAGGATATTCGCCAGTTTTCACGACAAGACTACCGACGTCAGTTTGGGATGGTCTTGCAGGATGCTTGGCTTTATGAAGGGACAATCAAAGAAAACCTACGTTTTGGAAATCTTGACGCCAGTGACAAGGAAATAATAGAAGCTGCCAAAGCAGCAAATGTAGACCACTTTATCCGAACTCTTCCTGGCGGTTACAACATGGAGATGAACCAAGAGTCAAGTAATATTTCCCTCGGGCAAAAACAACTCTTGACCATCGCGCGTGCTCTCCTAGCCAATCCTAAAATTCTCATTTTGGATGAAGCGACTTCCTCTGTTGACACCCGTTTGGAACTCTTGATTCAAAAAGCCATGAAACGCTTGATGAAGGGAAGAACCAGCTTTGTCATCGCCCACCGTCTCTCTACCATTCAAGAAGCGGACAAGATTCTCGTTCTTAAGGATGGACAGATTATTGAACAGGGAAATCATGAAAGCTTGCTCCAAGCAAAAGGTTTTTATTATGACCTGTATCAAAGCCAATTTTCAAGTAAATCCGAGCAAGTCGGCTAATCAAAACTGTCCAGACTATTCTTAAATTATCAGTCTATTACAACTTTTCTCAGATAGTACACTTTTCTTGCTATCGTTTTATGGTAGTAGTATACTTATACTGTAACCACTAATAAGGTGGTTATAAAAAAAGAAAAGAGGTAAGAAATATGGTTGAATTGAAAAAAGAAGCAGTAAAAGACGTTACAACATTATCTAAAACAGCGCCAGTAGCATTGGCAAAAACAAAGGAAGTATTGAACCAAGCAGTAGCAGACTTGTACGTAGCGCATATCGCTCTTCATCAAGTACACTGGTACATGCGTGGACGTGGTTTTATGGTATGGCATCCTAAGATGGATGAATACATGGATAGCCTTGATGGTTACCTTGATGAAATCAGCGAACGCTTGATCACTCTTGGTGGCAAACCATACTCTACTTTGACAGAATTCCTTCAACACAGTGAAATCGAAGAAGAAGAAGGAGAATTCCGTAACGTTGAAGAAAGCTTGGAACGTGTTCTAGCTATTTATCGCTACCTCATCACTCTTTTCCAAAAAGCTTTGGATGTAACTGACGAAGAAGGCGATGATGTTACAAACGATATCTTTGTTGGGGCTAAGGCTGAACTTGAGAAAACAGTTTGGATGCTTGCAGCAGAACTTGGACAAGCTCCTGGTTTGTAAAATATAGTTGCTACCCCTTTTATCATGAGGTATCTGATAAGTGCCCATGACCAATCATCTTTTAAAAGTCATGTAACTGTAAACAGTTGCATGATTTTTTTGTTTGCTGGACTTAGGACACATTGTCAAAAGTAGGATTTTACGGTATAATAGTTGCTGTTCAATAACATATGAATTTTAAAGAATAATTGTTAGTTTAAGGAGGACTTATGAACAACTTACCAAATTGCCCAAAATGTAATTCAGAATATGTCTACGAAGATGGAAATCTCTTGGTATGCCCAGAGTGTGCCTATGAGTGGAATCCTGCAGAAGTTGCAGAAGTAGAAGAAGGTGTAGTTGCTATCGATGCCAATGGAAATAAACTGGCTGACGGCGATACTGTGACCCTTATCAAGGACTTGAAAGTAAAAGGTGCACCAAAGGATTTGAAACAAGGAACTCGTGTTAAAAATATCCGTATCGTAGAAGGTGACCACAACATCGACTGTAAGATTGATGGTTTTGGAGCTATGAAATTGAAGTCAGAGTTTGTTAAGAAAATCTAGCTATGAAAACGAACTACAAATTTATCTTTTATAGTCGTGTGCTCTTGTTCTTAGCGGCATTTACAGGAGTTTATTTAGAGATCACCAAGCATGGTGGTTTTGGTATGCTCCTTTACTACACAGTATTGTCCAATCTTTTGGTAACGATTTTCACGGGCTATCTGCTCCGTGTGATGAGCCGTTCAGGTGAAAATTGGCAAAGTCCGACCTTGCTTCGTCTCAAGGGTGGCGTTACCATGAGTATCATGATTACCTGTGTGATTTACCATTTTATGCTTGCTCCGATCGCGACAGACTTTTACCGTGTGGAAAATTTCCTTTGCCACTATATCGTTCCACTCTGGTTTTTAGCCGACACCCTCTTCTTTGATAAACGGGGTCAATACAAGATCTGGGATCCAGTCTTGTGGACCATCTTGCCCTTAGTTTATATGATTTTTGCCTTGTTTAACGGCCTGGTCTTAAAACTCAATATTCCGAATTCCAAGGACAATCCCTTCCCTTATTTCTTTTTAAATGTGAACAAGGGTTGGGACGTGGTCATCAAATGGTGTTTGATCATTTTTGCAGCGTATATGGTTGCAGGCTTCATCTTCTATCTGATCAAGCAAATCAAGCGAAAATAGTCTTCCTATTAGGAAAGTTAGGACGGAGTCTTTAGTTCAATCGGGCTCCTTCTTTTCTTGCCATCTTCCTTCTAAAAGGATCAACAGTGAGAAATATACAGAAAGAAAATTCATGAAACAATTTTTAGAACGGGCTAGTATTTTGGCCCTCTCCCTCGTTTTGATTACCTCCTTCTCCATCTCAAGTGCTCTGCCAGCCATGTTTGACTACTATCAAGGCTACCCTAAAGAACAAATCGAGCTCCTGGTCAGTCTCCCTTCTTTTGGAATCATGATTATGCTGGTTTTAAATGGTTTTTTGGAGCGTTTGTTTCCTGAGCGACTTCAGATTAGTCTGGGCCTTCTCATCCTCTCTATCGGTGGAACAGCTCCCTTCTGGTATCAGGAGTACAACTTTGTCTTTGCGATGCGGATTTTATTTGGCTTGGGTGTTGGGATGATCAATGCCAAGGCTATTTCTATCATCAGCGAACGCTATCATGGAAAGACACGGATTCAGATGTTGGGTCTTCGCGGATCAGCAGAAGTTGTCGGGGCATCGATTTTGACTCTAGTGGTCGGTCAACTCTTATCCTTGGGATGGACAGTGACCTTCTTGGCCTACAGTGCGGGATTTTTAGTATTGATTCTTTATCTGCTCTTTGTCCCTTATGGGAAAGAAAAGAAAGAAACAAAGAAAAAAGAGACCGAATCGACTCGTTTGACAGGAAAGATGAAAGGATTAATTTTTCTATTGGCTGTCGAAGCAGCAGTTGTTGTCTGCACCAATACGGCTATCACCATTCGTATTCCTAGTCTGATGGTGGAAAGAGGTCTAGGAGATGCCCAGTTATCGAGCTTGGTTTTAAGTATCATGCAGTTGATTGGTATCTTGGCTGGTGTGAGTTTTTCTTTCTTCATCTCTCTATTTAAAGAAAAATTGCTCCTTTGGTCAGGTATCGCCTTTGGATTGGGGCAAATTGTGATTGCCTTGTCTCCGTCATTGGGTGTGATGGTAATTGGAAGTGTTGTGGCAGGTTTTTCTTATAGTGTGGCCTTGACCACTGTCTTTCAGATTTTATCGGAGAGAATTCCAGCCAAGCTCCTTAATCAGGCAACTTCCTTCGCAGTGTTAGGATGTA
This sequence comes from Streptococcus oralis subsp. tigurinus, assembly GCF_002356415.1. NCBI lineage: Bacteria > Bacillati > Bacillota > Bacilli > Lactobacillales > Streptococcaceae > Streptococcus > Streptococcus oralis. Next base: position 538,049 of record NZ_AP018338.1, read on the forward strand.
GCTTTGGTGCCTTTACCACACCTTTCATTCTTGGGGCGATTGGCTTGGTGACTCAAAACGGTATGTTGGTCTTCGCCATTCTAGGCTGCTGGTTGATTGTCACTTCTATCTTTGTTATGTACGCACTTCAAAAGAGAGCTTAGGATTGGTTTCCTAAGTTTTTCTTTTTCAATTTTTTGTACCCGGACAATTTTAAATTTTGTAGCTTGTTACGAGACTACTTTCCTGATAAAATAGAAGTTATGACAAGATATAAAGCAATCATTTCCTATGACGGTTATGCCTTTGCTGGTTTTCAGCGGCAGCCTCATGCGCGGAGCGTTCAGGAAGAAATTGAAAAAACGTTAACGAGACTCAATAAGGGGCAAGCCATCACTGTTCACGGTGCTGGTAGGACTGATAGTGGGGTTCATGCTCTAGGACAGGTTATTCATTTTGACCTGCCCTATCAGATGGATGAGGAAAAACTCCGTTTTGCTCTGGATACCCAGTCTCCAGAAGATATTGATGTGATTTCGATTGAGATTGTGGCGGATGATTTTCATTGTCGTTATGCAAAACATAGCAAGACTTATGAGTTTATCGTGGATAGAGGGCGCCCCAAAAATCCTATGCGTCGTCACTACGCTACTCACTTTCCCTATCCGCTTGATGTGGAGCGGATGCAGATGGCAATCAAAAAGCTAGAGGGAACCCATGATTTCACCGGTTTTACAGCATCTGGAACCAGTGTAGAGTACAAGGTTCGCACCATCACAGAAGCGAGTTTAACAGTAGATGAGACAGGGCAGTTTTTGACCTTTACCTTTGCTGGAAATGGTTTTCTTTACAAACAGATTCGCAATATGGTAGGGACACTTCTCAAGATCGGCAACAACCGTATGCCAGTTGAGCAGATTGACCTGATCTTGGAGAAAAAAGACAGACAGCTTGCAGGTCCCACTGCGGCACCAAATGGCTTGTATTTAAAGGAGATTCGTTATGAAGAATAATCGTATTTTAGCACTTTCTGGAAATGATATTTTTAGTGGTGGTGGTTTGTCAGCTGATTTGGCTACCTATACCTTGAACGGCTTGCATAGCTTTGTAGCAGTGACTTGTTTGACAGCCTTGACTGAAAAGGGCTTTGAAGTCTTTCCAACTGACGATGCCATTTTTCAACATGAATTGGATAGCTTGCGTGATGTGGAATTTGCAGGGATTAAGATTGGTCTTCTTCCTACTGTCAGTGTGGCTGAGAAAGCCTTGAACTTTATCAAGCAACGTCCAGGAGTGCCTGTTGTATTGGATCCCGTCTTGGTCTGCAAGGAAACGCACGATGTGGCTGTCAGTGAACTCTGTAAAGAGTTGATTCTCTTTTTCCCTCATGTCAGTGTGATTACGCCAAATCTTCCTGAAGCAGAATTGTTGGCGGGTCAGGAAATCAAAACTTTGGAAGATATGAAAGCTGCAGCGCAGAAATTGCATGATTTAGGAGCGCCAGCAGTCATTATCAAGGGAGGCAATCGCCTTAGTCAGTCCAAGGCTGTAGATGTCTTTTATGATGGACAAAGTTTTACTGTCCTAGAAAATCCTGTTATCCAAGGACAAAATGCTGGTGCAGGTTGTACCTTTGCCTCAAGCATCGCCAGTCACTTGGTTAAAGGGGATGAACTTTTACCAGCAGTAGAAAGCTCTAAGGCTTTCGTTTACCGTGCTATTGCACAAGCAGATCAATATGGAGTAAGACAATATGAAGCAAACCAAAACAACTAAAATCGCCCTTGTATCCCTCTTAACCGCCCTTTCTGTGGTTCTAGGTTATTTCTTAAAGATTCCAACACCAACAGGCATTCTAACTCTCTTAGATGCGGGTATCTTCTTTGCAGCCTTCTACTTTGGTAGTCGTGAAGGGGCTGTGGTCGGAGGTCTAGCAGGTTTCTTGATTGACCTCTTATCAGGCTATCCACAGTGGATGTTCTTTAGCTTGATCAACCATGGCTTGCAGGGATTTTTCGCAGGATTTAAAGGAAGATGGCAATGGCTAGGCCTTATCTTAGCTACTATTGCGATGGTAGGAGGCTACGCCTTGGGTTCAACTTTGATGAATGGCTGGGCAGCAGCCCTACCAGAAATCCTACCAAACTTCCTGCAAAATATCGTGGGAATGGTTGTAGGGTTTGTGCTTAGTCAAAGTATTAAGAAAATTAAGTAAAGCGGCTGGAGAAAAGTTCTAAAAATCAGAAAAACGCATAATATCAAGTGTTGAAAAACCTTGATACTATGCGTTTTATTGTGGGAAGATTTTATACTCTTCGAAAATCAAATTTAAACCGCGTCAACGTCGCCTTGCCGTACTCAAGTACAGCCTGCGGCTAGTTTCCTAGTTTGTTCTTTGATTTTCATTGAGTATTAGATGAATATTAATCAAAATAAAGCAAGTCTTTGCTGGTGCTTGTAAAGAGGTCAAAGCCATCCTTGGTAACAACACCACAGTCTTCGATACGAATGCCGACTTTACCAGGGATATAGATACCTGGTTCAACAGAGAAGCACATGCCTTCTTCAATGACCATGTCATTTCCTTCCATGATAGATGGGAATTCGTGGACATCCATACCGATACCGTGACCGAGACGGTGGTTAAAGTACTCACCGTAACCAGCTTTTTCGATGACTTCACGGGCAGCGCGGTCTACTTCATGAGCAGTCACACCAGGTTTGATAAAGTCAAGAGCAGCTTGTTGGGCTTCAAGGGTCAAGTTGTAAATATCTTTCTTGAATTGGTCTGGTTTGCCGACAGCGACTGTACGAGTCATATCTGATGCGTAGCCATTGACCATAACACCCAGGTCAAAGAGGAGAAGGGCGTCTTTTTCGACCTTGTTTGCACCAGGAATTCCGTGTGGATTTGCAGCATTATCACCAGTCAATACCATGGTATCAAAACTCATTTCATAGCCTTCACGTTTTAAGGCGAAGTCGATTTGGGCAATGATATCTGTCTCTGTTTTATCAAGAGAGATATTGTCAAAACCAACTTTTACAGCCTTATCAGCATAGAGCCCTGCAACCATCATTTTTTGCACTTCATCAGTTGATTTGATGAGGCGCATGCGTTGGATGCGAGGAGTGAGGTTTTCAAACTCAGCAGTTTCAAAAACTGTTTTCAAACCATGGTATTTTGTCAAGATGAGATTGTCAAACTCAACAGCGACACGTTTGAAGTCGCGCTGTGGCAAGGCATTTTTGATTTTTTGCCATGGATTTTCAGAATCCACATAGCCCACTACTGGGAAAGAAACAGTGCTGCTTGCACGCTCCACTTCAAGGGCTGGGACAAAAAGGAGAGGTTCCCGGTCCGCTAGGACAAAGAGGAACATTTGGCGTTCATGGGGATCACTGTAAAAACCAGTGAGGTAATTAATAGTGACGGGGTCAGATACGACAGCGACGTCTAGTTTTTCTGATTCAAGGTATGTTACGATTTGTTGTAATTTAGACATATGCTACCTTCTTTCTACCTCTCTATTTTGGCAAAAAAAGAGAGAAAATGCAAGAGAGAAGGGTAAAAGAACAGGCAAAAAGAACTCCGACAAGATAGTGGAGTTCTTTTATCTAATTTTCCTTAGTTTAAGAAAAGTCAGCCTTGCTTTTCACGTCGCTGTATTCTTCAGCGATTTCTTGACTGAGAATATCCTCATAGGCAGGGAGTTGGATGTCCTGACCGTATTTTTTCTTGAGAGCAGTAGTGACTAAGCGATAAGCTAGATTGGCATTACGAGAGAGGATAGGCCCGTGGAAGTAAGAACCAAAGACATTCTTATAATGAACCCCTTCGCCGACCTTTTCTTCGTTATTTCCATTTCCATAGACTACCTGTCCCAGTGGTTTTTGGTCATCTGAGAGGAAGGTACGGCCCTGATGATTTTCAAATCCATAGTAGGTTTCATCGAATTCGTCATTGTGAATCTTGATGTCGCCGATAAAGCGGTTATTGGTCTGGTTGAGGGTGTAGTGACCCATGACTCCTAGACCTTGGATGCGCTTGCCTGAGGCTTCAACATAATATTGCCCCAATAGTTGGAAACCACCGCAGATAGCTAGAACTACACCGTCGTTTTGAATGTAGTTGTCAATGCTCTCTTTTTTAGCAGGTAGGTCTCCTGCGATAATACTTTGTTCAAAGTCTTGACCGCCACCGAAAAAGGCGATATCGTAGTGATTTTCGTCAAAGTCATCATGGAGAGAAACGATGTCAACCGTTACATGAGCCCCCAGCTTTTCAGCCACATACTTGAGCATAAGGATGTTTCCATTGTCTCCATAGGTATTCATGAGGTTCCCATAGAGGTGGGCGATGTTGAGCTGATAAGGGTAGTTGCCAGCTTTTGAGGAAAGTGAAGTATAAACCATTAGTTCATCTCCTTTCTAACAATCTGACGACTAGCCAGCAGTTCGCGGAATTCCAGCATGGCAGTATAGGTAGCTAGGATATAAGCATGCTTGCAGTCTTGCTTCTCAATGGTTTTGAGAACTTGCTCCAGATTACTTGTCTCAGTGATTTTATCAGCTGGATAGCCAGTCACCCGAAGACGACGAGCAATTTCAGAATGCCGAACACCGCCAGCGTTGATTTCAGGGATATCCATGTCAGTGATTTGTTCAAAGTCCGCATCCCAGATCCAGCTAGTGTCAATTCCATCTGCATAGTTGGCATTAAGGAGGACAGATAGGCTAAATGGGTAAGGAGCTAGTTTGATCATCTCGATAGCCTGAGTTGCACCGACTGGATTTTTAATCAAGACAAGGGTGCATTCCTTATCACCGATATGGAAGGTTTCCTGGCGTCCAAAGACAGCACGGCTTTTGTCAAATCCCTGCTTGATGAGTTGTGAATCGGCACCGAGGAAACGGGCAATAGCGACCGCAGCAAGGGCATTGTAGATATTGTAGAGTCCACCGATTTGGATTCCGTATTCTTGTCCGTCAATGACAAAGCGAGAGTGATTGTTAGTCAATTCAACCAATTCTGTCAGACGGTAGTCCAAGTCAGGACGTTTGCAACCACAATTTTCACAGATATAGGCCCCCAAGTTGGCATAGGTATTGAGTTCATATTTGAGGATGCCTTGACAGTCAGGGCAGAGAATACCTTCGGTATTGTAGTGAGCCCGTTGGGCTGGCCCTTTTTCCAAGTCAAAACCAAAATATTGTACAGGATTTGGAATAGCTGGCTTGTAGAAAAGCGGACTGTCACCATTGAGGAGAACTGTAGCCGTAGGCACTTTACGGATGGCATCCAAAATCATGTTATAAGTCGTGTAAATCTCACCATAGCGGTCCATCTGGTCACGGAAAATATTAGTGATGACAAAAAGGCTAGGGTGGATGTAGTCACAGATACGAGATAGACTGGCCTCGTCAATTTCTAGGACTGCAATGTTTTTTCCAGTTTTAGACGATTTGGCAGTCAAGAAGGTCGTTGCGATTCCTGTAATCATGTTGGCACCGCTTGGGTTAGTAAGAACCTGACCATAAACTTCTTTTAAAATGCCGACAGTCAGGGCGGTTGTCAGGGTTTTCCCATTGGTTCCAGTGACCACGACAATCTCGTAGTTCTTAGCTAGGTTTTGTAAAATATCTTTATCAAATTGGAGGGCAAGTTTTCCTGGGAGCGTACTTCCGCGGCCAAGACGGCTTAAAACGAAGTGAGAAGAACGCCCAGCTAGGAGGCCCAAAGTAGTTTTTAATTTCATGTTTCTATTATATCATAAAAGAAAGAAAAGACAGATTTGAGATTTCGCAGAAACAAAAACAGCCCGATGAGGGCTGTGAGATAAGATAAGACTTCAACTTAAATCGCAAACAAGTCATTCAAGTTCTCAGCCAAGGTTGGGTGAGTGAAGATTTGTTTTGTGAAGTAAGTGTAAGGGATCTTGTTGTCCATAGCAACAGTGATGATGTTGATGATTTCTTGAGAACCTTCTGAGAAGATAGTTGCACCGAGAATCTCTTTTGTTTCAGTATTGACAACAGCTTTGAAGGCTCCGCGAAGGTCTCCATTTACGTGACCACGAGGCATAGTAGCAACAGGGATTTCCTTAACAGCGTAAGGGAGTTTCAAATCAGCTGCTTGGCTTTCCGTCAAGCCAACTTGAGAAAGAGCTGGTGTGATGAACATGGTGTTTGGTACATTGAGACGGTCTTCAAGTGTGTAGCTGCCATCTCCAGCAAGGTAGCTGTAGACAACACGGAAGTCATCAAGTGAAATGTAGGTGAATTGAAGTCCACCATTGACGTCTCCAACTGCAAAGACACCAGGAACGTTTGTTTGGCAGTGTTTGTCGACCTTGATAGCACCACGCTCCGTTAGTTCAATATCTGTATTTTCAAGTTGAAGTGGTTCTACATTCGGTTTACGTCCAGTTGCGTAGAGAAGGGCATCGAAACGGTAAGTTTCCTTTTCAGTTACGACGAGGACTTGATCACCGTCGTTTTTGATTTCAGTAGTATGGATGTTTTGAAGCAATTCAATACCGTCTTCTTCCATGTATTGTTTAGCAAGAGCTGCGATGGAAGGTTCTGCACGAGGAAGGAATGTATCCAAGGCATCTAGGACTGTGACTTTGCTACCAAGTTTGTTGTAGAGTCCAGCAAATTCAAGACCGATGTTTCCACCACCAAGGACTCCAAGTTTTTCAGGCAATTTGTCCAAGTTTTGGATACCTGTTGAGTCAAAGACATTTTTACTTGTAGCAAGTCCAGGAATTGGCAAGACGTTTGAAACAGCGCCAGTGTTGATGACGATTGTTTCAGCAGTCATTTCTTGTTTTTCGTCACCAGCCTGGATCTCGATCACCTTATTTGACACGAAATGTGCCTCTGCATCAATGACATCAACGCCATTATCGGCCAACATTTTATAATTTTTAGCGTTAAGACGACCAGTCACCGCACCACGCTCTTTCATGGTATCGTCAAATGACCAGCCCTTTTCAGCCGCTACAATCATAGTCTTGGTTGGGATACAAGCAATATTAATGCAAGTACCACCATACATCGCTTTACTGCGCTCGATGACAGCAACTTTTTTTCCAGCCGCATTCATCTTAGCAGCCAAAGTCTTACCGGCTTTACCAAATCCAATGATAATTAAATCGTATGTTAACATTTTTAAATCCTCCTATTCGCATTTCATTCTAGCACAAGAAAAAAACTTTTGCACAATTCTGCTACGGGAAATGAAGTGAGCTTGAAATGGTCCCTTCAAATCCTTTGAAAAAGAAGTTTCAGGCCACTTTACTGTTAGAAAATCGTTTACATGATTTTCCTTAAAGATTCTACTATCTTTTGCCCCGCTCTTGTGTTATACTAGATAGGTTGCAAAGAAACTCGTACTTTTCTTTCGTGGAAAAGAAGCAACACGGTATCTCGTTTTTTAAGAAGATACGTCATGAAAAGAAAAGTATATACTAAGCGCTATAGGGTGGCTTCGCACCATCTTTAGAAAGAAGAAAAACGTGAAATTTAATGAATTTAACTTGTCTGCTGATTTGCTAGCAGAGATTGAAAAAGCTGGATTTGTAGAAGCAAGTCCCATCCAAGAACAGACCATTCCATTGGCTCTTGAGGGAAAAGACGTTATAGGTCAAGCCCAGACTGGTACAGGGAAAACCGCGGCCTTTGGCTTGCCAACCCTTGAAAAAATCCGTACAGAAGAAGCAACTATTCAAGCCTTGGTCATCGCTCCAACTCGTGAACTCGCTGTTCAAAGTCAAGAAGAACTCTTCCGCTTTGGTCGTAGCAAGGGAGTGAAAGTTCGCTCAGTTTACGGTGGTTCGAGCATTGAAAAACAAATCAAAGCTCTTAAGTCTGGTGCCCATATCGTTGTAGGAACACCAGGTCGTCTCTTGGACTTGATCAAACGCAAGGCTTTGAAATTGCACGATATTGAAACCCTCATCCTGGATGAAGCGGACGAAATGCTCAACATGGGCTTCCTTGAAGACATTGAAGCCATCATTTCCCGTGTCCCTGAAAATCGTCAAACCTTGCTCTTTTCAGCAACGATGCCAGATGCTATCAAACGTATCGGTGTTCAGTTTATGAAGGACCCTGAGCATGTCAAGATTGCTGCCAAGGAATTGACAACAGAATTGGTGGATCAGTACTATATCCGTGTCAAGGAACAAGAGAAATTTGATACCATGACACGTCTTATGGATGTGGAACAACCAGAGCTTGCTATCGTATTTGGTCGTACCAAACGCCGTGTAGATGAATTGACTCGTGGACTTAAAATTCGTGGCTTCCGTGCAGAAGGAATTCATGGTGACTTAGACCAAAATAAACGTCTTCGTGTCCTTCGTGATTTTAAAAATGGGAATCTTGATGTTCTAGTTGCGACAGACGTGGCAGCACGTGGTTTGGATATCTCAGGTGTGACCCATGTCTACAACTACGATATTCCACAAGACCCTGAAAGTTACGTTCACCGTATCGGTCGTACAGGTCGTGCTGGTAAGTCAGGTCAATCTATTACTTTCGTAGCACCAAATGAAATGGGTTACCTTCAAATCATCGAAAACTTGACTAAGAAACGCATGAAAGGCTTGAAACCAGCAACAGCAGAAGAAGCCTTCCAAGCTAAGAAACAAGTAGCGCTCAAGAAAATCGAACGAGACTTCGCAGACGAAGCCATTCGTGGGAACTTTGAAAAATTTGCTAAAGATGCTCGTAAATTGGCTGCAGAATTTAGTCCAGAAGAATTGGCTATGTATATCTTGAGTCTGACTGTCCAAGATCCAGACAGCCTTCCTGAAGTGGAGATTGCGCGTGAAAAACCACTGCCATTTAAACCATCAGGTAATGGATTCGGTGGCAAAGGTAAGGGAGGTCGTGGAGGCCGTCGTGGGGACGACCGTCGAGACCGTGATCGCCGCGGCAATGGTCGCCGTGATGACTTCAAGAAAGGCAGTCGCGGGAACGATCGTTTTGATAAAGACAGACGTTATCGTAATAAAGACAATAAAAAACCTCACAACACTTCAAGCGAAAAGAAAACCGGCTTTGTTATTCGTAACAAAGGAGACAAATAGAAAAAAGCGATTCACAGTGTGAATCGCTTTTATATATAAGGAGACCGATAGTAAAAGAAGATGGTGATAGTAAAGGATAGGTGAAACGGAAAGGGATTTATCATGTCATCTTCTTATAATATTATAATATAAAAAATAAAATAGGATGTCAATAAAAAAATCGCTTTTTTCTAAAATATTTTTGCTGTTCAAAATTGCAATTAAATAAGCAATTTTCAGATAATAATTGAAAATTCACGCTCTTTATGTTATAATGGTAGCGATTAAATGCGAGGTAAAAAATGGCACACTTATTAGAAAAAACAAGAAAAATTACTTCTATTTTGAAACGCTCAGAGGAGCAACTTCAAGATGAACTTCCTTACAATGCGATTACACGCCAGTTGGCAGATATTATTGATTGTAACGCTTGTATTGTGAATAGCAAGGGACGCCTTTTAGGCTACTTCATGCGTTATAAAACGAATACAGATCGTGTAGAGCAGTTTTTTCAAACTAAGATTTTTCCAGATGATTATATTCAAGGTGCAAACATGATCTATGATACGGAAGCCAACCTTCCTGTTGAACATGATTTGACCATTTTCCCTGTAGAGAGCCGTGCAGATTTTCCAGATGGTTTGACGACCATTGCTCCGATTCATGTATCAGGGATTCGCCTAGGTTCGTTGATCATTTGGCGCAATGATAAGAAATTTGAAGATGAAGATTTGATTCTTGTTGAGATTGCGAGCACGGTGGTAGGGATTCAACTGCTGAACTTCCAACGTGAAGAGGATGAGAAAAATATTCGCCGTCGTACTGCTGTTACCATGGCGGTTAATACCCTTTCCTATTCAGAACTTCGTGCCGTATCAGCTATTTTAGCTGAGTTGGATGGAAATGAAGGGCAGCTGACTGCATCAGTTATTGCAGATCGTATTGGCATTACGCGCTCAGTGATTGTCAATGCGCTTCGTAAATTGGAGTCGGCGGGAATTATTGAGAGTCGTTCATTAGGAATGAAGGGGACTTATCTCAAAGTTCTAATTGGTGATATTTTTGAGGAAGTGAAAAAGAGGGACTACTAATGACAAAGGCTTTAATCTCGATTGACTATACAGAGGATTTCGTAGCAGACCATGGAAAGCTAACTGCTGGAGCACCTGCTCAAGCAATATCAAAAGCCATTGATCAGGTAACCAGATTAGCTTTTGAGCGTGGGGACTATGTCTTTTTTACCATTGATGCTCATGAGGAGAAGGATACATTCCACCCAGAAAGCAAGCTTTTTCCACCGCACAACATCATCGGAACTAGTGGGCGTAACCTTTATGGCCCCCTAGCTGATTTTTATGCTGAGCATGAGGCGGATAGTCGTGTCTTTTGGATGGACAAGCGTCACTATTCAGCATTTTCAGGAACGGACTTAGATATCCGTTTGCGGGAACGTCGGGTTGATACTGTTATCTTAACAGGTGTTTTGACGGATATTTGTGTTCTTCATACGGCTATTGATGCCTATAATTTAGGTTATCAAATCGAGATTGTCAAGCCTGCAGTTGCCTCTATTTGGCCAGAAAATCATCAGTTTGCTCTTGGTCATTTTAAGAATACTCTGGGAGCCAAATTGCTAGATGAAAATCTGTCTGAAATGAAAGAATGATTCCCTTGGAAAAATGAAAAAAATCTGAAAAAAGTGTTGACAAAGATTTTGAAAGTTGATATACTAGTAAAGTAATCGACGCGGGGATGGCGGAATTGGCAGACGCGCAGGACTAAGGATCCTGTGACCGCTTTAGGTCGTGAGGGTTCAAGTCCCTCTCTCCGCATAGGGTAAGAGTTAGCTTTGGCTAGCTCTTTTTGTTTTTACAAAGAAGACTAGAGGCTACGTTTCGTATATCGAAAAATATTGGCATCAAGAACAGTCATTGTATCAGAAAATTTAAACTGAGTTTTCCATTTCATCCTATCAAGAATTTTCTCAGACACAAGTCAGAAAATGAAGAACTTAGGAAATGGAAAATGCTAAGCTGAAAGACGGTGCCAGCATTTATAAAATGGAGTATATTTTTGATTGATAAAACGTATTCCATATGAGAAAAGTTAGTGTTCGCTAGCTTTTTTGTTTTTTTCAAAAAAATTTTTTGATTTCATAAACATTTCATATTTGGATTTTATAATAGTCTTACAAATATGGAGGTGACAAATGAATCCAATCCAAAGAGCTTGGGCTTATGTCAGCAGAAAACGACTGAGAAGTTTTATTTTATTTCTGATTTTATTTGTCCTTTTAGCAGGAATTTCAGCCTGTTTGACTCTGATGAAGTCCAACAAAACAGTAGAAACGAATCTTTACAAATCACTCAATACCTCTTTTTCTATTAAGAAGATAGAAAATGGTCAGACTTTTAAGTTGTCGGACTTATCATCCGTGAGCAAGATTAAGGGACTGGAAAATGTCTCTCCTGAACTCGAGACGGTCGCAAAACTGAAAGACAAGGAAGCGGTGAGTGGTGAGCAGAGCGTCGAACGTGATGACTTGTCAGCTGCAGACAAGAATTTAGTTAGCTTAACAGCTCTTGAGGATTCATCCAAGGATGTTACCTTTACTAGTTCGGCTTTCAATCTAAAAGAAGGCCGACACCTTCAAAAAGGGGATTCCAAGAAAATCCTGATCCACGAAGAGTTGGCTAAGAAGAACGGTCTTTCGCTTCATGACAAGATTCGCTTGGATGCTGGTCAGTCAGAATCTGGAAAAGGACAGACAGTTGAGTTTGAAATTGTCGGTATCTTTTCTGGTAAGAAACAAGAAAAATTCACAGGCTTGTCTTCTGACTTCAGTGAAAACCAAGTCTTTACAGACTACGAAAGTAGCCAAACCCTTTTGGGAAATGGTGAACCACAAGTCAGTGCAGCCCGCTTCTATGTAGAAAATCCTAAGGAAATGGACGGACTCATGAAGCAGGTGGAAACCTTGGCTTTGGAAAGTCAAGGTTACCAAGTTGAGAAGGAAAACAAGGCCTTTGAACAAATCAAAGACTCAGTGGCAACCTTCCAAACCTTCCTCACCATCTTCCTTTATGGGATGTTGATAGCTGGAGCAGGAGCTTTGATTTTGGTCTTGTCTCTCTGGTTGAGAGAAAGGGTCTACGAAGTGGGGATTCTTCTGGCACTTGGAAAAGGCAAGAGCTCGATCTTCCTCCAGTTCTGTTTAGAGGTAGTTTTGGTATCACTTGGAGCTTTGCTTCCAGCATTTGTTGCAGGAAATGCCGTTACATCCTATCTGCTCCAAACTGTCCTAGCCAGTGGAGATCAGGCAAGCTTACAGGACACGCTGGCCAAAGCAAGCGGTCTATTAACTAGTCTCCTATCCTTTGCAGAATCCTATGTCTTTCTGCTCTTGATTGGTTGCTTGTCTGTAGCCCTTTGTTTCCTATTCTTATTTAGAAAATCGCCTAAGGAAATTTTATCATCTATTAGTTAATACTCTTCGAAAATCAAATTTAATCCGTGTTAGCTTTATCTGCAACCTCAAAGCTGTGCTTTGAGCAACCTGCGGCTAGCTTCCTAGTTTAATCTTTGATTTTCATTGAGTATAAGAAGGAGAAATCATGACTTTATTACAATTGCAAGATGTTACCTACCGTTATAAGAACACTGCTGAAGCAGTTTTATATCAGATCAAGTATAATTTTGAACCTGGAAAATTTTATAGTATCATTGGTGAGTCAGGAGCAGGAAAATCCACTCTCTTGTCCCTACTGGCTGGTCTAGATAGCCCTGTTGAAGGTTCTATCCTTTTCCAAGGAGAGGACATTCGGAATAAGGGATATTCTTATCATCGCATGCACCATATTTCCCTGGTCTTTCAAAATTATAATTTGATTGATTACCTTTCTCCGCTGGAAAATATCCGCTTGGTCAACAAAAAGGCCAGCAAGGATACTCTTCTTGAACTTGGTCTGGATGAAAGCCAGATCAAGCGGAATGTTCTCCAGTTATCAGGTGGGCAACAACAACGTGTTGCCATTGCTCGCAGTTTGGTCTCAGAAGCTCCAGTTATTCTAGCTGATGAGCCAACAGGAAATCTGGACCCTAAAACTGCTGGAGATATTATCGAACTGCTCAAATCACTTGCCGAGAAAACAGGTAAATGTGTGATCGTCGTCACCCACAGTAAAGAAGTGGCACAAGCGTCAGATATTACACTTGAATTGAAGGATAAGAAACTGACTGAAACTCGCAATACTACAAAATAAGATGAGCTTGTTTTGATAGAATTATGAAATCAAATCTAGAAAGGGAACCTATGTTACACAACGCATTTGCCTATGTTACAAGGAAGTTTTTCAAATCGATTGTTATCTTCCTGATTATTCTCCTCATGGCGAGCTTGAGTTTGGTCGGCTTGTCGATCAAGGGAGCTACTGCCAAGGCTTCTCAGGAGACATTTAAAAATATCACCAATAGCTTCTCCATGCAAATCAATCGTCGCGTCAATCAAGGAACGCCACGTGGTTCTGGGAATATCAAGGGTGAGGATATCAAAAAAATCACCGAAAACAAGGCCATCGAGTCTTATGTTAAACGCATCAACGCCATCGGGGATTTGACTGGATATGAACTCATCGAAACGCCAGAAACCAAGAAAAATCTCACTGCAGACCGTGCCAAACGGTTTGGAAGCAGTTTGATGATTACAGGTGTCAATGACTCCTCTAAAGAAGATAAGTTTGTCTCTGGCTCATATAAGCTGGTTGAAGGTGAGCACCTGACCAACGATGATAAGGACAAGATCCTCATGCATAAGGACTTGGCAGCCAAACATGGCTGGAAAGTTGGAGATAAGGTCAAATTGGACTCTAATGTCTATGATGCAGACAATGAAAAAGGTGCCAAGGAAACAGTCGAAGTGACAATCAAGGGGCTCTTTGATGGTCACAATAAGTCAGCAGTAACCTATTCACAAGAACTCTATGAAAATACAGCTATCACAGACATTCACACAGCTGCAAAACTTTATGGATACACAGAAGACACAGCTATTTATGGGGATGCAACCTTCTTTGTAACAGCAGACAAGAACTTGGATGACGTCATGAAAGAGTTGAATGGTATCAGTGGTATCAACTGGAAGAGCTACACACTTGTGAAGAGCTCCTCTAACTACCCAGCTCTAGAGCAATCCATCTCTGGTATGTACAAGATGGCCAACCTCCTCTTCTGGGGTAGCTTGAGCTTCTCAGTTCTTCTCCTTGCACTCTTGCTCAGCCTTTGGATCAATGCTCGTCGCAAGGAAGTGGGAATTCTCCTCTCTATCGGTCTCAAGCAGGCAAGTATCTTGGGGCAATTCATCACCGAATCTATCCTGATCGCCATCCCTGCTCTCGTTTCGGCTTACTTCCTAGCCAACTACACAGCTCGAGCAATCGGAAATACTGTTCTTGCCAATGTCACTTCAGGTGTTGCCAAGCAAGCCAGCAAGGCTGCTCAAGCCTCTAATCTTGGTGGTGGTGCAGAAGTAGATGGCTTTAGCAAGACCTTGTCGAGCTTAGATATTTCCATTCAGACATCAGACTTTATCATCGTCTTTGTCCTTGCTCTGGTTCTAGTGGTTCTCGTTATGGCTCTTGCCTCAAGCAATCTCCTCAGAAAACAACCAAAAGAGCTCTTGCTCGATAGCGAATAAAAAACTTGCTACCTATTCTCCCCTAAATGGGGTATAATATAGGTAGCATTTTTATCTGTTTTGTCTTGATAAGGACTCTTCGAAAATCTCTTCAAACCACGTCAGCTTCACCTAGCCGTATATATGTTACTGACTTCGTCAGTTCTATCTACAACCTCAAAGTAGTACTTTGAGCAACCTGCGGCTAGCTTCCTAGTTTGCTCTTTGATTTTCATTGAGTATAAAGCTCTTTCCTATCAGGATGAAACAGAGAAGATTTACAAGAAATTTAAAGGAATGTGAAACGTTTTTCTATGAAAATTTTAATTGTAGAAGATGAAGAGATGATCCGTGAGGGGATCAGTGATTATTTGGCGGATTGTGGTTATGAAACCGTTGAAGCAGCAGATGGTCAGGAAGCTCTGGAAAAATTTTCCAGCTATGAAGTTGCTCTAGTACTGCTGGATATCCAGATGCCCAAGCTCAATGGTTTAGAAGTCCTAGCTGAGATTCGTAAGACCAGTCAGGTTCCTGTCTTGATGCTGACTGCCTTTCAGGATGAGGAATATAAGATGAGTGCTTTTGCTTCGCTAGCAGATGGCTATCTGGAAAAACCCTTCTCCCTCTCCCTCTTAAAAGTGAGGGTAGACGCGATTTTCAAGCGCTACTACGATACGGGACGAATCTTCTCCTATAAGGATACCAAGGTGGATTTTGAGAGCTATAGTGCAAGCATAGCAGGTCAAGAAATAGCCATCAATGCCAAAGAGTTGGAAATTTTGGACTATCTGGTAAAAAATGAAGGACGGGCTTTGACTCGATCTCAGATAATCGATGCCGTTTGGAAGGTGACAGATGAGGTTCCCTTTGACCGTGTTATTGATGTTTATATCAAGGAACTACGGAAAAAGCTAGACTTGGATTGTATCCTCACTGTGCGCAATGTTGGTTATAAATTGGAGCGAAAATGAAACGAACAGGTTTATTTACAAAGATATTTATCTATACCTTCTCAATTTTTAGTGTTCTGGTTATTTGCCTTCATTTAGCTATTTATTTTCTTTTTCCTTCGACTTATCTGAGCCATCGTCAGGAAACCATTGGTCAGAAAGCGACAGCCATTTCCCAGTCCCTAGAAGGAAAGGATAGGCAAAGTATCGAGCAAGTGTTAGAATTGTATTCCCAGACTAGTGATATCAAGGGGGCCGTCAAGGGAGAGATGACCGAGGACAAGTTAGAAGTCAAGGACAGTCTTCCTCTGGATACAGACCGCCAGACTACCTCTCTCTTTATCGAGGAGCGTGAGGTGAAAACGCAAGATGGTAGCACCATGACTCTGCAATTTCTAGCTTCGATGGATTTGCAAAAGGAAGCAGAGCAAATTAGCCTCCAGTTTCTTCCCTATACCTTGCTGGCATCGTTTTTGATTTCCCTCTTGGTAGCCTACATCTACGCTCGAACCATTGTTGCCCCGATTTTGGAAATCAAGCGGGTAACCCGTCGGATGATGGATCTGGATGCTCAAGTGCGATTGCGCGTGGATTCCAAGGATGAGATTGGTGATCTCAAGGAACAAATCAATAGCCTTTACCAGCATCTCTTAACAGTTATTGCCGATTTGCATGAGAAAAATGAAGCCATTCTCCAGCTGGAAAAGATGAAGGTCGAGTTCTTACGAGGGGCCTCTCATGAATTGAAAACACCCCTGGCTAGTTTGAAAATCCTAATCGAAAATATGAAAGAGAATATCGGTCGTTACAAGGATAGGGACCACTATCTGGGAGTAGCTTTGGGGATTGTGGATGACCTCAGTCACCACGTTCTTCAGATACTTTCTCTTTCTTCTGTTCAAGAATTACGAGAGGAGAAGGAGAACATTGACCTACTCCAGATGACGCAAACTCTGGTTAAGGATTATGCTTTGTTAGCTAAGGAAAGAAAAGTTCAGATAGAGATTAGCCTGACCCATCAGCAGGCTTACATAAACCCATCTGTGATGAAACTGATCCTATCTAATATCATCAGCAATGCTATCAAGCACTCCATTCCAGGGGGCTTGGTTCGTATCGGAGAGAGAGAAGGGGACATCTATATCGAGAATAGCTGTAGTCCAGAAGAACAAGAAAAATTGGCCCAGTCTTTTTCTGGCAATGCTAGTCGCAAGGCCAAGGGTTCAGGAATGGGACTCTTTGTGGTCAAAAGTTTATTAGAACACGAGAATTTATCTTATCATTTTGAGATGCAAGATGATCGTTTGACCTTCTTCATGTCTTATCCTAAAATAGCCCAAGATTAAGAGAAGAAAGGGTTTGCATATATTGAGCTATAAGAAATTCAATCTAAAGCATGGGAAAAACTAGCTTTTTTTGTCAAAAAGTGATAAAATGAACAATGTAAATGGGATGTCCCAAAAAATATATAGGAGGCCTGACAAATGGCAATCGTTTCAGCAGAAAAATTTGTCCAAGCAGCTCGTGACAACGGTTATGCAGTTGGTGGATTTAACACAAACAATCTTGAGTGGACTCAAGCTATCTTGCGTGCAGCAGAAGCTAAAAAAGCTCCAGTTTTGATCCAAACTTCTATGGGTGCTGCGAAATACATGGGCGGTTACAAAGTATGTAAACTTCTCATCGAAAACCTTGTAGAATCAATGGGAATTACTGTACCAGTTGCTATTCACCTTGACCATGGTCATTATGAAGATGCACTTGAATGTATCCGAGTTGGTTATACTTCAGTTATGTTTGACGGTTCACACCTTCCAGTTGAAGAAAACCTTGAAAAAGCTCGTAAAGTTGTAGAATTTGCCCATGCAAACGGCGTATCAGTAGAAGCTGAAGTTGGTACTATCGGTGGTGAAGAAGACGGAATCATTGGTGATGGCGAATTGGCTCCAATTGAAGATGCTAAAGCAATGGTTGCAACTGGTATTGACTTCTTGGCAGCTGGTATTGGTAACATCCACGGTCCTTACCCAGCAAACTGGAAAGGTCTTCACCTTGATCACTTGCAAAAATTGACAGAAGCAGTTCCAGGCTTCCCAATCGTATTGCATGGTGGTTCAGGTATTCCTGATGACCAAATCCAAGCAGCTATCAAACTTGGTGTTGCGAAAGTTAACGTTAACACTGAATGCCAAATCGCATTTGCTAACGCAACTCGTAAATTTGTTGCTGAATACGAAGCAAACGAAGCAGAATACGATAAGAAGAAACTCTTTGACCCACGTAAATTCTTGAAACCAGGTTTCGAAGCAATTACAGAAGCTGTTGAAGAACGTATCGACGTATTCGGTTCAGAAGGTAAAGCTTAATCTGGCTGAACAATACAGAAAGAACCTGCCCATTGGGTGGGTTTTTTTGAGTGAATATATAGCTAATATACTGTAGAAGAAGCAATCTTAAGTTGCTAAAAGGTTCTATTTTTTGTACAATAATGCTATGAAAACACTAAAAAAATGTTGCCTTGGCTTTATTAGTTTCATTCTTTTGTTTTTAGTAGCTACATTTATCTTTCACTGTATTAGTTTAGAAAAGGAACAAGCCTCCTTAACACCTATGGGGCAAACTGTTCTTGTCAATGGTCATCAAATGAATATTTACGTTCAAGGTAAAGGATCTGAGACGATAGTATTTCTTTCAGGTGCTGGAATTGCTTCTCCGATCTTGGACTTTAAGAATGTGTCGATTCCTTATCGAAAAGATACAAGGTAGTCATCGTGGAGCGAGCTGGCTATGGTTATAGTGAGGATAGTAATCAATCTAGAGATGTGATGGAGGTTCTTTCTGAAACTCGTCAAGCCTTGTCACAGGCTAATCTTTCAGGTCCATTTATCATCATATCTCATTCCATGGCCAGTCTTGAGAGTCTGGCTTGGCAGGAAAAATATCCTGATGAAGTGAAAGCCTTGATTGGTCTGGATTGGGCACTGCCGTCAAGTTATGAGGATTTAAAGAACAATCAAGCCTTGCTTACTGTGGCATTTTGGAGCAGTAAGATTGGCTTATTACGCTACTTCCCTGAGTCCTTTTATATAAAAAATCCAACTCTGATCGAAAGTGAACGAAAACAATATAAAAATTTAGCTTATAAGCAGTTGATGTCACAAGCTATGCTTCATGAATCCCAAACGGTAAAGGAAAATGCCAAGAAAGTTCCCTCTAGAATCAATCAGAAAATCCCTACCTTACTCCTGGTTTCTAACGGTCAAGATACAAGCTTTAGTCAATCTGAGTGGCAGCGCTACGCAGAGAAATTTGCTAGTGAACAGTCTAATGTGAAGGTCATCTATATGGATGCACCACACGACCTCTATCATTATCAAAGCGATGCTATTGTTTCTCGCATTAAAGAATTTTTAGAGAATAATTGAGGGCTTAAAAATCCATTGAGACTGATGATAATAATTGAAAGGTAGTGACTTATGAATAATTCTTATATTTTACTTAGACATGCTCATTCAAGATTTTCAAGTGATGATTTTAATAGAACTTTATCAGAAAAAGGATTTTCATCTCTTGACCAGTTAGAGTTTTTGAATTCTTTTAATATTGATTATTATTTTTCTAGTCCTTATAAACGAGCATTTGAAACGATTAATAGCTCGCCAATTCAATTTGATAAAATAGTTCTTGATAATAGGTTACGAGAGAGAAAATTATCTTCAACCTTTATAAAAGATTCTGAGTTTGAAGACAGTATTAAATATTTATGGCAAAATCCTAGTGAATCTCTTTCAGAAGGGGAATCAAATCAAGACGCACTAGCTAGAGTACTAAATTTTTTAATGGAATTGGAAGAGAGATACTCAGAAAAAACGATTTTACTTAGTTCACACGGGAATTTGATAGGAATACTACTAAATCACTTTGATTCCAGTTTTGATTATGAAAAATGGGAGCAAATGACCTTTCCAGATTGTTTTCTAATTGATAGAAATGGGATTGTGAAAAGAATTATGAAAGATTAGTTCTTTGATTAAATAGTGAATCATATTGATCAAAATAGTTTGCTTTTTACAATTCGTAACCTGCCCCTAAGGGCAGGTTTTTTGTGTTTTAAAGAAATTATCAAACAAGAATTTTTGATTCAAAAGTATTACATTAAGAGAGAAGTCTCTAATTTCACAATCTACAGGCAAACGCTTGCATTCCGTTTTTTATTGAACTATAATAGGTTGGTATAAAGTCTTTTGTAATAATAAAATGTAGAAGATTTAGAAGGTAAGGATTTAGAATATTTGTAGTCAAAAATACGATGTTTCTATTCCTTACGATAGGGAGAGAAATATGGCAATGATAGAAGTGGAACATCTCCAGAAAAATTTTGTGAAGACTGTTAAAGAACCGGGATTGAAGGGGGCTTTGCGCTCCTTTATTCATCCTGAAAAGCAGACCTTTGAAGCGGTCAAGGATTTGACTTTCGAAGTACCAAAGGGCCAAATTTTAGGCTTTATTGGAGCTAATGGTGCTGGGAAGTCGACAACTATTAAGATGCTGACAGGGATTTTAAAACCGACATCTGGTTTTTGTCGGATTAACGGCAAGATTCCGCAAGATAATCGCCAAGATTATGTTAAGGATATCGGGGTTGTCTTTGGACAACGTACCCAGCTATGGTGGGATTTGGCTCTGCAAGAGACCTATACGGTCTTGAAAGAGATTTACGATGTGCCAGATTCGCTTTTTCAGAAGCGCATGGATTTTTTGAATGAAGTCTTGGACTTGAAGGAATTTATCAAGGACCCCGTGCGAACTCTTTCACTGGGACAACGGATGCGGGCGGACATTGCGGCTTCCTTGCTTCACAATCCCAAGGTTCTCTTTTTAGATGAGCCGACTATTGGTCTGGATGTTTCTGTCAAGGATAACATTCGTCGAGCCATTACCCAGATTAATCAGGAGGAAGAAACAACCATCCTCTTGACCACTCATGACTTGAGTGATATTGAGCAACTTTGTGATCGGATTTTCATGATTGACAAGGGGCAGGAGATTTTTGATGGAACGGTGAGTCAACTCAAGGAAACCTTTGGCAAGATGAAGACTCTTTCCTTTGAATTGGTGCCAGGGCAAAGTCATCTCCTTTCTCACTATGAAGGCTTTCCTGATATGACTATTGATAGACAAGGGAATAGCCTTAATATTGAATTTGATAGTTCCTGCTACCAGTCAGCTGATATTATCAAGCAAACCCTGTCTGATTTTGAAATCCGCGATTTGAAGATGGTGGATACGGATATCGAGGATATTATCCGTCGCTTCTATCGAAAGGAGCTCTAAGATGGTCAAATTGTGGAGACGTTATAAACCCTTTATCAATGCAGGGGTTCAGGAGTTGATTACCTATCGAGTCAACTTTCTCCTTTATCGGATTGGCGATGTCATGGGTGCTTTTGTGGCCTTTTATCTCTGGAAGGCGGTCTTTGATTCCTCGCAAGATTCTTTGATTCAAGGCTTCAGCATGGCGGATATCACCCTCTACATCATCATGAGTTTTGTGACCCATATTTTGACTAGGTCGGATTCTTCCTTTATGATTGGTGATGAGGTCAAGGATGGTTCCATTATCATGCGTTTGTTGAGACCAGTGCATTTTGCAGCTTCGTACCTCTTTACGGAACTTGGATCCAAGTGGTTGATTTTTATCTCTGTTGGACTGCCATTTTTAAGTGTTATTGTATTGATGAAAATCTTATCTGGGCAAGGGGTTGTAGAAGTGCTAGGATTAACCATCCTTTATCTCTTTAGCTTAACCCTAGCCTACCTGATCAACTTTTTCTTTAATATCTGCTTTGGATTTTCAGCCTTTGTATTTAAAAATCTATGGGGTTCCAATCTACTCAAGACTTCCATAGTGGCCTTTATGTCTGGAAGCTTGATTCCCTTGGCTTTTTTTCCTAAGGTGGTTTCAGATATTCTGTCCTTCTTGCCTTTCTCATCCTTGATCTATACTCCGGTCATGATTATCGTTGGGAAATACGATGCTAGTCGGATTCTTCATGCGCTTTTGCTTCAGTTTTTCTGGCTCTTAGTGATGGTGGGTCTGTCTCAGTTGATTTGGAAACGAGTCCAGTCCTTCATCACTATTCAGGGAGGTTAGTATGAAAAAATATCAACGCATGCATCTGATTTTTATCAGACAATACATCAAGCAAATCATGGAATACAAGGTGGATTTTGTGGTTGGTGTGCTAGGAGTTTTTTTGACCCAAGGTCTGAATCTCTTGTTTCTCAATGTCATCTTTCAACATATCCCCTCGCTAGAAGGTTGGACTTTCCAAGAAATCGCTTTTATCTATGGATTTTCCTTGATTCCCAAGGGATTGGACCACCTCTTTTTTGACAATCTCTGGGCACTGGGGCAACGATTGGTGCGAAAGGGAGAGTTTGACAAGTATCTGACCCGTCCTATTAATCCGCTCTTCCACATCCTCGTTGAGACCTTTCAAATTGATGCCTTGGGCGAGCTCTTGGTCGGTGGCATTTTACTAGCGACAACAGTATCAAGCATTGCTTGGACTCTTCCCAAATTCTTGCTTTTCCTAGTCTGTATTCCTTTTGCGACCTTGATTTATACTTCCTTTAAAATCGCGACAGCCAGTATCGCTTTTTGGACCAAGCAGTCAGGTGCTATGATTTACATTTTTTATATGTTTAATGACTTTGCTAAGTATCCGATTACCATTTACAATTCGCTTCTTCGTTGGTTGATTAGCTTTATCATCCCTTTCGCCTTTACAGCTTACTATCCTGCTAGCTATTTCTTACAGGACAAGGATGGACTCTTTAATATCGGTGGTTTGATGCTGATTTCCCTTGTTTTCTTTGCTATTTCTTTAAAACTCTGGGACAGGGGCTTGGATGCCTACGAAAGTGCGGGTTCGTAAAAGGAAGAATCTCAAAGCCTTGTCTCAGGATATGCTTTTTCTAATGGAGATGAAAATTTCTTGACATCTATTCTCAAAGTGCTATACTAAAAGGGTAATCGCCGATTTAGCTCAGTTGGTAGAGCAACGCACTCGTAACGCGTAGGTCACAGGTTCGATCCCTGCAATCGGCAGAATGAAGAAGTCCATTAGGGCTTCTTTTTTTGTAAATATAGGAAAGGTGGAACGTTTGAGATAGGTTCTATTTAACGTCTGAAACTCCTGCTTATAAATAAAAACTAAAATTTATATTTTGTGGTATAATATATTTTAATAAGCACTTGTTTTCGTTCCGTTTTAGAGGACTATAGGCTGTTAATCATTCTAGAATTTTTTGCATAGGTTTTCTAAAAATTATAAAAATCCGTGGATAATAACGAATGAAGTCTCGCAAGCTTGGCTGAATATAAATCAAAAAGGAGAAAATTATGAATAAGAAAGAACGAGAAAAACAATTTGAAGAGGTCAATGGACGTAAGCGGTCTGAATCAAAGTCGGCTCCGAATAAAAATATAAA
The DNA here is from genome assembly GCF_002356415.1 of Streptococcus oralis subsp. tigurinus. Taxonomy (NCBI): domain Bacteria; kingdom Bacillati; phylum Bacillota; class Bacilli; order Lactobacillales; family Streptococcaceae; genus Streptococcus; species Streptococcus oralis. The sequence goes on from NZ_AP018338.1 coordinate 561,226, forward strand.
AATCTATATTGGCCTAGCACTCGCTGCTTCAGTCACTCTCATCTTGGTAAGTATTTTCTCGCATTCTTTGATTGGAAAGAAAGAGTCAAATCAAGCATCGTCTGCCGTTTCAACTACAGAGTCAACAAGTCAATCGTCTACAAACCAAGGAAAAATAGATGAGACTGATAAGGATAAACAAGAGGAAATTCAAAAACTCAAGAATCAACTGACTGCTTTAGATACCAAAATTACGGAAGCAGAAGCACTTGTTAGCAAGTTGAAGAAAGAAACTACCGTTCCAAAACTAGATATTGAAGCAATCAAGAACAATGATCTATCTAGTTTAGAAGGTACTTGGCGTAGTCAATCTGGTAATGAATACATTATTAATGATTCTGGAGAAGTACGTGCGACTTGGTTTACAAATGATCAAAAGTACGAATCTGTAGTTGGATTAAAGGTATCAAAAGGTCAAGATAGTCGTAACCCTGAGACAGCTTCTCTCAGTGCGTGGGTGAAAGATTCTGTTGCTGGAGGATTTGTAGTAGTAGCTGTGCCAAGCGGAGTTGTTATGCAACCTGGGGATGATGGAAAGATTACGGATAAAAGTAATCATGCTGAGGAAAGACTTTTTTCTGGACAACAATATGAAGCGATGTTAATGAAACCAGAAGATGTTTATTATCGTGTGAAACCAGATGCTAGTAAACTTAATGAAGAGGAGAAGAATTTAGCTCAACTACAGGCTGAGCGTGAAGCAATCAAATCTTCTCTAGAATCTAAGGAAAAGAAAAACTAGATTGTATTCGTTCAAAAATACTGTTACAATCGGCAGAATCAAGAAGCCTTAATTAGGCTTCTTTTTTTGTTGTCGGTAATATTCAACCACTTAGACTGAGATAGAGACCAGATAGGCAAAAGAGGTTGTTCTGGGGGAAACCCTCTGCTATAATGATTTTTGTAAGGGGCGTGAAGGGTTGGTGCCAGACAACTCAAATTCCTAAAAAAAGAAAATGGAGACAAAAAATGAAAAAATTATTGGGACTTATATTTTTAGTAGCAGCAGCGCTAGTATTGTATTTCGGCTCTGTTGGATGGGCAAGTTTGGATGTCAACCTCTGGTCACTCATTCCGGTAGGATTGTTCCTCTATTTTACGCTAGAAAACTTTTTGAAAAAAGACTACAAGTCTAGTCTGATGTGCTTGATCATTGCCTTTGTCATTGTAAATGCTATTTTTGATCTCTTACCAATTTCAAGTGGTTTGGTAATTGCTGCCGGTGTGCTAGCATGTGTAGGACTTGGCTACCTCTTTCCTGATAAGGATAAACAAGAAGACAAATAAAAAGTCTCGAGATTTCTCGAGACTTTTTATTATTTACCAGCGTAATATTTTTGGATCCCTTTCACAATACCTGCGACCAGTTTATCTTGGTAGTGGCTATCTCTGATTTGTTGGTTTTCGGTGAAATTATCCATATAACCAAGCTCTAGGAGGACAGCTGGTTTGGCTGTTTCGCGTAGGACAGCAAAGCTGCTCTCCAACAGACCAGCATCCTTAGCTCCTGTTTCTGCTAGAAGAGAGGAGTGGATGGCAGCGGCGAGGCGTTTGCTTTCACTCATACGATCAGGGTGATTGTGCCAGTATTGATTAATCTTACTTGGATAATCAGGTTCATCTCTATAGGAGTAGGTTTGAATACCGCTCGCTTTTGAGTAGGTATTACCAGTAGCGTTGAAGTGAATACTGATAAAAATATCAGAGTTGGTCTTATTAACCATACGAGAACGTTCGGTAACAAAATCAACGTCAATATCACTATCACGAGAGGTGAGGACCTTGTAGCCCAGTTCTTCTAACTTAGCACGAAGTTTACGGTAAATCTGCATATTGAGATCTTTTTCAGCGACATTGTAGTAAAAAGCACCGGAATCTCGACCACCATGCCCAGGATCTAGGAAGATGGTATTGCTATATTGGCCTTTTGTAAATCCGCCTTCAGTTGAAACTTCAGAAATCCATTGGCCGTATTTTTGGAACAAGTGCTCCTTGCCGTCTATCTTGTAAGTTCCTGAAACATAATGTCCACTATCGTCCAGATAGTAACGAGCCTTGTAATAGTCGTCGTAAATCCACTCATTCTTGGCCATATAACCGCCAGACTTGAGGTAGTATGCCCCAATCCACTCTTGATTTGCATAACGGCCATCCGCTTTTAGATAGAACCAGCTATTGTAGGATTTATCAAAAATCCACTCTTTTTCCGCCATGGCCCCGCTGGCCTTGAGGTAGTAGCTTTCTTTCCATTTATTGGAAAGCATGACTCCATTTTGTTCAAAAGCATACCAAGAACCATTGATTTTCTCCCATTTGTCTTGGCTATATTTCCCATATTCATTAGCGTAATACCAATTTTCATTGATTTTCACCCAAGAGTTTTCTGCCATGGCCCCGCTACTGTCAAGCAGGTAGGCACCAATGGTTGTCTGGCTGAGCATCACGCCGTTTTTATCAAAGTAGTACCAAGAACCGTTGATTTTCTCCCACTTGTCTTGCGAGATTCTGCTAGATGGTGTGACATAGTACCAATTTTGGTCAACCTTCACCCAGCCATTGTTAGCCATAGCCCCACTTTTAGTAAGGAGATAACCATCAACGATTGTCTGACTGAGCATGACGCCATCTTTGTCGAAGTAGTACCAAACTCCTCCGATTTTTTCCCATTTTTGCTGGATGATTTTTCCAGACTCACTGGTGTAGTACCATTTCCCTTCAAGAACCACCCAACTATTTTCTACCATGACCCCGTCTTTATTGAGAACATAGCCGTCAAAGATAGTATCGCTGAGTCGATTTCCCTCTTGGTCAAAATAGAACCACTTATCTTGAATTTTTTTCCATCTTAGGACAGGCTGATTATTTTCATAGAAACGCCACTGCTTGTTTTCTTCCTGCCATCCTTCTTTTTTAGGGGCTTCTTCTTTTGTCTTGTCTTTTGGAAGTGATGCAACCTCCTCTTCAGTTTTAGTTGAAAGATCTTTCTTATCTTCCTTAGAGTTGCTTTGTTCGGTGGTAGCAGGAGGATTAGCGTTGCTTTCCTCTGCGTAGATAGGTGCTTGGGTCAATCCTGCCATTGAAAGGACAACAGCACTTGCCAATATAAACTTTTTCAACGATATTCTCCAATCATTATTTTCTAAGAAATATTATAAAATATGTCTGATGGTTTATCAACTATCAAACTGAACTTCTTCTACTAAGTATTCGATAAAGCGTTCACCCATCTTAGACAGGCTGGTTTTTTCATGCTGGATATAGACTAGTTCAATCGGGTCGTCAATGTCCAGTGGAATGGAAACGATATTGTCTCCGTTGAGGTTGCTGTTCAAAATCCCTGTTGCAATGGTGTAACCATCCAAACCAATCAAGAGGTTAAAGAGGGTGGCGCGGTCACTGACAACAATGGATTTCTTGTGGTGCTCTTGTGAAAGAATCTCCTCTGAAAAGTAGAAGGAATTGTGCGTCCCCTGGTCATAACTCAGATAAGGAAAGTCTTCCAAATCAGCCAGTTTGACCTTATCTTTTTTAGCTAGAGGGTTGGTCTTGCTGACAAAGATATGGGGTTGAGCGGTAAAGAGGTGGTGAGTTAAGAGGTGGTTGTCATCTAGCATTTTCGTTAAAACATCGCGGTTGTAGCTGTTTAAAAAGAGGACACCGACCTCGCTACGGAAGTTCTTGACGTCATCGATAATCTCCCAAGTCCGAGTTTCACGAAGGAAGAGCTCGTATTTCTCCATATCACTTTTCTTGAGCAGAGAGACAAAGGCATTGACTACAAAGGCATAGTGCTGAGAGGAAACGCTGAAAAGTTCGCGGTGGGCGATAGGATTTTTATAGCGTTCCTCAAGAAGCTGCGTTTGCTCAACGACCTGACGGGCATAGGAGAGAAACTCCATCCCATCACGGGTTAAGGTAATGCCCTTGGGATTGCGGATAAAGATTTCAATACCCATTTCATTTTCCAAGTCTCGAACGGCATTAGAGAGACTGGGTTGGGTGATAAAGAGTTGCTTGGCTGCCTCATTCATAGAGCCAGTTTCGACGATTTTGATAATATAGTGTAGTTGTTGAATTCTCATGTTTTTATTGTACCACACTTGCGGAAGAATGGGCAATGAAGACGAAGAAAATAGGGGGGAAAGAGCCGGTCCAGTATTGAAAAAAAGTCTAGAATCTGCTAAAATGGAAGCTATGAAAACATTCTATGATGTGCAGCAATTTCTCAAACAGTTTGGCATTATTGTTTACATGGGGAAGCGCTTGTATGATATTGAACTGATGAAGCTCGAACTCTCTCGGATCTATGATGCAGGTCTCATGGACAAGCTAGATTACTTAGAAGCGGAAGCTGTTCTCCGCAGGGAGCACAAGATAGAATTAGACTATATTGAGAAAAATGGAGAAATGAACTAATGGTTACTTGGATTTTGTGGGCACTTATACTGGCAATGGTGGCATGGATGGGCTATAACTACCTTCGTATTCGTCGTGCGGCTAAGATTGTGGACAATGCAGAATTTGAAGCCTTGATTCGGAAAGGGCAATTGATTGATGTCCGTGAACCAGCAGAATTTCACAGAAAACATATCCTCGGAGCTCGCAATATTCCTTCAAATCAGTTGAAGTCAAGCCTTGCAGCCCTTCGCAAGGATAAACCTGTCCTTCTCTACGAAAACCAACGTGGACAACGAGTGACCAATGCAGCACTTTATCTGAAAAAACAAGGTTTTTCTGAGATTTATATCCTTTCTTATGGATTGGATTCTTGGAAAGGGAAAGTGAAAACGAGCTAACATTCTATTAAAAACTGTCGAATGATAGATAAAGCTAGCATTTTAAGGTATCATCATTTATATTAAATTTAAGGAGATTTTATAATATGAATTCACAACAAAAGAAAAAACCTTCACTTATTTTAGGTATCTTATCTATCGTCCTTGGTTTGCTATCTCCGATAGTGGGTCTGATTTTGGGGATCATAGGATTGGTCTTGGCTTTTTCGTACCAAAAAGAATCTGGACTAGACTATAAAACAGAAAAGATTCTCAATATCGTAGGACTTGTAGTTTCTGTCCTTAACTGGATTGCAGCCATCGCATTAGTTTTTAGATAAGTAAAAACAAAAAAAGCTTTAAATTTAAAGCTTTTTTCTTTTATCCACTTTTCTCTAAGTAGTTTTTAATGATTTCCAATTCCTCTGGATTCAAGGGACGGAATTGCCCTTCTACTAGTTCTAGGTCTAATGTAAAATCACCGAATTGGACGCGTTTTAGGGCAGTCACCTTGACACCAACTGATAGAAACATCTTCTTGACTTGATGAAATTTGCCCTCAGAGATGGTGATGGAGGCACGGCTCTCTGTTGGGCTTGCGGACAGAATGTCTAGTTTTGCAGGTTTACAAGTAGTCCCATCTAAAAAGACAATCCCATCTTTGAATTTTTGGATATGTTCTGGTGTGAGCAGTCCGTTGACCACCACTTGATAGGATTTATCGACATGGTACTGGGGATGAAGGAGCTGAAAACCAAGAGGTCCATTGTCTGTCAGAAGGAGCAGTCCCGTCGTGTCACGGTCTAATCTGCCGACAGCATAGAGCTGGTCAGACTGGATGTCAGGTGGAAGGAGGTCCATGACGGTTGGTAGGTCCTTATCCTGACTGGCTGTCACCACTCTACCTGGTTTATGAAGCATGAGGTAGGTGTGCTTGTATCCTTGAATCTGCCGTCCTTGAAAAACTAGTTTCTGCAATCCAGTATCGACATTTTGAGCGAGGGAGTTGGCTGGACAATCATCTACTAGGATTTCTTTTTTCAGGAGTGCCTGTTTCATAGCCTTGCGACTGATCATTTCTTGGGCTAATAATCTATCTAAACGCATACCAGCTTATCTTATCATAAGTCTCTGACTTTGAAAAGAGTTGCCTTGACTAGAAAAGTAGAGTGAAAACATTTACACTTAGCTGAACTGTGATTTTTGAATGAGACTGTGGTATAATTGTTCAGTTAGAAATAAAAATTTAAAATATTAGAGGAAATCATGACAAAATTAAGAGAAGATATCCGTAACATTGCGATTATCGCCCACGTTGACCACGGTAAAACAACCCTCGTTGACGAATTATTGAAACAATCTGAAACTCTTGATGCACGTACTGAATTGGCAGAGCGTGCTATGGACTCAAACGATATCGAAAAAGAGCGTGGAATTACCATCCTTGCTAAGAATACAGCCGTTGCTTACAATGGAACTCGTATCAACATCATGGACACACCAGGACACGCGGACTTCGGTGGAGAAGTTGAGCGTATCATGAAAATGGTTGACGGTGTTGTATTGGTCGTAGATGCCTACGAAGGAACCATGCCACAAACTCGTTTCGTATTGAAAAAAGCCTTGGAACAAGATCTTGTTCCAATCGTGGTTGTAAATAAAATCGACAAACCATCAGCTCGCCCAGCAGAAGTAGTAGACGAAGTGTTGGAACTCTTCATTGAGCTTGGTGCAGATGATGACCAGCTTGATTTCCCAGTTGTTTATGCTTCAGCGATAAACGGAACATCTTCATTGTCAGATGATCCAGCTGATCAAGAAAAAACAATGGCACCAATCTTTGATACCATTATCGATCATATCCCAGCTCCAGTAGACAACTCAGATGAGCCTTTGCAGTTCCAAGTGTCACTTTTGGACTACAATGACTTCGTAGGTCGTATTGGTATCGGACGTGTCTTCCGTGGTAGTGTGAAGGTTGGGGACCAAGTTACCCTTTCTAAACTAGACGGCACAACGAAAAACTTCCGTGTTACAAAACTTTTTGGTTTCTTTGGTTTGGAGCGTCGTGAAATCCAAGAAGCAAAAGCAGGTGACTTGATTGCCGTATCCGGTATGGAAGATATCTTTGTTGGTGAAACCATTACTCCAACAGATGCCGTTGAACCTCTTCCAATCCTACACATTGATGAGCCAACGCTTCAAATGACCTTCTTGGTAAACAATTCACCATTTGCAGGTCGTGAAGGAAAATGGGTAACCTCTCGTAAGGTGGAAGAACGCTTGCAAGCAGAACTGCAAACAGACGTATCCCTTCGTGTTGACCCAACGGACTCACCAGATAAATGGACTGTTTCAGGACGTGGAGAGTTGCACTTGTCAATCCTTATCGAAACCATGCGTCGTGAGGGGTATGAACTTCAAGTATCTCGTCCAGAAGTTATCGTAAAAGAGATTGATGGCGTTAAGTGCGAACCATTTGAACGTGTCCAAATCGACACACCAGAAGAATACCAAGGTTCTGTCATCCAAAGCCTTTCAGAACGTAAAGGTGAAATGCTAGATATGGTGGCTACAGGAAATGGACAGACTCGTTTGGTCTTCTTGGTTCCTGCCCGTGGTTTGATTGGTTACTCTACTGAGTTCTTATCTATGACTCGCGGTTATGGAATTATGAACCATACCTTTGATCAATACCTGCCAGTGATTCCTGGTGAAATTGGTGGTCGCCATCGTGGTGCCCTTGTATCAATTGATGCTGGTAAGGCTACAACATACTCTATCATGTCTATTGAAGAACGCGGAACGATCTTTGTCAACCCAGGTACTGAGGTTTATGAAGGAATGATCATTGGTGAAAACTCTCGTGAAAACGACTTGACAGTTAACATCACTAAGGCGAAACAAATGACCAACGTCCGTTCAGCTACCAAGGACCAAACAGCTGTTATCAAGACACCTCGTATCTTGACCCTGGAAGAATCTTTGGAATTCTTGAATGATGATGAATACATGGAAGTAACACCAGAGTCCATCCGTCTGCGTAAGCAAATCCTCAACAAGGCAGAGCGTGAGAAAGCCAACAAAAAGAAAAAATCAGCTGAGTAACAGCTAGGAAAGAGATAAAGATGGTCTATTTAATCATAGGGATACTCTTATTACTACTCTATGTATTTGCGACACCCCAAAGTATCAAAGGAACAGTCAACATCGTTATCTTGGTCTTTGTAGTTGTTGCACTCTTGATTTTGCTGATGTTGTCCATCTTGCAAATCTTCCAATTACCGACAGAATTCTTTGTCACAATCGCCATGCTTGCCCTTGCCTACTTTAGCTTGAGAGATATTACACTCATGCCTGTAAAAAAGGGTAAAAGAAGATAAATAGAAAGAGAGCTGCGGCTCTCTTTTTCGATTTAAAATAAGATTTTTAAGACTTTCCTTAGGTGATTACGGACGGTAGCGACTTTCTTCGAAATTCCATACCTAAACTTTGAGCCTATAGTCTCAAAGTTTCCGAATGCCTGAAATCTATTGTTTTCAGGCATTTTTATCACAACGGAAAGTCTAAGATTCCGTTTCTTGCAAAAAGGAATAAACCTAAAAATATTTTGTTCAAGTGAGTTTTTTTCCACATTTTAAGAGCTCTATATTGTTATAGAAGTTTAAAAAGTTAGTCCAAAAAAATATAATTATATTTTGCTAAAATCTATTGACAATTTATCATAATGGTGATAAATTTGCGATAATAGAAACCGATTTCATACTCTGAAATCTTACCTCCTGAAATCAATTTTCACCACAAGGAGTCTACTATGAAGAAACTATTCATATTATTATCAACTTTTTTTCTCAGCTTCTTCCTTGCTTGGATTATTGTCCTACGTGCGCCACAATATTTATATGCAAGCTATGATTCCGTTTCTTTGCTTCGTGTCAAAAAAGATACTCAGGAACCGACGCGTGAGGTATTTGAACAGGAATTGGAGAAGTTTGTAAACTCAGAACAGAGTTTAATAGCTAGAAGAATCGTAGAGCCGAGTAAGGATGGGACGACTCACTTTACTTATGCAACTTATGGTAAGGGAACATTACCAAAAGAATTCCAAGAAGCTAGCCAAGAAAGTCGTGAACGTAGTGATCCACTAAATAGTTATCTCATTTTATCAGGCTCCTTGACGAAAGAAAAGCTAGCCGATAAATTAGGAGATTTGGGTTATAAAGCAATTCCTGACCGAAAGACACCGCCCTATACTCTTGCTTTTAGAATGTTACTAATTCCCCTTATTTTAATTAGTTTAGCGATATTTGGCTTATCTTTCTTTGCTCTGGTGATTATTACTCGGATTAAGGAAATGAGAGCAGCAGGTATAAAACTCTTTTCTGGTCAGACTCTCTTATCCATCATGGGGCATTCTTTATCTACTGATATCAAATGGCTCCTTCTATCAGCCCTCCTTTCCTTCCTAGGTGGGGGAGTCGTTCTTTTTAGTCAAGGTTTGTTTTATCCTATCTTGTTAGCTACCTATGGTTTTGGGATTAGTTTCTATCTGTTGTTTTTATTGGCGATTTCAATTTTACTAATGCTTCTTTATCTAATGAGTTTGAGTTACAAAGCATTAGTTCCTGTTATTAAGGGAAGATTACCCCTTAAACGCTTGATGACTTTAACCCTATTGTGTCAGTTAGTAGCTGTTTTTACAGTAGGCTACGCTGTTAAGACAGGTTTGACGTCTTACCAACGATTGAAAGAACTTGAAATTTCAAAACAAGCATGGAAGGATAGAGCAGACTATTACCAGATTTCTTTTGGCTTAGGTGATAGAGTAAAAGATACAGAAAATCAGAGCAAGTGGTATGCCTTTGCCAAGGAAGCAATCGAAGAAGAACAGGCTCTATTTGTAAAAGATAATCTCATTCATTTTGCAAATCCTCAAGGAAAAAATGAAAAAGGGGAAACACTGGATACCTATAGTCCAGATGCTAATGTTCTCTATGTCAGTCCAAGTTATTTGGACAAGGAAAATGTGTCTGTCAATAATGAGACTAGACAGAAACTAGCTCATCTTCAAAAAGGGGAATTTGGACTCTTATTACCAGAATCTCTTCGTTCACAGGAAGCAGAACTTAAGAAAGTTTTTGAAGAAAGTTTGAACTACTACGGAAAATCAAGCGAGGACCAAGACGCTCCTTTAGAGTATGAAATGAGAGCGATTGTTAGCTATCTTCCAACAGGAGAAAAGCGGTTTGTTTATAATAACGGTGAAAGTCCAGTATCCGTCCAGTACTTAACCGATCCGATTTTAGTTGTGTTCACTCCTACATCTACAGGTGATAGTTTCATTTCAAAATCTGTTTGGTCTATTAATGCTGGAAATCGACTCTTTATCAAAGGATATGAGAGTGGACTAGCTCTCTTGAAGGAAGCTGGAATTTATGAGCAAGTATCCTATCTTAAAGAAGGAAGAAGTGTTTATCTAACTCGTTATAATGAAGTGCAAACTGAAACAGCAACTTTCATCTTAGGAGCTATTGTGGGGATAGCCAGTTCCTTGTTACTCTTTTATTCTGTCAATCTTCTATATTTCGAGCAATTCCGTCGAGATATCTTGATTAAACGAATTTCAGGTTTACGATTTTTTGAAACGCATGCTCAGTATATGGTTAGTCAATTTGCCAGTTTTGTATTTGGTGCTAGTCTCTTTATTTTACGCAGCAGAGACTGGGTAATTGGCTTGCTCACTTTATTAGTCTTTCTAGTTAGTGCAGTTCTGACGCTTTACCGTCAAGCGCAGAAAGAATCTCGTGTTTCTATGACAATTATGAAAGGAAAATAGGATGATTGAACTAAAGAATATATCTAAAAAATTTGGAAGCCGTCAGCTATTTTCAGATACTAATCTTCATTTTGAAGGTGGGAAAATTTATGCCTTAATCGGTACAAGTGGCTGTGGTAAGACAACACTCTTGAATATGATTGGACGATTAGAGCCATATGACAAAGGGCAAATCATCTATGATGGCACCTCTCTTAAAGACATTAAGCCCTCTGTTTTCTTTAGAGATTACTTGGGATATTTATTTCAAGATTTTGGCTTAATTGAAAGCCAAACGGTTAAAGAGAATCTCAATCTGGGTTTAGTTGGTAAAAAGTTGAAAGAAAAAGAGAAAATCTCTTTGATGAAACAAGCTCTAAACCGTGTAAACCTATCCTATTTGGACTTAAAGCAACCTATATTTGAGTTATCAGGAGGAGAAGCACAACGTGTTGCACTAGCGAAGATAATTTTAAAGGATCCACCTTTGATTCTCGCAGATGAACCAACCGCTTCCTTAGACCCCAAAAACTCTGAGGAATTACTTTCTATCCTAGAATCTTTAAAAAATCCGAATCGAACTATTATTATTGCGACCCACAATCCTCTGATTTGGGAACAAGTGGACCAAGTTATTCGAGTTACCGATTTATCACATAGATGATAAAAGAATATTAAGTTAGAAGAAAGAGCCACAAATACACTTTGTGGCTTTTTTATTTCCATAAAAATGGTAAAATAGTAGAAGTAGAAATGGAGTTTGAGACATGAAAGTAATCGATCAATTTAAAAATAAGAAAGTACTTGTTTTAGGTTTGGCTAAGTCTGGTGAGTCTGCGGCCCGTTTGTTGGACAAGCTAGGAGCTATTGTGACAGTAAATGACGGCAAGCCTTTTGAGGAAAATCCTGCTGCTCAAAGCTTGCTGGAAGAGGGAATCAAGGTTGTCACTGGTGGGCATCCTTTGGAACTCTTGGATGAAGATTTCGCTCTGATGGTGAAAAATCCAGGTATCCCGTATAGAAATCCCATGATTGAAAAGGCATTGGCAAAGGGGATTCCAGTCCTGACTGAGGTGGAATTGGCTTATTTAATCTCAGAAGCGCCAATTATCGGTATCACTGGTTCAAATGGGAAAACAACCACAACGACGATGATTGGGGAAGTTTTAACTGCTGCCGGCCAACATGGTCTTTTGTCAGGAAATATCGGCTATCCTGCTAGTCAAGTGGCTCAAACAGCGACAGACAAGGACACGCTCGTCATGGAACTTTCTTCTTTCCAACTGATGGGTGTCCAAGAATTCCATCCTGAGATTGCGGTTATTACCAACCTCATGCCAACTCATATCGACTATCATGGTTCTTTTGAGGAGTATGTGGCAGCTAAGTGGAATATTCAGAACAAGATGACAGCAGCTGATTTCCTTGTCTTGAACTTTAACCAAGACTTGGCAAAAGAATTGGCTACCAAAACACAAGCTACTGTTGTACCATTTTCAACACAGGAAAAGGTTGATGGAGCTTATTTGGAAGATGGTCAACTCTACTTCCGTGGAGAAGTGGTCATGGCAGCTAGTGAAATCGGTGTTCCAGGTAGCCACAATGTAGAAAATGCACTTGCGACTATTGCTGTAGCCAAGCTCCGTGGTGTGGATAACCAAACCATCAAGGAAACTCTTTCAGCCTTTGGTGGTGTCAAACACCGTCTCCAATTTGTGGATGAAATTCAGGGTGTCAAATTCTATAACGATAGCAAATCAACCAATATCTTAGCGACTCAAAAAGCCTTGTCAGGATTTGACAACAGTAAGGTTATCTTAATTGCAGGTGGTTTGGACCGTGGAAATGAGTTTGACGAATTGGTGCCAGATATCACAGGCCTCAAGCAGATGGTTATCCTCGGTCAATCTGCAGAACGTGTCAAACGGGCAGCGGATAAGGCTGGTGTGGCTTATGTAGATGCGACAGATATTGCTGATGCGACCCACAAGGCCTATGAGCTAGCGACTCAAGGAGATGTGGTTCTTCTCAGCCCTGCCAATGCTAGCTGGGATATGTATGCTAACTTTGAAGTACGTGGCGACCTCTTTATCGACACAGTAGCGGAGTTAAAGGAATAATATGAAAAAAATTGTCTTTACAGGTGGGGGGACGGTTGGACATGTCACCCTCAATCTTTTGTTAATGCCTAAGTTCATCGAAGACGGCTGGGAAGTTCATTATATCGGTGATAAACACGGAATCGAACACCAAGAAATCCTCAAGTCAGGTTTGAATGTGACCTTCCATTCTATTGCAACTGGGAAGTTGCGTCGCTATTTCTCTTGGCAAAATATGCTGGATGTCTTCAAAGTTGGTTGGGGAATTGTCCAATCCCTCTTTATCATGTTACGACTGCGTCCACAGGCTCTTTTTTCTAAGGGAGGATTTGTCTCAGTACCGCCGGTTATAGCTGCGCGTGTGTCAGGAGTACCTGTCTTTATTCACGAATCAGACCTATCTATGGGTTTGGCCAATAAAATTGCCTATAAATTTGCGACCAAGATGTATTCAACATTTGAGCAGGCTGCTGGTCTCGAAAAAGTCGAGCATGTGGGAGCAGTGACCAAGGTTTCGGACCAAAAAACTCCTGAACCAGATGAATTGGTGGATATCCAAACCCACTTTGATCTTAAATTGCCAACCGTATTATTTGTCGGAGGTTCTGCAGGAGCTCGTGTATTTAACCAATTGGTGACAGACCATAAAAAAGAGTTGACAGAGCGCTACAATATTATCAATTTAACTGGAGATTCAAACCTCAATGAGTTGAGTCAAAATCTCTTTCGTGTTGATTATGTGACCGATCTCTATCAACCCTTGATGGAGATGGCAGATGTGGTAGTGACGCGTGGTGGTGCCAATACGATTTTTGAACTCTTGGCCATGGCGAAACTCCATCTCATTGTTCCTCTTGGACGTGAGGCGAGCCGAGGAGATCAGATTGAAAATGCTGCCTATTTTGTTAAAAAGGGCTATGCAGCAGAACTCCAAGAGACAGAATTGACCTTGGAAAGCTTGGAGGAGAAAGTCAGTCACCTGCTTAGTCACAAGGATCAGTACCAAGCCAACATGAAGGCATCAACTGAATTGAAATCTCTTGCGGATTTTTACGATCTACTAAGAAAAGACCTATCATAAGGAATATCAATGTCAAAGGATAAGAAAAAAGAATCAAACCAGAAGCAAGAATTGTCTGAATGGCAGAAACGAAACCAGGAATACCTAAAGAAGAAGGCTGAGGAAGAAGCTGCCCTAGCTGAGGAGAAGGAAAAGGAAAAACAGGCTCGAATGGGGAAAAACTCTAAGTCGTTAGAGGAAAGTAAGAAGTCATCAAGTGATTCCGACCAGAACGAAACTGTTCCAGACGAAGAATCATCCGAAAAAGAAGAAAAATCTCAAAAGGATGATTCTAAAGTCAAAGAAGAAAAAGAGAAGAAAAAAGAAAAAACAGAGAAACCAGCCAAACCTAAAATTGCGCCTGTTCATATTTGGCGAGCTGTGAGTATCTTGGTACCGAGTGTCCTAGTCCTCCTTTTTTCAGTCTATCTGTTGACTCCACTTTCGACCATCAAAAATATCGAGGTTAAGGGAAATAGTAACACGCAGGCGGATGACATCAAACAGGCTTCTGGAATTCAAGATAGTGACTATACTTTAGCTCTATTGTTGGATAAAGAAACATACGCTGAGCGAATCAAGTCTAACCATTGGATAGAATCAGCGAAGATTGACTATCAATTTCCGACTAACTTTACGATTGAGGTTAAGGAGTTTGATATTGTCGGTTATTATGTGTCTGGTGAAGAGTATTATCCAATTCTTTCTAGTGGTGCGGTTGAGTCAACTCCTGTAAATCGCTTAAACTTGCCTGAGACTTATCTGACAGTTACCTTTAATGACGAGCAGCAGGTGAAGGATCTGATTTCGGGTCTTTCTAGCATCAGTGAGGATATCAAGAGTAAAATCCAGAAGATCGAACTAGCTCCAAGTAAGGCAACTGCCGATCTTCTAAAAATCACCATGCTGGATACAGATGAAATATTGGTTCCCTTGTCAGAGTTGAGTAAAAAATTGCCTTATTACAGCAAAATCAAGCCCCAATTGTCAGAACCGAGTGTAGTCGATATGGAAGCTGGAGTATACAGCTATACGATAGCGGATAAACTGATAGAAGAGGCTGAGGAAAAAGCCAAACAAGAGGCACAGGAAGCTGAGAAGAAAAAACAGGAAGAAGAAAAGAAAAAACAAGAAGAACAGAGAAATCAAAGCCAAACGAGCCAGCAATCACAGAGTCGTTAGACTAACTTTTCCTCTTGATTTTGAATGGTATAGAAGTCCAGTTTCGAGTTTTTGCTTGACAAGTCCTACTATAAATAATAGAATAGAAAAAAACCTTTAAAGCAGTCCAGAGAGGCAGCTAAGGTTAGACGGTGAAAGGGTGAACTCTACCCATTTTTCGTGGAACCTTGCTGTTGGCAGGTTCCTTTTTTCGTGGTTTATTTTTGACCATACTCTCTTGCTCTTAAAGGTAAAAGGAGAAAGGTATGCGTGAATATCGTCCAGTTATTGCTCTTGATTTTCCTAGTTTTGAGGCAGTCAAGGAATTTTTATCTCTTTTCCCAGTAGAAGAAAGTCTTTATCTAAAAGTAGGGATGGAGCTTTATTATGCGGAAGGTCCAGAAGTTGTCCGTTATTTGAAGTCACTGGGGCATAGTGTCTTTTTGGACCTTAAGCTACATGACATTCCAAATACAGTCAAATCTGCTATGAAGGTCTTATCTCAGCTTGGTGTAGACATGACCAATGTTCATGCTGCTGGGGGTGTAGAGATGATGAAGGCTGCGCGTGAAGGTCTTGGAAAAGAAGCAAAATTGATTGCTGTCACTCAATTGACTTCAACTTCTGAAGAACAAATGAGAGACTTTCAAAATATCCAAACCAGTCTTCAAGAATCGGTCATTCACTATGCCAAGAAGACAGCTGAAGCGGGCTTGGACGGTGTCGTTTGCTCAGCTCAGGAAGTCAAGCTTATCAAAGAAGCAACAAGCAAAGATTTTATCTGTTTGACACCGGGAATTCGTCCAGCGGGAGCTGCGGTAGGAGACCAAAAACGTGTCATGACGCCAGCGGACGCCTATCAAATCGGTAGTGACTATATCGTAGTGGGACGTCCTATTACCCAAGCTGAGGATCCTGTTGTAGCTTATCATGCTATCAAGAATGAATGGAACCAAGACTGAAATTAAAGAAATAGATTATAAAAACAAAAGGAGAATACTATGACACTTGCTAAAGATATCGCTAGCCACCTCTTGAAAATCCAAGCCGTTTACCTCAAACCAGAGGAGCCTTTCACTTGGGCATCTGGTATCAAATCGCCGATTTATACTGACAACCGTGTGACGCTTGCCTATCCAGAAACTCGTACCCTAATTGAAAATGGTTTTGTGGAAGCTATTAAAGCAGAATTTCCAGAAGTAGAAGTGATTGCAGGAACTGCGACAGCAGGAATTCCTCACGGAGCTATTATCGCTGACAAGATGAACTTGCCTTTTGCCTACATCCGCAGCAAACCAAAAGATCACGGAGCTGGTAATCAAATCGAAGGCCGTGTAGCTCAAGGGCAAAAGATGGTTGTTGTTGAAGACCTCATTTCAACGGGTGGGTCTGTTCTTGAAGCCGTAGCAGCTGCTAAACGTGAAGGAGCCGATGTTCTTGGTGTCGTAGCGATTTTCAGCTATCAATTGCCAAAAGCAGATAAGAATTTTGCGGAAGCTGGTGTGAAATTGGTGACACTTTCAAACTACAGTGAGCTGATCCATCTAGCCCAAGAAGAAGGTTATATCACGCCAGAAGGACTCGACCTCCTAAAACGCTTTAAAGAAGACCAAGAAAATTGGCAAAATGCCTAAAACATAGAAAATCAGGTAGTCACTAGGATTACCTGATTTCTTTTTGTTATGTTTATTAGATGTTAGTCTACTTTTCCACCTTCAACAACTAGATCATCTGCCTTAGCAGCGTCACCGTAGGTTGGGTGAAGTGTTTTTTCATAAGCTTTGTGGAAGAAGTTTTCTTTACCAAGTTTTTCAATTTCTTGGTTGATGTAGTCGAGTAGTTCTTGGTTACCTTTTTGGACTGCTGGCGCAATAGTATCTGGATCTCCGAGGGAAGAAATTCCGACTTCATATCCTTTGTTTTCAAGTGCCCAAGCTAGGACTTCCGTATTGTCAGTAGAGAAGGCATCTCCACGTCCGTCAAGAAGGGCTTGGTAGGCATCGCTATATTGGTCGTATTTTTGGAGTTTTACTTCTGGGTGATTTTTCTCAAAATAAGTTTCAGCAGTCGTTCCCTTTGTAACAATCAAGGTTTTGCCTTCTAATTCTTTAACGTCTTTGATGACTTTATCTTTTGGTGACACGACACCGAGGGAAACTTTCATGTAAGGAAGGGCAAAATCAACTTGCTTCTTTCGTTCGTCAGTAACTGTGAAGTTGGCAAGGGTGATATCCACCTTGTTTGAAATCAAGTATTCAGCGCGGTTGGCAGCATCAACAGAGACGTATTTAACCTTTACTCCCAAGTCTTGGGCTAATTGGTTACCCAATTCGATATCGTATCCTTGGTAGGAACCGTCGTTGTCAACATAACCAAATGGTTTTTTGTCACCAAATACCGCGATTCGAAGCTCACCGCTTTTTTTGATTTCGTCGATAGTGCGGGCCTTGGCGGTTTTTTTTCCTGATGAAGCATCAGAGCTTCCACTTGAGCTACAAGCTGTGACAAAGATAAGCGCAAAGGCTAGGGCAAAAACAGTTAGAATTGGTTTGAGTAGTTTCATAAAAATCTCCTTTATAGATATGAGCCGAACTGGCTAAAGTCAAAGACGTTTAAAAATTCCTGTGCTCGTTTGGTTTGTGGATTAGTGAAGAATTCCTGAGCCGTTCCTTCTTCAGCGATTTTCCCTTGGTCGAGAAAGATTATCCGATCTGCAATAGCTTGGGCAAACTGCATTTCGTGGGTTACCAGAATCATGGTGCGCCCTTCTTGAGCCAAGTCATTGATGAGTTCCAGAACTTCACGCACCATTTCTGGATCCAGTGAAGCCGTCACTTCGTCAAAGAGGATAATTTCTGGATGCATGAGCAGGGCACGGACAATCGCCACTCGTTGTTTCTGTCCACCAGATAATTGGCGAGCAAAACTGTCTTTTTTATCGAGCAAACCCACACGTTCCAGTAGTTGCAAGGCTTCTTCCGTTACTTCCTTCTTGTCTCTTCCCTGAGCCTTGATAGGACCAAGGACGAGGTTTTGTAGAACATCCAAATGGGGAAAGAGTTCATAACTTTGAAAGACCATGCCAATCTTTTGGCGAACTAGGTGAAAATCTTTTTTATTTGCAACGATAGACTGACCATCCAGCAGGATATCTCCACCTTGAATACTTTCTAAGCCATTAAGGCAACGAAGGAGGGTACTTTTCCCACAACCAGATGGACCCAGAATAACCACAACTTCCCCTTTTTTGATATCTAGAGAAAGTCCTTGGAGGATGGGATTGTCTCCAAAGGATTTTTTGAGTTCCTTGATTTCTAAGATAGTTTCAGACATTTAATTCCTCCAATGTTTTTCCAGGTGAGTGGATAGTTTGGAAATAGGAAAACAGACTGCGAAATACAGGACCAGAATGGTTCCATAAATCCAAAAGGAAGCGGTTGGGATGGTCAGGCGATTGCTATCGATGATTTGTTGTCCAACCTTGGTCACTTCAACAACCCCAATCAAGACAACCAAGGAAGTGGTTTTGATCATCCGAGTAACAAGATTGATGGCTTGTGGCAGCAATCTTCTCAAAACCTGTGGGATGATGATATGATAGTAAAGTTGAACATTGGTCAAGCCGAGCGCCTGTCCACTTTCAAACTGATGCTTAGGAAGGGAAGTGATAGCTCCACGGACCAAGTCCCCCATTTCAGCTGTTCCCCAGAGGGTGAAAACAATAATAGCTGAAGTCTCACCTGAGATATTGATATTAAAGTTTCGAGCCAAGCCAAAGTAAACGATGAAGAGCAACACCAGCTGGGGCATGATACGGATGAATTCCAGATACAATCGTGTCAAGAAGCGTACGACTCTAGAATGGGAGGTCATGACAATTCCCATGACTGTTCCGAACATCATGGATAAGAGGACAGACAGGATGGATATCCCAATCGTGACACCCAATCCCTGTAAGATTCTCAGGAGATTATTTCCCTGAAAGAGTACTTGAATTCCCGAATCCTGCATGGCGGAGCCTCCTTTCTATCCAGCTAAAGACCAGTGAGATGGGGAGAAGCATCATCAGATAAGCAACTACCAACATAGCTAGCGCAATGTCTGTCTCATAGTAGAGCCCAATCAAGTCCTTGGCGACGTACATGAGGTCGGCCAAAGCCACTGCTGAGAAAACAGAGGTTTCCTTGATGAGGAAAATGACATTGGCACTAAAAGACGGTAGGGCCACCGCTGTTGCTTGCGGCAGAACCACGTAGCGAAAAACTTGAAACGGTGTAAGCCCAATGGCTAAACCAATCTCATGCTGAGTTTGACTGACTGCTTCCAGTCCGCTTCTGAAAGATTCAGCCATATAGGAGCCTCCTAAAAAAACCAGTCCTAAAGTGGCACAGACTTCTGAAGATAGGACAATCCCAATTCGGGGAAGACCGAAGTAGAGAAAGAAGAGTTGAATCAAAAGGGGCGTATTACGCGATAATTCAATGTAGGCTGTCGCTACTTGCGCAAAAACAGGAATTCGATAATGTCGGATGATACTAACGATTAAACCGAGCAGAAAGGATCCCAAAATTCCCCAAACTGCAATATGCAAGGTTAGAAGGAATGCCTTTTGATATAGTGGTAGATATTGTTCAACAATGGACCAATCCAAAAATAAAACCTCCCATCTAGAAATAATACAGTTATTGTAGCACTTAAAATCTCCTTTGGATAATATCTATTTTTTATTGCCGTTATAGGGATTTTTTATCATAGCCATAATCTTTCTGAAATTTCCAAACAAAATATTTGAAAAGTGTTGAAAAAAGCGTTAAAATATTTCTGTAATATACAAAGTAAACGCTTACTTATCAAGGAGGACATTTTATGTCATACAAAACAAGCAATGCAGAAGGACCTGTAGATTTCATCAATACCTATGATTTGGAGCCAATGGCGCAACAAGTTATTCCTAAAGCAGCATTTGGCTATATCGCCAGTGGGGCGGAAGATACTTTCACTTTGCGGGAGAATATCCGCGCCTTTAACCACAAGCTCATCGTTCCTCATACGCTTTGTGATGTTGAAAATCCAAGTACAGAGATTGAATTTGCAGGTGAAAAATTATCTTCACCAATTATTATGGCGCCTGTTGCGGCTCATAAATTAGCAAATGAACAGGGTGAAGTGGCGACTGCGCGTGGTGTGCATGAGTTCGGTTCCCTCTATACAACCAGCTCTTACTCTACTGTAGACCTCCCAGAAATTACGGAAGCCCTTCAAGGGACACCTCACTGGTTCCAATTTTACTTTAGTAAGGATGACGGGATCAACCGCCACATCATGGACCGTGTGAAGGCTGAAGGCTACAAAGCGATTGTCTTGACGGCGGACGCTACTGTAGGGGGCAATCGTGAGGTCGACAAGCGTAATGGATTCATCTTCCCAGTTGGCATGCCCATTGTTGAAGAATACCTTCCAGAAGGAGCTGGTAAATCAATGGACTTTGTTTACAAATCAGCTAAACAACGACTATCTCCACGAGATGTAGAATTTATCGCTGAATACTCAGGATTACCAGTTTACGTTAAAGGACCACAATGCCGCGAGGACGTTGAACGTTCGCTTGCTGCAGGAGCTTCTGGTATTTGGGTAACCAACCACGGTGGTCGCCAAATCGACGGTGGACCAGCATCCTTTGACTCGCTTCAAGAAGTGGCTGAAGCAGTTGATAAACGAGTACCAATTGTCTTTGACTCTGGTGTTCGTCGCGGTCAGCACGTCTTTAAAGCCTTGGCTTCAGGAGCAGACTTGGTAGCCATTGGCCGCCCTGTAATCTATGGTTTGGCTCTCGGTGGTAGTGTTGGTGTGCGTCAAGTCTTTGAACACTTGAATGCAGAATTGAAGACAGTCATGCAGTTGTCTGGAACTCAGACTATTGAGGATGTCAAACACTTCAAACTCCGTCACAACCCATACAACCCAACCTTCCCAGTTGACCCACGTGACTTAAAATTGTATTGATAAAGTAGAAAGCCTCCACCTTATGTGGAGGTTTTTGATGTTTTGGAATGTGTTTAACATTTCTAGTGCTATATAAAAATCAATTTTCATAGTTGACAAATGTAGATTTTTGAGGTATACTGATAATTGTAATCGACAAATGTAGATTTAGGAGGAATAACAATGCAGATTTCAGATGCAGAATGGCAGGTCATGAAGATTATCTGGATGCAGGGCGAGCAGACCAGTAGCGATTTGATCAGGGTTCTGGCGGAACGGTTTGACTGGTCCAAGTCAACCATTCAAACTCTTTTGGCTCGTTTGGTTGAGAAAGAGTGTCTGACAAGGAAAAAAGTGGGCAAGTCCTTTGTTTATTCGGCGCTTTTAACTCTAGACCAAAGCCGAGACTTGCTTGTCCAAGATATCAAGGACAAGGTTTGTTCTCGTAGGATTAAGAACTTGTTGGCTGATTTGATTGCTGAATGTGATTTTACTCAGGCTGACTTGGAAGACTTAGAAGCTGTGATTTCTGAGAAGAAATCAAGCGCTGTAACAGAAGTAAAATGTAATTGTATGTAAAGGAGACGTCATGTTAAATAGTATTGTAACCATTATTTGTATTGCCCTTATCGCGTTTATCTTGATTTGGTTTTTCAAAAAGCCTGAAAAATCTGGACAAAAGGCTCAGCAAAAAAAGGGCTACCAAGAGATTCGAGTGGAAGTCAAAGGGGGATATACGCCTGAGTTGATTATTCTTAAGAAATCAGTGCCAGCCCGTATTGTCTTTGACCGTAAGGACCCTTCACCCTGCCTAGATCAGATTGTTTTCCCAGATTTTGGAGTGCATGCGGACTTGCCTATGGGTGAAGAGTATGTAGTGGAAATCACACCTGAACAGGCTGGAGAGTTTGGCTTTGCATGTGGCATGAATATGATGCACGGCAAGATGATTGTAGAGTAGGAGGAAATGATGACTGAAATTGTGAAAGCAAGCCTGGAAAATGGCATTCAAAAAATCCGTATCACAGCTGAAAAAGGCTATCACCCAGCCCATATCCAGCTCCAAAAAGGGATTCCCGCTGAAATTACCTTTCATCGTGCCACCCCTTCAAACTGTTACAAGGAAATTCTTTTTGAAGAAGAAGGCATCTTGGAACCAATCGGAGTAGACGAGGAAAAGGTCATTCGTTTTACACCTCAAGAGTTGGGGAAACATGAATTCTCATGTGGAATGAAGATGCAAAAGGGAAGTTATACCGTAGTTGAGAAGACTCGAAAATCTTTATCACTTTTACAGCGTTTTTGGATTACCAGTATCTTTACTGTGCCTCTTGTGATTCTCATGATTGGGATGTTGACAGGCAGCATTAGTCACCAAGTCATGCATTGGGGAACCTTTCTAGCCACAACGCCTATTATGTTAGTAGCAGGTGGTCCTTATATCCAAAGCGCTTGGGCCAGCTTTAAAAAACACAATGCCAATATGGATACCTTGGTTGCTTTGGGAACTCTAGTGGCTTATCTCTATAGTCTAGTTGCCCTCTTTGCTGGTCTCCCTGTCTACTTTGAAAGTGCTGGATTTATCCTCTTCTTCGTTCTTTTGGGGGCAGTTTTTGAAGAGAAAATGAGGAAAAATACTTCCCAAGCTGTGGAGAAACTACTGGATTTGCAGGCTAAAACAGCGGAAGTCTTGCGTGATGATAGCTATGTTCAAGTTCCCTTGGACCAAGTCAAGGTAGGCGACCTGGTTCGAGTGCGTCCAGGTGAAAAGATTGCAGTTGATGGTGTCGTAGTGGAAGGTGTGTCCAGCATAGATGAATCCATGGTGACAGGTGAGAGCCTGCCAGTGGACAAGACAGTTGGAGATACTGTCATTGGCTCAACTATCAATAATAGCGGAACGCTTATTTTTAGGGCAGAAAAGGTTGGCTCAGAGACTGTTTTGGCACAGATTGTAGACTTTGTAAAGAAAGCTCAGACTAGCCGCGCACCGATTCAGGACTTGACGGATAAGATTTCAGGGATTTTTGTCCCAGCAGTTGTCATTTTAGGAATCGTGACCTTTTGGGTTTGGTTCGTTTTGCTCAGGGATAGTGTAGTCGTGCTTGGAGCTAGCTTTGTGTCTTCTCTTCTCTATGGAGTTGCGGTTTTGATTATTGCCTGCCCTTGTGCCTTGGGTCTTGCAACACCGACAGCTCTTATGGTAGGGACAGGACGCAGTGCCAAAATGGGGGTTCTTCTCAAAAATGGAACAGTCTTACAGGAAATTCAGAAAGTCCAAACTATTGTGTTTGATAAGACAGGGACTTTGACGGAAGGAAAACCAGTGGTCACTGATATCATTGGCGATGAGACAGAAGTGCTCGGCTTAGCTGCCTCCTTGGAAGAAGCTTCTCAACACCCACTGGCTGAGGCTGTTGTCAAGAGAGCAAGTGAAGCTGGACTTGAGTTTCAAACTGTCGAAAATTTCCAAGCCTTGCACGGAAAAGGTGTTTCAGGGCAAATAGCTGGGAAACAAGTCTTACTTGGAAATGCTAAAATGCTAGATAGTATGGATATTTCCAGCGCTTATCAGGAAAAACTAGAAGAACTAGAAAAAGAAGCTAAGACAGTTGTTTTCTTGGCTGTTGATAATGAAATCAAAGGCTTGCTTGCTTTGCAAGATATTCCCAAGGAAAATGCTAAGCTAGCCATCAGTCAGTTGAAAAAACGTGGTCTTAAAACAGTCATGCTGACAGGAGATAATGCTGGTGTGGCGCGTGCTATTGCAGATCAAATCGGAATCGAAGAGGTCATTGCAGGCGTCCTACCAGAAGAAAAAGCCCATGAAATCCATAAACTACAAGCAGCTGGGAAAGTAGCCTTTGTTGGTGATGGCATCAATGATGCTCCTGCCCTCAGTGTAGCAGATGTGGGGATTGCTATGGGAGCTGGAACGGATATCGCCATCGAGTCAGCAGATTTAGTGTTGACAACTAATAACCTCCTAGGAGTGGTTCGTGCCTTTGACATGAGTAAGAAAACCTTTAACCGTATTCTGCTCAATCTTTTCTGGGCCTTTATCTACAATGTCGTCGGAATTCCGATTGCAGCAGGAATCTTTTCTGGTGTTGGATTGGCCCTCAATCCAGAACTGGCGGGTCTAGCCATGGCCTTTAGTTCTGTATCTGTTCTGACCAGTTCACTCTTACTAAACTTTAGTAAAATAGACTAAAAGCGAGCTTGCTCGCTTTTTATTATAAAACAGTCACATAAAACGTTTTCAAACTGTACTGTAATAGAGAATAAAAATTTCTGAGCACATTCTTAGGAGACCCAAAACAAATGTGGTAAAGTAGTAGAGTAAAAATTTGCTGAAACGTTTCCAAATAATATATGAAAACGGATGAATCAAGTTTTAAAAATATTTGAAGGAGAGTTATCATTATGACTCAAGGGAAAATTACTGCATCTGCAGCAATGCTTAATGTATTGAAAACATGGGGCGTAGATACAATCTACGGTATCCCATCAGGAACACTCAGCTCATTGATGGATGCTTTGGCTGAAGACAAAGATATCCGCTTCTTGCAAGTTCGCCACGAAGAAACAGGTGCTCTTGCAGCGGTAATGCAAGCTAAATTCGGCGGCTCAATCGGGGTTGCTGTTGGTTCAGGTGGTCCAGGTGCGACTCACTTGATTAACGGTGTTTACGATGCAGCTATGGATAACACTCCATTCCTTGCTATCCTTGGATCACGTCCAGTTAACGAACTCAACATGGATGCCTTCCAAGAATTGAACCAAAACCCAATGTACAACGGTATCGCTGTCTACAACAAACGTGTAGCTTACGCTGAGCAATTGCCAAAAGTAATTGACGAAGCTTGCCGTGCTGCAGTTTCTAAAAAAGGTCCAGCTGTTGTTGAAATCCCAGTAAACTTCGGTTTCCAAGAAATCGACGAAAACTCATACTACGGATCAGGTTCTTACGAACGTCGCTTCATCGCTCCTGCTTTGAACGAAGTTGAAATTGACAAAGCAGTTGAGATCTTGAACAATGCGGAACGTCCAGTTATCTACGCTGGTTTCGGTGGAGTTGGTGCTGGTGATGTCATCACTGAATTGTCACGTAAGATCAAAGCACCAATCATCACAACTGGTAAAAACTTCGAAGCCTTTGAATGGGACTACGAAGGTTTGACAGGTTCTGCTTACCGTGTTGGTTGGAAACCAGCCAACGAAGTGGTCTTTGAAGCAGACACCGTTCTTTTCCTTGGTTCAAACTTCCCATTTGCTGAAGTTTACGAAGCCTTCAAGAACACTGAAAAATTCATCCAAGTTGATATTGACCCTTACAAACTTGGTAAACGTCATGCCCTTGATGCTTCTATCCTTGGTGATGCAGGTCAAGCAGCGAAAGCAATCCTTGACAAAGTAAACCCAGTAGAATCTACTCCATGGTGGCGTGCAAACGTTAAGAACAACCAAAACTGGCGTGATTACATGAACAAACTCGAAGGTAAAACTGAGGGTGAATTGCAATTGTACCAAGTTTACAATGCTATCAATAAACATGCTGATCAAGACGCTATCTACTCAATCGACGTAGGTGACACTACTCAAACATCTACTCGTCACCTTCACATGACACCTAAGAACATGTGGCGTACATCTCCACTCTTTGCGACAATGGGTATTGCCCTTCCTGGTGGTATCGCTGCTAAAAAAGACAATCCAGATCGCCAAGTATGGAACATCATGGGTGACGGTGCATTCAACATGTGCTACCCAGACGTGATCACAAACGTTCAATACGACCTTCCAGTTATCAACGTTATCTTCTCAAATGGTAAATATGCCTTCATCAAGGACAAATACGAAGACACAAATAAACACTTGTTTGGTTGTGACTTCACAAACGCTGACTACGCAAAAATTGCTGAAGCACAAGGTGCTGTTGGATTTACAGTTGATCGTATCGAAGACATCGACGCAGTTGTTGCAGAAGCTGTGAAACTCAACAAAGAAGGTAAAACTGTTGTTATCGATGCTCGCATCACGCAACACCGTCCACTTCCAGTAGAAGTACTTGAATTGGATCCAAAACTTCACTCAGAAGAAGCAATCAAAGCCTTCAAGGAAAAATACGAAGCAGAAGAACTCGTACCATTCCGCCTCTTCTTGGAAGAAGAAGGATTGCAATCACGCGCAATCAAATAATTTCTCTCATCGAAAATCAAAGGTAAACTTTGTAGATTTTATTCTTTGATTTTCTTAGAGCAGAACTTGAAAAGATCGGAGCAATCCGGTCTTTTTCTGGAGGATAGTAAATGAATTTAAATCAATTAGATATCATCGTTTCAAATGTTCCTCAAGTCTGTGCCGACTTGGAGCGTATTTTGGATAAAAAAGCCGATTATGTTGACGACAGTTTTGCACAGTTCACGATTGGCAGTCACTGCCTCATGTTGTCTCAAAATCATTTGATTCCTTTGGAAAACTTTCAGTCAGGAATCATTCTTCATATCGAGGTTGAGGATGTAGATCAGAACTACCAACGGTTGAAAGAGCTTGGTATCCAGGTTTTAAACGGTCCAGTTGTAACCGATTGGGGAACCGAAAGCCTGTTAGTTGGAGGCCCTTCCGGACTAGTGCTTGATTTTTATCGTATGAAATAAGGGCATAGTAGAGTTTGAACGCCAACAAAAGTTATAGCATATGAGGGGATTTCTTCACTATTTTTATAAAATCTTCTCCCTAATTTATAAGATATGAAAAAGAGTTCTAATGGAACTCTTTTTTTGCTATAATGAAAGGAGAAAACAGACAGGAGATCGACATGTCAGAACCATTATTTTTAAAATCAGTTATGCAAGAAAAAATCTGGGGTGGAACCAAGCTACGTGATGAGTTTGGTTACGACATTCCAAGTGAAAAAATCGGAGAATACTGGGCTATCTCAGCTCATCCAAATGGAGTTTCTAAGGTAGCCAATGGTCGCTACGAGGGAACAGACCTAGCAACTTTGTATGCGGAACACCGTGAGTTGTTTGGCAACCGTCCAGAACCTGTGTTTCCACTCTTGACCAAAATCCTCGATGCCAATGACTGGCTCAGTGTTCAAGTTCACCCAGA
Organism: Streptococcus oralis subsp. tigurinus; assembly: GCF_002356415.1. Classification (NCBI taxonomy): domain Bacteria; kingdom Bacillati; phylum Bacillota; class Bacilli; order Lactobacillales; family Streptococcaceae; genus Streptococcus; species Streptococcus oralis. The sequence continues at coordinate 588,274 of NZ_AP018338.1, forward strand.
CGATGCCTATGGACTAGAGCATGAAGGCGAACTTGGAAAAACAGAATGCTGGTATATCATCGCAGCGGATGAAGGATCAGAGATTATCTATGGTCATAATGCCAAATCAAAAGAAGAACTTCGCCAGCAAATCGAAGACAAGAACTGGGATGCCTTACTGACAAAAGTGCCAGTTAAGGCTGGAGATTTCTTCTATGTACCAAGTGGTACCATGCACGCTATCGGTGCAGGTATCTTGATTCTTGAAACCCAGCAGTCTAGTGACACTACCTACCGTGTCTATGACTTTGACCGCAAGGATGACAAGGGCAACTTGCGTGAACTTCATCTTGAAAAATCCATTGATGTTTTAAACATTGGAGAACCTGCCAATAGCCGACCTGTCACTGTCAAAGCAGATGATCTACGTTCCACTCTCCTTGTATCCAATGATTTCTTCGCAGTTTACAAGTGGGAAATCACTGGAAAAGTTGACTTTGAAAAGACAGCTGACTACAGCTTGTTGAGTGTCTTAGCCGGTCAAGGTCACCTCACTGTTGATGGAAAAAACTATCCGATTCAAAAAGGGAGCCACTTTATCCTACCAAGTGATGTTGAAACTTGGACCTTGGAAGGGCAAGGTTTGGAATTGATTGTTAGCCATCCATAAAAAGAAAGGGCCTGAGTTTACTACTCAAGTCCTTTTTGATTACATAAATTGGGCGATAAAAACCACAATGATGATAATAGGAATGATGAAACGAAGGAGGAAAAGCCAGACTTGGAAAAGTCCTTGTTTCCATGCTCTTTCATCAAGATGCAGTTCCTCCATGGCAAGGGCCTTTTTAAAGATATAGCCAGTAAAAAGAGACAGACAGAGAGCCCCAAAGGGCATGAGGAGGTTGGAAACCAAGAAGTCCATAGCATCAAAGAAGGTCTTTCCAAAAATGTGAACATCTGCCATAACACCGTAAGATAGGGCTGAAGGAATGCCAAAAACAAAGGTCAAGATTCCTAAAATGGCACTCCACTTAGCACGTTTGCTGTTGTCCTGGTTGGTGATATTGCCCACATTGATTTCCAGCATCACGACAGAAGAAGTAACCGTCGCAAAGAGGAAGAGCAAGAGGAAAAGAATGTAGAAAATAGTTCCAAAAGGCATCTTGTCAAAGAGTTGGGGCAAGACGATAAAGAGCAAGCTTGGTCCCCCTTCAGACTGAATATTGAAGGCTGACATGGCTGGGAAAATGGCTAGTCCCGCCATGATGGATACCGATATGTTCATGGCTACGATGGAAATCCCTGACTGGACCAGATTGGTTTTCTTGTCCAAGTAGGACGCATAAGTCAGCATGGCTGTCACCCCTAGTGAGAGGGCAAAGAAAGATTGACCCAGAGCATAGAGGAGACCAGCGCTGGTTAGTTTTGAAAAGTCTGGTTTGAGGAAGTAAAGAACGCCTTCCATGGCATTTGGTAAGCTGAGCGAGCGCCCAATGATCACGACAAAGATGATAAAGAGCAGGGGCATCATGACTTTCGAGGCTCTTTCAATCCCTTTTTGAACCCCACGTGATACAATAAAGATATTCAACAAGATAAAGGCAGCTTGTGCGCCAAGGGCAATGGCTGGATTTGAAATGATTGAAGTAAATAACTGAGCATAATCACCCGTTCCACCAAGTTGGAACAATTTCCTAAACTCAATACCCAGATAAACCAGAATCCAACCTCCAATGACACTGTAAAAGGAGAGAAGGATAAAGAGGGCAAAGGCACCAATCCAACCGATAAAGTTGTACTTGTTATTGTTGCCAAGTTTTCCAAAGGTTTTGATAGCGGAAACGCCAGCACTACGACCTAGGGCAAACTCAGCCAGCAGGAGCGGGAAACCGATTAAAATAGTGGAAATGAGAAAGACCAGTAAAAAGCCTCCCCCGCCATTAGCAGCAGTCATGTAGGGAAACTTCCAAACGGATCCAAGTCCGATAGCTGAGCCAGCAGATGCTAGGATAAAGCCAAGTTTCGAGCCCCATTGCGATTTTTCTGACATAGTTAAACTCCAATCTCCTTTTTTAAATAAGAAAAGGCTACTTGAGTTGTCAAATAGCCTTCTCTCAATGGCTCTTTATGAGCCTTTTGTTTGATTGATAGACTTGACTATCCTATCATGTTTTCTGATGTCTGTCAAGAAAACCATTTTCAAGTTTTCACACCTTTCTCAAAAAGTTAAAAATTTTTCGCAAAAACACTTGACTCTGACCTAAGGGGAGGGGTTATACTATGCTTGTAAGGAGGAAATCATGTACCATATAAAAGAAGCTGCGCAGCTTTCAGGTGTCTCTGTTAAGACTCTGCATCACTACGATAAGATAGGGCTCTTGGTTCCCTTAAAGTTGGAAAACGGCTATCGAACCTATAGTAAAGAGGATTTGGAACGCCTTCAGGTTATTCTGTATTATAAATATCTAGGTTTTTCTTTAGAAAAAATAGCAGAGCTGTTAAAGGAAGAAAGGGCAGATTTATTGCCCCATTTGACTAAGCAGTTGGAGTATTTGACTCGAGAAAGGCAACACCTGGATACCTTGATTTCCACCTTGAAAAAAACCATTCAAGATCAAAAAGGAGAAAGAAAAATGACTATTGAAGAAAAATTCACTGGATTTAGCTATCAAGACAATCAAAAATACCACCAAGAAGCGGTAGAAAAATATGGTCAAGAAGTCATGGATCAAGCCTTCGAACGCCAAAAAGGTCGTGAAGATGAGTCTACGGCCGCCTTTAACCAAGTTTTTCAATCCTTGGCACAAAACCTTCAAGCTGGTTTACCTGCAACAGCAATTGAAAACCAAGAGCAAGCTGTCAAGCTCTTGCAAGCCATTCGTACTTATGGATTTGACTGCTCTATTGAAGTCTTCGGACATATCGGTAAAGGCTACGTCTGCAACCCAGAGTTCAAGGAAAATATTGACAAGTTTGGATCTGGTACAGCCCAGTACACATCAGATGTCATTGCAGCTTACGTTCGAACAAATGCAGAATAAATAGGCTAGGAATTTCCGAGCCTATTTTTTACTTCAAATCATAAAGCCAGTCTTCGCCGTCTTTGTAGTAGAAGAATTCACTCAGATCCTCTTCTACAAATACACGAAGCATATCAGACATATCATTAGTAGCAAGTTTTAGATGAGATAGATTGTCAAAATCCTCCCACCAAACCTTCCCTTCGTCTGAAGACTGGAGTTCACCAGTAAAGAGTTCTGTCTTGTAAAAAAGGACAACATAACGGTAATCCTCATCATCATACCAATCTTTGATACCACAGAGTTGGGGTTTGGAAATGGTCAGACCCGTTTCTTCTCTCACTTCACGAATGACAGCATCAACAAAGGATTCGCCGCGTTCAACATGCCCGCCAGGAAAAGTAATGCCAGGCCAGTCAGGACTAACTCGGTCTTGGACCAGAACCTTGTTTCCGTATTTAATCATGCACATGTTGACAAATTCGACTGACTCTCTTCTGTTCATTTTCTTTCACTTATTTTGTTAGTAATTTTTCTACTACATTCAGTTTTCGCATGGTCAGATCAACGCCAAATAGCTTTTCAAGATAGTTGGTATTGAGCTTTTTTCGTTTTGCAGTTCTAGGGAGATAGAGGTAAAGACAATGGTTACCGATACAAATTTCTTCTTCACCGTGATCAATTTTTAATTTTTCTAAAGGGAGACTTTGAATAGATTCTTGATAAAAAATCACGTGTATACGGTCATAAAGATAGTGTTCTCCAAACGGGTTTTCTTGGACAATTTTTGTAAAATCACTTTTATTCTTGATTATCATTTTTAAGTCAGCACCAATTTTATTCTTTATTAGAGCATGAACCTGTTCTCGTATTTCTTCTAGGGTTAAGTCACTTTCAAGAATGATATTTCCACTTTGAATATAGGTTCGGACGTGTTGAAACCCAGTTTCTGTCAAAATATCTACCAAATAAGACATTTTCGGGATAGCATTTTTTCCATTAGGAGTAACGCCTCTTAGTAAAATAATATGTTCCAAAGGGCTTCCTTTCTTATTTGGTACTTATTGGATTTGAGCCTGCCACCCAGCCGGTGCAGAGGGCAGAAGTGATGTTAAAGCCACCCGTGTGGGCATTGATATCCAGTACCTCGCCTGCAAAGTGGAGACCAGGTACCAGCTTACTTTCCAGAGTTTTGGGATTGATTTCCTTGAGACTGACACCGCCTTTGGTGACAAAGGACTTGGCAAGAGACATTTTTCCAGTCACAGGGATTTTGAGAGCCTTGATGGACTGGAGAAGTTGTTCGCGTTCCTTTTCAGTCAGTTGTTTGACTTTTTCAGGATAGCCTTGCACCAAAAATTCTGCCAAGCGTTCCGGAAGCAAGGTTTTTAAAGCATTTTTCAAGGATTTTTCCCGATTCTCTTCTAGAAATGCAGCCAAGTCCTTCTCAGAAAGTTGAGGCAAAACATCGAGTGAGAGAACCTCTCCGCCCTTGACAAAGCTAGACATACGTAGGGCAGCAGGGCCGGACAAACCAAAGTGGGTAAAGAGTAGATCATGAGTGATGACATGCTTGCCATAGCTTAAGGTCACATCATCCAGCGAAATTCCCTGCAAGGCCTTATGTGGAAGATCTGTCAATAAAGGACTTTCAGCTGCCTCAAGCTCTGTAATGGTGTGCTTAAAATGACGGGCAATCTCGTGACCAAAACCAGTCGAACCAGTCGAAGGATAAGATTTGCCACCTGTTGTAACAATCAGCTTATCACAAGTGAAGCTTTGGTCTGCGGACTTAAGGACAAAATGGTCGTCTATCTTTTTAACCGAAACAATCTCTGTTTGAGTAGCAATTTGCCCACCAAGTTCAATGATTTTCTTCTCCAAGGCTTCGATAATGGTCCGAGATTTGTCAGTAGCAGGAAAGACACGGCCGTGGTCCTCAACCTTTAGTTTAACACCGTTTTCCGTGAAAAAGTTGATGATATCATGGTTATCAAACTGGGAAAAGACACTGTATAGAAAGCGTCCATTTCCAGGGATGCCAGCTAGTAGGTCATCTAGACTTCCATTGTTAGTTACATTGCAACGACCACCACCTGTACCAGCTAATTTTTTTCCGAGTTTCCGATTTTTTTCGATGAGAAGGGTTTTCTGACCATAAAAGCTACTGGAAATCGTAGCCATCATACCAGCAGGCCCTCCACCGATGACAATAGTATCAAAATGTTTCATAGATTTATTGTACCACAAAAAACAAGAGATGCTTGGCATCTCTTGTTGCTAATAATCTTAGTTGATTTCATATCCCATCAACAAACCGCTATCTTCTGCATAAAAACTGCAAAGACCAGAGGTTGGGAGAATTTTGATATTGGCTTGTGGGAAGGTTTGGATCAAGCGTTCTGACAATTGTTGACAGAATTTTTCATTGCTGCGATGCGCCATGACGATACGGCCACCAGCGTAGCCAGCTTTGATGAGTTCTTCATAGGCTGCTTGAAGGGATTTTTTGGATCCACGAGCTTTTTGGAGCAGTTCTAAGGTTCCAGTTTCACTTGCTTCCCCGACCATACGGATGTTGAGAAGACCAACAACTGTACCGATAAGTTTGCTCAAACGGCCATTTTTAACCAAGTTATCGACCTTAGCAAGGACAAAGAGCAACTTTGTTTTTTCTTGGTAGGCTGTGATAGCTTCAACAATCTCCTCATAAGAAAGTCCTTGATCAATCAATTCATTGATTTTTTCGACAATCAAGTCAACTTCCCCACCCGCAGATAAACTATCAATAACATGAATCTGAGTGTCAGGATGTTCTTCAAGGTAGATATTTTTAGCGAGCTGTGCACTATTATGGCTACCAGAAAGAGTACCAGTAATGGTAACGACAAAGATATGCTTGGCATCTTCAAATGCACGCAAGTAATCATCCGGACTAGGACAGGCAGATTTTGAAGCCTCAGAAGTTGCATACATGGTTCGCATCATGTGGTCAATGTTGAGATTGGCATCATCTATAAAGACCTGATCAGATACTTGAATGGTCAAAGGAACACTAACAAATTCAGTATCAATAGCAGGAGTTGCCAGTTGACGATAATCACAACCAGAGTCAGCTACAATCTTCCACGTCATAGAAATTCTCCATCTTTGTCACTTATACATTGACAAAGGTTCTGTCTTTTTTTACAATTATATCATGAAAGCCCTTGAAACAAAAGTACCACCTCTCTGTTGTCACAAGTAGAAAGAAATTGTTATGTATGAACGTAAAATATCCGAAAAATCTCTTGAAAATCTCAGAAAATCAAATCAAGAATCCAATTTCTTGACCAGAGAAGCGATTGAGACTGCTCTTTTGCAACTTCTAGAGAAAAAGGACTTGGCAAAGATTAGTATTTCAGAGTTGGTCAAGAGGGCAGGTGTCTCTCGCGCCGCCTTCTATCGTAACTATGACTCTAAAGAAGAGATTTTGGAAAGTGTCTTTAAACGCAGTGTCCATAATATCATGGAACAGCTCAGCCACTACGATGTTAAAACGGACCTTTATTTGGTTTGGGTTCACCTTTTCCGCGCAGCCAAGAAAGAAGCCAAGGTTATCCAACTTGCTCTGGACTATCATTTGGAAAAGATTTTTGTCCAAGCCATGCAGGAATTTCTAGAAAAATACCACGGAAAGTCAAAAGGAGTTAGCAGCTACCTTCATTCCTTTTGGAGTTCTGCCATCGTATCGGTTCTGCTCAAATGGATCAAAGATGGCATGAAGGTTCCAGCTGAAAAGATTGCAGATTTACGCTTGCCATTTTTCAAAAAATAGGGGATAAGGAGAAGACTTATGACAGAAAAAAGACTGGCTTGGGATGAGTACTTTGCAGCCCAGGCTTTACTGATTGCCAATCGTTCGACCTGCAAACGTGCCAAGGTGGGAGCTGTCCTAGTCAAGGACAATAAGGTCATTTCAACAGGCTACAATGGTTCCGTATCAGGAACGGAGCACTGTATTGACCATGAATGTTTAGTCATTGAAGGTCACTGTGTCCGAACCCTTCACGCCGAGGTCAATGCCATCTTACAAGGGGCCGAACGAGGTGTTCCCAGAGGTTTTACAGCCTATGTGACCCATTTCCCTTGTCTGAACTGCACCAAACAACTGCTACAGGTTGGTTGCAAGCGCGTGGTTTATATTAACCAGTACCGAATGGATGACTATGCCAAATACCTCTATCAAGAAAAAGGGACCGAGCTAACCCATTTACCATTAGAGACTGTTCAGACAGCTCTCCAAGAGGCAGATTTGATTTAAAAATTAATTAAAATAAATGGTTTAGACAGCTTTTTAAACCGTTTTTTGATATAATAAGAAGAATAAATTGAAAGAAGGAACTCAGAAAATGGGAAAAATTGAAGTCATTAATCATCCACTCATTCAACACAAATTGTCAATCTTGCGTCGTACAGACACTTCTACAAAAGCTTTTCGTGAGCTAGTAGATGAGATTGCAATGTTGATGGGATATGAAGTACTTCGTGATCTTCCACTTGAAGATGTGGAAATCGAAACACCAATCACAAAAACAGTTCAAAAACAATTGGCTGGTAAAAAATTGGCGATTGTCCCAATCTTGCGTGCAGGTATCGGGATGGTAGATGGTCTCTTGAATCTGGTTCCAGCAGCAAAAGTTGGACACATCGGTATGTACCGTAATGAAGAAACCCTTCAACCAGTTGAATACTTGGTGAAATTGCCTGAAGATATTGACCAACGTCAAATCTTTGTCGTTGACCCAATGCTTGCAACAGGTGGCTCAGCAATCTTGGCTGTAGATTCGCTTAAAAAACGTGGCGCATCCAATATCAAGTTTGTCTGCCTAGTATCTGCTCCAGAAGGAGTGAAAGCCCTTCAAGAAGCACACCCAGATGTAGAAATTTTTACTGCGGCCTTGGATGAACGCTTGAACGAACACGGTTATATCGTTCCAGGTCTTGGAGATGCTGGAGACCGCTTGTTCGGTACCAAATAAAATCCCAAAGTAAATATTGAAACTAGAAGTTCGTTTTTGACTTGAAAGGAGGTTGAGTTTTTGTTTCTGTTTAGAGAATAGAGCAAAAATTTGACCTTTTTTGACCAAAGAGATATAATAGTTCTGTATTGAGTCGTATGACTAAGAAAATTTAACATTAAAAGGAGAAATGAATGATTCCTGTAGTTATTGAACAAACAAGCCGTGGAGAACGTTCCTATGATATTTACTCACGTTTACTAAAAGATCGTATCATCATGTTGACTGGACCAGTTGAAGACAACATGGCCAACTCCGTTATCGCCCAATTGCTCTTCTTGGATGCCCAAGACAGTACAAAAGATATTTACCTTTATGTAAATACTCCGGGTGGTTCTGTTTCAGCTGGTTTGGCAATCGTTGATACCATGAACTTTATCAGGGCAGATGTCCAAACCATCGTGATGGGGATGGCGGCCTCAATGGGGACTATCATTGCATCAAGTGGAGCAAAAGGCAAACGTTTCATGCTTCCAAATGCAGAGTACATGATTCACCAACCAATGGGTGGTACAGGTGGTGGTACCCAACAAACCGATATGGCAATCGCTGCAGAGCACTTGCTTAAAACTCGTAAGACTTTGGAGCAAATTCTTGCAGATAACTCTGGTAAAACAGTTGAGCAAATTCATGTAGACGCAGAACGTGATTACTGGATGAGCGCCCAAGAAACACTTGAGTATGGTTTTATTGATGAAATCATGGTCAACAATTCTTTGAGCTAACCAAGCTAAAAAGCAAACTCGACGGGGTTTGCTTTTTTTGATATAATAGGAGAAGATTTCTTAGAAAGAGGATTTATCATGTTTGAAAAGGTCAATCGATCAGGATTAATCATCTATCTTTACTATAATCGGGATGCAAAGAAACTTCAGGAATACGGTGACATCTGTTACCATTCTAAGAAGCATCGTTACTTGCAGCTCTATGTTCCAACTGAGGAGTTAGATGACTTAGTAGAGAGATTAGGTAAGGAAAGATTTATCAAGAAAATTAGACGGTGTCACATTCAAGAGTTAGAAACTCCCTTCGTTGGCAATCTCTATCGAAACGAAGAAAACGTTATCATTTAAAAAAGTGAATAAAAAGGTTGACAATTTTCTGATAATTCGGTATATTCTTAACATACTATTTTGGAACAATATTATAAGGAGATAAAAAATGAAGAAAAAATTTGCCCTATCTTTTGTGGCCCTTGCTAGCGTAGCCCTTCTCGCCGCTTGTGGAGAGGTCAAATCAGGAGCCTCAAACGCTGCTGGTAACTCAGTCGATGAAAAGACAATTAAAATCGGATTTAACTTTGAAGAAACAGGTGCCGTAGCAGCCTACGGAACATCTGAACAAAAAGGAGCTCAACTTGCCGTTGATGAAATCAATGCAGCAGGTGGTATCGATGGAAAACAAATCGAAGTTGTAGACAAAGACAACAAGTCAGAAACTGCTGAAGCAGCTTCTGTTACAACGAACCTTGTAACCCAATCAAAAGTAGCAGCTATTGTAGGACCTGCAACATCTGGTGCAACTGCCGCAGCTGTAGCTAACGCTACCAAAGCTGGAGTGCCATTGATCTCACCAAGTGCTACTCAAGATGGATTGACAAAAGGTCAAGATTACCTATTTATCGGAACATTCCAAGATAGCTTCCAAGGGAAGATTATTTCTAACTATGTAACAAACAAGTTGAATGCTAAGAAGGTTGTTCTTTATACTGACAATGCTAGTGACTATGCTAAAGGTATTGCTAAATCTTTCCGTGAAGCCTACAAGGGTGAGATTGTAGCAGATGAAACGTTTGTAGCAGGTGATACAGACTTTCAAGCAGCCCTTACTAAAATGAAAGGGAAAGACTTTGACGCTATCGTTGTTCCAGGTTACTACACAGAAGCAGGTAAAATTGTAAACCAAGCTCGTGGTATGGGAATTGATAAACCAATCGTTGGTGGTGATGGATTTAACGGTGAAGAATTTGTTCAACAAGCAACAGCTGAAAAAGCATCAAACATTTACTTCATCTCAGGATTCTCAACTACAGTTGATGTTTCTGAAAAAGCTAAAGCCTTCCTTGAGGCATATCGTGCTAAATACAATGAAGAACCTTCAACCTTCTCAGCCTTGGCTTATGACTCAGTTTACCTAGTAGCCAATGCTGCAAAAGGTGCTAAAAACTCAGGTGAAATCAAGGATAACCTTGCTAAAACAAAAGATTTTGATGGTGTAACTGGTCAAACGAGCTTTGATGCTGACCACAATACAGTGAAAACTGCTTACATGATGACCATGAACAATGGTAAAGTAGAAGCAGCAGAAGTTGTAAAACCATGACATTAGAATAGTACTTGGAATGGGGAATGAGCCGTTGACTCACTCCCTGTTTCGGTGTTTATGAACTTGTGAAAATGATGAAAATTTTCTAAAAAATAACAATAGAAAAGAGTGAATGCTATGCTCCAACAGCTTGTGAATGGTTTAATTCTGGGTAGTGTTTATGCACTTTTGGCTCTGGGTTATACCATGGTTTATGGAATTATCAAACTCATCAACTTCGCCCATGGTGATATCTATATGATAGGTGCCTTTATTGGTTACTTTTTGATTAATTCCTTCCAAATGGATTTCTTTTTAGCTTTGATTATTTCAATGGCAGGAACCGCACTACTTGGTGTTGTAATTGAATTTCTTGCCTACCGTCCTTTGCGACACTCTACACGTATTGCCGTATTGATTACTGCCATCGGAGTGTCCTTCTTACTAGAATACGGAATGGTTTATCTAGTAGGTGCCAATACTCGCGCCTTTCCTCAAGTCATTCAAACAGTTCGCTATGATTTTGGGCCAATTAGCTTGACAAATGTTCAATTGATGATTTTAGCAGTTTCTATATTGTTAATGGTTCTATTGCAATTGATCGTCCAAAAAACAAAAATGGGGAAAGCCATGCGTGCGGTATCCGTAGATAGCGATGCAGCTCAATTGATGGGAATTAATGTAAATCGAACAATCAGCTTTACCTTTGCTTTGGGTTCAGCTCTTGCTGGTGCAGCAGGTGTCCTCATTGCCCTTTACTACAACTCTCTTGACCCTTTGATGGGTGTGACTCCAGGTCTAAAATCATTCGTTGCAGCTGTACTCGGTGGTATCGGGATTATTCCTGGTGCGGCTCTTGGTGGCTTTGTAATTGGTCTATTGGAAACCTTTGCGACAGCCTTTGGGATGTCAGACTTCCGTGATGCCATTGTTTATGGAATCTTGTTGTTAATTTTGATTGTCCGCCCTGCAGGTATCCTTGGTAAGAATGTGAAAGAGAAGGTGTAAACAATGAAGACAAATCTTAAAGTAAATATTCTCTGGTTATTCCTTCTATTAGCGGGTTATGGATTGATTAGTGTACTAGTTTCTGCTGGTGTTCTCAATCTATTCCATGTCCAAATTTTAGAACAAATTGGGATTAATATCATCCTTGCAGTAGGTTTGAACTTAATTGTTGGTTTTTCAGGACAATTCTCACTTGGACATGCTGGTTTTATGGCGATTGGGGCTTATGCAGCAGCGATTATTGGCTCAAAATCACCAACCTATGGTGCTTTCTTTGGAGCAATGGTCTTGGGAGCCTTGATTTCTGGTGCAGTAGCTTTGCTCGTTGGAATTCCAACTCTACGCTTGAAGGGGGA